>NZ_CAHJWJ010000001.1 GCF_903642285.1 Sphingomonas bacterium
ACCTGGAAGATCGTTTAACCCATTGATGACGGACGATCGGCCAACCGTATGTCGTGGTCCTCACCGGATGCTTACCGCCAATCTCGTCTACAATATCAATCGCCTGATCTTCCACGCACGGCAGGCCGCGACGGTATAGCCACGTTCGGCGACGGTGTTTTCCGGCTGCGCTAGCCGAAACCCCGCCTTCGAGCCGCCACTACCGAGCAGGATGCCGTCTTTGCCTCGCAATCAGCGTCGCGTAGCCACGTTGATGTGGGCGCCCAGCTGGTGAGTCTGATCGCTTCAGGCATCTATATTTTGGAACACGAATTAGGGATTGGCGTCAGATAATTTCGGCTAAACGCCAAACTGCAAGTAGCCGATTTCGATTGGGGCCACCAGTTTCGGGAATTGACTGGATCGGTTGGCCGAGGCTGTAAGGCGCGATACTTAAATTAATATCACGAAAATCGCCGGATGGAATATCGGTATTGCGGGCAATCTTCGGATCCGAGCTTGCCAGAAGAAATACTGCTCCGGATTGACGGATGTTCCTGAGCGCGCGATCGGCGTCCTTGAATGACAGGTGGAAGAGGACTTCTCGACATAGTATGGCGTCGGCCATGGGCGGTATCGTTTCGCAAACGTCCATGACAATGAAAGAGCGGTTCGCGCTGGCGTGACTGATCTTATTGGCTTCGATTACCTCTGGGACAATATCGATGCCAGTGTAACGATCAAGCGCAAGAGATGTATGCGACATCCACGTAAAGTCGCCACAGCCAACGTCGACGAGCGTCCTCACGTCCAAGTCCGAAAGCAGCACAGGCAAGGACGAGCGAAGCGCTTCGGTTGCGCTTAGCGAAGATCCCAGGCCGGATAGCGGAGCGTCGCTGTCGTGTATGATCCAAACGCCGTCCCTGTAGATCTGTTTGAACCTTTCCGCTCTCGTTCCCGACGCTAAATAGCTCACATCCTTTCCACGAAGTTTCCAAAACAAAACAACCAGACGTTCGCCGCCGTTGCGGATCAGACTTTCCTTTACTGCACTTTTCAGCCGCACGATCGCACTTGTCGCCATGTTCTCTCTTTCATTGCAATGGAAATGACGCTTACGATCAATCTAAGTACGCATTGCGCACGTTGTGCTGGCACCTGATCGTGCAATTCGATTGTCCCGGGGCCGGGCGAGTCTCCAGCCACGAATGCTAGCACATTGCATTCTAGCGACCGAACGCCATGGTGCCATTCGCCATCTTTGCCCGGACGCAGAAAGGCCGGCCGCTCCTTGGGGAACCGCCGGCCTTTCACAACGCCAAACCGGAAAGGGTCCGTTAGGCGATGGAGCCTGAAGCGATGCCGTTGATGCCCGCGGTGAATTTCACGTCCGACCGGCGCTTCGCCGACCGAAGCGCGAAGCCCGCCAAACCGAAGCCGACTATCATCATCAGCCACGTGCCGGGTTCGGGCGTGGCGGCGGCAATGGAACTGGCAATCGTGCCGAACTGCACATTGTCTAGTTCGCTGTCGAACGTCTTGGATGTCGTGATGGTCGCCGAACTGAACAGCGTCGGCGACGTGTAGCCGAGGAAGCCGAAGCCCGTGGTGCCTGAATAATTATAGGTGTTCGATATGCCATTTATCGTCAGGACAAACGCACCGCTAGAAGCTCCCACGAATCCACGTGCGATCGTGGACAGGTCGAGTGCGAACGAGTTGACCGGCGCAGCGAAGGTGAACGTCAAATTTCCGAAGTTATCGTCCAAGACCGAGCCCGTAGCAGCACCGAACCGGTTCTTGATCTGGTTGCCCCCGTTGACATAGGTGTTATCGAGCACGTTCAGGTTGCTGAAGCTGCCGGTGATCGACAGGCCATTACGAGAAAACGTGGTGCCCTCAGGCACATTGCCGATGCCGTTGCTCGTGGGCGTTGTGATCCCTTCGAACCCCTCGGTCGTGATCGCGCCACCCAATGTCGCCGTGGCGAATTGGGTACGGCTGGCGTCGCCGGTGTAGAAAGTCTGCGCGCCTGCAATCGCAGGAACGAATCCCGCAGCAGTCACGGTAGCAATCAAAGCGATCGTCTTGGCGTTCACGACGTTTCCCCCCTTACGAATGATTGACAGCATCGCTAACCCATTTCTCTGATTCTTAGCAATAGGTTACGATACGTCCATTCCTGATCCATTTTGGGACAGCTGCACGCTGATCCTGTTCATCGACGACATGGTCGCCACGCTCGAAATGATTGGCGGTAGGCAACAGGGGTGCCGCCGGTGACCTGCGCGCTCAGCATCACACGCGGTATCGGCGCAGCGGCCTGATGATAAAATCGTTCGAGAAGGCTGGTTTCTTATCACAGACCGTCTATCCGACGTTGACAGAAGCGCTTGGGATTAGACGAGCGGCATTGCTTGAAATGCGGTTACGGGGGCGTGTTGGCGCAAGCAATTAACACTCTACAAAGACGGGCTGATGGCGTTCGACAGCTGATGCCGGGTCATACCTGGCTGTCGATCCAGTATTTGAGGGGGGCGGCGGCCATGCTCGTCGTTCTTTTCCATGCGAGAGACAAAGAGTCCTGGCTGTTCAATCCGCTGGAATGGTTCGGCGCAGGTGCGCACGGCGTAGACATCTTTTTCGTGATCAGCGGCTTCGTGATGTATGTCGCCGCGCGTGACGAGACAATCGGGCGTTTCTATGCCCGTCGGTTCGCGAGAATCGCTCCGCTCTATTGGCTGATGACGGTGCTGGCGGTGGCGCTGCATTGCCTGCGAACCGGCGACGGCTTCTCACGGCTGAACCTCGTTCGCTCGATCGCCTTCATCCCTTTTTTCAATCCCTCGTTCCAAGGCAAAATCTGGCCGCTGCTCGTCCCGGGCTGGACCTTGCAGTTCGAGGTCTTTTTCTACGTGCTGTTCGGACTCGCTTTGCTTATCCGGCGGCCGCTGCTCCTCGTCTGGCTGGTGCTACCGCTGCTCGTCCTGCTCGGCCACCTCTTCCCCATGAACAACGCGCTGTGGCAAGTGTACACCAGTCCGCTGCTGCTGGAATTCGCGGCGGGGCTGCTGGTTGGCTGGGCTATATCGGTATTCGATTTCAGTCGGATGGCGCTCTTCCTGCCGATCGGTATCGTCGCGCTTCTGTCGAGCGACCTGTTTCTCGTGCCGCACTTACGTTATATCGGCGTCGCCGCGGTCGCCATCGTCGTGGGCGCGCTCGGCGTGGAAGACAGCGGTCGGCTGCCGTCATGGCGGTTGATGAAATGGCTCGGCGATGCAAGTTTTTCGCTGTATCTGGTCCATGCACCGATCATCGATCTTTGCGGCATTTGGTGGCGCACGCTCGGGCTTTCGGGGCCGATGCAGTTCGTTTCGTTCGTTCTGGTGAGCGTCGGCGTATCGCTATGCGCGGGTTTTGCCACGCACCGGTGGATCGAGAGGCCGCTGCTGCGCTGGCTGAATCATACGACCCCCGTCCTGATGTCCCGCTGACACCACGCGTCGAGCGGTCACGCTGTCATGTAGACTGGGCCGTGATGATCTTCTTTGGTATTTCCTTCACGGGGGCACCACCCAATCGCCGCGCCCATTTCCTGCCGAGCGATCGTCCAGGCAGTTCGACATAGCGGTAGATCGGCTCCTGGAGCACCAGCGTCAGCGGGATCGCGGCGGTCATCCACGCCAGCAGACTCCAGCTTGCATCGACCCCCCATCTGGTGGCGAAAAGGCCGATCACCATGATGACGGACCAGTGCAGGAGATACGTCGAATATGACCGATCGGCGAGGAACTGGGCAGCCCTGCTCTCCAGCGCCGCTCGCATGACGCCCGTATAGATGCGGTCGGTTGCGCCACTCGGCGTCTCGTGCCGCATCATGAAGCTGTAGACGACGATCCAGAGCGCGATGGCGGGCGAGCCGATCCATAACAGCGAAAAGCCGAGCCCAAGGCCGACCGCGGCGATATACGAGACCGAGCCGGCCAGTGCCGGTGCGGCAAAGCGACTCGCGATCCCGATGAGGAAGAACTTCGCCGAACCGGCCAGCATGCTCGGCCGATCCCACAGGGGTTTGAGCGCTTCGTGATACCATAGCGACAGGAGTGCCACCGCAACGACCAAGATCGTTGCGCCCCGTCGATGTCGGCACATGCGGATGACCAACGGAGCGACGAGATAGAATTGCCATTCCAGCGACACGCTCCATCCGGGCGGCGAAAAAACATATTCCGACAGCGGCAAGACGGTATTCGGCAGTACGCCGTGCAGCATGGTTAGATGAGCGATGATGTGCTGGGGCAAATATTCGACCGTTTCGTCGAACAGCGCGGCATGATTCATCTCGAACCAAGTGGGATCGGACCAGCGGGCACTGGCCGCGTAGGCCAGTCCGCCGATCAGACAACAGACGGAGAATGCCGGGAAAAGCCGCATGAAGCGGGGGACGATATAGGGCAAATAACGGGTAGGTCGTTCGATCAGCAGATGGGAAATGACGAAGCCGCTGATGATGATGAACGTGCTGACCGCTTCACCGCCAAGGTCCATCCGCACCCAGTCGGCACCACCCGCATCCGGCAACGCCTGCTGCACGATATGCGTGGCGACGACGATCCACGCCAGCCACGCACGCAAGCCATCGATCGCGATATACCGCGGCATCGTCCGAACCACCTGCCTGCTGTCGTCGGGTCCGGGCACGATATTCCTTGGATCGCTGTTGTCGGCGAATGTCCTATCGACGGTTATCGCGGCATCATCAATCGACTGTTTCTCGCGGTCGCCGTGGATGGCCTGCGGGTCTGCTCGCGCCGCGCGATCGGGCAGGTGTTATACCGCACCGCCTCGGGCGTCACAACGCGCGAGCCTTTGGCATCAAGCCGTTATATTCGTTCAAATATACCAGCGCGGTTTGTTCAGGCGACAGTCGTTCGGCGACATAGGGCCGCGGCTCGAAATCGGCAACGCGACGCCAGAAATGGTCGAACCGTTGCTCGAGATCGGCTAATGTGAACGTCACGCCGCATCGATCGTCGAAATACGGAACGCTGCTGACGACGAGATCGTCGCTGGCGAACGGCAGCTGCCGAGGGTCGACCAGTTTACCCTCCTCCCAGGCGAACACCGGGACGTTCATCCCCATCGCTTCCTCACATGCCAGGCCCTGCGTTTCGTGCTCGCACAGAAACGCCATCGACCGGGCGCGGCGAAGTGCGGCGAAATACATCTGCTGGGTATGCTTACCATATTCCAGGATCTCGTAACTGCGACCCTGTTTTTCCAACGCGGCCACCAGCCGGTCCCTGACCGCGGGAACCAGGGTGCCGCGATACCAGCGGATCTTGTCATAGATGACGACGTCGACGGTCTTCGTCATCCCGCGCGTGTCTTTCAGCGTAGCCAGATCGATACCGACGGGGCAGCACAGCATCTTGTCGCTGCCATAATCCCGGTAATAATCGACGAACCACGGCGACGGCTGGAGAACCGCTTTCACCTTTGGCTGCCGCGCCCATTCACCCGCGGTATCGGGATAGCCTGGATCGCCCGGCCCGAAGATGACCGGATTGGGCAGGTCGACCTCGTCGAGCACGCTCGGGTAGCCGGCGATACCGATGGGATACAGCGGATCGGCCCGCGCCGTACCGAAGTCGTTGATGCGCACGTCGCAGCCCAGTCGGCGCAACCCGTCGACCAGCGCGACGAAGGCCACGTAGAAGCCGGTGTTCACCTGCTTCCCGCGAGCGAGGCGCCACACGGCGCGCGTGGCACATCGGGCGCGGTGGAAGAGGCGCGGGCCCAGCCGCTCGCGTGCCTTCAGTTCATAACCATCGTAGAACAACAACACGCGCGCCGACGCCGGCGACGGAGGCTGCGCGCCGTCGGCGTCGATTGAAATACCGTCCCTCATCGATCCGTCGCCCATGCTGCTATCACCGTCCGGCCGCCTTAATGCCGCGGGGAGGGCGATCCGTCTTGGTTGAAAAATGGGGCCACTGACCCAATGACGATGGCGCTGCCTTTTCCCGATCGCGCCGACCTGCACGATTGCCCGCACGTGGTTTGGTACGATGACCGGCAATACGGGTCGGATCGCCTTGGCCTCGGTATCGGGTCATTCTGGCAATTCAATTGGTGATGCGGACAACACGTCACTTTCCGGCAGGAATCACTGTGATATAGCATCGCTCTTAATGAGGGGTGATGGATGGGACTGGGTTTTCAAGTACGGCGTGTTCGCAATGCCGCGCGCCGTCGTATCTCGCCCCTCGATGGGATCATGCGCCCGCGGGATTATTGGGCTACCCGACGCGTCCCGCATTTCACGGCAGGCCAAAGCATGGTTTGCGGGAGGACGGTCCGCTATTCGGACTCGTTCGGGTTTTTGCACTCCGTCATCGAGATATTCAAGGACGAGGTCTATCAGTTCAAGGCGGACAACGCCGCACCGCACATCATCGACGCCGGTGCGAACATCGGATTGAGCGTGTTGTTCTTCAAGGAACTATACCCTGAAGCGACGATCGTGGCGTACGAGCCGGATCGGGAAATCTTCCAGCTCCTTTGCGAGAATGTCGGCCATTTGCCGGGCGTGGAGCTTCACGAAGCCGCGGCGTGGACGGAAGACACCACGCTGACCTTCTTCAAGGAAGGGTCGCTTGCCGGATCGACGGAAATGGATTTCCTGAGCAAGGGGTCGACCGTTCTCGTTCGAGCGGAGCGGTTGAAAGACGCAATCTTGAAACGTCCGGTCGATTTCCTGAAGATCGACATCGAAGGCGCGGAGAACGCGGTGTTGTTCGATATCGTCGATTGCCTGGATCATGTCCGACATCTTTTCTTCGAATATCACAGCACGCCCGGCAAGCCACAGCTTTTGGGGCAGTTGCTCGAACTGGTCGCGGCCAAGGGGTTCCGGTACGCGATCAATGGTGCCCACGGCCCCGCGCTTCCCTTTGTCGACAAGGTGCCTCACGGGTTCGACCTCCAGCTCAACATATTCTGCTTTCGCGAATAGCCGGATCGGCTGATTGCGCGGATCGGCCCGCGTCAACCGCGGCGCTTACCCTGAGCGCATCCGCCGCAATCTTGTCCGTGGCAGCCCCGATGCCAAGCTCGCGTTCACAAATAACTGCTACACGGTCGTCGCCGGCGCCGCTCGTCCTCGGATGAGAGCGCGTGTTCAAGAGGTCAAACTGAATGTCGATGCGGAAGTCCTTGATCTGGTCGTACGGCAGTCAAGGGGCGAACCTCTTCGTCGGTTTCCTCTCGTCGGTCGCGATCGCGCGGATGCTCGATCCCCACGAATTCGGCGTGTTCGCTTTTGCGATGGCGGCGATGGGTTTCATCGGCGTATTCACCTCGCTGAACCTCGGCAGCTACCTCGTGAGAGAAGAGCAACTCAGCCGCCAGCAACTGTCATCGCTGTTTACGTTGAATGCGTGTGAAATCATCATATTCTGTACGGCAATATTGATTGCGTCGTTAGTCGAGTGGATGGCCGGTGCACAGCGTGAGATATCCATCGTGCTGGCGATAAGCGTCGTATCTCCGCTGATCGCTATATTCGAATTTATTCCTGCATCTCTTTATCAAAGGGAGATGGACTTTGCGACGCTGTCGAAAGTGGCCGTGATTCGAAACGTCATCACGAGCATCGCCGCGGTCTGCGCGGTAGCTTACGGTTTGGGTGCCGTGGGACTAGCCGTCGGCCCGGCGGCCGGCTCCCTGTTCTCGGTGACTTATTTCAATATCCGGCGGTACCAGGACACGGTCTTCATTCCGACAAGAAGGGGACTGCGACCGGCGTTCGTCTATGGTCTCCAGATCATGTCGATCAGCGGCGTCGCCCAGTTGGCGCAGCGTATCTCCGACCTCAGTCTCGGGCGTATACTGGGGCTTTCCGCGCTCGGCCTCTATTCGCGGGCATCCAATCTCGCCGGGATGGTGTTCACCAGCGTTTACGGCCAGGCTACCAGCGTCGTCTTCGTTCGCATGGCACAAGACCTGCGCGAGCACGGCAGCTTCCACGCCTCGTTTATGGCGAGCATGCGAATGATTACCGCGGCAATCTGGCCGATGATGATCGGGATCGCCATTCTTTCCCGTCCGCTCATCCATTCGATCTACGGCGGCAAATGGGATGCTGCCGCCGCGCCGCTGAGCATCCTGATGCTCGCGCAATTCGTGGCGTTGGGCTTCGGCATGAACTGGGAGGTCTTCGTCCTGCGTCATCAGACGGCGTTGCAGACCCGCTTCGAGCTGATCCGGGCAGTTTGCGGTGTGGCGCTCTTCATCGGCGGGTGTTTTTTCGGCATTGCAGGGGCGGCGGCAAGTCGCGTTGCAGAGGCGTTGATCGGATATTTTCTCTACCGACCACACATGGATAGACTGGTCGGGACGCGGGCGGGCGAGATCGAAACCATCTTTCGCGAAAGTCTGGGATTGACGGCGGTCGCGGTTTCGCCCGCACTGCTCTTGATGGTCCTCGGCGGCTGGTCCTATCAGACGCCATTCGCGCTGGTCGTGACGTCGGTGGCCGCCGGGATCGCGCTTTGGCTGCTGGCCGTTCGCCACCGAAAGCACCCGCTATTCGCCGAACTGCTCTTTGTGCGTAATCGCTTGCGCACGGGCTAGGTCACGGTGGCAAGTTCGATGTTCGCACCGCCCGCGGGATCCAAATCTGCCGCCGAACGGCCAGCCGATGTGGCTACCAATACCAGTCGGTATAACGCCGATATGATTCGACCAGGTTGGTTGGCCCATATTGCGATCTGGTGAGCGACCGGATCGTCTTGTCGAACATGGCAAGATCATCGTCCGATTCGGCGAAGGGTGCCAACAACACGTGCAAGTCACGTTCCAGCTTGCGGCCTCGGTTCAGGGTATAGTCGAGATGATAATACCATGCGTAGAAACAGGCCTCGACCACATTGCTCATGACCCGGCGCACATCGGGTTTCAAGACGACCGACCGACTTAGAAATTCGACCGTTTGATAGAACAGGATACGGTCGCTTGCGACGAATCCGGTGCTCAGGCGGAGACGAGACCGGGAAAAACGCCTGTTCGCTTTCTCTCGTGCGACGCTCCCGTTGCTCTGATTGTTTCCGTGGATGCGGTGGTACACGATCGCATCGTCGATATAAACGAGGCCCGATGAAAATTGCGCCTCCAGCGCGATCAGCCAGTCGAACGGCCGCGATCCGTAGAACGCGCCGACGTCCAGCCAATCACGGCGGATAAGGGCCGCGTGCGCAGAGACGAGCGGATAGAAGAGTGAGCGGAGCCGTCCTTGCGTTTTGGCGTCGATCCGGAATGCCTCCAGAAGCGATCGGCCCTGCTCCCCGCCGGCACCGTCAATGATATCCGATCGGCCGAATGCCAGCGGCAGGCTGCCGATGCCGGCCAGCAGCCGTTCGTTCCTATCCGACGCCCATATATCGTCCTGATCGGCGATGGCGATGAACGTCCCCAATGCCTGGCTGAGAAGTTCGACGAGCCGTCGGCGCTGACCGCGATTACCCGATGACGGCAGCAGGCGAAGCCGGGCATCCGTGCCGACCAGTTCTTCGATAATAGCGACCGTGTCGTCGGACGACCCATCGTCCATCACGAGCAGTTCGAAATCGGGGTCGCTCTGCCCCAAGATTGATGCAACCTGTTCACGGATGAAGGACGCGCCATTCCAGGTCGGCATCAAGATGGATGTCGTCGGCATCTAGGCCTGATCCCCCAAGGCGATACGAAGACTGCGCCGATCGAAATACCGCTCGATGATCGAAATATCATACCCCGTGGTTCGGACGGCCTCGTCCCAGCCGCGAAGGTCCACATTATAGGCGTTGTCCCTCAACAGGGAGATTTTTACATACGGAAAACCGCGATCGACCAACTCCCGCCAGCGCCCAAGCGTCGGGTTTCGATGATCCGTTTGGTTTGTGTCGTACAATACGGCCGTCGATAGTCCTGCCGCCGACAGCCGATCACGAAGGCGGATTTCGTAACAGCCGATCACCCATTCACGATCACCCTGCCGGACGCTTCTCCAAAAGAGGCGAAACGCTTCGGATCGCAGTGCCCGCGACTTGAAGAACAAGACGAAACTTTGGAAATGGTGGGTACGTTCGTGGCTTTCGGTCAATCCGACCACGTCGCCGTCGACTGCCCGCACATCGGCCAGGACGCCGTCGAGGCCAAAGAACGGTCCGAAGACGCTGTCGTTGGCGATCACGAGCAGGTCGAGACTGGCGATCGACTTCCCCAACTGTCTGATGGCATCGGCCCAGGCACCAAAGTCATATCCTCGGTTTTCACGCAGCAGGATGCCATCGGCGAATTGCAGGTCATCTTCTTTGATCGCCGCAAGATGATCCGAGGCGACGATCAGAATGACCGACATGCCCGATGCTTGCCACGCGCGCGCATGGACGAGCGCATGCTCGGGAACGCATCCTCCGGTAGCGACGGTCACGAACAGGCAGGTTTCACGGGCAAGGCCACACGGCCGCTTCAACCACCGTGATTTCGTGGGGAGGTTACGATCGACCTTGGCGGCGTCCATTCCCAGCAGCGTTGCTGCCTTGACGACCACGCAACGCAGCCCTGGGCCGATGATCACGCTCCGTCCATTGCTGTTGAGGTTCGTACGGCGCTTGGCGCATTCGGCGGCGGGCACGTCGTCGGGGGGGGCATAACCGGAGTTCCTCATGCGACACTCCGTCGGACACCCGGCAGGGGCACCCCGAGCAGCTGGCCGGTCCGCCGAACCTGCATCTTCACCGTGTCCTTCAATGCCAGAAACCCGCGCTCGCGCGGGCGTTGGGCATAGAGCATGTCGAGCGTTGCCGGCGAGCGGTCGGCAAGACCTGCCCGGACCAGCGTCGGCAGCCGACCGGCAAACTCGGCTTTCGTCGGGTAGGGCCAGTAATGATACACCAGGTCCGCCGCCTCGCTCAGCGCGCAATGGCGAAACGCATATCCCATCGCAAACTGTTCGCCGTGATGAATTTTCTTGCCGTCCATTCCTGTCGGATCGGCGCCCGCCCAGATGGCGTCGCTGAGCGACAGGGCCTCACGAACAAGCCCGATATCGGTGGCGTCGATGGCGACTATGCCCGTGTTCCACATCGGTGTGTCGGCTTCCACGATCACCGGCGCGCCGGACGAGAGCCGATAGTCGCCTTGCTCCAATTGCTTGACCAGCGCGCGGTCCGGCATCGTCGCCGTGGATCGGATACAGCCCTCGCGGATATGGAAACACGCCCGACCCCGGCCCACGCGGTGAAAAAGGCTCGCGGGGGGGCGCGTGAAATACGTGTCGGTATCGATGAAAACCACTTTACCGCCAAACCGGTCGAGTGCGTCGATGATCGCGCACGTCTTGCGCCGATGCACGTAGTCCCCACCATCCAACCAGCGCTCGAGCGTCGCATCTTCGATATGCACCACGTCGACCGGCAACCCGGCGAATGTCGAAGGGCGATCGCAATAGACGACAATCCGGCAGCCCAGCGGTGGGTCGCCCGCGACGCGCATCAGCGATAATATCGAGTAGATCGCCTGGTCGTAGATTTCCTGCCGGCCATAGCACAGATACAGCAGTACCGGCTCAGGCGACGTCATTGGAAACACTCAACCGACGGACGCTCGGCGGACAGTCGCCGAACCGCCGCAACAGATAATCGCGAACGCCCGCCCGCCATGCCAACGCCAGCCGCGAACGCCCGAACAGCAAGGCGAACAGACGCGTGATCTGGCTTCTGGCAGGCGTGAGCCGGTTGCCCTGCCGAATGAATTCGATGATCTGTCGCGGGCGCTGCGCCAGCCGGCAATGGCGTTCCGCGAACAGAAGCTGGTTGCGAGCGAGAAAATAGACGTTCAGCGGCGAATAGCCTCCGCCGATCGACCCGGAGCCGTCATGGATGATGTGTGCGGACCGGACCATGATGAGGGGATAACCGGCCTTGCGGGCGCGAAACGCCCAGTCGGTATCGTCATAGTTCAGGAAATACGCGTCGTCGAAAAGACCAAGCGTCTTGAAGTGCCGTCGGTTGGCGAAGATGCCCGCACCCTTGATGAAAGCGGTCGCGTACAAAGGGGGCAGGTCGTCGAGCCGTACATTATCGATATTGGTGATGTCGGCCAGCCCGGTTCCGCTATTGACGGTTGCGCCGACGAATTCCGGCGTTCCACCGTCGCCGGAAAGGTGGAGCGGACCCAATATCGGGTCGCCGCCGTGCGCCAGGCTGGTGCGCAACAGCTCGTTCATGGTCTCGGGCAGGACCTGTGCGTCGTTGTTGAGAATGAAGATATTGTCGAAGCCGTCATCCAGCGCGCGGCGGATGGCGAGGTTGTTGCCCCCGGTCCAGCCGCCATTCACGTCGGAAAACAGCACCGTCACATCGTCGCCGAGCGCCCGCAGATGATCGGCGGAAGCATCGGTCGACGCGTTGTCGACCAGATATAGATGCCAATCGATACCTTCACTGCGGCGAAGCGACGCTAGGCAATCCAGGCTGAGTTGCCAGCCGTTCCAGTTCACGATGATGACCGCGACGCTCATCGGCCCCGAGGCGGGGGACGGTGAGGGTTCCGCAACGTCGGTCGGAGGCAGCATGGCGTCGCCCTGCTCGCTCAGCGGCTGATCGACGCGTGATCGAGAAGCGGCCGCCACCAGCCCTCGTTGCCGAGGAACCAGGCGAGTGTCTCGGCGAAACCGGTCGAGAAATCGCGTTGCGGCGCATAACCGAGTTCGCTGCGGATCTTGGTCTCGTCGATGGCGTAGCGGCGGTCGTGGCCGGGGCGGTCCGTCACGTAGCTGATGAGATCCCTGGTCGCTGCACCCCGCGCGGCGGCGGCATCCGGGAACCGGCCTGCAAGCGACACGTCGGCGGCGAACGCTGCGTCGACGCCGCGGCAAATCTCCTCGATCACGCGCAAATTGGGCAGTTCCTGACCACCGCCGATATTATAAACTTCGCCCGGACGCCCCTTGTCCACCACGAGCGAGATGCCGTGGCAGTGATCCTCGACATGCAGCCAGTCGCGGACGTTCATCCCGTCTCCGTAGACGGGCAGGGGCCGGCCCGCGAGGGCGTTGAGGGTGAACAGCGGGATCAGCTTCTCGGGAAACTGGTATGGCCCGTAATTGTTCGAGCAATTGCTGATCGTCGTCTCGAGCCCGTAGGTATGGTGATAGGCGCGGACGAGGTGATCGGAGCCGGCCTTGCTGGCGGAGTAGGGCGAATTGGGCCGGTACGGCGTTTCCTCGGTAAAGGCGGGGTCGTCGTGTTCGAGCGTGCCATAGACCTCGTCGGTCGACACGTGATGGAAACGATGCGGCCTTTTCGCGCCGGTCAGCCACGCAGCTCGGGCGGCCTGCAGCAGGACATGGGTGCCGACCACATTGGTCTGAACGAACGCCTCGGGACCGCTGATCGATCGGTCGACATGGCTTTCCGCTGCGAAGTGGACGATCGTGTCGAGCTGGTGGTCGGACAACAGCCTGTCGACCAGCTCGCGGTCGCCGATGTCACCCTCGACAAAAATGATATCCGGCACACCGGCCAGGCTCTCGCGATTGCCTGCATAGGTCAGCGCATCGAGCACCACGATCACATCTTCGGACCGTTCGGCGCGACGCTGGCGAGCATAGTTGCTGCCGATGAAGCCGGCGCCACCGGTCACGAGCAGGTTAGCCATGAGCTGCAATTTCCTTGAGCATTGTTCGCAGGTTGACGCGCCAGTGCGGCGCCGGCTTCTCGAGAATATTCCAGGTGCGGGTCTTGTCCAGCACCGAATAGAAGGGACGGCGGGCAGGGGTGGGGAATTGCGCCGTGGTGATCGGTATCACCGGCACCGCCTTGGCCAACAAGCCCAGCGCGACCGACTCCTCCTGGATGGCGACGGCGAAATCATACCAGCTCGCCACGCCGGCGTCCGTATAATGGAGCATGCCGGTCGCCTCCGCCTGCCACAACGCCCAGAGCGCGCGTGCGAGATCGGGGGCGTAGGTGGGGGTGCCGACCTGATCGGCGACGACTCCGACCGAATCGCGCTCGTTCATCAGCCGAAGCATGGTCCGGACGAAGTTGCCGCCGGTCGGTGCATAGACCCAGGCGGTACGAACGATCAGCGCATCACCACCTGCCGCGATTTCTCCTGCGAGCTTGGTGCGGCCATATGCGCTGACCGGCGCGGCCGGGGCGTCGGGACAATAGGGTATGCCGCCATTGCCGTCGAAGACGAAGTCGGTCGAAACATGGACCAGCTTTGCGCCGACGTCGCGCGCGGCCGCGGCGAGAATGCCGACCGCGTCTGCGTTGATCGCATGAGCAGCGGCCTCCTCAGCCTCGGCGCGATCGACCGCCGTCCACGCGGCGGCGTTCAGGATGACGTCCGGGCGCTCGCTGGCGATCAGGTCCCGTACCGCCGCGGCATCGGTCAGGTCGAGCGTCGCGCGATCACGCGCGACGATGGCGATGCCGGTCGGGGCCACGGCCTGCAACGCGGTCCCGAGCTGGCCGTCCGAGCCGGTGATAAGCGCCTTCACGCGCGCATCCCCGTCACGCGAACACATCGACGGCAGAGAGCGGTACCACGACAGTATCCTTTGCCGACAGGCTGGGCGTCATGCCGTTAAGCGGCCAGTCGATGCCGATCGCAGGATCGTCCCAGCGGATCGAATGCTCGAGTTGCGGGCGATAGACGCTGGTGCATTTATAGAGAAAGTCGGTGCCGTCGACGAGGCACAGGAAGCCGTGCGCGAAGCCTTCCGGCACCCACAGCATCCGCTTGTTCGCGGCGGAGAGTTCCACACCCGTCCATCGCCCGAAATGCGGCGAGGAGCGACGGATGTCGACGGCCACGTCGAAGACCGCACCGGCGGTGACGCGGACCAGCTTGCCCTGCGGCTCGGGGTTCTGGAAATGCAGGCCGCGCAACACCCCGGCCTGGGACCGGCTGTGATTGTCCTGGACGAATCTGGTCGGCAACCCGGCGGCCGCGAACGCTTCCTCGTTAAAGCTTTCGAGGAAGAACCCTCGATCGTCACCGAAGACACGCGGTTCGACGATGACGACATCGGGCAGGTCGGTCTCGATGCACGTCACCATGCCCGCGTTCCTTCATTCAGCATCGCGAGGAGATACTCGCCATACCCGCTCTTGCGCAGCGGTGCCGCGATGCGTTCGAGCTGGGCACCGTCGATAAAGCCCATCCGCCATGCGATTTCCTCGGGGCAGCAGATCTTCAGACCCTGCCTGTCCTCCGTCACCTTCACATATTGCGCGGCGTCGAGGAGCGAGGCATGGGTGCCGGTGTCGAGCCAAGCGTAGCCGCGCCCCATGATCTCCACGTTCAGCGACCCCGCATCGAGATAGAGCCGGTTGAGATCGGTGATTTCCAGTTCGCCGCGCTCGGACGGCTGGATGCGATGGGCATAGTCTACGGCATTGCCATCGTAGAAATAAAGACCGGTAACCGCATAGTTCGACCTGGGCTTCGCAGGCTTTTCCTCGATGGTCTCCGCTCGGCCCTGCGCGTCGAAGGAGACCACCCCGTATGATGTCGGGTCCGCCACATAATAGCCGAACACGGTTGCCCCAGCGGTGCGCGCATCGGCCGAGGCCAGCAGATCGGTAAGCCCATGCCCGTAGAAGACGTTGTCGCCGAGCACGAGCGCCGAAGGATTGGCGCCGACGAAATCAGCGCCGATGATGAAGGCCTGCGCCAACCCGTCGGGGCTGGGCTGGACGGCGTAGTCGATCGAAAGGCCCCATGCCGCCCCATCACCAAGCACTGCCTGAAATGCGGCTTGATCGTGAGGAGTCGTGATGATGAGGATATCGCGGATGCCGGCGAGCATCAGCGTGGATAGCGGGTAATAGATCATCGGCTTATCGTACACGGGCATCAACTGCTTCGAGACGCCCCGGGTCAGCGGATACAGCCGCGTCCCCGACCCGCCCGCCAGAATCATCCCCTTGCGCATTCGATCAACCCCAGATTAAGCCTCGCCTCATAATGTATTGGCGCAGCGCAGCAATACCGGTTCTAGGCGCGGCACCTTGCAAAACACTTACTGGAGCGGGCGATTGAACGAACGGTTGTCGCAGGGTCGGTTGATCGACGTCGCCGTCTGCACCTATCGCCGCGCCTCGTTGGAGACCACGTTGCGATCGCTTGCCACGCAGATACTCCCGGTCGGCACCTCGCTGCGGGTCATCGTCGCCGACAATGACGAGACCCCTATCGCCCGCGCGCTGGTGGTATCGATCGGCGCGGAACTCGGCATCGACTATCGCTACATCCACGCGCCGCAACGCAACATCTCGGTCGCGCGCAACGCTTGTCTCGACGCCGGCGACGCGCCGCTGCTCGCTTTTATCGACGACGACGAAAGCGCCATTCCTCACTGGCTGGCGGCGCTGGCCGCACGTCTGGACGAAACCGGGGCGGACGCCGTACTAGGACCCGCCAGGGCGCTCTATCCACCGGGTGCTCCTGCTTGGGCCAGTCGTGCCGACCTTCATTCGACGACGCCGCCGTTCACAGAGACCGACGACATCAGGACGGGCTATACCTGTAACGTCCTGTTGCGGCGGTCGGCGTTCGGCGGGCGTCGGTTCGACCTCGACCTCGGCCGGTCGGGCGGCGAGGACGACGTGTTCTTCGCCGGCGCGGTGCGCGACGGTGCGCGGATCGCCTATGCGCCTGATGCAATCGTCGACGATCCCGTGCCGATTGCGCGGCTGACGATCGGTTGGTTGTGCCGTCGCTCGTTCCGCAACGGCCAGACCTACGCGCGTACCCGGCTGGCGGCGGGCGGCGGCCGCCCCATCCTCCTGGTGACGGCGGCGGGCAAGGCGGTGCTGTGCCTGGTCGCCGCGGCGATCACTGCGCCGTCCGCCGTGCGCTGGCGGCGAATGACCGTGCGGGGAATGCTGCATCTTGGTGCATGCGCGACCTATCTGGGGCGGCCCGATCTGCAGCTGTATTGATCCGGCGTTGGGGAAACGATCATGACACTGCCGCGCTTCTCGATCGTGATCGTCAACTTCAACTACGCCCAGTTCCTGCCGCAGGCGATCGATTCGGCGCTGGCGCAGACGCTCGACGGGTGCGAAGTGATCGTCGTCGACGACGCATCCGCCGACGGGTCGCGTGAAGTCATCGCTGGTTATGGCGACCGGATCATCCGTATTTTCCGGTCGGAAAACGGCGGGATGTCGGCCGCGGTCAATGCGGGTTTCGGTCGATGTTCGGCACAGCTGATCCTGTTCCTCGACGCGGACGATTTCCTGTATCCCGACGCGGCCCAGCGGATCGTCGCGTCCTGGTCGCCCGGCGTGGCGCAGGTGCAGGCGCGGCTTCACCTCGTCGATGTCACGGGGCGGGTCGAGGATGTCTTCCCGCCTTATGAAGTGGCGTTGGCGACCGGGGATGTCGCGCCGGCGCTGGCGGCGTACGGCCGCTACGCCACGACGGTGACCACCGGGCTGGCCTTTTCCCGCGAGGCGCTGGAACGGGTCATGCCGATCCCCGAACGCGCGTTCGACCGGTCCGCGGACGGGTATCTCGCGACGGTCGTGCCGCTATACGGACGCGTTATTGCGATCGAGGAGCCGATCGGTGCCTATCGCCGACACGACAGCAACCATAGCGGCTTCGGCGCGAACATCGCGAAGCGTGCGCGCTGGCGGGTCGATCACGACGAGCACCGATACGCCGCGCTGCGCGACCACGGCCATCGTCGAAACGTGACGATCGCACAGGAGCCGGGCATGGCCGACGGCATTCACCTCGAACAACGACTGGCGTCGTTGTGCTTCGCGCCGGATGAGCATCCTTACCGTGGCGATCGTCGCGCGTCGCTGGGCCTCGCGGGTGCACGGGCGGCGTTCGCGGCGCCGATGTCGCTGAAACGGCGAACGACCAGTGCGGCTATCTTCCTGGCCGCGGGGCTTGCACCCGGGCCGATCGCGCGGCGGGCACTCGCGTGGAAGATCGAACGGTCGAGCCGGCCGCGGGTGATCGACTGGCTGGCCGGCCATTTGCGACGGCTGATGGGGTAGCGTCGACTATATCAGGAATCGCGGCTCGTCGACGGTGGCCCGGCGAGGCGTCAACTTGGTCATGGCACCGTCCCATTTGTCTCTCGCGATATCCGTGAGTGTCGCCAGCAGCCGTCCGGGATGTTCAGCGTGCCGAGCGACGGCCCGAACGACGCCCAGCGATCTTTTCTGCGACAGGAATGCGCGGTGACGTCGCTTGCGTGCAACCTGGTCGAGATGTCGTCGCAGCGTGGCATGAAGATCGGCATCGTTAGCCGATAACGCCAGAAGCTCGACGATTGCTTGCTCTACCGCCTCGAGATCGCGCTCGCCATGCGCGCTGCTCAGCGAATGCGCGTGCTCCACGGCAACATAATGGCAGCCGGCGGAAAGGCGGAAACGCGCGCCCGCGATCAGGGCGCGGACGTACAAGTGGTAATCCTCCGACAATCGCATCTGCTCGGCATACCGCAGGCCATGACGGTCCAGAAAGGCACGTGACATGACAGGTTTGAGAAACCCATATTCGTGTTTGTAGCGGCCGCGTTGCGATATCGATCCCTCGACGAAGCCGACCGCGGTCAGCCGGCGAGGTTCGATATGGTGGCGGCCGATCTCGACGCACGCACGCCGTACGGTGCCTGGGTCGCGGACGAACACGATATTGTCGGCGACCAGGTCCCAATCCGAAGTTGCGAACAGTGCGGCGAAGCGTCCGGGCAAGAAAAAATCATCGGCGTCGAGGATGGCGATGAAGGCCGCGTCGCTGGCGGCGATCGCGAAGTTGCGCGCACCGCTTGGGCCCGCATTGGCGGGCAGGGTGCGAACCGACAGTCGGCCGGTGCCGTCGTCATGCGCCGATGCCGCGACGTCCGTGCCATCGGTCGAGGCATCGTCGATCACGCGGACTTCGCACACCTCCGGTTCGGCTAGCGCGGAATCGATCGCGCGGCCGATGGTCGCGGCAGCATTATAGGCTGCGATGATGACGCAGACAGAGGCGTCTGAACGGATCATCGCCGGACGTCCCTTTCGAAGAGCGCTTTCCCAAGGGACGTTCCAGTTCCGCCCGGCGAACGCGCCGAACGTTGCACCGCACAACGGAAACAAGGATAAAGACAGGGATGCATCGTCCGCAAATCGTATATTTCGTTCACGACATCAACGATCCCGCGGTGAATCGCAGAGTAGCCATGCTGCGGGCCGCGGGGAGTGACGTGGTCGTGGCCGGGTTTCGACGCGACGATCGGGTGCCGACCGAGGTGGCGGGCGCGGCCGTGGTGGATCTCGGGCGCACCCGGGACAACGCGCTCAAGCAGCGTGCGATGAAGGTGATCGCCAACCTGGTGCGGCCCTCAAAGATGTTGGCGGCGAGCGCGGGGGCGGATGTCATCATCGGACGCAATCTGGAATCGCTCCTGCTCGCGCGTCGCGCGCAACGGACCCACGGCGGCGCCCGACTGGTGTATGAATGTCTCGATATCCACCGGACGTTGCTCGGGGGATCGCTGGCGGCGCGCGCCATCCAGCGGATCGAGGCCTCCTTGCTCGGTGCCATCGACCTGCTGATCGTGTCGTCGCCCGCTTTTCTCCGGGACCATTTCGCGAAGCGACCCACGCTGCGCGCACCCACCTTGCTGGTCGAGAACAAGCTTCTGCTCCTGCACACGGCCCTGCCAGCGCGATGCGATCCGCCGCCCGGTCCACCGTGGACGATCGGATGGCTAGGAAATCTGCGCTGTCGCCGAAGCTTCGCGGAACTGAGCGCGTTGGCGGCGAAATCTGACGGGCGCGTGCGGATATTGATCGCGGGACGACCCAGTCCCGCGATTTTCGACGACTTCGAGGCGATGGTCGCTGCGGCCCCGCACTGCCGCTATATCGGGCCCTACACAGCGGACGATTTGCCGAACCTCTATGCGCAATGCCATTTCGCCTGGGGCATCGACTATTTCGAGGAGGGGCTGAACTCCCGCTGGCTGCTCCCCAACAAACTGTACGAGGCGGCATGCTTCGGTACCGTCCCGATCGCGCTGGCAGACGTCGAGACGGGGCATTGGCTCGAGCGGCATGGTGCGGGCGTCCTGCTGGACGACACCGCACCCATGGCAGGGCAGCTGTCCACGTTGTTCGAGACGCTCGACCAGCCCGGCTACGCGTCGTTGCGCGCGGGGGTAGACGACATTCCGGATCCCGACCTGATCGCCGATCGCGGTGACTGCTCGGCGCTCTTGGAAGCGATCATCGGCGCATGAGCATGCTGATCGTCATTCCGTGCCTGAACGAGGCTATGACGCTGCCGGGGCTGCTCGCCCAGCAATTGGCCGAAACCGACGCGACGATCGTCGTCGCGGACGGTGGCAGCGACGACGGCAGCCGCGAGATCGTCGCGCAGCTCGCGGCGCAGCAGCATCACCGGCTCGTGTTGCTCGACAATGCGGCGCGACTTCAGTCTGCGGGTATCAATCTCGCCGTGGAACGCCACGGCGACGGCGTACGCTGGCTTGTGCGGATCGACGCGCATTGCGATTACCCGGCCGGCTATGCACGCCGCCTGGTCGAGACGGCCGAAGCGCGGGATGCGACTTCGGTCGTGGTGCCGATGGTCAGTCGTGGCACGCGCTGTTTCCAGATTGCAGCCGCGACGGCGCAGAATTCGAGACTCGGCACCGGCGGTTCTCCGCATCGGCATATCGGCACCGGCGGTTTTGTCGATCATGGCCACCATGCGTTGATGGATCTGACGTCGTTTCGTGCGGTGGGGGGATACCGGACGGACATGGCGGCGAACGAGGATGCCGAACTCGACAAGCGGCTGATCGCTGCCGGCGCGCGGATCTGGCTAGAGCCCATGCTGGCGGTGACCTATCATCCCCGATCGTCGATCGGCGCGCTGTGGCGGCAATATTGGCGGTATGGCGAAGGCCGGAGCCGGACGCTGCGGCTGCACCGAAGCCGTCCCAAACTGCGGCAGACGCTGCCCCTAATGGTGCCAGCGGCGGTATTGCTCTCGGTGGCCACCCCGGTCAGCACGGTGTTCGCGTTGCCGTTGCTGGTTTGGGCGATCCTGTGCGTGGGCGCCGGTGCGATGATCGGTGTTCGCGAGCGCGACCGGTGCGCGATGTTGAGCGGTGTTCCGGCCATGACGATGCATCTTGCGTGGGGGTTGGGATTTTTGAAGGAAATGCTGGCCGAAATTAAGTGATTGGACAGCGTCCCGACCCGCGAATCATGTTGGGATCGTTCGATGGGTACGGGCGGCGGCGAAAGCCCAATGATCGGCACGGCACCGGATCGCTTCTGCGGTTCCCATTTTGAGACACGCAGGCGCTTCTAAATTTGCCGCAACGCAAAAAGACATCTGGACTCGGGCATCGCGGTCGGAGTAGTAATCGACTCGTTAAGAAATTGCGTAGTCGGGGCACCCTCTGGCTGCTTGTTTTTTGATTTGGCCCTTCGGGCAAAGGGGAATACATCATGAGCAGGTATGGGTTGGTCGCTGTCGTTGCGGCATGCGGTATCACTGGGGTGGCCAACGCGGCGCCGCCTCCGACGATCAATTACACGTCGACGTTCGGTATCACGAATTCTTCCGCAGTGGTGGATGAAACGTTCAACAAGACGCCATTGGCACAGGGTACGTTTAAGGCGTACAACCCGAGCACGGGTGTTGGCGGCGATGCGACTGCCAATTCCTTCTTCACGGAGTCGTTGACTGGGGCAGCTACGCTTTTCCCGGGTTCGGAAGATACGCTGGGCGCTGGCTTCGATCCCGACGGTGGTGCTGACAACTATCTGGCGATCGGCAGCACAGGCTCCGGGTCGGCATCGGGGGCGCTGACGCTCACGTTCACGACTGCGGTCCAGTATTTCTCGTTCGCATTCGGGACGCTCGACAATTATAATTCCGTGACGGTGAATTATGCCGACGGCTCCAGCTACTCCTTCACCGGGTCGGGCATCATCGGTGGAACGAACGGTGCCTCGCCGGCGCAGGGAACTGCTGGCCGTGTCAGTTTCAATGCAAATGGCGGTTCGGCGTTTTCGTCGATTGTTCTAGGATCAGACTACGCGGCATTCGAGGTCGATGATCTCGCGGCTGCCGCGCCCGAGCCCGGTACTTGGGTCATGATGATCCTGGGCTTTGGCCTTCTGGGCAGCGCACTGCGGTATCGTCGTCGGAAGTCGACCGTCGCGTTTGCCTGATCCCTTCACGATCTGATAAAGGGCGTTACCTCGTGGAGGTGACGCCCTTTTTTTTGAAAAATCTTTCATAGTCGAGCAGAGGCCAGTTATGGGTGTTTTCGATCTGGTCACGCTGGCGATCTTCGCAGGGCTGATCGTCCTGTTTCTGCAGCGATCGATCGAGCCTGGCGATCACCGCGATCATTTGTGGCAGTATCTGGTTGCGTCGCTGGGTTGCGCGGGTGCCAACTATCTTGGTGACAATGATTATCGATTGTTAGCCGTGCTCCTGATCGTCGGTACGCTTGCGTTCATCTTCTATGTGTTGAAGCCCATTCCGCAACCACCATCGTCCTGACCCGTCAAGCTTTTGGCGAGCGTGCATATCCCGGCGGTTCTTGCCCGATCAGCCGATACCGGCTAGGGTTTCGCAATGGTTCGGACTGGAAAGGTATCGGGCGTGCTGAGTAGATTCGGACGGTCTTTGTTGCTGACTGGTAGCGTGATGCTGATGCTGTCCGGCACTGCTTGCGAAGCGGCGTCCGGGCAGTCCGCTGCAGCGGCGAAAACCTTGAAAACGCCAAGTGCGCCGCCGAGCGCCGTTTCGGAAGACGAATATACGCTATCGTCCGGTGACAAGATTCATGTCATTGTCTTTGGCGAAGAGACGCTGACCGGCGATTATGTCATCACCAGCGGCGGCAATCTGTCCTTTCCGCTTGTCGGCAATCTGAAGGCAAGCGACAAGACCGTCGAGCAGCTGCAGGTCGCGCTCGCCACCGCCTTGGGGGACGGATACGTCAACAATCCCCGCGTCAGCATGCAGGTCATCTCGTTTCGCCCCTTCTATATTCTGGGCGAAGTCGCCAAGCCGGGCGAATATCCGGTGTCGACCGGACTGACCCTGCAACAGGCCGTGGCGTCGGCGGGAGGGTATACCTACCGCGCCAATACGCGTCGCGCGTATATCAAGAGGGCAAACGGAACGGCCGAGCGCTTGGTCGATCTTCGTGTTTCGGAGCCGATCATCATCCATGCGGGTGATACGATCCGCGTTGGCGAACGCCACTTCTGAGGCGCTGGCCAGCGGAGCGTCGCGCGCTCCGCTGGCCCATTTCCACCCTTTACTTCGCCGCCGCAGCCGCCGGCTTGAACGCGGGATCATACTGGATCTTCGCCGCCGCCCGCAGCTTCGCCATCTCGTCAGTCAGTGTTTTCTGCGCTCGCTCACGCTGTAATGCGCCGGCCGCGGCAGCGGACCACGTCGACGATGGCGACACCTTCGGCGCACGGCCGATGACGGTGCTGATATAGGTCACGCCATTGACCGTGAGGTCGAAGAGCTTTCCATTGGGCAACGCCGTCAATTGCTGCGAGACCGACGCTTCGATCGTGCCGGTATCGACCGCGGTCGTTCCGCGCGCGGCGGGCACGCCGTCCGCCTTCAGTTTTGCGAGTACCGCGTCGAGCGAGCCGAGGCTGGCCAATGCCTTTATCTGCTTGGGATCCGACGGTGCCGGGAAACGAACCTGATCGAGCGTCAGGCTCAGCCGATCGGCAAACAGCGACGGATTCTTGGCGATGAATGCACTGACTTCCGCTCGCGAAGGTACGCCGATTGACGACACGATCTGTTTCATCGCCAGGTTTGCGAGCAGCGCCTGTTCCATCTGGCGCCGCCGCGAGACGAATTCAGGTCCACGATCCAGATTCTTGCTCTTCGCATAATCGGCGAGCAGATTACGCTGGATCACGCGGTCGAGCGTCGCAGGCGCGAAGCTCTGGATGTCCTGACCCGCCGGCACGCCGGCGGCCTCGGCCTCGGCGCGCAATTCCTGTTGCGTGATGTCTTCGGCGTTCACGACCGCCACGACCTGGCCGCCCGGCTTCTTGGAGCACCCGCTCAGCATCGCTAGCGACAGCATCAGCGCGGTGCCGATCCGGATGGCCTGACCCACGTGCTTGATCGAGCTACTATTCGAGACTTCCGTGGACATGACCTCTCCAAAACAATGTGCCCCGCGTCATAACGGACACCGGTTAGCAGTCGATTGACGCGAGACGAACTGCGTTGTTTTGTCAATCTCTGGGTGACAAAAACACGCAAAGGCGGCGTTATCTTGGTCTTGGCGCGACCCGGCCATTGCATCGACGGCGAAAGTGGCCAAGGATTAACCCGATTAATTACAGGGGGGTGGGAAAAGCGATGGTCAGTCGCACGCGTCAACGACGCTGGGCCGGGGCGAAGACGGTAGGATTAGCGATCTGGATTGCGTTGGTGTCGCTCTTTCTGCTCTGGCAGGCGACCAGCTATCGCGGCATCATGTCGTTGATCGGCGAATGGCAGTTCAACGTCATCGGTCGGCACTATCCCACGTTCAACTACGTTTTCCTGGTCTTCCTTCTGAGCCTGCCCGGCTACCTGTTGTTCTTCCGCCCCCGCAAACGCGCGACGGCGGAGCGGCTGGAGGCGGCCACCTTTCGGTCGGCGCGGGTATTGATGAAGGCGATGCTGGGGGCCGCCATTGGGCTTGCCGGCGCCGCGCTGATCATTGTCATTGTCATGCTGTCTCTCCCGCGGGAAAGCGGTTCGAGCCAGTTGATCGATCTCTCCAAGCCGGTGCCGGCCGTCCTGTCGGAAGGGCCGGCAACCATCTCCGGTCATATCCTTTACGAACGCACCGCCGGCCTGGACGAGGACATGCTCCTCGTGCATCGCAACTACCGGTTCGCTCCGGTCACGGGTGCCGGCCAGCCTGGCACCGACCTGCGGTTCTTCGTGCAACTTCCGCCTGCCGATGATCAGTCGCGTGATGGCGCATTCGCGATGTCGGGCGTGCTCAAGCGCAACGGCCTTCCGGGCGAGGTCGTGCGCCTCTTCCGCTACGCCGGCTATCAGGTCGAAGAGCCGAATTACGTTCTGTTCGTGGAACCGTCCGCCATGCGGTGGCCGTATCTGACGCTGGTGGTGCAACTGGCGATCGGTGCAATTCTCGCTTTGTTGTTCGCTTTGGTCCAGCGGCGTCGCGTGCGGCATATCGACCGGCAGATCCATGTGAAACCGCTGGAAACACTTTCCTCAGCATAGGTATTTACGCCATCGTAAGTCAGGGCGTCCTACAACCGGGGCATGTCCAATGTCGTCTATCTCTCGTCATTCCTGATCGCGCTGGTGGCTACACCGGTGATCTCGCATGGCGTACAGCGTGACGCATCTCCCGTTTCGCCAATCGAACTGGCGGCGCCGATTTTCCCGCCAGCCCCGGCCGAGCGCGACGAGCGATCGGGGATGGTCATCCAACGATCGGCCGATGGGCTGTTTTACGTTCAGGCGCATGTGAACGGCGCGCTGGTCCAATTCGTGGTCGACTCCGGTTCGAGCGTGGTCGTGCTCAGCGCCGAAGACGCATCGCGCGCCGACATTGGCGGCGACGAGGCGGTCGATGTCGACACAGCGGGGGGAGCGTCGGCAATGCGCCGCGCGCAGATAAAGCACGTCGAGCTGGCGGGACAAAAGCTTTCGAACGTCGATGCGGCGATCGTCAACCGCAACCTGAAAGTATCGCTTCTCGGTCAGAGCGCGTTGTCCCAGCTCACGTCGGTGACGTTCAGGGGCAATCAGCTCGAACTGCAGTGATAGCGCTGCCGAGCGCGCGATAGATATCGGCACGGCCCAAATCGGCCGCTCGCTGAACTGCCTGTAATTAACGAATAGCCGAACCTTACCGCGGCTTCAGTCCGCGGCGATTTGCTCGTCACGACGACGTGGGCCCGGGGCAGAACGGGTCCTGATCGCCGATCCGATCATGAAGAAACCGACGATCATCATCAACCAGGTTGCGGGCTCCGGCGTTGCCACCACGGGCGTCGGCGTCGGCGTTGCCGTCGTAACCGGTGTCGCGGCAGGCGTAGGAGTTGCGGTCGCGGTCACGGGCGCGACCGGAGTGGCGCTGGGCGGGGTGAACGAAACCGGCAGGAAGGGCAGCCCACCGCCACCGCCGCCGCCAGTATAAGCGATCGTCTGTGCCGAGGGGCTGGGCACCAACGGCGAAGCCTGACCGCCGTCGACCAGCGGCGTATCGGCAGCAGGAGTGAAGCCTGGCGTACCGACCGGATTATCGTTGAACGGCGAGCGGCCTGCGGGCCGCGCGGGTGTTCTCGCGAAAAACGCCGAGGGCACGTCATTGCCACCTGAGCCATCGGGTGATGCGATGAGCGACGCCAGATTTACCGGGGGCAGGGTGGCACCGAACGCCTTCAACCCGACACCCTGCGTGATGAACAACGCACGTTCCTGGCGTGGCGCGACGGCAAGCAGAAGCGCCAGCATCGACATGACGAACATCAGCGACTGTTGGCGCCGGTGATTGCCCAGATATTCTTCGTCGAATCGTGCCACGGAGTATCCCCTTGATCCACCCTACCGCGCTACACCAGCGAAGCCAATGGGTTGCGCCATGCGGTCCCGATTCGGAACATGACCGGCGCTCGTTCATTTGATATAGGCCAGCGGTGAGCGAGGCGGCATGGTTCGAATCGTGCTGAGGGCGGGGTAGAGGATGGATATGACTGCACCGGCCGCTCGTCTTAATCGCCGTCATTGGCGCGTCGCCGCGTTGGCCGCGGTGCTGGCCGGTACCGTATCCTGTTCGAATGCCAGCGACATGAGCAACGATCAGCGGATCAACGATGCTTTGCTGCGAACGCTGACGTCGAAGAACGCGGCGATCTGTGTCGACAGCGGAACTTATGGCGAACCACTTGCCATTTTCCGCACGATGCTCGTCGCACCCTATCCGGTTCGGCGAATGCTTCACTGGAGCACGCCGGATCCGTTGCGGGTGGGCCGATCGCTTTCCGACCGGGAACTGGTCGATGATGAACTGCGCGAAGGGCATTCAATGCTGCCCGAGGCCGCGCAGGATCGTCCGCTGCCGCTGACCGCGCAGGGGCAACTCAATGCGCTCGCCCAGATGGCGTCGCTCGTCGGGTCCGAGTCGGGGGTTAGGCTGCACGATACCCCCGCGGTGCCATTGGCCCATGTCCGGTGGTGGCCGCTCAACCGGCTCGGTTCGCGCTGCGATGCCGTACATACCGTGTCCGCGCCGGTCATCAAGGGCGACATCGCGTTCCTGACGGTCACCGCTGCCCATCAGGGAACGATCTACGCCTTTCACAAGGTGGGAACTGAATGGACCACGATCGCCAAGTGGAGCAACTGGCTATATTGAGCAGCTAGATCGCGTCCGCCGACCCAAGGCATTGCGCCTTGTTCGACCGGGGCACCTGCCGACAATTCCACAATGCCTTGCTCCGGCCGTCGCTGGCTTGCGTATAATAGAAGCTGAGTTCCGCGCGCTGCGCCGGATTGAGCGGTAGCGATTGGGCGACCTGGGACACGTCTGACCATCCGAACACCGTGCACTCGGTGTTGTTCTTGCACAGCGCGAGCGCGGCTGTGGCATAGTTGCCGGGAAAGGTGCCTGGGTCGAGTTGCACGAAATACTGGCCGCTATTGTCGCCGCCGCCACGTACCACCGCCCCGCGCAAGGATTTCTCCCGCACGCCGGCTACCAGAATGGCAGGGGGCGGGGACTTTACGGCGCTTGCCGGTGCAACGGTGGCAGGCGTCTGCGCATCGACGATTTGGGGGGGCGGCGACAATCCCGCCATCGCGCTGACGACCGGTTCCGCGCCATCGATATGCCGGACGAAGTTGGCCGGCGTGCCCCACGAGCCCGCCCACCGGTAAAACAGATGCGGGCCGATCTGCGCGCTTTTGACGAGCGAACTGGCCCAATAGGGAACGACGTAACCGGCGTGATAATGCGTCGAAAGGCCCACGTCCCGGTCGACCGCGCCAGCCAGCGCGGCGGCGGCGACGGATCTGGCGCGCGTCCACGCCGCCGGCGAAGGCGACCGGCGGAGCATCGATCCGTCGCAGGTGAAGGTGAACTGGCAACCCGTGGCGCGCTCCGCCCCCTGAAAGACCACGCCGCAGACGCTGGCCGGGAATGCGGGATGATGAACGCGGTTGAGGACGACCTGCATCACCGCCCGCTGCCCGCTTCGATCGTCACCGATCTCGTACCATCCCGCCGCCGCCAGGCAATCGGTGGCCCGCGCCATCGCCTCGCCGGTCGCCGCCGATATGAACGGCTTGGCCGCAACCAGCGGGCCAGGTGCGATCGGTTGGTTCATGTTGAACGTCCGTGCCGCCTCGGGCGTGAGCGGCAGGAGCCGCTGGTCTTGAACGAAGCGTACCAGTTCCTGTTGTGCGACGGTTTGCGACGGCGGGATCGCCTGTTTGGTCCGCGTGCCGCCTCGCTCCGACGCGGTGAACGTCGGGATCAGCGTGACGAGCAGCAGCACGATGCCGCCCGACAACGCCATCAGGGCGATCGGCAGCGAGAGGCGCACGTCCCGTCCGAGGGGCCGAGCGTCGGGAACGGCGATACGAGCAAGCATTCGGGTGCCCTAGCCGCGTTTGCTTTGGGAATCATGATCGGCGCGACGTGAAGGATGTCCCATTATGCGTCTGTTCCGCTTGCGAGAAAAAATCTCCGGGCGCTGTGATCGGTTCGATCGAAGTCGCTCTGTCGACGGACCTCGTGCACGATGCCGGTTCGTGTCAAAAATACATGCCGAAGGATGCCCAACCATCAGAAGCCGTCGCTCAGGCAGCAGATTCTCCTATTTTTTTAGTATGTTGCGTTGAACAACGCGCCGCACTTGAACCGCTGGACTGGTCCACTTTGCAAGCCGATCGGCATCGCATGAAGGTCGTCGTGAAAGTGTCATTCACATCATTCAGGGTCGTACCAACGCCGTCGGGGCCGTGCCGATATCGACTAATCCGTGCCGCACCGACCCATTTTGAAACGGTTTTTTCACCGAATTGTGCGATTAGTCGGGATTACAAGGGTTGTCCGACTCGTCGCAAAGTGAGAAAAGAATGCTGCATTGCGACAACACTGAGTCGGTAAGGTTGCTACGATGCGTGAAGGGGGCCCCTTGGTGTCCAAGACACTCGACCTAATGACATTGGAGCGTCTGTTCGACCCTTCGAAGAACGTGTCGGTCCGCGTTTCCTGGACCCGGTCGGGCGGGAACGCGCCGACGATGGGCCCCGGTCGCACGGACACCGATTGGGCATCGCGCGCGCTCGATATCGCAATCGCGCTCGTCGCGCTGGTGTTCCTCTCGCCATTCCTGTTCCTGATCGCGCTGTTGGTCTGGCAGTCGGGCGGCCCCGCGCTGTTCGGTCATCGCCGGATTGGCATGGGCGGCAAGGCATTCACCTGCTGGAAATTCCGGACGATGCACGTCGATTCGGATCATCTGTTGCATGAGGTGCTGGCAACCTGCGCGATCGCGCGCCGCGAATGGGAATGCGACCACAAGCTGCGGTCCGATCCGCGGATCAGCCGGATCGGCATGTTCTTGCGCAAGAGCAGCCTCGACGAACTGCCCCAGTTGCTCAACGTCCTGAACGGCACGATGAGCATCGTCGGGCCCCGGCCGATCGTTCAGGCCGAGGCGTTTCGCTACGGGCGGTATTTCACCTTCTACTGCGAAGTACGGCCGGGCATCACCGGGCTGTGGCAGGTCAACGGGCGCAATTCGACGACCTATCGCCGACGCGTCGCCTGCGACGTCATGTATGTCCGGTCGAAGGCACCGATCAACGATATCCGCATCATGCTGAAGACCATTCCGGCGGTCTGTTTCGCGCGCGGGGCCTATTGATCGATCGCGCGAGCATCACGCTTGACATTGTTTCCATCTGCGGTGATCGTCCAGATCCCGTCGCCCAGGCCGACCGCCGACAAGCGCCCGGTGCGGTAAGCGCCCGTGTCCACCCCGATCCGGTTAGGCAGGATCATCACGCCCTCTTCGTAGATGGTATGGCCGTGGACGATAACGGCACCATGATCCGCATCGCTGGTGGTGAACGCATCGCCGATCCACAATCGGTGCTCGTCGGTCTGTTGGTCCAGCGCGACGCCGGGCATGATGCCGGCATGGACGAGATAATAGTCGCCGATCCGGACCCAGGTCGGTAGCTGCGCCAACCACCGACGAACATCGTTGCCGATCGCCATGCGCGCGGTTCGCAGGAACGAGGGGCCGTGGTCCCCGTCGATGTCACCCTGTTCGATGCCGAAACTGCGAAGCGTGGCCCCGCCGCCATGCGCAAGCCACAGGTCGAGCGCGGCATAGTCGCCCGCCAGCGCATCCACCATGATCGCCTCGTGATTGCCCTTGAGGACGACCAAGCTGCGCTCCTTGCGAAGGCACATCAGCAGCTCGATGATCTGCGCCGACTGCGGTCCGCGGTCTACGAAGTCACCGAGAATGACGATCTTCGTCGGTTGCGCTTCGCTATCCAAAACCTCGATCCTGATCCGCTCGATGATGTCCTCGAACAGATCCAGCCGGCCGTGGATATCGCCGATGGCATAGATGCGCGGCGGCTTCTGGGTCGCAGTCCGGCGCCAAGAGGGAGGTAGGGGCAACCTCATGCGCTGCTTCCGGCCACGCGGTTCATGTGCCCGTGTCTGGCAGGGATGCAATATAGATCAGCGCCATCATGCCGATGAACAGGCACCCCATAACCACGGTGATGGCGACGTTCTTGATGGCCGTGGTGCGCCTGATCCTGCGGATGCGGCCGATCCCGCGTAGGACGGAACCGGACGTCGCCTGGTCATCGGCGTGTGACGATCGAACCCGTCGGGATACCAGCCATCGCCCGATCGCATGCCAGTAGGCGGCCGCCAGCACCAGCGCGGCTCCACCGGCGGCGATGGCGTTGACCAGGACGCCCTGATGCTCCGGTCCGCGATCGATCATCGCCTGCTGCAACGGGAAGGATAGCAGGAACACACCCGCCAGATACGGCTCGACGCGACGGAAGAGGAGGGTGAGCGGCAGGCGGCAGACCATGAGAAACGAAGCGAGGTACGGCACCAGCAAGGCGATCGCGATGCGAAAGAACGCCGATGACAGCCAGCCGGGATGGCCTGCGACAACAATAGCCGCCAGCGCTACCACAGCGACGACGGGATAGCGGGGTTTCACGCTGACGCGCTCGCGCACATGGTAGATCGTCATTCCCAGCAGGCCGCCGAGAATGGTTCCGATGCCATCCCCCTGCACCAGGAACGAAACCTGCTCGTTCACGGCGGTGTTCAGATCCAGCACCTGTGCGATCAACGCGGCAAGCGCGGTGATGATCGCCAGCCCGGCGGCAATGATCACCGACCATCGCCGCCGCGACGTGACCGATGCGGTCACGAGCAAAGCGAGATAGAGCGGTGCCACCCACATGACGGCGTTGACCATTCGCGGCAGGTCGTTGAATTCGAACACGCCCGGCAGCTCATATTGTGGCCAGCCCAGCAAATTGAGGAGATAGGCGAAGAGCCGGCCGTCGCGAAAATAGGTCGCGCGAGCCTCGTTGGTAAACAGCGGTCCGAGGACGAACGCGGTGCCCAGGACCGCAAACGCATAGACCGGATACGCCACGCGCAGCCCGTCGCTCATGAACGTTCGCCAGGTCGACGATGCCCGGCGATGCGCCGCACTGAACCCGAGCGAGGCCGCGAGCCCGCACAGCGCGATCGACGGCAATGCCCACAGCCCCCGCACCGCCGCGAGGTTCGTGCTGTCCGTGACCTCGATACTCTGCAGAACGATCAGAAAAACGACCAGGAACAATCGGAGGGTCGCGCGTCCTCGTTTGTCCCCGTCATTACGCCGCAGCGCGTGTCCCAGTGACTGCAAGGCGAAACTCCATCGGCAAACGACGCTTATTATCCTATCGGGCCACCGGCACAAACCTTTCGGTAGGAAAGGGGTGTTAGAGGATTATAGTGTCGCAGTGCGGCATTTTAAGCGAGCAATATCGGTATAATTTCGCTAAGCGACATTGCCGAGCGGCGGCGATTGCTCAGGCGAGGGAACTAGCGTTGAATATTCAGACGACCGAATTGATTCCGCCGATCGATGCGGAGCCGATGCCTGACCCGACCGAGACGGGAGTTGGCAACAGTTCGCTCCTGCCCGATCCGAAGACGCTGCTGGTGATCTTCTGGCGCCGTATCTGGATATTCCTTGCCGTGTTCGCGCTGGTTGTCGGGGCCGCGGTGGCCTACGCCACGCTGGCGCCTCGTCAGTACACCTCGACCGCCTCGGTCACGATCGAGCCCCGGCGGGGCGATCCGGTCCAGGCCGCGGGTGAAGATGCCGACCATGCGCAGTCGTCCGACTTTATCGACAGCCAGATCCTTTCGTTCGACTCGCCGCAGCTGTCCGCGAAGGTGGTGATGGCGCTGGGCTTGCTCGACGATCCGCAATTCGGTGGTCCCGCCGACCAGGTGGTCGGGCTCAATCCAGTGCAGGAACGTGCGCGTCTGGCGACCGCGGCACAGCGACTGAAGAGCAGGGTGGTCGCTCGCCGGCTGGGGCAGACGACGCTGATCCAGATCGCGGCGACGACGCAGTCGCCGGGGCAATCCGCGCGTATCGCCAACGAATATGTCACGCAGTATCTCAACAGCATCGAGCAGGCGCGCGTCGCCGCCGATCAGCAGATGAACAAGCAGATCGATGGTCGTCTCGATCAATTGCGGGTGCAGGCCGAGCAGGCCGATGCGACGTTGCAGCAATACAAGATCGCACACGGGCTGATGAGTTCCGAAGGCGCGACGATGGCCGAACAGGAATCGTCGGCGTTGAACACGCAGGTGCAGAGCGCGCGCGCGCAGTTGGCCGAGCGTGAAGGACGGCTGAGTGCGGCCCGGCAGCAGCTCAAGGCCGGCGGCGGCGGCAGTGACGTGACGTCGGTGCTGAGTTCCGGAACGATCGGTTCGCTGCGCAGCCAGGAAGCCGATAGCAGCCGCAATCTCGCCCAGTTGCGCTCGCGCTACGGGCCGCGGCACCCGGCCGTCGCGCAAGAAGAGCAGCGACTGGAGGACGTGCAGCGTCAGTTGCAGGCCGAAAGCAACCGCATCATCTCGAGCCTGCAGGCCGAAGTCAGCGTGGCTGCCTCTGGCTTATCGTCCCTCGAAAGCAGCCAGGGGGCTGCGCGTGGACGCCTTGCCGCCAATGCCTCAGCGCAGGTCGGTTTCCTGGAATTGCAGCGCAAGGCGGATGCCGCGCGGACCGTCTATGCGGCGTTCCTCAACAAATCCCGCGGCAGCGCGGCGCGCGACGGCATCGAACAGCCGCTCGCGACGCGGTCGGCAAACGCGGTTCCGGCGACCGCACCCTCGTCGCCCAACGTTCCCCTGCTGTATCTCGTCGGTCTGCTCATGGGGCTGATTACCGGCGTTTCGGCGGTCGTCGTGGCCGAGTTCCTCGACGGCGGCATCAAGACCAAGACGGATGTCGAGCGGCGGCTGGGCGCGCGGTATCTCGGGTCGGTTCCCGATATCGAATCGACGCTCGATGGCCTGCGCAGCACCGAGCCGCCCGAAGAATATATCGTGTCCCATCCTCTTTCGACCTTCGCCGAGGCGTTGCGGAACCTGCGTGCGTCGATGACGCTCAGGGGTAACAAGCGGCCCAAGGTGCTGGCGGTGACGTCTGCGCTGCCGCGCGAGGGCAAGACGACGACCGCGGTCTGCCTGGCCCGGACGCTCGCGATGTCGGGTGCATCGACGGTATTCGTCGATTGCGATCTTCGCCGTCATTCGGCCAGCGATATCCTGCTCGGTGGCCGTGAAGGTCAGTTGCTGAAGGTGTTGGCGGGCGAAATTCCCATCGAACAGGGTCTGCTCGTCGATACCGTGACAGACCTTCATATCCTGGCCACGCATGTCGCGCCGACGGACGGACGCGACCTGCTGGTGCCCAATCTGATCTCCGCGCTGTTCTCCCAGCTTCGTGATCAATATGACTATGTCGTGATCGACACCGCGCCGGTCCTCGGCATCGCCGATGCGCGTTCGGTCGCCAGCATGGCGGACGCCGTGGTCCTGCTTGCGCGTTGGCGGCATACCTCGCTGCGTGCCGCGGATACGGCGCTCGACCTGCTGATCGGGGTCCGCGCGAAGGTGTACGGGGTCGCGCTGACGATGGTCGATATCCGCAAGTTCGGCAGCACGGGGCAGGAAGACGTCTACGGCTACCACAAGAAGTTCAAGGGCTATTATGTCAACTGACGCGTCCGTCCCGGCGCGACGTGCGACGGTGGCGACGGTTGCCTTTGTGGTGTTTCTTGGCGGCGCGGCGTTCGCTGCACCTCACGCCGCCGTGCCTCCGGCGCCGGTAAAGGCGTCCCCCGCGGTCGAGACGGGCGGCCCATCGTTCTTCGAACCGTTCGATCGGCTGGACAGCAGGCGCTGGTTCGTTTCCGATGGGTGGGTGAACGGCGACCATCAGGGCTGCACCTGGTCGAGGGAAAATCTCTCGATCAGCAAGGGCGTTTTGCAATTGGTGCTCGGCAAGGCCAAGGACCGGATCAGGCCGTATCGATGCGCGGAGCTGCGCACCGTCGGTCATCTCGGCTACGGCACCTATGAAGGTCGCATGCGGACCGCAGCCGGGTCGGGCCTCAACACCGCCTTTTTCACCTATAGCAACGAAACGCGTGACGAGATCGACTTCGAATTTCTCGGCCGCGATCCGGGCGGCGTGCAGTTGAACTACTACCAGGCGGGCCGCGGCGGCCACGAAAGCACGCCGAAGCTCGGCAACGACGCATCCGCCGGCTTCCATGATTATGCCTTCGTCTGGGCGCCGGGCAGCATCCGATGGTATATCGACGGCAAGCTCGTTCGAGCCGTCAGCGGCCCGGATATCCCCACGGTGCCCAGCAGCCTGGTCCTGTCGCTTTGGAACGGAACGGCGAACATCGCCGGATGGCTCGGGCCGTTCGACGCAAGCCATACCCCGGTGTCGGCGGACTATGACTGGGTGGCATTCACGCGGGCGGGCGAGAAATGCAATTTCCCCGAATCGATTACCTGTCATCCGCTCTGACGCGGCGTAGCAGGTGACCCAACGGCTCTCTGGACCGGGTTATGGCCGTGGACACGGACCGATCCCCACGGCATTCCCGGACAACCTCGATGCGATGCATCGCCCGGAACAGGTTGCTGCTGCGGGCCGGATTGCGGGAGTAGCCGGGTGAGCGACGTGCGGCGCGAGCGGTGGCGCGTGCGGATCGCGCTGGGACTGGTGATCTTCGTGGCCGCCGCCCTGCGGCTGACGGGGCTGCATTATTCGTTGTGGAATGACGAAGTCGCATCGGTCGAATTCGCCAAGGTTCCTGTCCGCCTGCTCTGGTCGGACTGGATGATCCGCGAAACCAATCCGCCGCTCTATTACACCGTGCTTCACGGATGGATGATGGCGGTCGGCAACGGTGATGGTCATCTGCGGTTGTTGACGGCGCTGATCGGTTGCCTCGATATTCTCCTCGTCTTCGCGCTGGGCCGACGGGTCGGCGGTGCCTGGACGGGGACCATCGCCGCCGCGCTGGTCGCGCTGTCCGCGCAGAACATCCTCTACAGCCAGCAGGTGCGCGCCTATATCCTTGCCGATGCGGGAGCGGTGGCCGCGATCACTGGGGCGATCGTGTTTCTCGACGCAGTGCATCGGCCGACCGGGGATGGCCGCCGCGCAGGGGGGCTCGCGCTCTACCTCGGCGGTGCCGCGGTCGCGATCTATTCGCACACGACTTTGTTGCTGTTGCCGGCGCTGACGGGCGTTTTCGTCCTGGCGCGGCTGGTCCTTCCCGCGTCGCGCGCCGTGCGTCCGGTGGAGGAATGGATCGCGACCAACGCGCTGCTGCTGCTCGCCGCTGCGTGGTGGGTACGGATCACGATCCTGCAGGCGGAGACACGATCGACGATCGGCTGGATCGCGACGCCATCGCTACCCTATGCGATCCGGATGACGCTCGAATCCTTTCTGCCATGGCAGATTGGCCCGGCGCAGTACCTCGTAGCAGTGCTCGCGACTGCTGCTGCGGCATGGGGTACCTGGCAGTGGCGTGACCGGCCGGACTATCTGCTGCTGCCGTTCCTGGCGGTCGGCCTGCCGGTCCTTCTCTATGCCGCGAGCATCAAGGTGCCGATGTTTCTCGATCGAACCGTCTATTGGGCGAGCGCGCCCTTTCTCGTCACGGTCGCAGCCGGCATTGCACGATTGCAGCCCCGCGGCGTGGCAATCGGTGCCGCCGGCATCGCGGTCGTGGCGAGCGTAGCGGGTTGGGCCACCTGGTTTCCGGCACGCGAGACCGAGCCCTGGCAGGATATCGCCGAGTCACTCGATCGCCAATATCCCGGCATGACGGTGCTGACGCAAGGCATCGGGCCCACGCTGGCGCTGCGTCGGTATTGCCGGCCGCCCGGCTGCTCCCTTCGCATCATTGGCGTCCGATCGCCGTCGATCGACACCTGGGCGTCGGGCTTTTCGGTGCCCGGCATGGTCGGCAAGCACGAGGCGGCCGATATCCTAAAGCGGCGCGGGTCGATCGTGGCGATACGGTGGATGGCGGCCGATCCGATGGCGATGCCGCCGCCTACCGCATTGGCGCGGCCCATCGTCATCGGGTATGGCCATGCCGATAATATCGGAGCGACATTGTGGCGCGTGCGGTGAGATCGTCCGACGGGCATGGTCACGCGGGGCTAGACATGGACGTCTCGATCATCATCCCGACCTATAATCGGCTCTGGAGCCTGCCGGAGACGATCTCGTCCTGTCCGAGCGGCGACAGTATCGAGATCATTGTCGTCGACGATGGCAGCACGGACGGAACATGGGCGTGGCTGCAGAGCCGGCCCGATGTCATTTCCCTGCATCAGGTCAATCAGGGCAAACCCGCCGCCGCCAATGCGGGCTTTGCCCGTGCATCGGGAGAATATGTCAGGTTCCTCGATTCGGACGATGCCCTGATCACGGACAGTGCGAGAGACCAGCTCGCTTATGCATTGTCGACCGGGTCCGACATCTGCGTTGCGGGTTATCTGGCGGAGTACGTCGCTTCGGGAAACCGGGTTCTGCATGCCTGGGAAGATTGCGGCGATTTCCTGGCGCAGCAGCTGGGGGAATGCGACAGCTCCCATTACTCCGCGTACCTCTTCAGGCGGCAGTTCCTGAACGATATCCGTCATCGGCCGGAATTTGCGTTCCGGGATGACCGGATGATGGTCGTGGAATGCGCGGTAAAGGAGCCGTCGGTCGCGGTGTGGAACCAGCCGACCCTGTTGCATCGCCATCATCTCCAGCCTCGTACGCAGTTCCGGTCGGGATCGGTGGCGATCGTCACCCATTGGCAGGAACTGCAGATGTACCGGCAGATTGCCGCGCGTCTGACCGAGGCGGGTTTGCTGACCGATCGGCGCCGAGCGGCGATGGCGAACAACATCTGGCCACTGGCGCTGCGCATCGCGGGGCATGACCGGCGTGAGGGACGGGCGGCACTCGAATGGCTATGGTCGCTGTATCCGGGCTTCATTATACCGAAGGGCGGCATCAACGACCTTTATAGAGTATTGGGAGTTGCCGTTGCACAAACGCTGGTGAATGCCGCCCGGACGGTTCGAAACACCGGTCGAGCGACCTGGCGGGGTTGAGAGGTAACGCATGAGCCGTGACACACTTGCAAGCAAGCGAACCGACTTCGCCCCCGCGCCAAGAAATTTTCAGGTCAAGCTCGTCCGCCTGCCGATCTCCGTATCGGCAGAAGGGTTGGCGTGCGTCGCCACGCTCGCACTTCCGTTCATCAATATCGTCGGCCCGATCGGCGTGCTCGCCTTTTTTGGGAGTACCAGCCTTGTCCTGATGCTGCGACCGCTGCCCAGCATGCGCGAACTCCTCCGTTTTTCGCCGCTGTTCCTGCTTCCCGTCCTGGCGATCCTCTCGACGATCTGGTCCGAAGCGCCGCAGCGGTCGATGCGCTCCGGCCTCGAGCTGTTGCTGACGATCGGGGCGGGGATCGTCATCTGCCGCAATATGCGCCCCGAACGGTTCATTCTGTGCCTTTTCGTCGCCATGCTGCTAATCTCCGCCACCGTCGCGCCCAACATCCCGCAGTGCATCGCCACCAAATATCCGCTGACGGCGTCATGGGGCAGCAAGAATCAGGTTGGCCTGTTCGGTTTCCTGCTGTTCGCGCTGTCGCCGGCGATCATTTTCGACCGGCTCCAGCCTTGGCCTGCTCGACTGATCGCACCGCTCGCGGCGGTGTATGCGCTGCTCGTCTGTTACCTCGCGCAATCCGGCGGAACGACGTCGTGCCTGGTACTGATGATGATCGCCTTTCCGCCGCTGGCGCTTTTGGCAGCGATGAAACCGCCTCTGCGGATCGCGCTCGTCGTCATCACGCTCCTGCTTATCCTGGGTGCCAGCTTCTTCCTGAGCGACATCAGCGCGGCGATCACCGACTTCAGGACCACGGTGCTCAACAAGGACGCGACGCTCACGGGGCGGACCTATCTCTGGGACTTTGCCGATCGCCTGTCCGCGGGCAGTCCGATACTCGGGCACGGGTATTTCGCTTTCTGGCGGCAGGGCAATATCGACGCGGAGGGCCTTTGGCGGTGGGGCGGTATCGCTGCGCGTGGCGGATTCAATTTCCATAATGCTTTCGTCGGCATGCGCGTGGACCTGGGCATCGTCGGTGTTGTGATATTGGCCGGGAGCTGCGTCGCCGTGATGCTGGGCGCGCTCAGTCGACAGGTCATCGCCCCCAGCACGGCACTGGCCTGCCTGATCTCGATCACGCTGGTTAACTATGTCCGGACCTATGTGGAAGAAGGTCTGGTATCGCCCTTCAGCGTCGTCACGCTCGTCTGGCTGGCGACCATTCTCTATGCGCTGCCGGCGCGCCTGGGCCAGTCCGAGCCCGTATCCGGCGAGCGTGTTCGGGCCTATGTCGCCGACGATCCGATCCGTCCCCGCAAGGAACGCTGGTCGGCGGGCATCCCGAGGGGAAGGCCGTCAAGGAGAATGCTGGGCTGATGCGCCTGACACCTATGCACCGGCAATCAATCCGGTCTATGAAAGCGTAGTTTGGGGGGCACCGGATGAACAAGAAGCGATTGCTGCACATGGGCTTGGTCTTGCTTGGCCTGATCCCGACGGCGGCCGAAGCGCAGTCGTTGGTCTCTGGCCAGGGAGTCGCCGATCGCGCGCGTCCGGATTATGATCCGGTCGGCTCGCGCGTTGGTGCCTTCATCCTGTATCCCACGGTGACGGCGACCGCGGCCGCGACTAACAATTATCTCGCGACTGATACGGATCAGCGCGGCGATGCTTATCTGTACGTTCAACCCGATCTGCTCGTGCGCAGCGATCTGGCCAGGCAGCAGTTCGAGGGGCATGTCTTCGTCAACCAAAGCGTGCACGCTTCGTTGTCCGGCGACGATTCGACGCAATATGGCGCGTCGGCGAACGACTCGTTCGACGTCAGTCACGACACGCAGTTCAGGGTGAACGGCTCGGCCGGCCGGTTCGTCGAGAGCCGCGCCAGCCTCGGCACGTTCCAGGATGCGGCCGAACCGGTGAAGTTCGAGATCTACCATGCCGGAGTCGGTGCCTCGCACAGCTTTACCGACCTGACGATCGGCGGGGATTTTTCGGCCGAATACCGAAATTACAACAACACCAAATTGTTCGACGGGACGCCCGTTGATCAGAGCTACCGCGATGTTCGCGAATTGACCGCCAGCGGCAGTGCGCAATACGCGCTTCGCAACGGCATCGGTCTGATCGTCAGCGGGCAGTATAATGACGAGCACTATAATTTCGGGCCGGGCAGCGCAGGCTTTATCCCGAACAATAGCATTAATCGCGACTCGACGGGCTTCAACATCGATGCCGGCGTTACGTTGGAACTGACCCACCTCATCCTGGGCCACGTCGAGGTGGGTTATCTAAGCCGTTCCTATGATGACCCACAGCTCAGTAATTTCGGGGGTTTGTCGTACAGCGTTGACGTGTTGTGGAACGTGACACCGATCACGTCGCTGCGGTTTCGTGCCAGTCGTTCCATTCAGGATACGAGTTCTCCGCAACTTGCCGGCTACACTAGAAGCGATTTCTACTTCAACGTCGATCACGAATTGTATCGCTATGTAATCTTGTCGGGCAGTGCCACCTATGGCAGCTTTCGTCCCAATGGCATCGGGGTCGGCGGCAATGAATATTCGGTCGGAACCGGTGCCCGGTACCTCATCAATCGGCGCTATTCGTTGACGGCGAACGTGAATTATGCGGGCCGATCTTCAGACGCCGAGATCTTGCGCTACAACGCCGTTACCGGGAGCATCGGGTTTCGGGTTGCGCTGTAGTTGACAGATAGATGTCTGCCTCCGCTTCGAGCGGTTGCGACCATCAACCTTTGAAAAACGCCACCTTTGGCGTTACCAAATCAGCGCTGCGATTACGGCCCATACGATGCCGGACAAGGCAATTGCGACGACAAGGCCGGTATAGGGCGAGTAATGCCGGATCGGCCTGCGACGCCTCCGGCCAGCGCCGTCGTTCCTGCGCGAGATTTGGAAATGCGGGCGGCTCGCAAAGGCGTTGCCTTTTCGCGGCCTCACCGAATATCTGGCTGTCAGCGTCATCATATCCTCGCCTCGGGTGTTCGACAGTCTCGATTTACTAAACGGATGCTGTGGCTTTCCGTTCCGGTCCGGCGGCTGCCGGCTATTTCCCAAACCTTTTGTTAACCCGGCATTGGTAACCTGCATTCGTCGGGGAACAAAATGCTAAACGCAAAGATCAATGTCGGAGACCAGTCGCTCGTGACGGACGACCGCCGGTTCGGTGCGGATCGGATCACGATCGACAAGCCGAGTACGGTTCGCGCCGACGATTTGTTCCCGCGCGACGTCGTCGTCGAGGACCTGTCCTCGAGCGGTTTTCGCTTTCGATCGGACGACGGGCTCCGCGTCGGATCGACGATCTTCGTCGGCCTGGCCGGCGGCGGGATGGCACAGGCGCGGGTCGTGCGCGTCAATGATGACCAGCATGGCTGCGAGTTCGAACGACCGCTCACCGACGCCCTGCTTCAGTCGGCCTTCAATTCCCCCACCGTTCTCGCCGTTTCCTTCCCCGTGCGATACGGATCGACGGTGATCGCCGAGCGTGAAGAGAAGTGGCCGGGCACCGTGCGCCTCTCGATCCTGCTTGGTGGGACCGCCCTGTGCTGGGCGGCGCTGGCCCAGATTGGTGCCACCCTGATCCGCTGATGCGACGACGCGGCTGCGCGACCGAGCGATGACTTCGCCGGCAATCCCAGTCTGCTGACAATTACCTGCCGTCATCACACCTTTAATCTACCCATGCATCCGCTTTCGTCGGGATCGTCAACTTGGTGATAACCAAATGCGGTTAGCCTGCGCGGTATGTTGGGGATTTGCACTTTGGGCCTTCACCGGTGGCGGACGCGACCGGCGTCGGCGCGGCCCGGTACGGTCGTTTCGCGCTGTCGGCGCTGCGGAAAAGTGCGCGTCGCGCATAACCACAAGCAACGCGTGCGCGATCTTTAGATGCGCGGCACAGCTGACCGACAGAGGCCGCGGGTGCGCAGTATTCTTCCGCTCGATGCTCTGCTAAAGACGCGCGGCCGGTCGACGACCGGTCGATCGTATGTCCGCCATGCCAGCGCATTTCCGGCAGTTCATTGAGAGTGTCGCGTATGACCTATCAGACGACGGTAACGGCCGAACCCGCGAAAGGCTCGGCGCGCGATTGGCGTGCCTTAGGATTCGTCTTTCCCGTTGCCATCGGCATGGCGGTGCTGATCGTACCGACGTTGCGCGGCATCGCCGACGTTTCCTGGTCGACCGAGCAGGGCGCGCACGGACCCATCGTGCTGGCGATCGCGATCTGGTTGTTCGCGCGTCGCTGGCCCGCCATTCGCGCGGCTGCCGAGCCGGGATCGGCGCTGATCGGCGGCATCGTCCTTGCCATGACATTGCTGAGCTACATCGCCACGCGGGTGGTCGGCAGCATCGTCCTCGAAAGCCTGTCGCTATATGGTGCGCTGGTCGCGACGCTGTATCTGATGGTCGGGTGGCGCGGCATGCGCCAGGCGTGGTTCGCCATCGCCTATTTCCTGTTCGTGCTACCGCCGCCGGGCAGCCTGGTCGCCATCGCCACGCAACCGCTGCGCTTGCAGTTGTCGGCCTTCGCGGTGATAATACTCGCGAAATTCGGCCTGCCCGTCGCGCAGGAGGGATTGCTGATCTATATCGGCCAATACACGCTCGAGGTGAAGGCAGCCTGCAGCGGCCTGAATTCGATCATCAGCCTTAGCGCGATCGGGCTGTTCTATGCCTATATCCGGCACAAGGACAATGTGATGTACATGGTCGTGCTGGCGGGCGTCATCGTGGCCATGGCGATCCTCGCCAACCTGTGCCGGGTGATGTTGCTGGTCCTGATCACCTATTTCCTGGGCAATGACGCAGCGCAGGGGTTCCTGCATCAATTTGCTGGCATCACGATGTTTGTGGTGGCGCTCGCCGGGACGATGGCGTTCGATGTCCTTGCCGAGCGCTACTGGCCGACGCTCGTCAACGGCCGTTCGGGAGTGCAGGCATGACGACGCGAAGCCCTACCCTGACGCGGCGGTCCTTGCTGGCCGGGGCGGCGATGATGGCGACGAGCGCCACGGCGTACGCGGTCATGCCGCGGCACGCCGAGCATCGGCTCGCGCGCCGGAAGCTGGGGACGTTGATCTCGAAGCAGATCGGCCCGTGGCAAAATAGTTCGGCCGTCGGCATCGTCGTCACCAATTCGGAAGTCGACCAGAGCGACGGTTACGATCAGCTTCTGACCCGCGTCTATTCGGCGCCCGGTTTGCCGACGATCATGCTTTTGATCGCCTATGGCAGCACGCAGGGGGGGAGCCTCCAGCTGCATCGACCGGAGACGTGCTATCCGGGGCAGGGCTTTCACATCGGCGACTTCGAAGAAACCGATTTCGGTTTTCGCGCAGGCAGCGTCGTGCAGGCGCGTCGTTTTACCGCCTGGCGTGACAGCCGGACAGAGCGGCTCGTTTACTGGACCCGCATCGCTGACAGCTTTCCGCTCGATACGGCGCATGAATATAGTGCGATCTTCAACAGCGTCTTGCGCGGGATCGTCCCGGACGGCGCACTGATCCGGATCTCGACGATTGGCGAGAATATTGCGAATTCCGATCTCGCGATCACCAACTTCGCGCGAAGCATGATCGCGACCGCCACGCCGATGGGTCGCCAAATCCTGATCGGGCAAACCTGAACGGGCGTTCTAGCACTACTTTGGCAAGTTGAAGGAACCGGCTCGAATCGTCGTTCATCCTGGTGTGTCAGTGTAGGCTGACGGGTCGACGGCGATGGTGGTGGACGAGGGCTGGCGGGTCGATCTGGAGCGATGGCTTGAGCCGTTTCTGATGGGGCTATCGCATCCAGCGCGGCGGCGGATGTGCCCGCTGTACATTGCCGGTCTGATCGGTCCGGGAGACCGCAAGAGCGTTCAACCGATGGCCGCGCGGGCTGGCGATGTCGGCTATGACCAGCTTCATCATTTTGTTGCCGCCGGGGTGTGGGACAGCGCTCCGCTCGAGGCGGCCTTGCTGAAGGAGGCAGATCGCCTGGTCGGTGATCGGGCTGGCTTCCTCGTCATCGACGACACGGCGTTGCCGAAGAAGGGGCAGCACTCAGTCGTGTTGCGCCACAATATGCCTCCTCGCTCGGCAAGACAGTCCCTATCTGTTCGAGGCGGGTCCCGGCACTGAAAAGACCCAGACGCTGACCGGGCGGGTCGTTCAACTGCTCGACAAGGGCGTCGATCCGAAGAAGCTTCTCGTGCTTACCTACGCCGAGCTGGTGGGAGAAAGCGATCGACGACGGCGAGGCGATGCGGCTGCTGGGCTAAGCCAAGTTCGTCTGCGCGCACAACGCGTCCTTTGACCTGCGCATGCTCGTCAAGCGCCTGCCTGATGCGGCGGGCCTAGCCTGGGCCTGGCTCCGGCTTCGGTCAGCAGCTTCACGATGGTGTTGATGCTGACGCCGGCGATCCTCGACGACGAGCGCATGCTGACGCCCTCGACGAGCATCGTCAGGATCATCGCGCGCTTTTCGATCGAGAGCTGGTTCATGGCTGGAAGCGGAGCTGGCGGTCAGGCGAGGATCATGTGTCCTACCGGTTCGGAGAACACGCGGCGACCCTCGAAGATCTCGGGCAGTTCCGGAACGGGACCCTTGTAGTCGGGCGTGACCTGGAGGACGAACCAGACCTCGCGGTTGGCGGAGTAGATGACGATATAGGTTTCGTTGGGCGCCAATTCGATGGTGTTGCGGAGACGATTGGCGGCGTGCTCGTCGTTCGGGTCGAGGACGCCTCCAGGAAGGTCGAAGTTGATCCGCGGGGGCCTACGGAACCCCCGGCGGTTTAGGCGCGCTCGCGACATTGTGGCCTCCCACCAGCTTGACCTTCAATTGCTTCAGGACCTCGTCGATCGGCGCGACGTAGGTCAGGACCCGATCCGAGGAGACGGCGTAGACGATGCCGATGGCGTGCCTTTTCCCCTTCCTCTCCTCGGTCACCACCAGCGACCCGTAATCTCCCAGCTCGGCGAACGGTCGACCTCGGCTGACGGCCAACAGCACCTTCTCAAAGTAGATCGTGCCCTTGAAGCTGCCGACGCTCGCCGGAGCCGGCGCGATGTTCGGTGACCAGCCGACCATCCTGCCGTTCGTCTTGCCGGTCGAGCGGCCGACCTTCTCTACCGTCATCTCGGTCGAGAACGGGGCGATGATGGTCGGCGTGTCATAGTGGCTCTGCTGCATGGAGGTGACGAGCTTGCGGTCGACAACCTCGAACAGCGCCGCGTCCACGTTGTCGCGGATATCGATGTTGTCTGGCAGCCCGATCGCCAGCTGCGCGAGCTTAGCGTGCCGTCCGAGCGTGAAGGGGTCCAGGCTACCTGATCGGACGTCCAGGAGTCCTGGCGCGACGACCTGCAGGCCCAAGGGCGTGTTGTTGCACATGCCTGTGACATGGTTGCAGGTGAGGCCGTAGATCCGGCCTTCCCCGTCTTCGACGAGAGCGCCCATCGTGCCGGTGCTCACTGCGTTTGCGAGCGAGATCGAGGTTCCGCATGGATAGCGGTTCGCGCGCATGACCTGCGTGCGGGCGGGGCTGATCGCGGCGCTTGCGAGGCGCAGTTCGGGGCGGGCGGCGAACTCGAAATGAACCTGGACTCGGCTGGTCGTCCATCTGGGCAGAGCGTTGCGCTGGGTCGCGGTTGGCTTCTGGTGCGAGGTTATGACGAGGGCGCGTGGCGAGGGGCAGATACCCACGAAGTCGATCGTCTTCTCGAATAAGGTGCGCCGGACCATCTCCAGAGAGTCGCTGAACTCAGCCTGCAACGCCTCGCGCCATCGCTCGACTGGGCGAAGCTCCGGCTGGGCATGCCGCTCGACGCCATCGCCGCCGTCGCGGTTGTCTGGCGGCACGATCGGCTCGGACCGCGGGGAAGTGTATGGGTAGGAAAGTAGATCGCGTTCGGCGGCCCATCGCGTGAAAGCGAGGGCGAGTGCGACAAGGTCTTCGGGCTGGCGTTCCATAGGGTGCTCCGGCTGTTCGCCGACATCCCTACGCCAGGACGCGCTACCGCTTCGTTTCCCCAGACAGCACGACGCTTGGCCGCGGCGCCCGCTTCTTGCGGGCGCTGGCCACCTCGACCGTGGCCTCCTTCTCAGTGATCTGCCCGGTGGCTATTCGCATGGACATCATAGCGGCCGACACTGGGTCTGTTGGGCGGCTCTCGCCGCGTGGTCCCTTTGGCATTGCCGAGCTCCGGATCTGGGAGCATCGTTATAGGATGACGGGAACGTCCGGAACCATGTCAAAATTTAAACTGATACACTACCGGCAGGTTCTTTCGCTTGACACCACCAGAGGGGTCGACACGCTGATCACGATGCAGCCAGGACCGTGGGAAGTAATGTTCGGCCTCGAGAGCCGGCCTTGGGCGGCATCTATCGTATGCCCGTTGGCAGCGCGAACCTTGAAGGCGTCAATCAACCGAGACTTATGCTTACGTGATAGAGACCCGCTGCACTCCACGTTCCAGCAGCAGCCGATCGGTAGAAGGGCCTACAGGGTTTGCATCTGTCGTAACCGGCAAGGAGCGCTCCTAGATGAATGCCCGGCTCCAAATATTAAACTCACAAATTCGAAGAGTAGAAAACCCTAAACGTTACGATATTTCGGGCCCGGAATATTTTCCACAATCGTTCTATGCCTAACCAAAGTCGCAACTAATCGACATGGTTACGTGCAGCTTACGCGATCACCACCCTCTGCTTGCATAGTAACCTACTCTGAGTGCGTACTGAACGGATAGACCGCCAAGGTCTATCGGAGCGCGATATCAATCCATCGCCGCGCCTACGATCAAAAACTACTCAATTTGCAACTTTGAGTAGGTCTTAATGCAAACGGTTAGGCATGTGGAGGCCCGACCGGGAATCGAACCCGGGTGCAAGGATTTGCAGTCCTCTGCGTCACCACTCCGCCATCGGGCCCCGATAAGGGTAGACGCGGCTGATGCGCAGGTGGAGCGCCGGCTGTCAACCGGGTCGGCACGACGATCGGTCGTGGCTGGCCGACGTGCCCCGCGCCATAGGTGCACGATGGAAGCGATGCCTCGATTTGGTGTATTGCATCGATAACACGGCTGTGCGAGAGGGTTTGGCATGACGACTGATATCATCGACCGCGGCGATCTCGCCGCCACCGCCGAACCCCGCGATTTCATCGCGATGCGTCATCAGATGGTCGTGAGCCAGCTCCGCCCCAACGCCGTGACGGATCAGCGCGTGGTCGCCGCGATGGCGACCCTGCCGCGTGAGCGTTTCCTGCCGGCGGATGTCCGGGGGCAGGCCTATCGCGACACGTCGATCCCGTTGGGGGAGGGGCGTCATGCGAACCTGCCGATGGCGACCGGGCGGCTGTTGAATGCGGCGGATCTGCTGGCGGGCGACCGCGTGCTCCTGATCGGCGCGGCGGGCGGATATACGGCCGCCCTATTGTCGGGAATCGTGGCGTCGGTGGTCGCGGTCGAATCGTTGCCCGCGCTTTGCGTGCTGGCGGGGGAGGCACTGGCCGGCCGATCGAACGTGACGCTGGTCGAGGGACCGCTGGCCGAGGGCGCGGCCGACGGCCAGCCTTACGACGTGCTGATCGTCGATGGCGCGATCGCGCATGTTCCCGATGCGATCGTTCACCAGGTCCGGCCGGGCGGCCGCGTCGCGACGGGGCTGTCCGAACGCGGCATCACTCGACTGGCCGCGGGTCGTCGCAGCGCCGGGGGCTTCGGATTGGTGCCGTTTGCCGACTGCGACTGCGTCGTCCTGCCCGGGTTCGACCGACCTGCCGGCTTCCGGTTCTGACGATGGCCCGGGGGGGAATCATCGGCCTGCTGCTGGCAGGCTCCGTCATCGCCGCGCCCGCCTCCGCCGAGACGCTGCGCGAGGCGCTGGTCAAGGCGTACCAGACCAATCCGACCATCACCGGTCAGCGTGCGGCGCAGCGGGCACTGGACGAAAACGTCCCGATCGCGCGCTCCGCCGGACTGCCGGCGGTCAATGCGACGGGCGGCATCAACAACAATCTGTTCGCGCCGAGCACCGATCTGGCTGCCGAAAGCAACAGCTTCACATCGCCCCAGCGTCAGGCGACCGGCACGACCCAGCTATCGGTCCCGATCTATCAGGGCGGCGCGGTCCATAATTCCGTGCGCGCGGCGGAAGTGCGCGTTGCTGCCGGGCGCGATACGCTGCGCGGAACCGAATCCGATTTGTTCACCGCGACCGTCGGTGCCTATATGGACGTGATCCGCGACGAGGCGATCGTCGGGCTGAACCGGCAGAATGTGAAGGTCCTGGACGTCAACCTGCAGGCGACGAAGGACCGGTTCCAGGTCGGCGACCTGACCCGCACCGACGTCGCGCAGTCGGAGGCGCGGCTCGCGCTCGCCCGCGGGCAGTTCCAGTCGGCGCAGGCGCAGTTGATCACCAGCCGCGAGAACTACATCCGCATCGTCGGATCGCCGCCGGTCGACCTGCAGACTCCGCCGACCTTGCCCAAGCTGCCCGCCTCGGCCAATGCCGCGGTCGGCGAGGCGCTGAACAACAACCCAAATCTGCAGGCGGCGGCGAAGCAGCGCGACGCCACGCGCTACGACGTCTCGGTCGCCAAGTCGAACCGGCTGCCCAAGCTGAGCGTCGTCGTCGGGGGCAATTATTATAACTACCTGGGTTCGCTCGGGGCGGGGACCGGGGTGCAGGTCGCCCAGTCGGGAACGTCCGCGACCGCGGGTCTCGCGCTGACGGTGCCGATCTTCCAGGCCGGGCGCCCCGCCGCGCAGGTCCGCCAGGCCGAGGCGCTGCGCAGCCAGGCGATCGAGAACGAAACCTCGACCGAACGCAGCGTCATCGCGACCACGCGGTCGGCCTATGCGGTGTGGCAATCGTCCGAACAGGTCATCGCATCGTCGGACACCGCGGTCACCGCGAACAAATTGTCGCTCGAGGGCGTGCGCGCCGAGAACAGCGTCGGCAGCCGAACGATCCTCGACATCCTGAACGCCGAGCAGGAATTGCTGAACAGCGAGGTGACGCTCGTTACCGCGCGGCGCGACGCCTATGTCGCGGGCTTCGCACTGCTGGCGGCGATGGGCGATGCGGAGGCCAAGGACCTGGGGCTGGACGGCGGATCACTGTACGATCCGGTCAAGAATTACGACCGTGTCCGCAACCGGTTCGGCGATTTCGGCGGCGACGGCGAACCGGCGCGCGTCGCGCCCAGCACGCGCGACACGCCCGCGCAGAACGCGACCGTGGCGGCACCGCTCGACCCCGAATTCGACGCGCCGCCGGTTGACAAGAACGCGCCGCTCACGACAGGTACGAACACGCCCGGCCACCACTGACGGCAGGCCGGCGTCGATACGGAAACGGTGCCGCCGATGGGGGAAATCAGCGTCGAACCTTCGATGGAGGATATCCTCTCGTCGATCAAACGGATCATCGCCGAGGAGGGCGATGGCGCGCCGGGGCGCACCCGCCGTCCGCCGCGCACCCCCGCGCCGCGCGCCGAGCCCGTCGCGGATCGCATCCCGGACGACGAGGATGCCGACGATCATGTCCTCGAACTGAGTGACCCGATGCCAATCGCGAAGCCCGAACCCGCTGCGGTGAAATCCGCCCCCGCCGCCGCCGCGAAGCCTGCGTCCGAATCGCTCGTCTCGCGCGAGGCCGTCGCCGCCAGCCGCGGTGCGCTCGACCAGCTGTCACGATTGATAGTGAAGCCCGAGCCGGACAGCGACGGCACGCTCGAAGGGCTGGTGCGTGGGATGCTGCGGCCGATGCTGAGCGACTGGCTCGACGCGCATCTGCCGGAGATGGTCGAGGCGATGGTGGCGCGCGAGATCGCGAAGATCACCGACCAGGCGGGCTGACGCGATGCCGATTGCCGTCAACCGGCGGAACTAAAGCGGGAGACCGAAACTGCGCCCCTCCTCGGCGAAGGCCGAGCCTAGGTGCTACGGTTTTGTCGATGAAGCGTTTCCTTTAGCCATCATCGTGTCGCAACTGGGCCCCGGCCTCCGCCGGGGAGGGAAGGGGTAGCGGCAGCTGCTTGGCGCCAGAACCTCCAAGGCTGGCCTCCCCCGCAGGCGCTCGCTACAGCGGCGCGCATGACGGAACTTCCCAAGACATTCGACCCTGCCGACATCGAACGCCGCTGGTACGCGCATTGGGAGGCGCAGGGCCTGTTCCACCCCGACCGGCCGGGCGCGGAGCCATGGACGATCGTCAACCCGCCGCCCAACGTCACCGGCGCGCTGCATATCGGCCATGCGCTCGACAACACGTTGCAGGATATCCTCGTCCGTCACGCCCGGCTGAAGGGCAAGGACGCGCTGTGGATCGTGGGCACCGACCATGCCGGCATCGCGACGCAGATGGTGGTCGAGCGGCAAATGGCGGCGAAGGGCGAGAAGCGCACCGACTTCGCGCGCGAGGATTTCATCGCCAAGGTGTGGGACTGGAAGGCGGAGAGCGGCGGCGAGATCACGCGCCAGCTGCGCCGGCTCGGCTGCTCGATGGACTGGGCGAACGAGCGCTTCACGATGGACGAGGGCTTCAGCAAGGCGGTGCTGAAAGTGTTCGTCGATCTTTATAACGAAGGGCTGCTGTACCGCGACAAAAGGCTGGTGAACTGGGACCCGGGTCTCGGCACCGCGATCAGTGATCTGGAGGTCGAGACGCGCGAGGTCCAGGGTAGGTTCTGGCATCTGCGCTATCCGCTGGCGGACGGATCGGGGTTCATCGAGGTCGCGACGACGCGGCCCGAGACGATGCTGGCGGACATGGCGGTCGCGGTGAACCCGGCGGACGAGCGCTATGCCGCGCTGGTCGGCAAACAGGTTCGCCTGCCGATCACCGGTCGGCTGATCCCGATCGTGGCGGACGAGCATGCCGATCCAGCGCTGGGTTCGGGCGCGGTCAAGATAACCCCCGGCCATGATTTCAACGATTTCGAGGTCGGCAAGCGCGCGGAGATCGAGGCGCGCGACATGCTCAACATGCTGGATGCGAAGGCGCAGGTGACGCAGACCGCGGATGGGCTGATTCCGGCGGACCTGCTGGGCCTTCCCACCGCCGACGCGCGCAAGCGGGTCGTGGCGCTGTTGAAGGACCAGGGTTTTCTGGTGCCGCATGTCGACAAGGACGGGATCGAGCACGATGCCGAACCGCGCACGATCCAGACGCCCTATGGCGACCGGTCGGGCGTGGTGATCGAGCCGTGGCTGACCGACCAATGGTATGTCGACGCGGCGACGCTCGCCAAGCCTGCGATCGCGGCGGTGCGGTCGGGTGCGATCCGGATCGTGCCGAAGACGTGGGAGAAGACGTTCTTCAACTGGATGGAAAATATCCAGCCCTGGTGCGTGTCGCGGCAATTGTGGTGGGGGCACCGGATACCGGCGTGGTTCGCGGAGGACGGCCGGATCTTCGTTGCGCTGACCGAAGCCGAAGCACAGGCGCAGGCGGGCGAGGGGATCGTGTTGCGGCAGGACCCGGATGTGCTGGATACGTGGTTCTCCAGCGCATTGTGGCCGTTCGCGACGATGGGGTGGCCGGACTCAAATCCTCCCCGGGACGGGGAGGTGGCAGCGCGTAGCGCTGACGGAGGGGGTGGGCCGCAAAGTGCACCGCTCGCCGCCGCCCCCCCTCCACCGCCTTCGGTGGTCCCCCTCCCCGTGCCGGGGAGGATTTTAGAGGGCCGCTACCCGAACGACGTCCTCGTCTCCGGCTTCGACATCCTGTTCTTCTGGGATGCGCGGATGATGATGCAGGGCTTGCACTTCATGGGCGATGTCCCGTTCAAGACCTTGTATCTCCACGGTCTCGTCCGCGCCGGCGACGGATCGAAGATGTCGAAGTCCAAGGGCAATACGGTCGATCCGCTCGGGCTGATCGATCGTTACGGCGCGGATGCGCTCAGATTCTTCATGGCGGCGATGGAAAGCCAGGGCCGCGACATCAAGATGGATGAGAAGCGCGTCGAGGGATATCGCAACTTCGCGACCAAGCTCTGGAACGCGGCGCGCTTCGCGCAGGCGAACGGCATCGGCGCGAGCACGACGCTGGAGCCGCCGTCCGCGACGCTGGCGGTCAACAAGTGGATCGTGGCGGAGACGATCCGCACCGTGCAGGCGGTCGACCTCGCGCTTGCCGATTACCGCTTCGACGGCGCGGCGAACGCGATCTACCAGTTCGTCTGGAGCCGGTTCTGCGATTGGTATCTGGAGTTGATAAAGCCGCCGATGGTCGACGGCGAGCGCGGTGAGATCGATGCGGAATCCAAGGCGGTTGCCGGCTGGGTGCTCGACCAGATCCTGGTGCTGCTGCATCCGTTCATGCCGTTCATCACGGAGGAACTCTGGCATGCGATGTCCGATCCCGCCCGCCCGCGCGCGAACGACCTGATCGTGGCGCAGTGGCCGATGGCGGATGCCCGCTCGATCGATCCGGAGGCAGAGCGAGAGATCGACTGGCTGATCCGTGTCGTAAGCGAGATACGGTCGGCACGGACCGAGATGAATATCGCGCCGAGCCTGAAGATGGAAAGCTACGTCGGGGGCGCAAGCGAAGACCAACAGCAGAAGATCGCGCGCCAGTGGCCGACGATCAGCCGGTTGGCCCGCATTGAACGCGCCGACCTCGATCAGCGTGCACTGGGTCGATCGAACACGCTCCAAGTGGTTGTCGATGAAGTGACTTTCGCGCTTCAGCTGGAAGGCGTCATCGACCTCGACGCCGAACGCGCGCGGCTGACCAAGGGCATCGCCGCGGCGGAGAAGGAGCGTGACGCGCTCGCCGGTCGCCTTGGCAACCCCAGCTTCGTCGAGCGCGCGAAGCCGGAGGCGGTGGAGAAGGCGAAGGCGGATCATGCGGACAAGGCGGCCGAGGCGGAGCGGCTGGGGGCGGCGCTGGCGCGGTTGGGGTGACCTCCTCTACCCACCCCGGCGAAGGTCGGGGCCCAGTTGCTATACGGTCCTGGCGGCGCGATGTCCGTCGTTACGAAAACCGGTGCAACTGGGCCCCGGCCTTCGCTGGGGTGGGGCATATCGCAGGGTAGGGAATGCGGTTGGATATGCCGGGCGAATGGCATACCCGATAACGGGGAAACCCCAGCCTTCGCTGGGGTGGCGGCTGGGTTGGGAAAACGCGAACGATGGCATCACGACCTCCAGGCAAACCCGGCCAGCACGACCTCACCGCCGGTCCCATCGGCCGCACCCTGCTGACCTTCGCGCTCCCCACGCTCGGTTCGTCGATCCTGCAGTCGCTAAACGGGTCGATCAACGCGGTGTGGATCGGTCAATTCCTCGGCGAGCGCGCGCTGGCGGCGACGACGAATGCCAACATCATCATGTTCCTGCTGGTCGCTGCGGTGTTCGGGTTCGGCATGGCCTCCACCATCCTGATCGGCCAGAATATGGGGCGGCGCGATGTCGATTCGGTTCGTCGCGTGCTCGGGACGTCGCTCGGACTGTTCGCGATGATTTCCGTCCTGACGGTCGTTATCGGCTGGCTCGTCGCACCGGCGATCCTGCGGCTGCTGGCGACACCGGCGGAGGTCTATCCGCTCGCGCTCGCCTATCTGCGCGTGATCTTCGTCGCGATGCCGCCGGGGTTCCTGACGGTGTTGCTGACGATGGCTCTTCGGGGCACCGGCGATTCGCTGACGCCGCTGAAGTTCATGGCGCTCGGCTCGGTGATCGATGTCGGGCTCAACCCGGTGTTGATCCGCGGCATCGGCCCGATCCCCGCGCTCGGGATCGAGGGGTCGGCGATCGCGACGCTCATCGCCAATTGCGTCTCGCTGCTCGCGATGGTCGGCTATATCTACGGCAAGGATCTGGTGGTCCGGTTGCGCGGGGAGGAACTGCGCTATCTCATGCCCGAACGCGGCCTGTTAAGAACGATCGTCGTCAAGGGTTTCCCGATGGGATTGCAGATGCTGGTCGTCTCGACGTCGGCGCTGGCGATGATCGGGCTGGTCAACCGGCACGGTACCGTCACCACCGCGGCGTACGGCGCGGCGAACCAGCTCTGGACCTATATCCAGATGCCAGCGATGGCGGTCGGCGCGGCGGTCAGCGCGATGGCGGCGCAGAATATCGGGGCCGGGCGCTGGGACCGGGTCGACCGGATCACCCGCGCCGGACTGGTCATGAACCTGGCGCTGACCGGATCGCTGCTCGCGATCCTGACGCTGCTCGACCGGCATGTGCTGTGGCTGTTCCTGGGGCAGGACCCGGCGGCGATCGACATCGCGGCGCGGATCAACCTGATCGCGGGGTGGAGCTTCGTGCTTTTCGGCGTGTCGATGGTGCTGGCCGCGACGGTGCGCGCGAACGGCGCGGTGGTCGGGCCGCTCGTCATCCTGGCGGTGGCGATGTTCCCGGTCCGCTTCGGGCTGGCGACCGCGTTCGAGCCGAGCATCGGCGCGGATGCGATCTGGTGGAGCTTTCCCGCGGGTTCGCTTGCCTCGATGCTGCTGACGATCGGCTATTACCGGTATGGCGGTTGGCGCAAGCTGAAGCTGGTCGGCCGGCCGGCACCGGCGCAGGAGGAGACGATCGCGGACGCGCAGGCGACGGGAAAGCCGATGCCGGTCGGATAGCTTGCGCAGTCTGCGGCGATCCCGCAGAGCGGCAGGCATGTCGAGCTATCCCGCCATCCGCCTGCGTCGTACGCGTTCGAGCGTCTGGAGCCGTCGCCTCCATGCCGAGACGATCCTGACCCCGGCGGACATGATCTGGCCGCTGTTCGTCTGCGACGGCGAGGACGTCGAGCAACCGATCGCCAGCCTGCCCGGCGTGTCGCGCTGGTCGGTCGACCGGATCGTCGCGCGCGGGCAGGAGGCCCGCGACCTCGGTATTCCGTGCGTCGCGCTGTTCCCCTATACGCAGGCCGAGCGCCGCACCGCCGACGGGCGCGAGGCGCTGAACCCCGACAACCTGATGTGCCGCGCGATCCGTGCGCTGAAGGACGCGGTGCCCGAGGTGGGCGTACTGACCGATGTGGCGCTCGACCCTTATACGAGCCACGGGCATGACGGGCTGGTCGACGACGCGGGCTATGTAATCAACGACGCGACTGCGGAGATACTGGTCGGGCAGGCGCTGAACCAGGCGGTGGCGGGCGCTGACATCATCGCGCCCAGCGACATGATGGACGGCCGCATCGGCATGATCCGCGACGCGCTGGAGGCCGATGCGCACCAGAACGTCCAGATCATGTCCTATGCCGCCAAATATGCCAGCGCCTATTACGGCCCGTTTCGCGACGCGGTCGGCACGCGCGGGCTGCTGAAGGGCGATAAGAAGACCTATCAGATGGATGCCGCCAACGCGGAGGAAGCGCTGCGCGAGGTCGCGCTGGACCTGGACGAGGGCGCGGACAGCGTGATGGTGAAGCCCGGGCTGCCCTATCTCGATATCGTGGTGCGCGTGAAGCAGCGGTTCGAGGTGCCGGTGTTCGCCTACCAGGTGTCGGGCGAATATGCGATGATCGAGGCGGCGGTCGCGGCCGGCGCGGCGGAGCGTGACGCCATGGTGCTGGAGACGCTGCTGGCGTTCAAGCGCGCGGGGTGTTCGGGGGTGCTGACCTATCATGCGGCGCATGCCGCGCGGTTGCTGGGGTGAGGGCGGTATGTTCCCCGGCGAAGGCCGGGGCCCGGTGCCCTATCCAAGACTCGCACGCCGGCGCGATCGGTGCTGCGCACCGAGCCTGGGCCCCGGCCTTTGCCGGGGAACGGCCGTGATCGAGACGGAGAGGCTGATCCTGCGCGAATGGCGCGACGCGGACCGCGATATCTTTCTGAAAACCTGCAATACGTCAGCCGTAACGCGCTTTCTCGGTGGACAATCGACAGACGAGCAACTGGACGCCGCAATCGCCCGGATACGCGCGTGTCAGGCTGCAAACGGTCACTGCTTCTGGGCGATCGAGCGCAGGAACGATCGATCCTTCCTCGGCTATTGCGGCTTGAAGATCGCCAATCGCGTCTGCCCTGCCATCGAGGGTGAAATAGAGATCGGGTGGCGCCTGTCCGAGGACGCCTGGGGTCAGGGGTATGCGCGCGAAGCCGCGGAGACGACGCTTGCCTGGGCATGGGCCAACCTAGATGCGCCGCGTATCGTCGCCATGACCGTCCCCGCCAACACCGCGTCCTGGGGCCTCATGGAGCGGCTCGGCATGACCCGCCATGCCGATCTCGACTTCGCGCATCCCGTCTTCGCCGCCGACCATCCGCTTAGCGCCCACATCGTCTACGCCATCGACCGGCCCCACCCCCGATAACTCACGCCGGCGCGAGCGACGCCTGGGCCCGTGCGATCGACGTCGCCTCCACCGCGTTCTCGGTTTCGATCCGCGCCTGCAACGCCGTCAGCGCGGGATAAGGCGGCGCGAGCATGGAGGCGCGCTCGATCGCCCGTTCTTCGGTATCCGTCGCCAGCGCCGATATCTGCGCGTGCCATTGATCGAGCGAGCCCAGTGCGGTCTGCGCGTCGAGCCACCTATCGCTGCCCGCCGCCTGACCCTTCGCGGCGCGCGATGCCGCCGCCGCCTTGACGGCGTCCGCGGCAAAACCCTTCGCGATCGTCGTCAACTGCAGGTTGGCCGCGGCGATTACCGTGTCGAGTGCCGGATCGGGTGTCGCCGACGGTACGGGGGACGGTGCCGGATCGGCGAAGCTCGTCTTTTCGATGGGGCGCGGTGCAAGCGAGGGATAACCGCCGCCCGTCGGCCGCGCGCAGGCGGACAGCAGCAGCATCGCCGCGAACGGCACGACCGGGGAGCGGATGGGGTTCGTCACGCCCCCGCTGTATGCGGCGCACCTTTATCGCGCAACGGGACTTGCACCGCCGTACAACCGCTTCTATCAGCGCCGCTCCAGTGCACCCGTAGCTCAGCTGGATAGAGCATCAGACTACGAATCTGAGGGCCGGGCGTTCGAATCGCTCCGGGTGCACCATTATTTCCGCGTCATACGATTTGTGGGCATGTCGGCCGATGTGCCGGGTATGGCCTCCTTCCCCAAAGCATCCGGACCCGTATCGCCGTACGGGACGATCGTGCGATCTTGACGCGAACAGCACGAGGAGCGCGGCATGAAGCAGACGACCCGGATCGGCGTGCCGATTCGTTCCGCCTCGCGATGAGCGGCGTATATTGCGGCAGGAATCGGCATCGGATGCCGATCGCGACGACGGTCGGGTCGCGTGTCCGGACGGGCGCGTGACGGATACGCCATCCAGCCATGGTATCGAGGGGCGGTTGACGATCGTCTTCGCGATCGCATGCGGGCTGATGGTCGCGAACCTGTATTATGCGCAGGCGCTGATCGGCGAGATCGCGCCCGCGCTCGGACTGCATGGCAGGACGGCGGCGCTGGCGGTGACGGTGACGCAACTCGGCTACGGCGCGGGTCTGTTCCTGATCGTATCGCTCGCCGATCTGGTCGAGAACCGTCGGCTGATCCTGATGATGGTGGCGGGCAGCGGGATTGGGCTGGCGGGAATGTTCGTGTCGCGCGGTGCCGCGGGTTTCATCGCATTCTCGTTCGTGACCGGCTTCTGCTCGGTCGGCGCGCAGATCATGGTGCCGCTCGCCGCGCATCTGGCACCCGATGAGCGCCGCGGCCAGATCGTCGGCAACGTCATGGCCGGGCTGATTACCGGGATCATGCTCGCCCGGCCGATCGCGAACGGTCTGGCGGCGGTCGCGGGATGGCGTGCGATCTTCGCATCCGCGGCGGTCGCGATGGCGGCGCTGGGAATGGTGCTTGCGCGGATGCTGCCCGTGTACCGGCCCCAGTCGACGCTGCGTTACGGCCAGACCTTGGCCTCCAGCCTGTCGCTTCTCGTTCGAACGCCGATGGTACGACGGCGCACCGCCTATCAGACGCTGATCTTCGCGACCTTCAACCTGTTCTGGACCGCCGTTCCGCTGCTCCTCGCAAGGCGGTTCGGCCTCGGTCAATTCGGCATCGCGCTGTTCGCGCTGGCCGGTGCGGGCGGGGCGCTTGCCGCGCCGCTGGCCGGGCGGCTTGGGGACCGGGGCTATGTCCGGTTGGGGACGGCCGGCGCGTTGCTCGCCGCGGTGGCCGCGCTGCTGACCAGCCTTTGGGCGGTCGACATGCACATGCTGTTGCTGCTCGGCCTCGCGGCCGTGCTGCTGGATGCGGCGACGCAGTTCAATCAGGTGCTGGGCCAGCGCGTCCTCTTTTCCGTGGTGCCGAAGGCGCGCGGGCGGATCAACGCGAGCTATATGACCGTCGTATTCATCGGGGCAGCCTGCGGCTCGACGCTTGCGTCCTATACATTCTACGAAGGCGGCTGGCCGGCGACGGCCTGGACGGGCGTGGCGATCGCAAGTTCCGCATTCCTGCTCTTCCTTACCGAACCGCGTGAGGCGGTAGCAGGCTGACGGTCGCGTCGATGGGTCCGACCGGCGACATCGGGCTGCCGCCCCGGGCAGGGCCTACATCTTCATCGCATCCGGATGCGGCGTGGCAGGCGTTATCTCCAGGACGGGGGCCGGCGACTTGACCGAATGCCAGGGCTGGCCGGCGGCGGGTATCATGGTCCACGCGTTGCGCCCCGTCGCGCATTGCTGGAGGGTCGGAAAGTACAGCGGACCCGGTGCGGCAGGAAGTTTCAGCATGATCCCGAACTGATCGAACTGATCCGGGTCCAACCGCCCTGACCATGTGATCGCGGCCACCCGTTCGCGCACCTCGCCGTCTTCGCTCCGGACCGGCGCGGGCAGCGGGGCCTTCTCGATCGACAGCGTCCATCCCGGCTTGGGCTGCGGCCGCGCGACGGTGACGCCGACGGGTATCTCGACGCGGATCGCCGTGGTCGGCGAACCGGCACAGCCGTGCGAAACGCGCAGGAAGCCTGCATAATAGCTGCCGGCCATACCCGCCGGGTCGGCGAAGACGATGTGCGCATGCGCCATCGTCGTAGTCAGCGTCGCCGCCAGAGCGGCGCAGTGGCGGGCGATTCTCGAAATCATCTTCGATGCTCCGAAGGAATGGTCGGAGCATCGCTACTCCGGCGTGCGCGCTATGAACAGCGCGACCCCGCCGCAGCAAAGAAAGAAAGGCCTGGATCAATCGTTTTCGAGAAAGCGGTCACGCTGCGTGCGGTGCGAGCGCTGGCGCAGCACGATACCGGTATTGCAAAAGCACCTGGCCACGGCCCAAGCGCTTCAGGCCAGGGGGGCCCTGCACGACCGGTGATGATACGCCGGATGACTGCGGTATCGGATCAGGCGCGGAGCGCCATGGTCGACGGTGGGATTGCGATCGCGGGCAGCCGTCTCAACTGCGGCCGAGCGAAGATATACCCCTGGACATAGCGAACGCCGATGTCCCGCACCGCGCGAAGTTCGGCATCGGTCTCGATCCCTTCCGCGATGACGGTCATGCCCATCGCCGAAGCCAGTTGTACCATCGCGCTCACGATCATCCGCCGAGGCATGCTGGTGTCGATGTCGCGGGTCAGCTCCATATCGAGCTTGATATAATCCGTCTGAAAACGAGCCAGCCGGTTGAGGCCGGCGTGCCCCGCACCGAAATCGTCGAGGGCCGTGCCGAATCCCATCTGCCGGTAACTGGCGACGATATTGGCGGTGTGCGCAGGATCGGCGATCTCTTCGTTTTCGGTGAATTCGAAGATCAGGCGCGATGCCGGTAGACCTACCGTTTTCGCCGTCGCGAGCGTGAGCGCGATACAGGCGGCGGGCGAATAGACCGCGTTCGGCAGGAAGTTGATCGACAGCTTGGCGTCGCCGTCGAGCAGCCCCGCCGCAGTCGCGGTTTCGATCGCCTTGACGCGGCATTTCTGATCGAACGCGTACCGGTTGCCGTCGGTGACCTGCGACAGGATGCTGTGCGCGGGTTCACCGTTCGTGCCCCTTACCAGCGCTTCATAGGCGAATGGCAGATGCGTATCGAGATCGACGATCGGCTGGAACGCCATCGATATCGCGAAGTCGAGCGCGTCACCGTTCCGGCACCCACTGCATTTCACTGGCGACATGGTCATTCGCGGCTGCCCTAAGCGAGCCGCGTCAATGCCAGACGAACGTTAAAAAACAGCAACTTATCGTCTCATGCAAGATTACGGCATTCCGACCGGCGACCGGTCGTATTGCGATCGATGTCTCAGTCGGCATCGTTCGGCGGCGATACCTTGTCCTGCGTGCTGGTATCGAAATCCGACGCGTCGTGGCGTTCGTGCAACTGGCTCGCGGGATCGCCCATGGCGCGGTTGACCATCCGCCCCCGCTTCACCGCCGGCCGCTCGGCGATCGCGTCGGTCCAGCGCCGGACATGCGTGTAACCGTCCACCTGAAGGAACTCGGCGGCATCATAGACCAGCCCCTGTACCAGCGCGCCGTACCAGGGCCACACCGCCATGTCGGCGATCGTATAATCATCGCCGCCGAGATATGCATTGTCGGCCAGCCGGTGGTCGAGGACGTCGAGCTGCCGCTTCACCTCCATCGCGTAACGATCGATCGCATATTCGATCTTCACCGGCGCATAGGCGTAGAAATGGCCGAACCCGCCGCCCAGAAGCGGCCCCGCGCCCATCTGCCAGAACAGCCAGGACAGGCATTCCGCCCGCGCCGGCTGTTCGATCGGCAGGAATGCACCGAATTTCTCCGCGAGGTACAGCAGGATCGATCCCGACTCGAAGACCCGGGCCGGTGCCGGACCGCCATGATCGACGAGCGCGGGAATCTTCGAGTTGGGATTGGCCGCGACGAAGCCGCTTCCGAACTGGTCGCCCTCGTTGATGCGGATGAGCCAGGCATCATATTCCGCGCCGTCATGACCGGCGGCAAGCAGTTCCTCCAGCATCACGGTCACCTTCACGCCGTTGGGGGTGGCGAGAGAATATAGCTGCAGAGGGTGCTTGCCGACCGGCAAGGCCTTGTCGTGAGTCGCCCCGGCGATCGGGCGATTGATGTTGGCGAAGCGGCCGCCGCTTTCCCTGTTCCATTCCCAGATTTTGGGAGGGGTATAGCCGTCGCTCATCGGGGCGCTCCTGTCGTTCGTGCGGGCGATGCGCTCGCCCGCCGGTCGCGTCAACGCCTGCTGGTCAGCGGCGATGATAGGCGCGATACCATTCGACGAACCGCGGCACGCCGACATCGATCGCGGTCGTCGGTGCAAAGCCGAGCGCATCGCGGATCGGATCGATATCCGCGAAGGTCCGCTCGACGTCGCCCGGCTGCATCGGCAGATTGTCGCGCACCGCCGTCCGTCCGATGGCCGCCTCGAGCAGGTCGATGACCGCGCCGAGCCGTTCCGAACGGTTGTTGCCGATGTTGAACAGCCGGTGCGGCGCGCGGCTGCCCCCGGGTTTCTCCGTACCGTCGTCGGCAGGCGGGGTATCGAGACAGGCGACGACCCCGGATACGATGTCGTCGATATAGGTGAAATCGCGCTCCATCCGGCCGTGATTGAACAGCGGGATCGGCTCGCCGGCCAGGATCGCCTTGGTGAAGATCCACATCGCCATGTCGGGGCGACCCCATGGGCCATAGACGGTGAAGAAGCGCAGTCCCGTCATCGGCACGCGGTAGAGATGCGCATAGCTTTCGCTGATCAACTCGTCCGCGCGCTTGGTCGCGGCGTAGAGCGACAGGGGACGCTCGACGCGGTCTTCGACCCGGAAGGGCAGCGACGTGTTGCCGCCATAGACCGACGAGGAGGAGGCATAGACCATCTGTGCGACCCCGGCGTGGCGCGCGATCTCCAGCATGTTGACATGTCCGACGAGGTTCGACTGCGCATAGGCCGCCGGGTTCTCGATCGAATAGCGCACGCCCGCCTGTGCGCCGAGATGGACGATGCGATCGAAGCGCGCGCCATGCAGCACGATGCCGAGCGCCGCCATATCGGCGAAATCGACCGCGGCGAAGACGAAGGCGTCGCCGTATCGCTCGGACAATTGCGTCAGACGGGCATGTTTGAGCGCCGGGTCGTAATAATTGTTGAGATTGTCGATCCCGAATATGTGGTCGCCCCGTGCCAGCAGGCGGTCAGCAACGTGCATGCCGATAAATCCGGCGACGCCGGTGATGAGCGTGGTCATCCGTGATATGTTCGTCTTGCGTTCATTTCGTCATCAAGGACGGCTGGCGTTCCGCTTGTCAACGTGCGGACCGTCCGTGCCGCTCCATATTAGCGACTTCCGCCGATGGCGGTGATGCCGGATCATCGATCGATAATTCGTGAACGAAAATGCATTTTTCGACGATGGCAGGTGCGGCTCGCATTCATCGGCGGCGTCATGTAGGCACGGAGCGCGTTAGGGCGATCAGCGGGGGCGATCATGAAGCTTTTATATGCGATGGCGGCATCGGCCACTTTCACGGTCTTCGCACTCAGCTCCGCGCATGCGGGCCATCATGGCGGTGGCGTGCGCGTGTCGCATCCGGGTCATCCGATCGGATCGTGGAAGGGTAATCACAGCCACTTCCGTTGATGGGACTCGCGGTCGATCGGGGGATCTACCGCGCGCCCGAAGCGGCCGGCGTCGCATCGATGCCGCCGCCGACCGCCTGATACAGCGCGACCGTATCCGTCAGTCGCGCCGCTTGCGCCTGGATCAGGGCGGCGGTGGCCTGCGCGTCGGCCGCGCTGGCGTTCAGCAGTGTCAGCGTCCCGATCCCGCCAAGCGCCAATTGCCGCCGACCATAGATAAGACTGAGATCCGCGGCCTTGCCGGCGCGCGTCGCGGCGTCGAGCACGTCCGCATCGGTCCGCAACCCGGTCAGCGCATCCGACACGTCGGCGAACGCCTGAAGCACGGCGGACCGGTATTGCGCCTTCGCGCCGTCCAATGCGGCAGCGGCGGCGCGCTGCTGATGACGTAGCGTCCCGCCATGGAAGATCGGCTGCGTGATCCCCCCGATCAGCGTCCAGAACGGATTGCCGCTGGCGAACATGTCGGCGAAGTTCGGCGACGCGCCGCCGGCCTGCCCGCTGAGCACGAGATTGGGCAGGCGCGCAGCGATCGCCGCGCCCAGGTCCGCCCCGGCCCCGCGCATCTGCGCATCTGCGGCGCGGATATCGGGGCGGTTGGCGACAATCGCCGCGGGCAGCGCGACGGGCAGGGTCGCGGGAAGCGACAGTTCCGCGAAGGCGGGTAGCGGCGGCAGCGTGCTTCCCGGTGCGATCCCCAGCAATGCGGCGATGACGGTGCGCTGATGCTCGCCCTGGCGGACCAGCGGTGGCAGGCTGCTTTCCGCCGTCGCGAGCGCAGCCTGTTGTGCCGCTATGTCGGCATTACCGATATCGCCCAGCGCCTGCCGCTTCAACAGCATCGCCAGCAAATCCCGGTTGCTCGCGACGGCGGCGTTCGTCGCATCGATCTGGCCGCCGAGCGCGGCAAACTGGATGACCGCGGTGACGAGATTGGCGACGACGGTCTTTCGCGCGGCGCGTAGCCGCTCGCTGGCGACCTCCGCCTGTGCGCGTGCCGAGCGGCTCCGGTTGCGCTGCAGGCCGAACAGGTCGAGCGGATAGGTGACCGACAGCTGCGCGGTGTGCAGCGTGTAGAGCGTTTCGTTTGGGTCGACGAGCGGGGTGGCCAGCGCGTTCGATACGCGGGCATGTTCGACGTTATAATTGACATCGGCCTGCGGCAGAGCGGCCCCGGCGGTCGCGCCCGCCGTCTCGCGCGCCTGGCGTAGCGTCGTTTCGGCGAGCGCCAGATCCTCGTTCTTCGCAAGCGCCAGGTCCACGAGCGCGTCGAGCTTGGCGCTGCCGAACGCGGTCCACCAGTCGGCCTTCGGCGACGCGCCCGCGACGATGTCCTGCGCGGGCCCCGAAATCGGCGCGATCCGTTCGGATGCGGTGGCGGGGGCCAGCGACGGCGTCGTCGTCGGATGCTGCGGGCCGACCGCGCAGCCGGCGAGCGCCAGCGGTGCGAAGGCGATGAGCCGCTTCATTCCGCGGGGGCCGGATGCGCGTGCCCGACATCGCGCCCGTGCGCACCCCGATCGTGCACGCCCACATGCCGGGAGAAGCGGTCGATGAGGACCGGCAGCACCAGCAGGATCAGCAGCGGAGCCAGCGTCATTCCGCCGACGACGACCAACGCGAGCGGTCGCTGGACCTGGCTGCCGATCCCGCTCGATACCGCGGCGGGCAGCAGCCCGATCGCGGCGGCGAGGCAGGTCATGACGACCGGGCGCAGGCTTGTCCGCACCATATGTGCGATCGCATCCTGCCGGTCGTGTCCCTCGTCGATCCGCTGGTTGAAGCTGGTCACCATCAGGATGCCGTCCATGACCGCGATCCCGAACAAGGCGACGAACCCGATCGCCGCCGAAATGCTGAACGCCGTTCCGGTCAGCGCCAGCGCCAGCACGCCGCCGACGACCGCCATCGGGATGACGCTGAACGCCAGCAGCGTGTCCGTCATCGACGAGAAATTGGCGTAGAGCAGGATCACGATCAGCCCGAGGCTGATCGGCACGACGACCTCCAGCCGCGACACCGCACTGGTCAGGTTCGCGAGTTCCCCCGCCCATTCGAGGTGATAGCCCGGCGGCAGCACGACGTCATGCGCGATCCCGCCCTGTGCCTCCGCGATCGCCCCGCCCAGATCGCGATCGCGGACGCTGAACTTGATCGGGACGTAGCGTTCCTGATGCTCGCGGTAGATGAACGACGCGCCGGTGGTCAGCTTGACCGTTGCGACTTCGGCAAGCGGTACCGGGATCGTACCGGTGCCGGTGGGCGAAGGGGCCCCGATCGAAATCCGCCGGATCGCCTCGAGGCTGTCGCGCTGCGTATTCTGCAGCCTTACGATGATCGGGAAATGTCGATCGGTCTTGCGTTCGTACAGATCGCCGCTGCTTTGTCCCCCGATCGCGGCGGCGACGGTGGTGTTGATGTCGTCGGGCGTCAGGCCGTAGCGCGCGGCGGCGGCGCGATCGATGTCGATCCGGACGGTCGGTTGGCCCAGCGAGTCGGATATACCGAGGTCAGCGATCCCGCGAACCTTGGCCATCCGGTCGCGGATCTTGGCGGCCAGCGTTTCCAGCGTGGCGAGATCGGGGCCGAACACCTTCACGGAATTCGCGCCCTTCACGCCCGACGACGCTTCCTCGACATTATCCTCGATATATTGCGAGAATTCGAAATCGACGCCGGGATAACGGGCGTGCAGCCGGCCTTGTATCTCTGCCGTCAAACTGTCCTTGGTGACGCCCGCCGGCCACTGCGACGCGGGCTTCAGCGGCGAATAGAATTCGGCGTTGAAGAACCCGGTGGCGTCGGTGCCGTCGTCGGGGCGACCATGCGTCGAAATGACGCGTTCGAACTCCGGGTAGCTCTGGATGACGTTCCGAATGCCGTTGACCGTCGGCTGCCCCGCCTCGAGCGATATCGATCCCGGCAATGTCGCGCGGATATAGAGGTTGCCCTCCTCCAGATGCGGCAGGAATTCGACGCCGAGCGAGCGCACCGCGACGAACGCGGTCAGAAGCAATATCGCGGTCAGGCCAAGGGTCAGCAACCGGTTGGCGAGCGCGAAAGCGGCGCCGGGTTCATAGGCGCGGCGCAGCTTGCGGACGATCCAGGTCTCCACCTCGTCGAGATCGTCGGGCAGCAGCATCGCCGACAGCACGGGGGAAATCAGGAAGGTGGCGATCAGCCCGCCGCCGATCGCATAGGCATAGGTCTTCGCCATCGGGCCGAAGATGTGTCCCTCGACGCCGGTCAGCGTGAAGAGCGGCAGGAAGCTGGCGATGATGATCGCGGCGGCGAAGAAGATGCCGCGGCTGACATCGCTCGACGCGTGCAGGATCGCGGAGAAGCGGCTGGCATGGTTGGCATGACCGTGTCCCGCCGCGATCCGCTGTCCGCGTTCGACCATATGGCGGAAGATCGCCTCCACCATGATGACGCTGGCGTCCACCACCAGCCCGAAATCCAGCGCGCCGACCGACAGCAGGTTCGCACTTTCGCCCTGGATCGTCAGGATCAGCACCGCGAAGGCGAGCGCGAACGGGATGGTCAGCGAAACGATGACCGCGCTGCGCAGATTGCCGAGGAATATCCACTGGAGGAGAAAGATGAGGCCGATGCCGACGACGAGGTTTTCCATGACGGTATGCGTCGTCAGGTCGATCAGGTTCGACCGGTCGTAGATCGGCGTCAGCTGCACCCCCGGGGGCAGGATGCCGGTCGTGTTGATCGTCTCGATCTCCGCCTTCACCGCCTCGATCGTCGGCATCGACTTCGCACCGCGCTGCATCAGGACGATGCCCATCACGATGTCGTTGTCCTTGCCCTCGCCGGCGATGCCGAGCCGCGGCAGATTGCCGATGCCGATCGTCGCGACGTCCTTGACGAGCACGGGGTTGCCGGCGTTCGTCGCGACCAGCACGTTCTGGATCGCATCGGCCGACTGGATCAGACCCACCCCTCGGACGATCGCCGCCTGCGGCCCGAAATTGATGGTCTGCGCGCCGACATTGCCGTCGCCCTTGCCGATCGCGGACAGCACCTGGCCGACGGTGACGCCGTGCGCGAGCAGCCGGTCCTCGTCGATCACGACCGAATAGTCGCGCAGTTTCCCGCCCCAGCCGGTCACGTCGACGACGCCCGGGATCCGCTTGAACCGGCGTTGCAGGACCCAGTCCTGGATCGTCTTCAGGTCCATCACCGAATAGCCCGGCGGGGCGGTCATCCGGTACCGGAAGATCTCGCCGATCGGGCTGGTAGGGGAGATCGTCGGCTGCGCCCCGCCGGGCAGATTGCCGAGCGTGCTCAACCGCCCGAGAACGCGCTGTTCCGCCTCGCGGAAACCGACATCGTAACTGAACTGGATCTTCACGTCGGACAGCCCGAACAGCGATATCGTGCGTACCGCGGTGATGTTCGGTACGCCGGCGATGGCGACCTCGATCGGGATGGTGACGCCCCGTTCCATCTCCTCCGCGGAAATGCCGTTCGATTGGGTGATGACCTCGACCATCGGCGGGACCGGATCGGGATAGGCCTCGATATTCAGGATCGCGAAGGCAACGCCGCCGGCCAGCACCATGCCGACCAGCACGACCAGCATCAGCACCCGCTGGCGCAGCGCGAATTCGACGACCTTGTTCATGCGCGCCGGCCCGGCGTTCCAGGACGGCTCACTGGCCCGCGCCCGCTTCGTTCACGAACAGCGCCCCGGCGGTCACGATCCGGTCGCCGCGCTTCAGTCCGCCGGCGATCACGGCCATGCCGTCGCTGTCGCCCGAGACGACGACGGTCCGGGCACGCAGCAGCCGATCCGGGCCGAGCACCCAGACCCGCGCGCTGTCGCCTTCGTGGATTACCGCCGCGGCGGGCACGAGGAGAGCCGCGCCGGGCCCGGCGCGTGCGATCTGGAAGCTCGCGAACATCTGCGGCTTCAGCGCCTCGCCAGGATTGACGACCGTCGCGCGCACCGGCAGCCGGTGGGTCGCCGGGTCGAGCGCGGCGGCGACATTGTCGACGACGGCATGGAATGTCCGTCCGGGATAGGCGGGCGTCGTCACCTCCACGGCATCGCCGACATGCACCGAAGCGGCGTCACCCTCGGGCAATTGCGCGATCAGCCAGACATGCCCGAAATCGGCGATCGTCATCACCGGCTTGTCGCCGCCGGCACCGACATATTGGCCGGGTGCGACACCGCGGCTCGCGACGACGCCGGCGACCGGCGATCGATAGGTCGTCTGCGTCGACGTACCGTTGCCGTCGCCGGCCGTCTGCAAACGGGCGACCTCGGCGGGGTCCTTGCCGAACAAGGCGAGCTTGTCGCGTGCCGCGGTCAGCGCGGCGTCGGCGCTGCGTAACGTGGCCCCGGCGGTCACCACGTCGCTTTGCGCCTGGCGATAATCCTTCAGCGCACCACCCGCGGTCTGGTAGATCGCCTGTTGCCGCGCGGCATTGTCGCTCGCGATCTTGAGTTGTGCCGCAGCGGTGGCGCGGGCCGCCGCGGTCGAGGCCAGCGTACCCCGCGCCTCGACGAAATCCGGCGAGGCGATCTTCAGCAGGGGCTGGCCGCGTACGACATGCTGCCCCGCCTGTACGAACACCTCGGTGACCTGCCCCGAATACGGGAGCAGCACGGGCGTGCTGTGATCCTCGTCGACCGAGATCGTCCCGGTCGCATCGACATGGCTGTCCGCGACGCCGTTGCCGACGACGGCGATCTTCATCTGCGCCAGCTGCTCGGGCGTTGCCCGGAAGGTGCCGGCGGGAAGCGGCGGGGCCGGGGTGTCGACCGGTGTCGCGATCCGACGCCACACCATCGTCACCACGAAGACCGCAACGACGACCGCCGCGGCGATCAGCAACCATCGTCCTTGCCCTGCGGTGCCGAGGCGACGCGCCGTCGGCAATGGCGGCTCATGATCGAAATCTATCATGGTGTCCAACCTTGCCTCGGTCCAGATGCGACTTGCGAACGCCTATGGTGCAGCGCAATAGGACTGCGGGCTTACACCAGACTTACGGGGGGAGGGCGCAAGGCAGACATGCGATTGCTGCTGGTCGAGGACGACACCGCGCTCGCCGACGCGTTGCGCAATGCACTCGAACGCCGCGGGATCGCCAGCGACCATGCCGCGAACGCCAGCGACGCCGGTCAGATGCTGACCGTGGCGCGCTATGCTGCCGTCGTCCTCGATATCGGGCTGCCCGACCGAAGCGGGATCGAGGTCTTGCGTGCATTGCGCGGCCGCGACGATCCGATCCCCGTCGTCCTGCTGACCGCGCGCGGCGAGCTTGGCGACCGGATCGAGGGATTGAACGCCGGTGCCGACGATTATCTCGTCAAGCCGTTCGCCGTGGAGGAACTCGTCGCTCGGCTGAAAGCGGTGCGCCGGCGGCAGGGCGCGTTCCAGGGCAGCGTGCTTCGCTTCGCCAATGTCCGGTTCGATACGGACTCACGCGACGTACTGGCCGACGATCGGCCGGTGGCGCTGTCCGCGCGCGAAATGGAACTGCTCGCGCTGCTGATGCGGCGTGGCGGGCAAGTCGTTGCGAAGCGACTGGTCGAGGATCAGCTCTACGGCCTGACCGGGAAACTCGGGTCGAACGCGGTCGAGGTCTACGTCCACCGCCTGCGCCGCAAGATCGAGGACGCGGGCGCGACGGTCAGGATCGAGACGATCCGGGGCGTCGGTTACATGCTGCGCGCTACGTCGTGAAGCCGGGCCTCATCAAACGGTATCTGCCGCGGTCGCTGATCCTGCGGATCTTGCTGGTGGAATTCGTGGCGATCGCCGGGGTCGTGGTGATCGTCGCGGTGCTGCTCGTGTCGATACTCCATCAAACCACCGCGCTGTACCAGGATCGTGCATTGCTGGACCAGGCGCGGACGATCGCGCTTGGCCTGAGCGAAGGGCTTGCCGAACACCGGATCGAGGAGTCGAGCGCGATCCTGCCCGCCTATTCCAGCACCTATGACGGCCGCGCCTTCGTGGTCGTCGATGGTGCCGGACGGGCGGCGATCGCGAGCCGCTACGCCGAACGCGTGCCCTGGCGGCAGGCCCCGCGACGCCCGACCCCGCAGCCGTTCCGCGCTGGGACGTTCGTGGGTGTCAGCCTGCCGGTGTCGATCGGCGGAGAAGCCTTCTGGGTCGTGGTGTCCCAGGACGAGGCACGGCCGGGCGCGATCCTCGACGATGTCGAACGCGCGCTCCTGCTCCGTTATGTCGCGCTGCTGGTACCGATCCTGTTGCTCCTGCCGCTCGTCAACAGCCTGTTGATCCGGCGACTGGTCGCGGCGGTCCGGACCGTATCCGCCCACGCGACGCAGATCGATGCGCGCACGCTCGACATCCGGCTGGACGACACGGATCTGCCCGCCGAGGTGTTGCCGCTGGTCCAGGCCACCAACGCACTGATCGCGCGGCTGGAGGAAAGCTTTGCACAGCAATCGCAATTCATCGCCAATGTCGTTCACGAACTCCGCACGCCGCTGGCGACCTTGCGCATCCGCCTCGACGGGGTGGGCGATGCCGATGTGCGGGAGGCAGCGGTGCGGCAGGTGGATCGGCTGTCGCATGTCGTCGGCCAGCTGAGCGACCTCGCCGCACTGGAACGCGTGCCCGATGGTGCCGTCGAGCGCTTCGATCTCGCCCTGCTGGCGGTCGAGACGATCGCTGCCGTGGTCGAGCAGGAAATGGCGCGGGACCATGAGATCGGGCTGGATGCGCCCGACGAAGCGGTCTTCGTGACCGCGAACCGCGTGCTGATCGGGCTCGCGCTGTCGAATCTGGTCACCAACGCGTTTCGTCATACGCCGGCGGGAACGACGGTCGGCGTTTCGGTCGCGGTCGACGGCACCCTGACCGTCGTCGACGATGGTCCGGGGATAACCGCCAAAAGCCCCGACTTGCTCACGCGCCGTTTCTGGCGCGCCGATCACGGTCGATCGGACAGCGCGGGGCTGGGACTGGCGATCGTCGACCGTGTGGCGCGGGCGCACGGCGCGGCGTTATCGATCCGCAACCGGCCCGGGGGTGGGGCGGCGTTTTCGATCCTTCTGTCGGGTGCGGAACAGCGAGGCTGACTATCGCGGCAGGATGATCGTCGCGTCCAGTCCGCCACCCTCGCGGTTCGTCAGCACGATCCCGCCGCCGGCGTCCTGGACGATGCTGCGCGCGAGGGCCAGGCCGAGCCCGATCCCGCCGGTCTCGCGGTTGCGCGATTGCTCCAGCCGGGTGAACGGATCGAAGACGTCCGCCAGTCGGTCGGGCGGAATGCCCGGCCCCTCGTCGGCAACGACGATCCGGATATCGGTCGACGAGGTTTCGATGCGGACATCCGCACGCTGCCCGTATTTGACGGCATTCTCGATCAGGTTTCGCACCGCGCGCCGCATCAGCGACGGCCGCAACCGGGTGCGCAGCCGGTCGGTGTCGGCGAATTGCACGTCGCAGCCGAGATCGCGGAAGTCCTCGACCACCGCATCGACCAGCGCGGCGAGGTCGACCTCGGTCGGGGCCTCGCTCGGCCGACCGATCCGTGCGAGCGACAGGATATCGTCCAGCGTGCCGTTCATTTCCGCGATCGTCTCCGCCATGCGCGTCCGGTCGGTTTCGTCCTCGACCGATTCGATCCGCACGCGCAGTGCCGCCAACGGCGTCCGCAGGTCATGCCCGATCGCGCCGAGCATCCGGTTCTTTTCGTCGAGCATCGCGGTGACGCGCAACGTCAGTGCGTTGAACGCCGCGATCAGGTGCGCGATGTCGTGCGGGCCGCGCTGCGTCAGCAGCGGTCCCTCCTCGCCGGGCGCGAACCGATCGGCGGCCATCGTCAGGTCGCGTAGCGGACGCGAGATGCGGCGACCGATCCAGATCACCGGCAGCAATACGATGACGTAGAGGATCAGCGTCTGCCCGATCAGCCGCCACAACAGGAACCAGTCGTTTCCCGGCCAAGGCACACGCTGGACCAGCCAGCCCATTCCCGGCTGCTCGACGGCGATGACGAGTTCGCTGCGGATGTGCGTGCGGCGTTCGATGCGCTGTTGCCACGGCGGCGCATCGCGGGGGTCGGCCGGGCGCACGGCCGACGCGATGACGCCCGGCCTGAACCCGCCTTCGATCAAGACGGCACGCAGACGTTCGTCGACATCGGCCTGCGATTTCTCCTGCGCCGTGACGGGGTTCGCGGGCAGGCGGCGGATTCGTCCACGATCGGCGACGGGGCCGCGGCCCTGCGTCGTACGTTCGACGGCGTCCAGCACACGCGCGGCGACGGGGCCGGCGATCTGTTCGAGCCGTGCATGGCCGCGCTCGTGGAGCAGCATGGCGAAGTTGATCGCCTGCGCCACGAACAATGCGATGGCGATCAGCAGCACCATCTGCCCCGCCAGGCTTTGCGGCCAGAACCACCGCATCATGCGGCTCCTCACAACCGCGTCACCTCGGCGGAAAGCGTGTAGCCGCCGCCCCAGACGGTCTTGATGATCTCGGGGGTTTTGGCATCCGCCTCGATCTTGCGGCGCAGGCGGCTGACCTGGTTGTCGATCGCGCGATCGAACGCCGCCGCCTCGCGTCCCTGCGTCAGGTCCAGCAGCTGGTCGCGCGTCAGGACTTGCCGCGGGCGGGTAACGAGCGCGAGCAGCAGGTTGTATTCGCCCGTCGACAGCGGCAGCGACACGCCTTCGCGGTCGACCAGCGCGCGCTCGCCGGTCTTCAATACCCAGCCGGCAAAGGCGTAGGATCCGCTTTCGGGCGCGTGCTGACGCGTGCCGCCCGCCGTCACGCGGCGCAGTACCACCTTTACCCGGGTCGCGAGTTCGCGCGGCGAGAAGGGTTTGACGACATAGTCGTCCGCGCCCATCTCGAGACCGACGATCCGGTCGGTCTCCTCGGTTCGCGCGGTCAGCAGGATGACGGGGATATCGCTCGTCGCCGCGATATGACGGCACAGGCTGAGCCCGTCCTCGCCCGGCATCATCACGTCGAGGATGACCAGATCGATCGCATAGGCCGCCAGCCGCATCCGCGCGCTTTCCGCATCGCCCGCCTGGGTCACGCGGAACCCCTGCTTGGTGAGATATTGCGCAAGCGGTTCGCGGATCGATCGCTCGTCGTCGACGAGCAGGAGGTGGGGACCGTCGGCCATCGGCAGGGCGTACACCAAGAACGGGGAACGGCAAGGACCGGCCGGGCGGGCAGGGGATGCGCGCCCGGCGTCGGCGACGCTTATTGCTGGCCGGAAGGCGGCGGCGGGGTCCCGCCGCTGTTCTGCTCGCGCCGATCGCCCTGCCGCATCTCGCGCATGTTCGCCATTTCGGTACGATCGATCTTGCCGTCGTGGTTCGTATCCATCCGGTCGAACCGTTCGATCTGACGCGCGCGATACTCGTCGCGAGTGACGGTCCGGCCGCCACCGCGGCGTGGCCCGCCTGGCGGGGGCGTCGCTCCGCCGCCGCGTCGTGCCATCGCGGCGTCGCGGTACGCGGTCATCTCGTCGGGCGTGATCGTGCCGTCATGGTTCGCGTCCATCTCGTCGAAGCGGCGGTCCGCCGCCGCCAACGCCTCCTCACGCGTGACGATGCCGTCATGGTTGGCGTCCGCCGCCATCATACCGCCGCCCTGTCCGCCGCCGCGTTGAGGCGGGGGTGGCGGCATCTGACCGGATGGCGGGGCATCGGACTGGCCGTAAGCCGCGCCGCCGATCGCGGTGCTGGCCAGGGCGATGGCGATGAGGACGTTGCGCATGAGCTTCTCCGATATTGGGGACGGGGGCTGATCGGTTGCTTATCGCCGGCCGCTGTCGCCCGAATATGCCGCGGCGCGCGGCGATTGTCGCAATATGTAGCGCCGCCCTATCCGAAGATCGCGACGCTCTGCATCCCTTCCGCCAGCAATAGTCCATCCGCATTCCATACCCGCATCGTCTGGCTGGAACAGCCGTTGGCGGCATAGTCGGCGGTCGCGCCGAGCAGCCACCAGCCATCGGTCGTCGCTGGCCGTGGTTCGAGCATGTTGATCTGCCACGTCAGCGAACTGATCGGCACGAAGTCCTTGCCGAGCAGCTTGAACGCCGCGGGTGGCAACGCATCCGCCATCGTGATCAGTTCGACCAGCGGATCGAGCCCGGCGCGGTCGCGAAGCCGGCCCCAGCGCCGCCATTCCGCAGGCCCGGTGCCGTCCTTGATGTCGAGGAATTCGAAATTGCCGGTGAAGAAATCCGTGGGGCCGACATACAGCGTCGCGTCCGCGGCGGGCGGGGTGTGCCGTTCGGCCACGCGTCCATCATGCGCGATCCGCGAGACCTGGTCCGCCATGAAGACGAAGGTGGCGCGAAAGCCCAGCCCCTTGTCCGACACGATGTCGGCCTGCACGAACGCCGCGTTCCGCCCCCGCCGAAGCAGCGTCGCGGTAACCGCCACTCGCCCCGAAAGCGGGCCGACGAACGACACGATCGCCGATCGAAGCGGGGGCAAGTCGACATCCGAGCTTTGCGCTGCATGAAGCGCCAACGCGGACGACAGACCGCCATAGGCGGTACGCCCCTGCAACCAGTTTGCCGGGATGTCGACTGCGAACCCACCCTCGATCGGCTCGGCGACGGCCAGGATTTGGGGGAGTGACCTCATGCGACCGTTCCCAGCAACCAGTCGCGCAAATCGCGTTTCAGTACCTTGCCGATCGCACTGCGCGGCAGTTCGTCGATCGCGTGGAGTTCCGCGATCCGCTGCGTCTTGCCCAATTGCGCGTTGACCCAAGCACGGATCGCCTCGGGGTCGTCGGTCATGCCGGGCTCGGGCACGTAGAAGCCCACCGGCGTCTCGCCCCAGGCCTGGCTCGGCATGCCGACGACGGTGCAGTCCGCGACCGCGGGGTGGCGCGCCAGCACCGCCTCGAGATCGACCGGATAGATATTGAAGCCGCCCGAAATGATGAGGTCCTTCTTCCGGTCCATCAGCGTCAGGAACCCGTCCGCGTCGAACCGCCCGATATCGCCGTGGCGGATGAAGCGGTTGCCGTCGGCGTCACGCCATTCCGCTTCGCGCGTCGCGCCGTCGCGGCCGAAATAGCCCGTCATCATTGCCGGCGATCTGCCGACGACTTCACCCGTCTGCCCGTGCGCCACCTCGCGGCCCTCGTCGTCGATCAGGCGGATGTCATGGCCCGGCATCGGTTGGCCGACGGTGTGAAGCTTGTCGGGATGGGCGGAGCAGTTCAGCGCGCACGAGCCGCCGCCCTCGGTCATGCCGTAATATTCGACGAGAATGCCGGGCCAACGCGCCAGGACATCGGCTTTCAGCGCGGCGGCGAACGGCGCGCTGGTCGATGTCTTGAAGCGGAATGCGGACAGATCGAACGCCCCGAAATCGGGGAGCGCCATGATCCGCTGATACTGCACCGGTACCAGCATGGTGTGAGTCGCGCGGTGTTCGACGGCGAGTTCCAGGTAACGGCGCGCATCGAACTTCGCCATCAGTACCGCAGTGCCCCCCCAACCAAGGGTCGGCAGGAAACAAACCAGTGTCGTATTCGAATAGAGCGGCGTTGCGACGATGGTCACTGCGCAGTCGAACCCGGCGGCCGCGTTGCGCGATAGATGCTGCCATCGCATCGCATGACTTTGGACGATCCCTTTCGGCTTGCCGGTGGTGCCGGAAGAATAGATGATGTTGAAGCCGTCCGATGGCGCGATCGCGACCGGCATCGGTACCGCCCCTGCCGGAAGCAGCCACCCCTCGAATGCCGCGGGCTCAAGCGCTACCCGGGTCGCGGCGATGCCCGCATCGGTCAGCACGGCCGCATTGACGGTATCGAGGAACGCGATCGGTGCTCCGCAATCCGCGATCATGCCAGCGATCGCATCGGGCGTGGCCGACGGCGCGATCGGCGCGGCGAGTGCGCCGATACGAAGCGCCGCCATGAACACCGCGGCATAATCGACCGACGCGGCGGCGACGATCGCAACCGCCTGGCCCGGACGGACGCCGTGATGCTGGAGCGTCGCGGCGATCCGGTCGATCCGCGCGTCGAACGGACCATAGGCTATCGATTCGGCATCATCCGCCACCGCGGTCTTGTCGGGCTGCCTTGCGGCATGTGCTCGGACAAGATCGGGCAACGTCGCGAAATCGCCGGCGAGCAAGTCGGATGCAGTCTGCATATCGTGCCAAGCGCTAGGCGAAGCCGCCCGCCAATGCCATACGCGTTGTTCGAAAAAGGACGATTGATAGGGCGGATCGAGACTTGACGGGGCGCGTGGCGATCATGACGGGCGGGGGCACGGGGATCGGTGCCGCGGCGGTTCGCCGGCTGGCCGCGCGCGGCGTAGCGTGCGTCATCAACTATGCCAACAGCCGGAACGAGGCGGAAGCGCTGGCGATCGAGGTCGGGGAGGGGGCATCGCGGTCCAGGCGGATGTCTCCGACGATGCAGGCTGCCGCATACTGGCGAAGGCGGCGGCCGATGCGTTCGGGCGGATCGATTTTCTGGTCAACAATGCGGGCACCGGGGAGACGCTGCTGGTGGACGCGGGCGCGCACCTGGATGTCGGTCTGTCGCGACTGCCCGGGCGGGAGGGGTAATTTCGTCATGCCGGGCTCGTCCCGGCATCCAGGGCGTCGAGCGACCATCGACGATGTATGCCGCTACCCTGGATCCCGGCACGAGGCCGGGATGATGAAGGTTGTTCGCAGGCCAACCCGCCTTTGCATCCTGCCGCAGAACATGCGATTGCAAACCCATACCCGATCTTCAGATATCCCACCCGGAGAGACCGATATGGCGACTGCCGCCGAAATCGAAGCACCTGCAGGCTCGCTCGACTCGTTCCGCGCCGAAGCACGCGATTGGCTGGCGGCAAACTTTCCGCCGTCGCTTGCCAACCAGGCGATGACCCTCTCGTCGCTGGAGGCACCCGGCGACGCCTCCGCTGACGAAGCGGCGTGGACGAAGGCGATGGGCGACAAGGGCTGGGGCGTGCCGACCTGGCCCGCGCAATATGGCGGCGGCGGACTCAGCCGGACCCAGACGCGCGTCCTGCAGGAGGAAATGCAGAAGATCGGCGCCTGGAATCCGATCGGCGGCATGGGTGTGATGATGTTCGGGCCGACGCTGCTGGAATATGGCACCGAAGCGCAGAAGCACGAGCATATCCCGAACATCGCCAAGGGCTTGGTGCGCTGGTGCCAGGGCTATTCCGAGCCGGGCGCCGGTTCCGATCTCGCGAGCCTGCAGATGGCCGCGGAGGACAAGGGGGATCACTATCTCGTCAACGGGCAGAAGACCTGGACCTCGGGCGGCCAATGGGCCGACAAATGTTTTGCCCTGGTCCGCACCGACCGGACGAAGAAGCACGAGGGCATCAGCTTCCTGTTGATCGACATGGACGCGCCGGGCGTCGAGGTGAAGCCGATCCGCATGATCTCGGGCGCATCGCCGTTCTGCGAGACGTTCTTCACCAACGTGAAGGTGCCAAAGGAGAACCTCGTCGGCGTCGAGGGGCAGGGGTGGACGATCGGCAAGCGGTTGCTCCAGCACGAACGCTCCAGCCTGTCGGGTGGCGGCGGCAGCGCGGGGCGGATGATGGCGGGCAAGACCGTCAGCGCGCTCGCCAGGGACTATCGCGGCACCGACGACCAGGGCCGGATCGCCGATGCCGATCTGCGGATGCGGATCGTCCGCCACGAAATGGACAGTCGGGCCTTCATGCTGACGCTCCGCCGGGCCGCGCTTGAGTCGAAATCGAACCAGGGGCCATCCGCGGCCAGTTCGATCATGAAGAACGTCGGCGCCCGGGTAACGCAGGATCGCGCCGAGCTCGGTATCGAGATCATGGGGATGAACGGTCTTGGCTGGGAAGGCGAAGGCTTTACCGAGGACGAGACCGCGCAGACCCGCACGTGGCTGTGGGGCAAGGCGGTGTCGATCTATGGCGGGTCGAGCGAGATCCAGAACAACGTCATCGCCAAACAGATCCTGGGCATGCTGGACCACCAGTAACGATCCAATCCGCTACCCCGGCCCGGGCCGGGCGACGTATCTCTACCGAGGACCCGACCGATGGCCGTGCTGAACGACGAACAGACGATGCTGCGCGACATGGCGCGCGAATGGGCAGATAACGAATCGCCGGTGACCGCATTTCGCCGACTGCGCGATTCCGGGGACGCGCTCGACGACGCAGCGTGGCAGGAAATGGGCCAGATGGGGTGGGCCGGTATCGTCGTGCCCGAGGCGCATGGCGGATCGGCGTTCGGCTACCTTTCGCTTGGCCTCGTGATCGAGCAGATGGGACGCAATCTGGCCGCTTCGCCGTTGGCGTCGACCGGTCCGGCGGCGACCGCGATCGACATGGGGTCCGACGACGCGGCGAAGCGCGAATGGCTGCCTAGGATCGCGACCGGCGAAGCGATCGTGACGCTCGCGATCGACGAGGGTCCGGTGCATGATCCGGCGACGTCGGCGACCATGGTCGAGGACGGCATGCTGACCGGCACCAAGCTCTTCGTTGCCGAAGGCGATGTCGCCGTCGCTTTCGTGGTTTCGGCGGTCGACGGTCTGTATCTTGTGGCCGCCGGCGAAGGCGTGACGGTCGCCGCGCGTCATATGGCGGACGGACGCAGCCATGCGCAGGTTACCTTCGCGCGCGCTCCGGCGATCCGTCTTGGTGGCCCGGACCTGACCATAGCGATCGTCGACCGCGCGACCGCGCTCGTCGCCGCCGAGATGCTCGGCCTTGCCGAACAGGCGTTCGCGACGACCAACGATTATCTGAAGACGCGCGTTCAGTTCGGGCAGCCGCTGTCGACCTTCCAGGCGCTGCAGCACCGGATGGCGAAGATGTTCACCGAACTGGAGCTGATGCGCTCCGTCGTCGAGGCGGCGCTGGAGGCGATCGACGCGCGGCGCTCCGACATCGACCAGGCCGTGAGCCTGGCCAAGGCGGTCGGCAGCGAGACGTCGAAGCTGGTTAGCCGCGAGATGGTGCAGCTGCACGGCGGCATCGGCATGACCGACGAACATGACGCGGGGCTGTACCTGAAACGCGCCGCGACGTTGGAGACGATGTGGGGGAACGCCGCGTATCATCGCGAGCGGTTCGCGCGGTTGAACGGGTATTGACTGCTCTGTCCCCTCGGCGGGGGGGGGGCGATTAGAGGCGTTGGTGGTGCCGTCGTAACAGGCGATCCCGATGATGGAGCCACGCGTCGCGCAAACCTACCCCCCGTGCGCCGCCAGTGCCGCCAGCAGCAGCAACGCCACGATGTTGGTGATCTTTATCATCGGGTTGACCGCAGGACCTGCGGTGTCCTTGTAGGGATCGCCGACCGTGTCACCGGTCACCGCGGCCTTGTGCGCTTCGCTTCCCTTGCCGCCGTGGTTGCCGTCCTCGATATATTTCTTCGCATTGTCCCATGCGCCGCCGCCGCTGGTCATCGAGATCGCGACGAACAGTCCCGACACGATCACGCCGAGCAGCATCGCGCCGACCGCGGCGAAGGCGCTGCCCTGGCCGTCCACCGCGCGGATCACGAAATACAGGACGATCGGCGACAACACCGGCAGGAGCGACGGGACGATCATCTCACGGATCGCGGCACGCGTGACGAGATCGACGGTGCGCCCGTAATCAGGCCGGGTCGTGCCAAGCATGATACCCGGATTGTCCCGGAACTGCGCGCGGACTTCCTCGACGACCGCCCCCGCCGCACGGCCCACCGCGGTCATGCCAAACGCGCCGAACAGATAGGGCAGCAGCGCACCGAGCAGCAGTCCGACGATGACATACGGGTTCGACAGCGAGAAATCGACCGGCACGCCGGGGAAGAACTCGCGCAGGTCGGTGGTGTAAGCGCCGAACAGCACGAGTGCGGCGAGCGCGGCGGAGCCGATCGCATAGCCCTTGGTCACCGCCTTCGTCGTATTGCCCACCGCGTCGAGCGCATCGGTGCGGTGGCGGACATCGTCGGGCAAGCCCGCCATCTCCGCAATCCCGCCGGCATTGTCGGTGACGGGGCCGTACGCGTCGAGCGCCACGACCATCCCCGCGAGCGCCAGCATTGCGGTCGCGCCGAACGCGACGCCGATGATCCCGGCGATCTTGAACGCGGCGATGACCGCGATCACGATGACGATCGTGGGCGCGGCGGTCGACTCGAGGCTGATCGCCAGGCCCTGGATGACGTTGGTGCCATGGCCCGTCTCCGATGCCTTCGCGATCGATTTGACCGGGCGGTAGTTGGTGCCGGTGTAATATTCGGTGATCCATACCAGCGCGCCGGTCAGCGCCAGGCCGATCAACATGCACCAGAACAGCCCCATGCCGGTAAACGTCATACCCACCGGGCCGGCCGCGACGAACTGATCGGCGGGAAGCGCCAGCGCCTCGGCGGGATTGATCGACTTCACCGCGATTGGTGCGGTCATGTCGCCCAGCACATATTGCGTAGCGAAATAGATCGCGGGGACGGCGAGGATCGCGGAGGTCCAGAACCCCTTGTAGAGTGCGCCCATGATCGATCCGCCGCCGAGGCGGACCATGTAGGTGCCGATGATCGAGGTAATAATGCACGCCCCGCCGACGATCAGCGGCAGGCTCATCAGCTTCGTCAGCCCAACCGTATCCGCGCTGACGGTCAGCGCGATCGACACCATGGTCAGACCCAGCGTCACGACATAGGTTTCGAACAGATCTGCGGCCATCCCCGCGCAGTCGCCGACGTTATCGCCGACATTGTCCGCGATCGTGGCGGGATTGCGGGGGTCGTCCTCGGGGATACCGGCCTCGACCTTGCCGACCAGATCCGCGCCGACATCCGCTGCCTTGGTGAATATGCCGCCACCGAGCCGCGCGAAGATCGAGATGAGGCTCGCCCCGAACGCCAGCGCGGTCAGCGCCTGGACAACGGTTCGATCCTGGATGTTGGCGACGTCATGCCCCGCGGGTCCGATCAGGTACCAGAACACCACGCTGATCGCGAGCAACCCAAGCCCGGCGACCAGCATGCCCGTCACCGCGCCCGACCGGAACGCGGTCGTGAGGCCGCCCTGCAGCGAGGTCCGCGCGGCCTCCGCGGTACGGACGTTGGCACGAACCGAGATGTTCATCCCCGCGAACCCGGCCGCGCCCGACAGCACCGCGCCGACGACGAAGCCGACGGTGGAAACGAGACCCAGTGTCAGCGCGAGGATGATGGCGACCACGACGCCGACGATCCCGATCGCGGTATATTGGCGGGTCAGGTACGCCCTCGCGCCCTCCTGGATGGCGGCGGCGATGTCCTGCATCCTCGCGTCGCCCGCGGGTAAAGCCAGCAGCTGGCGGCTCGTTACGATGCAATAGACCACCGCGATCACGCCGCAGACCATCGCGATATAGATCGTCGTCATCCGGATCCTTCCCATGCTGGCGTCCGTTCGTGCGGGCCGCCTTTGATGGGCAAGGTATCAGCGTCGCGGCGGAGCGCAACCCGGCGTGACGGCGGCATGTTCGAAGCCGAGCGGGTCGGGCAGGGGTACCGGTTCCCCCGCCGCCTCGATCGATAGCCCGGCACCTGCCGCGAAAGTACCGATGCGGACGGCGGCCAGTGGCGGCACGGTGCCGGGGGCGGCCGCGAACAGCAGCGCATAATCGTCGCCGGCAGTCGCCGCGGCCAGCTTGGCGGCGCGGTCTTCGCCGACGAAACGGCGGTAATCCGGCGACAATGGCACTGCGGCGAGATCGACCGTCACCGCCATCCCGCTGGCCGCCGCCATCCGCCCCGCATCGATCAGCAGCCCGTCGGAGACGTCCATCATCGCATGGACGATCGGGGCCAGCGTGCGGCCTTCCGCCAATAGCGGCTGCGGCCGGCGATAGGCGGCGAGCAGCAAGCGGGGACCCGGTTCGCCGCGCGCGATCCGCAATCCCGCGCCGGCATCGCCGATCGGGCCGACGACCCAAAGCGAATCGCCGGTCTGCGCGCCGCTACGGGGTGGGGCTGGCGAATCCTCGCCGATCGCGGTTAGGGTCAGGAACCGCGGCGCGCCAGCGGGTAGCGAGACGGTATCGCCGCCGATCAGCGGACAGGCGAAAGCCGCGATCGCGGCGGCAAGCCCGGCCAGGAACGCGCGGTCCCAAACATCGTCGGACAGGGGGTAGTTGAGCAGTATCCCCGTCGGTCGCGCGCCCTTGGCAGCCAGATCGGACAAGTTGGTCGCGACCAGCTTCCACGCGACATCGCCGGGGGGATCGCCGGGCAGGAAATGCACGCCCTCGACGATCGTATCGGTCGTCAGGACATGGTCGCCGAGCAAGGCGGTGTCGTCGAGCAGCCCGCGCGCCGCCGCATGAAGCGGCAGCGCGCGCAGCGACTCGAGGAACTCACGCTCGGTCACCGTTCGCGGATCACAATTCGCCGAGCAGATGCTCCGCGGAACTCACCTCGAACGCGCCGGGGGCCTCGACATTGAGTTCCTTGACCACGCCGTCCTCGACCAGCATCGAATACCGCTGACTGCGCGTGCCCAAGCCGAATTTCGAGCCGTCCATGGTCAGCCCCAGCGCCTCCGCGAAGCCGCCATTGCCGTCGGCCAGCATCGTGATGCCGTCCGCATCGTTCGCCTTGCTCCACGCGCCCATCACGAAGGCGTCGTTGACCGAAGTGCAGGCGATTTCATCGACGCCCTTCGCCTTCAAGGCGTCGGCGTTATTGATATAGCCCGGCAGGTGCTTCGCCGAGCAGGTCGGCGTGAACGCCCCCGGCACCGCGAAGAGTGCGACCGTACGGCCAGCGAAATAGTCCGCGGAGTCGACCGCATCGGGACCCTCGGAGGTCACCTTGAGCAGGGTTGCGGAGGGCAGGCGATCGCCTACGCTGATGGTCATTGGAAAGCTCCTCGGGTTCGGATGGCAACGCTTCGCCCATTCCGGCAATGCCGGGCGATTGGCAAGGGCAACGATCTATCGAAAACAAGACGTGCGGCGGTGCGCCGCCGTCGTCATATCGGCCGGGACGGGCAAAACGGATGATCGACCCGGAAGCGCCTCAGTTCTCGATGGCGGATAATATCGCGCGGCCATACGCTGTCTTGGCGAACAACCTTCCCCGCACCGCCGCCTGTTCGCGTGTTATGAAACCCTGGAGATACGCGATCTCTTCCAGGCATGCGATCTGGATACCCTGGCGATGCTGGATCGTGCGGACGAACTCCGAGGCTTCCAACAGCGAGTCATGCGTACCCGTATCGAGCCAGGCATAGCCGCGACCCATTTGCTCGACATGGAGTTCGCCGAGGTCGAGATAGCGGCGCGCCAGATCGACGATTTCCGTCTCTCCGCGCGACGACGGCGTAAGAGCGGCCGCGAAATCGCACACGCGGTGGTCGAAAACGTAAAACCCGGTCACAGCATAATTCGAGGGTGCCACGACGGGCTTTTCGACGATATCGATGACGCGACGTCGATCACCAAACGCGATGACCCCGTAGCGTTCCGGATCCTCCACCCGGTACGCGAAGACGGTCGCGCCGTAGGGCCGCATGACGGCGCGCCGCAACAGGTCGACCAGGCCGTTGCCGAAGAAGATGTTGTCGCCCAGCACCATGGCGACTTTGCCGCCAGCGATGAAATCGCGTCCAATCGTGAATGCCTGCGGTAATCCTTCGGGACGCGCCTGCTCCGCATATTCGATCGAAAGGCCCAGCGTCGATCCATCGCCGAATAGCGCGCGATACTGCGGCAGGAATTCGGGGGTGGAAATGATCAGGACCTCCCGAATCCCCGCCAGCATGAGCGTGGACAGCGGATAATAGACCATCGGCTTGTCGTAGACCGGCAGCAATTGCTTGTTCACGACGAGCGTCGCGGGGTGCAGCCTCGTGCCACTGCCCCCCGCCAGAATGATCCCCTTCATGTGGCGCTTCCCAGACCAAGCCGACGTGTCGCGTTTGCACCAACCAACGGCCGCCACCAGCGCTCGTTTTCCAGATACCAGCGGACCGTTCTTTCGATCCCGGTTTCGAAAGTCTCGTGCGGATGCCAACCGAGTTCGGTGTAGATCCGGTTCGGATCAATCGCGTAGCGCAGGTCGTGGCCGGGTCGGTCCTCGACGAAGCCGATCGCACCGGCATGAGGGCCACGATCTTCGCGCGGCCGTTCGCGGTCGAGAACGGCGCAAAGCGTCCGAACGACGTCGATATTGCGGCGCTCTGCCTCGCCCCCGATATTATATCGCCGTCCCGGCTCGCCGCGTTCGAACACGCAACGAAGCGCTCGAACATGGTCGTGGACATGTAACCAGTCGCGAATATTCTCGCCGCGCCCGTACACGGGAAGCGACTCGCCATTCAGCGCCCGTGCGATCGTCAGCGGAATCAGTTTTTCGGGAAATTGATGGGGGCCGTAATTGTTCGAGCAGTTGGTGAGAAGGATGGGTAGCGCGTAGGTATGCCCCCATGCGCTCACGAGGTGATCCGAACCGGCCTTGGACGCCGAATAAGGCGAGCGCGGATCATAAGGCGTCGCTTCGGTAAAGCGACCTGATGCTCCAAGCGAGCCATAGACCTCGTCGGTCGAGATATGGTGAAAGCGGAACGCATCGCGCCGCGTGCCCGGCAACGCGCGCCAATAGGCCAGCGTCTCGGCCAGCATCGTGTACGTCCCGACGAGATTGGTGCGAATGAAATCGCCCGGTTCGTCGATCGACCGATCGACGTGACTTTCCGCTGCAAGGTGCGTGACGATGTCGGGTCGGAACGCCGTCAGCGCGTCGCGTACCGCTGTCGCGTCGGCGATATCGCCCCGGACAAACCTGTATCGCGGATTGTCCGACACGGTCGCAAGCGTCGAGAGGCTGCCCGCATAGGTCAGCGAGTCGAAGACCAATATCTCGTAATCGCTCTCCGCGATGAGATACCGCACGAGAGCCGAGCCGATGAAGCCCGCACCGCCGGTGACGAATATACGCATGGGAAGCCTTTTGCGGGACGGTCCGTAGGCAGCGATAGTATCAATTGGTTAAAATCAGCCAATCCATGGACGCTTGCGTGCTTTGCGAGCGGCGGTAGGACGGCGGTGCTGGGTCGGCGACCCGTTGAGAGGCTTGTCGATGCCGCCGTTGCTGCAAATACCGTGGTTGGCCGCCGTTGCGGCGTTCGTTGTGACGGTAGCTCAGGGAGCGGAGCCGGTCTCCCCCAGTCAAATTACCCAGTTTGAATCGCTACGCGCCGTCGACCTGCGGCTGGCGACGATCGCCTATCGCCTGACCACCGCCAACGCTGCGCTATGCCGGGATTTGTCGCCGACACCTGGATGGGCAATCCAGTCTCTCGGCCAATATGCACCGGCATCGCGCGCGGCGGCCAGACAGGTGTTCGGCTTCGAGCGGCCCATCGCGGTCGAGGCGGTGGTGTCCGGGGGCCCGGCGGAAAAGGCCGGGATCAGGTCGAACGACTCGCTGGTGTCGGTCGACGGAGCCGCGTTGCCAAGCGGCGATCCGGTGGCGGGACCGGCCAACAGCATCACTCGCGATGTCGCGCTCGCATTGATCGCGGGGAAGCCCATAGATCGGCCGTTGGCGGTGGAACTGGTGCGTGGCGGGACCGCCCGCAAGGTCGCGATCGACGCGCCGGCCGGGTGCCGAAGCAATTTCGAAATCCTCCTGACCCCCGGCATGGACGCGTCGTCGGATGGTGTCGTCGTACAGATCGGCGTTCGTTTCTTCGAACGCTATGGGGATGAGGCCGTCGCCGCCATCGTCGCGCATGAATTGTCGCATACGATACTCCGGCACCGCCAGCGGCTCGACGCGGCGAAGGTCGATCGTGGGTTGTTCGCGGAACTGGGCCGCAACGGGCGCCTGTTCCGGGCAACCGAGGGGGCGGCCGATCAGTTGTCGGTCTCGCTCTTGTACAACGCAGGTTATGACCCGCTGAACGCCGTGCGTTTCTGGCGCGAGCATGGCGGCGATGTCGATGGCGGGCTGTTCCGTAGCCGGACCCATCCATCCGCGAATGCGCGGGCAGCGGCGATCGCGGACGAGGTCGCGCGGATCCCGGCGGGGGCACCGCGGCCTTATGTGCCGGCGGTGCTTGCCACGCGAGACCAGCCGCTCAACTGATCCGCCAGTCCCAGCCGAGCGGATCGCCGTCCATCACCTCCACGCCCACGCCGGCGAGATCGTCGCGGATCGCGTCCGACCGGGGGAAATCCCTTGCCGCGCGCGCTTCGCGGCGTTCGGCCAGACGGGCAGCGACCATCGCCTCGTCGATCGTCGCCGTCGCCGGGCGAACGCGCAGGTCCTCGCGGTGAAGGGTCGTCAGGTCGAGGCCGAGCACCGCGTCGAAATCGACGAGGGCGGCAATGCGATCGGCTGGCGCGATCCGCTTGTCGGCCAGCATCGCATCAAGCACGGGGAGTGACCGCGATGTGTTCAAATCATCCGACATCGCCGCGTCCAGCTGCTCGCGGTAGGACGAGGCGTCGGCGGCCGGTGGGGCAGGGGGGCGATCGCGCAGTGCCGTCACCGTCTGTACCAGACGCTTGAGCCGCGTCGTCGCCGCCGCCAGCCCGTCCCAGCTGAACTCCATCTCCGACCGATAATGTGCCTGAAGGCACATCAGCCGATACGCCAGCGGATGAAAGCCGCGATCCGTCAGGGTTTGCAGGATAATGGAACCGCCACCGGATTTCGACATCTTTCCCGTACGTTCGACGAGGAAGTTGTTGTGCATCCAGAAGGTCGCACCGGTATCGCCGCAGCCGCAATGGGCCTGGTTCTGAGCGATCTCGTTCGGGTGGTGGATCTCGCGGTGATCGATCCCGCCGGTATGAATATCGAACCGCGGCCCTAGATATTTCGCGCTCATGACCGAGCATTCGAGATGCCATCCCGGCGCGCCGCGACCCCATGGCGAGTCCCACTCCATCTGCCGATGCTCGTCCGGACCACTGTTGCGCCAGATCGCGAAATCCGCCGGATTGCGCTTGCCCGCGACCGGATCGATCCGGCTTTCGCCGTCGTCGGCGACCTGCCTGGCGAGCGATCCGTAGTTCGGGACGGTCGTCGTATCGAAATACAGGCCGTCGGGCAGGCGGTAGCAATGCTCGACCTCGATCGCTTTTCCCCAGGCGATCATCTCCGCGATGTGATCGGTCGCGAGGGGGAAGAGACTGGGGGGATGGATGTTGAGGTCGGTCAGATTTTGTTTGAAGGCTTTGGTATAGTATCGCGAGATATCCCAGATATCGCGCCCCGTCGCCTTGGCAGCCGCTTCCATCTTGTCGTCGCCGGCATCGGCGTCGGAGGTCAGGTGGCCGACGTCGGTGATGTTGACGATGTGCGTGACCGGCCACCCCTTCCATGTTAGCGTACGGGAAAGCGTATCGGTGAAAACATAGGCGCGCAGGTTGCCGATATGCGCATAGTTGTAGACCGTAGGACCGCACGAATAGACGCGGACGTCGGTGGGATCGATCGGCGCGAAGGTTTCCGGCGTCCGGGTCAGGCTGTTGTATAGAATGAGCGGTGCCGTGGTCATGGCTTGCCTTTAGCCGGGTGGCCGGTTTCTCGCAAAGAGCGCAAATCGCAGGCGGAGGGCGTCGTGCCTGCGACGCGCGCCGACGATCGGCGGGGGGCCTTCGTTCCAATGGAGCCACGGTCCTTGAAATCTCCGTCGCAGGCTGATAGGCCGCCGGAATACCGTCGCGAAGCGCTTCGCGGCGCCATAGCTATTACGCCGGAGTTTTACGGGTTTATGCAAATCATCGTCCGCGACAACAATGTCGACCAGGCCCTGCGCGCGCTGAAGAAGAAACTGCAGCGCGAGGGTGTGTATCGCGAGATGAAGCTGCGCCGCCATTATGAAAAGCCCAGCGAAAAGCGTGCGCGCGAACGGGCGGCGGCAGTCCGCCGCGCGCGCAAGATGGATCGCAAGCGCGCCGAGCGCGATGGTGCGCGGTAAGACCATGATGTCCGGCTCGGCTCGACCGAGCGCGTTGCCGTAAATATCGTCGAACACGAAGCGGGGGCGGTGTTGGCTGCCACGCAGCGAGGCTACCGATCATGTCGACCGTCACCGCCGTTCCGCTTCGTGCGACCAAGCGGAGTTACCTGATCTATTTGTGGGCCGGCGTGGTTTTGGCCTGCCTCGCTGCGTTCGCGCTGGCGCGGCAGGGCGACGACTTTCTTATGCGCAATTCACGTGCGAGCGGTATCGTGACGACTGCGACGGGGTTGGAATACAAGATCGTTACGCCCGGTCAGCCCGGCGCCCCTCGCCCGACCGATACCGATGTCGCACTCGTGAACTATGAAGGCAAGTTGCTCGACGGCAAGACCTTCGACAAGTCGCAGCAGCCGACGCCGATGCCTGTCGGCAGCGTCGTTCCAGGCTTTTCCGAAGCGCTGAAATTGATGCAGAAGGGCGCGAAATATCGCGTCTGGATCCCGTCCAAGCTGGGATACGGCGCAGCGGGTGCCGGGCCGATCCCGGCGAATGCGACTTTGATGTTCGACATCGAGCTAGTCGATTTCCTCCCGGCGAGCGTCGTCCAGCAGATGCAGGCGCGCGCCGCAATGGCTCGGGGCAATGGTCTCGGCGCTTCGGGACCGGGGATGCAAATGCCGCCGGGCGCGGGCTCTCCGCCGCAGTGATTTGCCGTTGGCTTGGCCTCCTCGCGCCAAGCTTTCGCCGAGATTTTACGTCAGCAGACTGTCTATGCCAGCAGATCGTCTGTGTTCGGCGCGTTAGTCGGTGTAGCACATTCGCGATGCGCTTCACGAAGGCGTCCTAGTCCTGGTTCACGCGATCCGCCGAGCTATGAACAAAAAAATAGCGGCCCGAAGACCGCTATTTCTCTAACGATATCATCAGCTCAGTTGCTGGACGACTTATCGTTGTTCGTCGCGACAACCACGACACCGGCGATAACGCCTGCCGCCGCGATCAAAGCGATAATCAAGCCGGTACCAGCAAGCTTGTTCTTGTGCGACACCGACGTGCCGGCACGAGCCGGTGCCGAGATCGAGAGGCTAGCCGCCGGGTTTGCCGGAGCGGCCATTGCCGGAGCAACCGCCATCGTAGCGACTGCAGCAGCCATGAAATAGTTTCCGAGACGCATATCGAACTCCCTCTTCGTTCGTCGATGAATGCCCTGGCATCGAATACGGACCAAAGCAATCATCAAACGGACCCAGCGTAAAAGCGTTTCACGCTGTTGCGGCGCTGCAACATTTAGCCACCACGATCGTCCTTTATCATTCAGAAAATTGAGCGATAGTTTATAATTAGCCGACCAAGGAGATTTTCGGCGACGCAGCGGTCAGCCGGTCTGCAGACGCCATGAATCGTTCCCCTGGAGACCGACGGCGCTCAGCCGCCCGGTCGCATAGGCCCCGGTATCGACGCCGATGCGGCGCGCGCTTATCTCGATATCGTCTGCGATGGTATGACCGTGGACAATGATCTTCTCGAGCGAGTGGGGATGATCCAGAAAGACATCGCGGATCCACCGGAGGTCGGCCTTTCGCTGGTCGGCCAACGGACGATCAGGACGGACGCCGGCATGAACAAAGGCGTAATCGCCAATTTCGATCAGGTCTTCGAAACCTGCGAGGAATGACCGATGATCGGCGGGGACAACCGATCGCAACGTGGCACATAGCTCGTCGTGATCGGACCGCTCATACGCCTCAGGCGTGACGCCATAGCTAAGCACGGTCTCGCGACCGCCGATCCGGCAGAACAAACGCACAGCCTTTTCGTCCCCGTCGATCGATCCCAGAAAAATTTCCTCATGATTACCCAAAATAAAGCGGGTGGTCGGCCGATCCGCCTTGAGGGCGATCAATCGGTCGATCACCGCCGCCGATTCGGGACCGCGGTCGATCACATCGCCAAGGAAGATAAGGGTGGTTCGCGCCGGGCCGCGCGCATGGTCATCGATGTCGATCTTGCCGAGCAATTGATCGAGAAGGTCGAGGCAACCGTGAATATCGCCGATCGCGTAAACCCGCTCGCCCGCTGGAATCGACCCAGGTGCCTTCGACGGTTTAACCCGCGTTTTGAACATTTTGCGAAGCATGATTGGTGCGGTTCCGGAAGGGCCGCGAATATAGGCACGCGCCGCGCGGTCGGCAACGGCAGATGCAACGGTCAGCTGGCGAGCCGAAGCGACTGCGGGGCAATGCTACGTGTCGGTTGATCGGGCCAGATGCCGCGCGTGTCCAACACCGCCTTGTCGACCCGCTCCGCCAGAGGAACCGATCGGAAGAGATCGTGATCGACCAGCACGACCATTCCGGCACAGGTTTCGATCGCTTCATCGATGTCGATCAGCGTCGCGTCGCGGGCGACGAGCGCGGGGGGCAGCGTGTCCGCATAAGGTTCGACGATTCGAACCCGCCGACCGAATCGGGCGGCAAGTGCAGTCGCGACCTTCAGTGCAGGGCTTTCACGGAAATCGTCGATGTTCGCCTTGAACGCCAGGCCGAGGCACGCGACCGGCGCGCCGTTCGGCAACAAGTCGATCATCGCTGCGGCCTGGGCGATCACATGATCGGTCTTGCCGTCGTTCACTTCGCGGGCGGTGCGGATCAACGGGGTGTTCGCCGGGTCGGCATGAACCAGAAACCATGGATCGACCGCGATGCAATGCCCGCCGACGCCGGGGCCGGGCGACAGGATGTTAACGCGCGGATGCCGATTGGCGAGGCGTATCACTTCCCAGACATCGACGCCCATCGTGTCCGCGACCAGGCTGAGCTCGTTCGCGAAGGCGATGTTGACGTCCCGGAACGCGTTCTCGGTCAGCTTCGTCATCTCGGCGGCGCGCGCAGTCGTCGTGACGCACGCGCCGCGAACGAAACGGCGATAGAAAGTGAGCGCCTTGCGCGCGCATCGTGGCGTGATTCCACCGATGACGCGATCGTTGTCGATCAACTCGACGAGGATCCGGCCGGGCAGGACGCGTTCGGGGCAATAGGCGATGGCGATATCCGCCTGCTCGCCCGCCCCCGGTGCTCTCAGGTGGCCGGGAACGCGCAGATCGGGCCGAAGTTTGGCGATCAGATCGCGAACCTGTTCGGTCGTACCGACGGGCGAGGTCGACTCGAGGATGATGGTGTCGCCGGCCTTCAATACGGTCGCGATCGTCGTCGCGGCCTTCAGGACATAGCCGATATTGGGCGCGTGATCGTCCGCGAACGGGGTCGGTACCGCGATGACGAAGACATCGGCCAGCGCGATCTGCATCGACGCACGCAGCGAACCGCGCGCGACGACGCCGGACACGAGTCCGTCGAGATCGACTTCCTCGATATGCACCTTGCCCGAGTTGATCGTGTCGACGACGCTTTGCGTCACATCCACGCCGAGCACGCTGGCCCCCGTCCGCGCGATCACTGCCGCCGTTGGCAGGCCGATATAGCCAAGGCCCAGAACGACGACTTTCAGTTCCGAGTCCGATATCATCGCGCCATCCTGTCATTTATGATGCGGGCGATTCGTGCGCTCGCCCGGCCGTCGCCGAACGGGTTGTGCGCACGCGCCATCCGCGCATGAGCGGCATTGTCGTCGAGAAGCGTAAAGACTTCCGAAACGATGCGATCCGGGTCGGTGCCGACGAGACGTGCGGTGCCCGCTGCGATCCCTTCGGGCCGCTCGGTCGTTTCGCGCATCACCAACACGGGCTTGCCGAGCGACGGTGCCTCTTCCTGCACGCCCCCCGAATCCGTGAGCGCAAGGTCACACATGCCCAGCGCGCGGATGAAATGCGGATAATCGAGCGGTGCGATCCGCGCGACATTGGCGCGTTCGCCTAGTATCGCGTCCATGACCGCGCCGACATTGGGGTTGGGATGCATTGGAAATATCACCGCGACATCGTCCCGGTCCGCGATCCGCCCGATCGCGCGCGCGATGCCTGCCATGCCGTCGCCGAAATTCTCGCGGCGGTGCGTCGTGACCAGGACTATGCGCTTGTCCGCGAACCGTTTGGCGACCGGGTCCAGTTCCGCGGCGAGCGCGGGCACTGCCGCGATTCGTTCGCGAGTCCAGAGCAGCGCGTCGATGACCGTATTGCCCGTGACATGGACGCCTGCGGTCACGTTCTCACGCGCCAGCGCGGTCGCGGCGGTATCGGTCGGCGCGAAGTGCAGGTCGGCGATCGGCGCGACGATCCGCCGGTTCACCTCCTCGGGCCAGGGGTGGTAGATATCGCCGGAGCGCAGCCCCGCCTCGACATGAGCAACAGGGATCTTGCGGTAATAGGCGGCGAGAGCACCCGTCATTGCGGTCGCCGTGTCGCCTTGCACGATCACCCGGTCGGGCCTGTGCGCGTCCATAACCTCGCCTAGCCCGGTCAGCAGCCGCGCGGTCAGCCGGTCGAGCGTCTGCCCCGGTTCCATCAGGTCGAGGTCGACGTCCGGTACGATCCCCGCGATCGCGAGCACTTGATCGAGCAGCCCGCGGTGCTGCGCGGTCACGCACGTTACGACCTGCATTCCGCCCGCGGCCTGTAGCGCGCGGACGACCGGGAACAGCTTGATCGCTTCGGGCCGCGTGCCGAATATGAGCAGGACCTTGGGCGGCGACGGGGGGGCGTGGTCGGTCATCGCGCGAATACTAGCCGCGGCGACGTTAAACTCACGCTAACCCGCCTGGATGCAACCCGATTGCCGGGTCGTCCGGCGGCGGTTAGGACTTCGTGTTGAACGGGAGCAGGGTGTCGAATGGTGAAGCGGGTGCGCAAGGCGGTGTTTCCGGTGGCGGGGCTTGGAACGCGGTTCCTGCCCGCGACCAAGGCGATGCCCAAGGAAATGCTGACCGTGGTCGACAAGCCTTTGATCCAATATGCGGTCGAGGAGGCGATAGAGGCGGGGATCGAGCAGATCATCTTCGTCACCGGCCGCGGCAAGTCCGCGATCGAGGACCATTTCGACATATCCTATGAACTGGAAGCCACGATGAAGGCGCGCGGCAAGTCGCTCGACCTCATCGCCGGCATTCGCCAGCGTCCGGGTTCGCCCGTTTATATTCGCCAGCAAGAGCCGCTCGGGCTCGGCCACGCGGTCTGGTGCGCGAGAGACGTCGTCGGCGACGAACCGTTCGCGGTGTTGCTTCCCGACGAGCTGATGGTCGGCGAACCCGGTTTCCTGTCGCAGATGATCGAGGCATATGGCCGCGTCGGCGGCAACGTCATCGGCGCGCTTGAGGTTTCGGAAACCGAGACCGATAAATACGGCATCATCGCACCCGGCAAACGCGACGGCCGTTTGACGGAAGTCGTCGCTTTGGTGGAAAAGCCTTCAAGGGGTTCGGCCCCGTCGAACCTGATGATCCCCGGCCGCTACATCCTGCAGCCCGAGGTCATGCGGATACTCGAGCGTGGCGACGCCGGCGCGGGCGGCGAAATCCAGCTGACGGATGCGATGGCAAAGCTGATCGGTACGCAGCCCTTCCACGGGTTCACCTTCAACGGCCAACGCTATGATTGCGGCGACAAGGCGGGGTATATCCAGGCAAATCTGGCGCTGGCGCTGGCACGTGAAGATATCGGTGGCGCGGTACGGAAGTTTGCCCGGAATCTGCTTGATTGAGGCGACGGCTCAGAAGGCGTTCCGGTGCAGCAGCACCCGCGCGGTCAGGAAGATGATCTTCATATCCCGCCAGATCGACCATTTTTCAAGATATTCCAGGTCCGCCTGAAGCCGATTGCGCAAATCGTCCTCCAGGACCGTGGCACCGCGAAACCCGCGGATCTGCGCAAGACCCGTCAGACCGGGCTTGGTTGCGTGGCGGTCCCAGTAACGGTGGTCGACTTCCCAGAACAGCTTGTCCGCGGCACGCGATCCGAGCGCATGCGGGCGGGGGCCGACGATGCTCATCTCGCCGCGAAGTACGTTGAGAAGCTGAGGCAACTCGTCGATGCTCGTGCGGCGAATGAATGCACCGCAGCGGGTGATCCGGTCGTCATCGCGCGCGGTCGATCGGCCTCCATGGTGATCGCCGCTCTTGTCGCGCATGCTACGGAATTTCAGCATCTGGAACATCTGGTTTCCGCGGCCGATCCGGACCTGCCGGAAAAATACCGGGCCGGCGCTGTCGAGCTTCACCCATAAAGCGGTACCTATGAGGATCGGCGACGTGAGCAGAAGACCGATCAGCGCTACGACGACGTCGAACAGGCGCTTGACGCTCCTGTCGAAGAGGTTGAGCGGACCGGTGGCGACGATTACCGAGGGATTGGCGCGATCCGGACCGAGCCCGAGCGGATTGAGCGTCGCCAGTTCGGGAATCGCAATCTCGCCCTGGATATTGGCACCGCGCAACAGCCGTGCCCACGCCTCCCGCCGGTCGGCGGGGCAGCATACCACGACACGGTCTGCTGGTGCGAGCGCGGTGGCGAGCCGATCGTACATGACCGGATCATGATGGTCCGGATCGAGATCGGCTCCCGCGGTCATCACCAGCGAATAGCGACCCGGCGGTACGGGCTGATCGCGATCGTTTATCAGGACGACGCTGAATGGATTGCCGCCGATGATCGCAACCATGTGTCGCGCGAACGAATACCGTGCGACGGCGATCAGCAGGAGCGCGAAGACCGAACCGACCGCGATCGTCAGCCGCTGGAACGTGTCGCTGCTCCTGGAATAGAAGGCGATAAGGATCAGAAATGCAACGGAAGAAAGGAACGCTTGCGCGCCGCGCCGAACCGACCGGAACGGATCCTGCATTTCGCCGGACGCATAGGCGCGAAAGTTGAGCGCTACGACGATATATATCGGCAGCAGCACCAGCGCGAAGATCAGCCAGTTCGTGTCGACGAGGAACGAGCGACGAAAGCTGGCGGCCGCAGCGAAGCCGGCGAGGATCGCGGCGACATCGAATATCAACTGGTAAGTGTAGGCCCTGATCCGCAGCGTCGAGCTACTCGGCCGCCAAACCGTTCGCCGGTTCCGCCGTGACCGTACCGTCGCCGGCTGATGGACGACCGGCGCGTCGCGATCGGAAGCAATGGGATCGTCGCCCTGAAGCCCGTCGGCCATGTCAATCATACTCGCATGGCGTCGTTCGCCGGTTTCGGATCGTGGCGGCCATATTATAATCTCGTGACGGTATAATTTTCAAATCCGCGCTCAATGCTCGCGGCAAGAACGGCACCCCGGGTCTTTCGGCAAGCGAATTGTTCGGAAACGCAGAGACAGCAGGTCGGTCAGAAAAAGCTTGCCCGCCGGATCGGTGCCGAAAGGGTAGACCGCGCGTAGCACTTCCAGCGCGGCCAGGCCGCCGATGACGCCGCTGACGGGACCGAGGATGCCATCCTCGGCGCAGCTCGTCTCCGCCGCATCGGGGGCGTCGCCGACGAAGCAGCGATAGCAGGGCAAATTCGGTTCCCAGCCGCGATAGACGCCCAATTGCCCCTCGAACTGCCCGACCGCGGCGGAGATCAGCGGGATGCGCGCGACGAGGGCGGCATCGGCCACCGCGAAGCGAGTCGCGAAATTGTCGCAGCCATCGAGAACGACATCCGCACCCGCGATCATCGCGGCGGCGTTGGCGCGATCGATACGCACCGATCGTGCTTCCACGACCACATGCGGGTTCAGTCGGTGCGCCGCTTCCGCGGCGGCATCCACCTTCGAACGGCCGGTGTCGTCGCTCGTGAAGATCGTCTGCCGCTGGAGGTTGGACGGTTCGACCCGATCGTCGTCGATCAGGATCAAACGGCCGATCCCGGCAGCAGCGAGATACTGGATCGCAGGCGATCCGATCCCGCCTGCGCCGACGATTACGACCGTCGCGGACTTGAACCGCGCCTGGCCCGCGCCGCCGACTTCTTTCAGAACGATGTGGCGGGCGTAGCGTTCGAGTTCGGCGTCCGCCAGCGCGATCGGAGCGGCAGTCACGGGTCCCAAGCGAAGATCAGTCGCGTCCTGTACCAGCGATCGCCGACGCTGGCCGGCAGATCGACATTGTCGCGCGCGCCACTGAAGACGAGACCGGCAGCATATTGTTCGACGGTCGGGCAATGGATCGCGCGGGGGACGACACGGCGTATCGCGCCGTCCGCGCTCGCCAGCACCGCGATATCGACCGGCAGCGTCCAGCCCGCCGGGGTGCGCGTTGCCGAAGCGCACCGACCCCGCAACACCTCCTGGTGCACATAGGCGGACATCGCCGCCGTCGGATCCGCCGGTCGGCGCAAGGCCAGCTGGGGAAGCGCGGACCAGTCCTGCGGCGGCAGCGCCTCCTGGGGCGCACGTTCGGGCATTGCGACGGCGAGCGTGAACGGCAGGAGAAACGTCATCATCGTCCGGTCGATCCGAAGCCGTCGGCACCGCGTTCCGTATCGTCCAACATTGCGACCGCGTCGAGCGTCGCGCGCTGGACGGAGGCTGGGACGAGTTGGGCAATGCGGTCGCCGCGCGCGATCACGAAGGGTTCGCTACCCAGATTGGCCAGAATAACCTTTATCTCGCCGCGATAGTCGCTGTCGATCGTGCCTGGGGTATTGAGACAGGTGATGCCGTGCTTCAGCGCCAGCCCGGACCGGGGGCGGACTTGCACCTCATATCCTTCCGGAATCGCGATCGCGAAACCGCTCGCGACGGCAGCGCGTGCGCCGGGTGCGAGCGTCAGCGTTTCGGCAGCCACGATGTCCATGCCGGCGGCCCCGGCGGTTGCATAGGCGGGGAGGGGCAAGCCGGCACCATGCGGCAGGCGGCGAAGCGCGATCCGGATCGGGGTCATGACGGCTCCAGCGCGGCTGCGATTCGATCGGCGAGCAGGACCGCGATGTCCGACTTGGCCGCGGCCGGCCATTCCTCGACGCCGTTCGCGGTCACCAGGCGGACGTGGTTTGCATCCGCGCCGAAGACGCCCGCGGAAACGTCGTTGGCGACGATCCAGTCGGCATCCTTGCGCGTCCGTTTCGCGACGGCATTCGCGACGACATTCTCGGTCTCGGCCGCGAAGCCGACGAGGAGGGCCGGGCGCTGCGGACTTTTTGCGACGATCGCGAGGATGTCAGGGTTCTCGATAAGCGTCAGTGCGGGCGGTGCGCCGACCTTCTTCACTTTCTGCGTCACCGCCTCGACTCGCCAGTCGGCGACGGCGGCGACCATGACCGCGATGTGGGCGGGTAGCGCGGCGGTGACCGCCGCCGCCATCTCGCACGCGCTTTCGACGTCGATCCGGTCGACGCCCGCGGGAGTGGGCAGATCGACCGGCCCCGCCACGAGCGTCACGCGGGTGCCCAGCGCGGCGAGCGCGGCTGCGACGGCAAAACCCTGACGGCCCGAGGAGCGATTGGCGATGTACCGGACCGGGTCGATCGGTTCGTGCGTCGGGCCGGCGGTGACGATCGCATGACGGCCGGCGAGCTTTCCGATCGTTTCGAGCGAAGCGCGGGAGAGGGCCGAGTCGATCGCTTCAACGATCACCGCGGGTTCCGGCAGCCGCCCGGGCCCGTATTCGCCGCACGCCATCGCGCCCTCGTCGGGTTCAAGCACGGTGATCCCATCGGCTCGCAGCCGCGCGACGTTGCGCTTCGTCGCGGCGTGTCGCCACATCCGTACGTTCATCGCAGGTGCCGCGAGGACGGGCTTGTCGGTCGCCAGCAGCACAGTCGTCGCCAGATCATTCGCCTGGCCGCCCGCCATACGTGCCAGCAAATCCGCGGTCGCCGGAACGACGACGACGAGATCGGCTTCGCGGCTCAGTTGGATGTGTCCCATCTCGGCCTCATCCTTCAGGTCCCACAGGCTGGTATGGACGTGCTCCTCGCTCAGCGCGGCGAGTGTCATCGGCGTGATGAAATGGCTGCCCCCCTCGGTCAGTACGCACCGTACCGCGTGGCCGCGCTTCTTCAGCAGGCGGATCACCTCGCACGCCTTGTACGCCGCAATGCCGCCGCCGACGATGAGAAGGATGCGCTTCACCGAACGATCCTCTTCACCGTGACCCGCCTCTTGTCGAGCGCGGCGGTGAACAGGTCGCGCAAACCGTCCGGCGCGAATGCCAGGCCGACGAGGATCGTCGGCGCGGCGATCAGCCCCCAATAGAATGTGTCCGTACGTCCGAAAATGCCGAGGATGGCTGCATACGCCGCAAACAGTGCGAGCGCGCGAAGCGCCAGCGCTTCGTTCCAGGCGCTCCAGCCGAACAGCGCGAGGCCGACCAGCGGCGCGGCCAGCCATATCGGCGCGATGCCGAGTACGGTCAGGATCGACATGGTGCGCACGAAATGGCCGAACCCCAAAAGTCCCAGCCAGCCGGGCGAACTCGGGTCGAGTGGTCGGACGACGCGCGCGACAGCGTCCGCATGCAGTGTCAGCGCAATCGCGAGGATTGCCATCGTCACGAACCAAAGCAACGCCTCACGCCGCTGCCCCTCCAGCAGGGCCAGACCGGCCATGATCGCCAGATATGGCGCGGCGGTCTCGCGGATCAGGACCGCGACCAGGCCGAGCGACACCGATTCGACCCAGCGTCCGCGCTGCCGCATCGCGAGGCTGAGCGCGACGAACAATCCTGCCCAGATTTCATGGAAATAGGAAAGATCCGCTTGCGCGTACACAACCAGTCCGCCCGCGAGCAGCGCCATCGCGATGATTAGCGGCGGTCCACGTGCGAAGGCCGGCTTCAGCCTCTGCCACCACGCGATCGCCACCAGCGCGACCAGAAGATATAGTAGCAGCGGCATCGCCCATGGCGGCAGGATCGCCAACGCCATCGCCAGCGTCGGCAGGCGGAACGTGACGAAAGGTTTCAGGGGATAGTCGCCGTGGCGAAGCGCCTCTGCGGCGACGGTGTAGTAGTTGCCGCCGTGGCGGACGCCATCGACGATCGTTTCGTACAGTATCACATCCGCTTGATCCTGCGCGCGTTTGGCGGGGTCGTGGCTGGCGGGCGGCGGGCCCGGGGTCCCGAGGGCCAGGAAGCAGGCGAGGATGAGGGCGGTCAGAAGGACGAGAGCGAGACGGGCGGCGCGAGTCGGCAGCTCGGCGTAGCGCGAGGGTCGGGACAGCCAAAGGGGGGCTAGGGGGCGGCGGATCATCGTCATGCCCCTCACCGCACCGCGAGCCAGACCATGAGCGCGCCCATAGCCGCCGCAAGCACCGCGACCGCTGCATAGCGCCAGCCACCGCCAAGCCGAACGATCTGCACTTCGCGCAGCGGCGGGCTGGGCGGTGCGCCCTCGGGTGCGGGAAATTGCGCCTCGATCCGGCGGACCAGATCGGGCAGCCGCGACAGCGTGCGGAAATCGTTGATGAGCCGATCCGCCAGCGCCGCCTCCGGCCCGAGTTCGTCGCGCAGCCAGCCGCGAACGAACGGTGCCGCGGTGTCCCACATATTGATATCGGGATCGAGCGCGGTCGCGACCCCCTCCACCATCACCATCGTCTTCTGCAGCAGCAGCAGATGCGGCTGTGTCGCCATGTCGAAATCGCGCGTGATCGAGAACAGCCCCTCCAGCATCATGCCGATCGACATGTCCTTGACCGGCAGCCCGCGCATCGGTTCGCCGACCGCGCGGAGCGCGGTCGCGAACTCGGCCACATTATGGTGCGCCGGGACATAGCCCGCCTCGAAATGGATCTCCGCGACCCGTTTGTAGTTGCCGGTGATGAGCCCGTAGAGGATTTCCGCCAGCCACACCCGCGCGCGCCGGTCGATCCGACCCATGATTCCGAAATCGATCGCCGCAATGCGGTTGCCGGGCAGGGCGAACAGATTGCCCTGATGCATGTCGGCGTGGAAGAAGCCTTCCGCGATCGCCTGGCGCAAAAACGCGCCGACCAACGTATCCGCCAGCTTGCGCGTATCGTATCCCGCTGCGATCAGCGCGTCGCGGTTCGACAGCTTGATGCCGTCGATCCACTCCAGCGTCATGACCTTCGTCGCGGATCGTTGCCAATCGATAGCCGGAACGACGTAATCCGGTTCGGCGGTCATCGCCTCGGCGAGTTCGGATGCGGACGCCGCCTCGCGCCGCAGGTTCAGTTCGCGCAGCGTCCAGCGTTTGAACGTCTCGATCACCAGCCGCGGACGAAGCCGCATCGCCTCGCCGCCCATTCCTTCGATCTGCGCCGCGGCCCATTCATAAGTCGCGATCGCGCGGACGAAATCGTCCTCGACACCGGGGCGAAGCACTTTCACCGCGACCTGGCGGCCGTCGGTGGTGATCGCGCGGTGGACTTGCGCGATCGATGCTGCACCCACGGGGATTTGATCGAACCGGGTGAAGAATTTGGCGATCGGAGCACCGAGCCCGGCCTCGACCGCAGCCTCGATCGCGGCGAACGGCACGGGGGGCAGCGCATCCTGCAACCGCATCAGGTCGTGCGCCGCCTGTTCGCCGACGAGATCGGGGCGAGTCGCCAATGTCTGGCCGAGCTTGATCGCGGCTGGGCCGATCGCTTGGAACGCATCGGCGTAGCGCGGCACTTTTGGCACCCGCGCGCCGGTCCGCGCGATCCGTGCGATCCGTCGCACGGCGGTCGGCGTGTTCGGATCACGCTCGATCCCCGTCAGCGCGCCGTGCCGCGCGAGGATGCGGCCCCATTTCAGGAGCCGCCAGAGGTGGGTGGCGGAGGTGGTCATCCCGCCGCGGACCCCCGCATCAAATCTTCCAGCCGCTGTGGATCGCCACCAGCCCGCCAAGCATCGGCTCGACGTTCGTCCGTACGAACCCCGCCTCGCCGATCATCGCGCGGAAGGTCGGCATATCGGGGAAGCGCCGGATCGACTCGATCAAATAGCGATAGCTATCCGCATCCTGCGCGAGCAGTTGGCCAAGCTTCGGGACGAGGCGGTGCGAATAGGCATCGTAGATGTCCCTGAACCCCGGCCACAACGTCGTCGAAAATTCGAGGCAGAAGAACCGCCCGCCCCGGCGCAGCACGCGGTGCGCCTCGCCCAGGGCGGCAGGGATGTCGGTCACGTTCCGGATGCCGAACGCGATCGTATACGCATCGAAGAACTTGTCCGGGAACGTCAGCGTTTCCGCATTGGCTTCCGACCAGACGAGCCCGTCGATGCCGCGCTTCTGCGCACGCTCCATCCCGACTTCCAGCATCGCGGGATTGATGTCCGCCACCGTCACCGCGGCGCCGGATCTCGCCAAACGGAACGCGATATCGCCGGTGCCGCCCGCCATATCGAGGACCTGCTCACCGGCGCGCGGAGCCACCCGGCGGACGAAGCGATCCTTCCATAGTCGATGCATACCGCCCGACATCGCATCGTTCATCAAATCATAGCTGCCCGCCACGCTGGTGAAGACGCCGCCCACGCGTGCGGTCTTGTCGGTGGCGGGGATGTCTTCGTAACCGAAGGAGACGGTATCGTTCATACCCCGCGCTCTAGCCGCGGCTTGTGGCGCGGGCAAACGCAACCTAGCTGGCGGGGAGGATGCCCGAACTCCCCGAAGTGGAAACCACCGTTCGCGGGCTGGCACCCGTACTCGAGGGCCAGTGCCTGACGCGCGTAGAACCGCGACGAGCGGACCTGCGAAAGGCGATTCCCGTCGATCTGCGACAGCGGCTGACGGGTGCGGTCGTGACCCGGCTTCATCGGCGCGCGAAATACGGCCTCGTCGATACCGATCGCGGCGATACGATGGTCTTCCATCTTGGCATGTCGGGGCGTTGGCGGGTCGATCCGAGCGAGATACTGACGCACGATCATTTGCTGCTGGAGACGGCCGCGCGCCGAACGCTGGCACTGAACGATCCGCGGCGGTTCGGTTTTCTCGATTTGTGGAAGACCGAGTCGATCGATGCCTATCCCCCCTTCGTCGCGATGGGCCCCGAGCCGCTGGGGCCGGCCTTAACCGCGGACTATCTGGCGGTGGCGGTCGCGGGTCGTGCCGCACCGATCAAGGCGATGCTGCTCGACCAGCGAATCGTCGCTGGCCTTGGCAATATCTATGTCTGCGAAGCGCTGAACCTCGCCAGGATCGCGCCGAATCGGGCGGCCGGTCGGATCGCGTTGTATCGGCTGGAAAACCTCGTCGAGGCGATCCGTGCGGTGCTGGTCGCTGCCATCGCCGCCGGCGGCTCGACGTTACGAGACTATGCGCGACCTGATGGCGAGCTAGGCTATTTTTCCAAGCAGTGGCGGGTCTATGGTCGCGAGGGGGAAGCATGCAATTGCGGCGCGATCGTCCGCCGCCGGGCCGAGCATGGCCGATCCACCTTCTGGTGCCCGCGGTGCCAGCGCGATTGACGATTCGCTCTATGCGCAGTAGTGACCGCCGCTTCGCGGGCGTAGGACTATTCCGACGCCCCTTTTTATCGACCCGAGATTCCAAGAGGACTTCATGGCGAACACGCCGCAGGCGAAAAAGCGTATCCGTCGCAACGAGCGTCGCGCGGAAGTGAACGGCAATCGCGTTGGCCGCATCCGGACCTTCGTGAAGCGTGTGGAAGCCGCGCTCGCGTCGGGTGACAAGGCGGCCGCGACCACCGCATTGGCGGCGGTGCAGCCCGAGTTGCAGCGCGGCGTGTCCAAGGGCGTACTCCACAAGAACACCGCGAGCCGAAAGTTCGCGCGCCTGACGAAGGCGCTGACCGGGCTCGCCTGAGCCGCGGCCCTTCACCGGTTTAAAAACGCCCGTCGGGACCATCGTCTCGGCGGGCTTTTTGCTGTCGAAATGGGTCGAGAATGTTCCACGGGTACCGCGCTGCGGCAACTGGCTTGATTGCGCGATTCGCGTGTCATCGGGGGCGAGGAAGACGTGAAAAACGCCTGCGAACAGTGATTTATGAGATAATCGACGGGAATGCGCGGCTGGTGGCGAGTCAATCGGAATATTTCGGATTTGTGACTTGCTCGACTCGCCCGCTGGTCCATAACCGAGGCTCTGACGGAGCGACGCGTTCGCTGCCTCACGAAGCATTTGAATGACGAAGGTCGGACGTTCCGGCCTGGGGAAAGCCGTGTCATTGGTATCGGACGGGCCGGCGGATCGACCGCGCGGCCCGAGCGAAGAGGTGTGCGTGGTCGGTTTGCAGGGTTTTGGGACGACAATGGGCGAGGCCGAACGGGCCTGGGCACGCGTGCGTCAGAACCTGCGCGAGTCGGCAGGCGCGCGATTGTTCGACCAATGGCTGAAGCCAATCACGCTGGTGGCGCATGACGACCCCGATACGGTCCGGCTCGCGCTGCCGTCCGCGTTTGTCACCAACTGGGTGCGAAGCCATTACGCCGACCGGCTGACGCTGGAATTCAAGGCGCTCATGCCGCGCGTTCGCAGCGTGTCGATCGAGACGCGCGCGGCGGGCGACGCACCGGTCACGATTGCCGCGCCAGTCGCCGATCCCTCCCCTGCAACGGTCGCGGACGCACCGCGCGCGACGGCGGCGGAGCGGCCGTCGCTCGATCCGCGCTTCACGTTCGACCGGTTCGTGGTCGATTCGTCGAACATGGTGGCGTTCAACGCGGCGCGGGCGCTGGCCGAACCCGGCGCGCCGCGGTTCAGTCCGTTGTTCCTCCATGCCGGCACGGGGCAGGGCAAGACGCACCTGATGCACGCGATCGGCCATGCCTATCTGGCACGGCACCCGCAGGCGCACGTCATCTGCATGTCCGCCGAGCGCTTCATGTACGACTTCGTCCAGGCGATGCGCGCGCGCGATACCTTCGCGTTCAAGCAAAGGTTGCGCGGGGCGGACCTGTTGCTGATCGACGACCTGCAATTCATCGCCGGCAAGGATTCCACACAGGAGGAATTCTTCCACACGATCAACGAGGTCATGGGCGCGAACAAGCGGCTGGTGATCTCCGCCGATCGCTGTCCGCAGGCGCTGGACGGGGTGGAAGCGCGGATCGTCGGGCGGATGGCCGCCGGGCTGGTCGCGGACATCAAGGCCCCCGCGCTGCCGCTGCGCCGCGCGATCCTCGACCGCAAGCTGATAGACGTGCCGGGCGCGCGGGTACCCCCCGATGTGCTCGACCTGCTCGCGCACCGGATCCATGCCAATATCCGCGAGCTGGAAGGCGCGCTGAACCGCGTCATCGCCTATGCGCAGCTGACGGGTCAGGCGATCGACATGGATTTCGCGGTCGCGACGCTGGGCGATGTGCTGCGCGGTGCCCAGCGTCGGGTGACGATCGACGAGATCCAGAAGCTGGTGTCGCAGCATTTCGAACTGAAGCCGCTCGACCTGGTGTCCGCCCGCCGCGCGCGCGCGGTGGCCCGGCCGCGGCAGATCGCGATGTATCTGGCGAAACGCCTGACGACGCGGTCGCTGCCCGAGATCGGACGCAAATTCGGGGGGCGGGATCATTCGACCGTGATCCACGCGGTCAAGCGGATCGAGGAATTGCGCGATACGGACCGGGATGTGGACGATGCGGTTCGGGTGTTGATGCGGGAACTGGAAGGGTAGGGTTCCTTAGGACCCACCATCAATCTTGCCCTCCGCGGCCTTAGCCGGGGAGGGGCTCAAGGCTCAGACCTGCAACCCCACCGCAGCCTGTGCCGCGCGCAACGTCGGCCCGCTCAGCGCCCGCGCCTTCGCGGCACCGTCCTCCAGCGCCTGCGACACCGCGCCACGGTCGGCGAGCAACGCGGTCATCCGGTCGCGGATCGGAGACAATGTCGCGACCGCGAGATCGGCAAGCGCCGGCTTGAACGCGCCGAACCCCTTGCCCGCGAACTCGCCCAGCACCGCGTCCACGCTGGTGTCCGCCAGCGCCGCATAGATCGTCGCCAGGTTGCGCGCCTCCGCTCGCCCCTCCAGACCGTCGGCCGTCTCCGGCAGCGGTTCCGGGTCGGTCTTCGCCTTGCGCAATTTCTGCGCGATCAGGTCGTCGTCATCGATCAGATTGATCCGCGACGCGTCGGACGGATCGCTCTTCGACATCTTCGCCGCACCGTCGCGCAGGCTCATGATCCGGGGCGCAGCCTTGCTGACCAGCGGTTCGGGCAGCGTGAACAGATCGACCGCGAAATCGGTATTGAACTTCGTCGCGATGTCGCGTGCGAGTTCCAGATGCTGTTTCTGATCGTCACCGACGGGGACATGCGTCGCCTGATAAGCAAGCATGTCCGCGGCCTGCAAGACCGGATAGGCAAACAGCCCGACGCTCGCGCCCTCGCGGTTCTTGCCGGCCTTGTCCTTCCACTGCGTCATCCGGTTCAGCCAGCCGATCCGCGCGGTGCCGTTCAATATCCATGCGAGTTCGCTATGCGCCGGCACGCGCGCCTGATTGAACAGGATCGACCGCGCCGGGTCGATTCCGCAGGCGAGCAATGTCGCCGCCATCTCGATCGTGTTCGCCGCCAGTTCGCCGGCGACGACCGGCTGCGTCAGCGCGTGGAGATCGGCGAGGAAGAACAGGCATTGATCGCCGGCAGCCATCGAATCCTGCAACGCCACCCACTGCCGTATCGCTCCCAGATAATTGCCGAGATGCAGATTGCCCGTCGGCTGGATGCCCGAGACGACGCGCTTGTTGGGGGAGGTCATGCGGTTTGCGCCCTGCGTTGGAGGATGGCCCTGACATCGGCGACACCGAAGGCGCCGGTGACGAAACAGGCGAGCGCATAGACCGCCGCACCGCTGCCGACGAGAACGACCAGCGCCGACCCGCGCCTGACGAGCGAGCGGGTGAGATAGGGATCGACCCACGGCGTCACGACGACCAGCGCCGCGCCCATCACCAGCGCCGCCACCGCCAGCCGCGGCGCGCGCCGGCGCAATTGGTCGTCGACCGCGAAATGCCCGCGCTGGCGTAGCGTCCGGTACAGCATCGCGACGTTGACCGTGGAGGCGATCGCGGTCGCGAGCGGTGGTCCGACATGGCCATAGCCGAAATGGCCGAGGGTGGGGATCAGGATGAGATTGCCGATCAGGTTCACCCCCACCGAATATACCGCCAGCCGCAGCGGCGTCCTGGTATCGGCACGGGCGTAGAAGCCGGGGGTGAGGACCTTCACCAGCACATAGGAGGGCAGCCCGATCGAAAACGCGCTGAGCGCCCAGGCGCAGGCGACGCTGTCCGCGGCGCTGAACGCCCCGTGCTGAAACAGCCCGCGCACGATCGGTTCGCTGGCGAAGATGAAGGCGGCGGTGGCCGGCAGGGTCAGAAACAGCGCGAGTTCCATGCCGCGATTCTGCAACTTCATCGCTTCTGCGTCCTTGCCCGAACTTAGCAGGCGGGAGACGACGGGGAGCAGCACGGTTCCGAGACCGATCCCGATCATCCCGAGCGGTAATTGGTTCAGCCGATCGGCATAATAGATGAACGAGATCGACCCGGCGGACAGGAGGTAGCCAGCGAGCGCGGTCGAAATGGCGAGATTGATCTGTGCCGCCCCCGCGCCGGCCGCGGCGGGAACGATGAGCTTCATCAGTCGGCGCACATCGTCGTCCATCCGTGGCCGGCGCAGCTTCAGGCTCGCGCCCGACCGGTGGCAGGCGAACATCAGCCAGCCGAGCTGCAACACCCCGCCGACCGTCACCGAAATCGCCTGCGCACGCGCGGTCTGGTAGGCGTCGTGGCCGTGGAAGAACCACAAGGCGGCGATCATCGCGATGTTGAGCAGTACGGGCGCGGCGGCGTTGACCCAGAACTTCTGCAGCGAATTCAGAATACCGCCGAGCAGCGATGCCAGCGAGATCAGCATCAAATAGGGGATGGTGAAGCGCGACAACGTGACCGCGAAGGCGAACTGCGCCGGCGTCGGGTGCTGACGGTGGAATCCGCCCGACAACCCCCAGGTCAACGGCCATGCCGCCACGATCATCGCGATCGTCAAGACCAGCAGCACCGGGAACAGCACCGCGAGCGTCCGCCCGGCGAAATCCAGCCCGGCGTCAAGATCGTCGTCCGGCCCGACCTTGCGGTTGAACATCGGAATGAACGCCGCCGAAAACGCACCTTCCGCGAATAGCGCGCGAAACATGTTGGGCAGGCGGAATGCGACGAAGAACGCGTCCGACGCGAAACCCGCCCCGACATAGGTCGCCTGCAAGGTATCGCGGACGAGCGCGAGTATCCGGCTGACGAGCGTCAGCCCGCCGACCGATCCAAGCGCCTTGGCGAGGTTCATGCCCGCCCCCCTGGTCGGCCGATCAGGCGTGGCCGACGTCTCCCACGTTCGCCTGCGTGCCCGCCTCGGTCTGCTGCAGGTAAAGCTGCCCGAAATCGATCGGCTCGAGCAGCAGCGGCGGGAAGCCGCCGTCGCGCACGCAATCCGCGAGCACCCGCCGGGCGAACGGGAACAGCAGCCGCGGTGCCTCGCCCAGCAGGAACGGCTGTACGTGCTCGGCGGGGATATTGCGCAGGCCGAACAGCCCGGCATAGGACAGGTCGACGATGAACGCGGTCGTCCCCTCGCTTTCCGCGCGCACCTCGATCTTCAGCACGACCTCATGGACTTCCTCGCCGACCTGCGCGGCGGCGATGTTGAACTGGACGTCGATCCCGGGCGCGGTCTCCTTCTGGTAGATCGCGGGAGCGTTCGGGTTCTCGAACGACAGGTCTTTCACATATTGCGAGATGAGGCCGGCGGCCGGCGTCGTGTCCTCGCCGTTCGCGACCGGCTGGTTCATGTCGCCGCTGATCTGGTCGGCCATATCGGAGGGTCCTTCGTATCAATGGTGGGGGGCCGCGACGCGCCGAGCGGCGGCTGGTCCGGATGATCGTCGCGCCTAGCAGCGGGTTCGGTGCGTTTCAACGGTTTCACGGGTTTGAAACATGACGGTTTTGGCCTATGTTACGACGAAGATCGGAGGCACGGTGTTTTTTCTAGTCCTTCTTGCGATGGTTGCGGGGTTCCTCGGGCTTCGCCTGTACGGCGTGCTCGGCAAACGGACCGGGCACGAGCAGCCTTTGCCGCGCACCGCGGAAGAGCGCCCGGCACCGATATCGGTGCCGCGCACGGTCGATGCGATCCCCGAGGTGCGGGAGCCTGCGAACCGAAACATCGATCCGCGTGCGGAGGCCGGTCTGCGCCAGATCGTGGCGGGCGAGGCGGGATTCGATGTCCCACGTTTCCTGGAAGGTGCGCAGGCTGCGTACCGGATGACGCTCGAGGCGTTCTGGAAGGGCGACGAATCGGCGCTTTCCGATCTCGCGGTGCCCGACGTCGCGCAGGCGTTCATCGACGCGATCGCGGCGCGTACGACTGCGGGTCATGTCCTCGACAACCGGCTGGTGCGGATCGAGAAGGCGATGATCGTCGACGCATCGCTGTCGGGACGCGAGGCGCGGATTACGATGCGGTTCGATGCCGACATCGCCGCGGTGACTCGCGACGCGGAGGGCGTGATGGTCGCCGGATCGATGACCGACGCGGTCGAGACGCACGACGTCTGGACGTTTGCACGGACGTTGAAGAGCAGCGACCCGAACTGGAAACTTGCCGACACCGACGAAGCCTGACGCGGTGGCGGGGCGTGTTGTCGAGGCTGCTCTATTAGATAGCCATGCTGTTCTCCTGCGAAAGTGGGAGCCCAGGGTTATGCCGGACATCGCATGCGGCTCCTGGACCCCCGCGTTCGCGGGGGAACGACAGAAGAAGCATTGGAGAACCGCCCTCGCCCTCGCCGGCGGGCTGATGCTCGCCGCCTGTGGCGGTCGCATCGTGCCCCCCGATGACGCCGCGCGCGCGCCGGTACGAAGCAACCCGGCCTATCCGTCGCAGCCTACCCGCCCGCCGCGGATCGGCTCGATCGTTCCCGCCACCCCGATCCAGGCCACCCCGGCCGCCCCGATCATCGGCGCGACCACCGCCGCGACGATCGGCCTCGTCGCCGGGCCGCCGATCGACACGCTACCGATCGACGAGCGGCAGGCGGAACAGGCGGTCGCCGCCTTTGCGCGCTCCTGTCCGGGACTGATGCGCCGTACCGATACCTCCGGCCTGACGATCGGCACCGACTGGCAAGGCGCGTGCGCAGCGGCCGCGTCGGTACCGCCCGGCGGCGCGACGACGTTCCTGCAGCGCTGGTTCGAGGCGGATCAGGTCGGCGACGGCCGCGCGTTCGCGACCGGATATTACATCCCCGAAATAGCGGCGTCGCGCGACCGTCGGTCGGGGTACGATACACCGATCTATGGCCGGCCCGACGATCTGGTCGATGTCGATCTCGGCCAATTCGCCGTCGATCTCAAGGGTCGCAAGATCCGCGGGCGGGTCGATCGGACGAATTTTGTTCCCTATTACGATCGCACGCAGATCGTCGGCGGCGCGATCGACACGCGCGCGCCCGTCCTTGCCTGGGCCGCCGACCCGGTGGAATTCTTCTTCCTGCAGATACAGGGGTCGGGCGTCCTCCGGCTGACCGACGGGTCGGAGATGCGGATCGGCTACACCACGCAGAACGGCCGCGATTACACCGGCATCGGTGCGTTGATGAAGGCGCGGGGACTGCTCGTTCCTGGTCAGACATCGATGCAGGGGATCGTCGCGTATCTCCATTCGCACCCCGCCGAGGCGGTCGGGTTGATGAACGAGAACAGGAGCTTCGTGTTCTTCCGCGTGCTCGACGGCGATCCGCCGGGCGCGCTCGGCTATCCGGTGATCGGCGGCGTCAGTGCGGCGGTCGATGCGAAGTTCGTACCGCTCGGCGCGCCGATCTTCCTGTCGGGCGACCGCGCGGACGCGACTCGCCTGTGGATCGCGCAGGACACCGGCGGTGCGATCAAGGGCGCGAACCGGATCGACACCTTCTGGGGATCGGGCGCGGAAGCGGGAGGGATCGCAGGCGGCATGGCGGCGCGCGGTACCGCATTCGTCTTGCTGCCGATCGGGACACTGGCGCGGATCGGCGGGAGCCGCGCGAATGGGGGCAATAATGCCGGGACCTACCCTCGACGCTGACTATGCGCAGCTATGGGCACGCGTAATGGCGACGGTCCGGCCGCTCCACGCGGTCGCGGCGGTCGCGGCGAGGCCCATGCCGACCGTCGTCACCGTCACCGCTCTCGCCAAGCCGCGCCCCGCAACCCCGCCGAACATCGTCCCCGCGCCTAAACGGGTAGCGCCGGGCATCACGCTGGACGGCGGCTGGGACCGGCGGATCGCGAAGGGCGGCGTCGCACCCGACGTTTCGATCGACCTGCACGGGCATACGCTCGCCTCGGCACACGCACTGCTCGATACCGGGCTCGACCGCGCGATTCGCCGCGGTGATCGCGTCGTGCTGCTGGTGACGGGCAAACCGCCGCGCCCCGAAAGCGAGCGTCCGCACGCGCGCGGCGCGATCAGGGCAAGCGTCGCGGACTGGCTGGCGTCGTCGCGCCATGCCGGGGCGATCGCGGCGGTCCGCGGCGCGCATCCGCGACATGGCGGGGCCGGCGCGCTCTACATCATCCTGCGACGCGCGCGATGATGTCCGCATAGATATCGGTCAGCGTCAGCAGGTCGGCGACCGCGACCGCCTCGTCCGCCTTGTGCATCGTCGCGTTGACGAGGCCGAATTCGACCGTCGGGCAGAGTTTCGACAGGAAACGAGCGTCCGACGTGCCGCCGGTGGTCGACAATTCGGGCTCGACCCCCGTCCGCGCGCGGATCGCAGCGGCGACGAGCGAGGAGAAATCCCCCGGCGGCGTCAGGAACGCCTCGCCCGACACGCGTCCGACGACCTTCGCGCCGGGCGCATGCCGCGCGGCGATCACGGCAATCCGCGCCACCAGCGCATCGCCCGATTGGTCGTCGTTGAACCGGATCGACAGCCTCGCCGATGCCCGCGCCGGGATGACGTTGGTCGCGCCGCCCGTGACGGACAGATCGGTGATCTCGATATTCGACGGCTGGAACCAGGCATTGCCCGTGTCCAGCGCCAGCGCGTCGATCTCGGCCAGCATCGCGACCAGCTTCGGTGCCGGATTGTCGGCAAGGTGCGGGTAGGCGACATGGCCTTCGCGTCCCGACACTTCGATCCAGATATTGACCGACCCGCGCCGCCCGATCTTGATCATGTCGCCGAGCCGGTGCGCAGAGGTCGGTTCGCCGACGAGGCATAGATCGGGCGCGATCCCGCGTTCGGCCATGCGATCGATTATGGCCCGCGTTCCGTAGGTTGCCGGACCTTCCTCGTCCCCGGTGATCAGCAGCGACAGCGCGCCGCGACTGTGCCCCGCCGCCGCGACGAAAGCCGCGACCGCGCCTTTCATGTCCACCGCGCCGCGTCCGTAGAGCAGCCCGCCACGTATATCAGCCGACCATGGCGAATCGCTCCAGCCCTCGCCCGCGGGCACGACATCGACATGCCCCGCAAAGGCCAGATGCCGTCCCTCACCGCCGCGCGTCGCCAGCAGATTCTCGACCGGCCCATCGGGTGTCTCGCCGATCACGAACCGGTCGACCGTGAACCCGCTACCGGTCAGTGCCGTCTCCAGCACGTCGAACACGGCTCCGCGCGCGGGCGTGACGCTTTCCGCGCGGATCAGCGCCTGCGCCAGCGCCACGGGGTCGACGTCGCGCGTCACCTATCGCGCGACCGGTTGCTCATATTGCTCGATCACCCATTCTTCTTCCTGCGCGCCCGCGATCCAGTCCTGCATGAAGGGGTGGCTCAACACCGCGTCCATATAGGGTGCCGCGAAGCGCGCGATCGGCAATTGATAGGTAACGAAGCGGGTGACCACCGGCGCGAACATGATGTCCGCCGCGCCGAAATCACCGAACAGGAAATGCCCCGCGCCGCCAAACCGCGCGCGCGCCTGCGCCCATAATTCCATGATCCGCAGCAGTTCGCCGCGGACGTCCTCGTCGGGCGCGACCGCCGGGAATATTTGGCGCACGTTCATGCTGTGCTTGCGGCGGAGCGCCGCGAAGCTGGAATGCATCTCCGCCGCCATCGATCGCGCCATCGCGCGCGCGGCATCGTCCTCGGGCCAGAATGTCGCGCGACCGACCTTGTCGGCAAGATAATCGACGATCGCCAGGCTGTCCCATACGACCACGTCGCCGTCCCACAGGATCGGCACCTTGCCCGAAGACGGCGCGAACTCGTCGCCCGCGCGCCGCTTTTCCCAGTCGGCGTCGTACATCGGCACGACCACCTCCTCGAACGGCAGTCCAGACTGCTTGCACGCGAGCCAGCCGCGCAGCGACCAGGAGGAATAGGCCTTGTTGCCGATGATGAGTTTCATGAGGTCGTGCGTAGCGGGCTGAACTAGGGGCCGCAACGCCTCCCCTGCAGCGGGCTATCGCAGCTTCGCGATGTTCAGCCCGTCTTCCTTCGCACGGTCCTTCGTCGACTCCTCGCTGCGTTTCAGCGCCTTCGCGATCGCCTTCAGTGCCATGCCTTTCCTAGCAAACTGGTGCAGCTTCTGGATCTCGTCCGTCGTCCAGGGTTGCCGGTGGCGCTCGAATACCTCGCCCTTCGCCATCAGAACACCATCAGTGCGGCATGGAAGGTCAGCACCACCAGCGCCGCGCTGGACGCGATGAACAGGACGAAGCGCCATAGTACGCGGTTGATCGTCGCCTGAACGATGCTGTGAGCGATCCGCAGGCCGACATAGATCCAGGCGACTCCGGCGTTGATCCCGCTCCCCCAACCGCCGATCGCGAGCACCAGCGCGACGGCGTAGAACAGCGTCGGCTGCTCCATCAGATGATTGTAATTATGCGCCTTCCACTGCGCCGTCGCGGGCAGGCTCCGATCGGCGTCGCTCGCCTTGCTGCCGACCAGCGTGGCGAGATCGGCACCTGCCCGGCGCATTGCGGGCAAGCGGGTCGCAAGCATCCAAGCGAGCATGACGAGCGTCCAGGCGATCAGGACGATAACGGGTTTCGGGATGTCGGCATGCGCGACGGCGGGGATCATTGACTGGTCCTGATCTGATGGACGAAGCGCATGTTCACGCGCGTCGAGCCCGCGGCGCGCTTGGCCGGATCGGTAATATGCTGGTCGAACACGAACAGCGATTCCTCGCCGCCGCCGGGCAGGTCGCGTCGCTCGCCGATGGCATGCACGTGGATCTCGCCGCGGTCGGCGTCATAGGGATTGATCGCGGTGAAATCGGAGTGCGCCTTCTCGAAAGGGTCGGCCACCGCGTGGTAAGCGGACAGGTCGGCAAACCCGGCCACCATGAACCGCCGGACCGAACAGGCATGGAAAGGCGGCAGTTCGAGGAACACCAGCATCTCTTCGTCGCCGTCCTTGACGCTCCAGCCCCGGCCCGGATCGTCGACGAGCGTTACCTTTACTTGCGCTGGGGTCAGCGGCGTCGCGCCGCGCGCGGCCATCGCCTTGTCGACCGCCGCGTCGATCGGGAAGGCCTGCAGGCAGACCTCGTCGTAGAGCGCGACCATGCGCTGTTCGACGGGGTCGGGGGCAGGGGCCATTTGCGCGGCCAGCAACGCGGCGAACGTCAGCATCGGCATGTCGTCATCCTCCCCATCACGGGCAGAACATGCGCGACGGGAGGCAACGCGTCCAGCGCCTCCCGCATTCGGTCAGTCGAACATCTTGCCCCAGGCGCGCTTGGCGCGGTCCTTCCAGTGGCCGCGGTGATAGGCGTCGCTCGCCAGCAGCGGCATCACCGATCCGGCCTCGGCGAACACCATCTGCTCGATACCGGTGTTGACCTTGCCCCAGCTTGCCGCCTCCTGCAGCGTCGAGGACGAGCAGGCGCCGTCGCGGACGTCGGCGACGGTGATCTGCACCGCATATTTGTGCACCTGCACATCGTCGTGACCAAGGATTTCCGCGCAGACGACGGTGTCCTGGATGAAGTTCTTCGGCACGCCGCCGCCGATCATCAGCAGGCCGGTCGTGCCCGCCTTGATCTTGATGTCGGTCAGTTCGCGGAAATCGGCGATCGCGTCGAGGACCATATAGGGCTTGCCCTCTTTCGCGCGGTCGACCTGGTGCTTTACCAGCCCGAACCCTGCCGACGAATCGACGAACGCCGGGCAGAAGATCGGCACGTCGTGCTCATACGCCAGCTTGACGAGGCTGTTGTCCTTCTTGCCGTGCTCGACCAGATATCTGCCCATCTCGCGAATGAAGGCACGGCTCGAATAGGGCTTTGGTTCGAGGGAATTGGCGATCTCGTAGATCGTGTGGTCGCAGTCCTGCAACTGCTCCTCGTCGATATAGGTGTCGTAGATGCGGTCTATGAGCAGCGAGCGCAGCGTGTCGTCGTCGGGCACTTCGAGCGCCTGATAATGTTTGTGGCCGAGCCCTTCGAAGAAATCCATGTCGACGATCGATGCGCCCGTGGCGACGATGCCGTCGACCATGTTGTTGCGCAGCAGCTCGGCATACAGGTCCATGCATCCGCCCGCGGACGTGCTGCCCGCGATGACCAGGAAGATCGTGCAATCGGGATCCGCCAGCATCTGGTTGTAGATCGCGGTCGCGCGGCCGAGGTCGCGGCTGGTGAACGACATCTTCTTCATGGCGTCCACGATCGGCCGCGCATCGAAGCTGGTGATATCGATATGCTCGACCGTGGTGGAGAGTAATTCCGCCTTGCGGTTGGAGAGGGTCGTGTCGGTCATGTCTAACTCCTAAAGCGCAGCCGTTCCCCGGCGAACGCCGGGGTCCAGGGTCGCAAGCGATGCGCTGCGTGGCTCTTGGTTCCGGCTTTCGTCGGAACACGGGTTATGAATTGCGCGCGTCTATTACAGCGTGACGACGTTCGTCGCGACTTCCCGGAAGACATCGCCGTACAACGACACCATCGGCTCGTCTGCGACCACGACGGTCTCGTCGCAGCCGAAGCCGTTGAATGCGGTACGCATCGCCGTGCCGTACGCGCCGAGCATGCCGATCTCGATATAGTCGCCCGCCTGAACGTCCGCGGGTAGCAGGAACGGTCCCGCCATATGGTCCATATCGTCGCATGTCGGGCCGTAGAAGCTGAACGCCATGTCGCGTGCCCGGCTGTCGGGTTCGCGCATCAGTTCGACGGGAAAGCGCCAGCCGAGATGCGCCGCGTCGAACAATGCGCCGTACGCGCCGTCGTTGATGTACAGCTCCGCCCCGCGGCGACGCTCCACGCGCACCACGATCGAGCTGTATTCCGCGCACAGCGCCCGGCCCGGCTCGCACCACAGTTCGGACGAATAGCTGACGGGCAGCGATTCGAACGCGCGGTGGATCGCGTCGAAATAGCGCTCCAGCGGCGGCGGCTCCATGCCGGGATAGCTCGACGGGAAGCCGCCGCCGACATCGATCACGTCGACCATGACCGCCGCCTCGACGATCGCCGCACGGACCCGCTCCAGCGCGCCGGTATAGGCCTCGGGCGTCATCGCCTGCGATCCGACATGGAAGCAGATGCCGAGCGCATCCGCCGCCTGCCGGGCCGCGAAGAGCAATGCCTTGGTCTCGCCCGGAGCCGCACCGAATTTCGAGGCGAGGCTGAGCTTGGAATGTTCGGACGACACGCGCAGGCGCACGCACAATGTCAGGTCGGTCGCTTCGCCGGTCGCGCGGACGATCTTCTTCAGCTCTTCCATGCTGTCGAGACTGAACGTGCGCACGCCGTGCGTGAAATACGCCTCGGCGATCGCTTCCTCGGCCTTGACCGGGTGCATGAAGCAGAGCGTAGCCTCGGGCAGCGTGCGCGCGACGAGCCGCACCTCGGCGATCGAGGCGACGTCGTAATGCGTGATGCCGCTGTCCCACAGGATCCGCAGCAGGTCCGGCGAGGGATTCGCCTTCACCGCATACATCGACCGGCCCGGGAACTTCTCCGCGAAGAACCGGGCGGCCCTGGCGGCCGCATGCGGACGAACCAGCGTCACCGGATTGACCGGACGCTGCCGAGCGATATCGAAACCCGTGAAGGCGTTCGAAGGGGTGCTTGCTAACCCCAGCGCGCGATGATGGTTGTGCAATTCAAGGGACCTCCAATGTCCGTAGACAAGTTCACGAAACACTGCCTTGCGGTTGGAAGTCCCATGGGGCAGCGAGGGTGTGATTTAGGGTCGCATGCCCCCCCTGTAAAGTGATTGATTGCGCAAGGAGACGGGATGTGACGATTTTGCGACAACCGACGCGCGCCGGGGTGCGCGACGCCGCCGCCAAAGTGGCTGCGATCCTGCCGCCGACGCCGGTTTTCGTGCACGACTTCAAGGGGATACCGGTCGCGTTCAAGGCCGAATCGCTGCAACCGATCGGAGCGTTCAAGATCAGGGGCGCATGGCACCGGTTGACCGCGCTGGACGCCGCGGCACAAGCGCGAGGCGTGGTCGCGTTTTCATCGGGCAATCATGCGCAAGGCGTGGCGTGGGCGGCGAAACGGCTTGGGATCGCGGCGACGATCGTGATGCCGACCGACGCGCCGAAGGCGAAGCGCGACGCGACGCTGGCGCTGGGCGCGGAGGTGGTCGATTACGACCGCGCGACGCAGAGCCGCGAGGCGATCGCCGGACAGTTGGCGGAGGCACGCGGGGCGACGCTGGTGCCGAGCTTCGACGATGCCTGGGTGATCGAGGGGCAGGGGACCGTCGGGATCGAGGCGGCGGCGCAGATGCCGGCGCTGGGGCTGGGGACGCCGCTGCGAGTCGTGGTGCCGTGCGGCGGCGGCGGGCTGGCGGCGGGGATCGCGCTCGCGGTGCCGGATGCGCAGATGTTCGTCGTGGAGCCGGAGGGGTGGGACGACATGCGGCGTTCTCTGGAGGCGTCGTGGATCGAACCCGTCGGCCCCAACCCGCCGCCGACCGCCTGCGATTCGCTCCAGACGACCCGGGTGTCGCAGCTGACCTTCGACGTGCTGTCGCGGCGGGATGCGCGCGGCGTCGCGGTCAGCGAGGCGGAGACCGCGGCGGCGCAGCGCTGGGCTGCGACGCATCTGCGGCTGGTGGTCGAGCCGGGCGGCGCGGTCGGTCTGGCGGCACTGCTGGCGGGGAAGGTCGTGGTCGAGGCGGGGACTTTGGTGGTGCTGTCGGGGGGGAATGTAGATTTGGCGGGCTATGCGCGGGCGATGGCAGGCTGACCTCCTCTTTTTCCACCCCCGCGAAGGCCGGGGCCTAGTTGCGAGCGGCCCGGTGCTGGGCCCCCGCCTTCGCGGGGGTGGAGCAGGGAGTATGAACCGCGCGCTGGCTTCCATCGCCGCCGCTGCCCCAGCCATCGCGATACTCGGCGTGTTCGCCTGCCTGATCGGCGGCGGCGCGATGGTCGCGCGGCCGCAGGGGGATACGAAAAAGTGCGTGCTGCTGCTGGTGATGGCGGTGGTATTGCTGGGCAATGTGGTGATTTGGATAGCCTAGGATGTCGACTTTGAACGGGTCAGGCGTTGAGATTTGTCCGGACTGCGGGGTGGCGCTGCCGTTTTGTGATGGCTCGCCCCATCCCTACTTGGGCGCGTCCGCATCGTGCTGGGCCTTGTATGGCCATGTGCTGGCGCGCGAGTACCAGCAGGCGGCGTTGATGACGATTCATCGGCTGACGGTCGATGCATATGCCGCTCAGCATCCGGGTAAACCCGAGCGACGGTCCATTCAGTCGGTGTGGGTTCACCTTGCAGGGTTGTACCTCGTCGTGGACCGAAGCTTGGCACCCGAATTTGCACGGCGAGTGATCGGCGCGCTGGCGACACAGTCTGAACAATTGACATGGTTAACGCCGCCGGCGCAATTAGGTGCGATTACGGTCGCTCATGTCGCTGCTGCCGAGCAGCCCGCAGATCACATTAACATCGTGCAGAATTGGGCTGGAAGCGTCTGGGCAGCATGGAAGATCCATCATCCGGCGATCATTACACTTGTCGATCGTATGGTCAGGCACCTCTAGGCGGAGCAAATATCGGAACCCGCCGCGGCGAAGCCGCGTCGTCGGTCGGCGCGTGCGCGCCGCTGACCGGGCCCGGCGCCGAGACGCGGATTAGCTGCCAATCCGCTGCGCCCGCCCAACTCACCTGATCGGTGAGTTAGGATCGAGCCGCATGTCGAGGTATTTATCGACCGACCCCATCAACTGCGGCATCTCGTGTTCGAAGAAATGGTTCGCCTTCGGGATCGTGTCGTGGTGGATCGTGATGTGCCGCTGGGTGCGGAGCTTGTCGACCAGCTTCTGAGTCGCCGCCGGGGTCACGACCTCGTCGTGCTCGCCCTGGATGATGATCCCGCTCGACGGGCACGGCGCGAGGAAGGTGAAGTCGAACATGTTGGCGGGCGGCGCGATCGAGATGAAGCCGCGCACTTCGGGGCGCCGCATCAGCAACTGCATCCCGATCCACGCGCCGAAGCCGAAGCCGGCGACCCAGGTCGTCGACGCCTCGGGGTGGAAGCTCTGCACCCAGTCGAGCGCGGACGCCGCGTCGGATAGTTCGCCGATGCCGTTGTCGAACACGCCCTGGCTCTTGCCGACCCCGCGGAAATTGAAGCGCAATGTCGCGAAGCCGCGGCGCTGGAACGTCTTGTAGAGTTCCTGCACGATCCTGTTGTTCATCGTGCCGCCCGAAGAGGGATGCGGATGCAGGATCATCGCCACGGGTGCGCGGGGGCGCGGCGCAGGGGCGAAACGGCCTTCGAGACGGCCTTCGGGGCCGGGAAAGATGACTTCGGGCATGGAGAACCTTAAACGAGCGGGCTTGGACGAAATGGGGCGGGGGCTGAACCCGACGCGGTTGCGCGCTATATAGGCAAGGCCCGCCCGATTGGAACATTTTTGACCCCGCGCATCTACCTCGACCACGCCGCGACCACGCCGATGCGGCCCGAGGCGATCGTCGCGGTCGCCGAAGGAATGGCGCGCTGGGCCAATCCCTCCTCGCCGCATGGCGAGGGCCGCGCCGCGCGGCGCGCGCTGGAGGATGCGCGCGCGCGGATCGCGGCGGCGCTGGGCTGGGACGGCGAGGTGATCCTCACGAGCGGGGCGAGCGAGGCGATCCGGCTGGCGATTCGTGGCCGTGCGGGCGCGTATGTCGCAGCGACCGAGCATGACGCGGTCTTGCGGGCGGCGGTGCGGCCGACGATGCTGGCGGTCGATGCGCGGGGGCGCGTAATTTTCCCCCCGTTCGTTCCGCTCGAAACGAACGGACTATGGGCGGTTCAGACGGCCAACAGCGAGACGGGAGTCGTCCAGTCCGCCGACGCGGTTGCGAGGGCTATCCGCGCCGCGAACGGCCGATGGATCGCCGACGCATCGCAGACCGCGGGCAAGCTGCCCTTGCCCGATGCCGACATGATCGTGGTGTCCGCGCACAAGCTGGGCGGCCCGATCGGCATCGGCGCGTTGCTGGTGCGCGATCTTGCGCTGTTGACGCCGACCGGCGGGCAGGAGCGCGGCTATCGCGACGGGACGGAGAACCTGCCCGGCGCGCTGGGCTTCGCCGCCGCGCTTGAGGCACCGCGCGACTGGTTCGACGCCATGACGCCGCTCCGGGCGCGGCTCGATGCGGCGATCGTGGATGCCGGCGGCGAGATCATCGGTTTTCCTGCGAACGCGCGAACCCGGGATCACGAGCGGTACGCCCGGGACCCTGAGCCCCCGCGTCCGCAGGAGCACGGGCATATCCCGACGATCGCGTCCTACCGCATGCCCGGCGTCTCCGCGGGCGCGCAACTGATCCGTTTCGACATGGCGGGCTTCGCGGTATCGGCGGGGAGCGCGTGTTCCTCGGGCAGCATGAAGCCGAGCCATGTCCTGGCCGCGATGGGTATCTCACCCGGTGAGGCAGCAGAAGTGATCCGCGTCAGCTTCGGCTGGCCCACGACCGCGGACGAGGTCGATGCCTTCGCATTGCTGTGGTGCCGGACCGCTGATGCCGCGCGCGTCGCGGCATGACCTATCTGGACTATCAGGCGACGACGCCGCTCGCGCCCGAAGCGCTGGAGGCGATGTTGCCCTGGCTTCGCGACGGCCATGCGAACCCGCATTCCGCGCACCGCGAGGGGCGGCGGGCGCGTGCGGCGGTGGAAGTGACGCGCGCGCGGGTCGCGGCGCTGCTGCCGCATGGCGGCCAGACCGCGTTCACCAGCGGCGCGACCGAGGCGCTGAACTGGGCGATCAAGGGCACGACCGGCCCGATCGTCACGATCGCGACCGAACATGCCGCGGTCCTCGATACCGTCGCCGCCGAGGCGGCGCGGGGGCGGCCGGTCACCGTGCTGCCGGTCGGCGCGGACGGGCTGGTCGATCCGGAGGCCGCGCGCACCGCGATCGTGCCGGGTACCGGGCTGGTCGCGGCGATGCTGGTCAACAACGAGATCGGGGTCGTCCAACCCATCGCCGCGCTGGCGGACCTGGCGCATGCGGCCGGCGCGTCGATGCTGTGCGATGCGGTGCAGGGCTATGGCCGGATGCCCGTTCCCGAAGGCTGCGACCTGGTCGCGATCTCGGCGCACAAGGTCTATGGGCCGAAGGGCATCGGCGCGCTGTGGGTCCGCGACGGCGTCGCGCTTGCACCATTGATGCACGGCGGCGGGCAGGAGGCACCGGGGCGATCGGGGACGCTGTCGCCCGCCCTGTGCGCCGGCTTCGGCGTCGCGGCGGCGCTGATGCGCGACCGGCGATCGGCTGACATGTCTGCGGTCGACCGGATGTGGCGGGCCGCGCTCGACCGGCTCGGGCCGATCTGGAAGGTCAACGGATCGATCGCGGCGCGCTATCACGGCAACCTCAACGTCCGCCGCGACGGGCTCGACGTGAACCGGCTGATGTCGCAATGCCGCGACATCGCCTTTTCCGCGGGTTCGGCCTGTGCGAGCGGATCGGGCCGGTCGAGCCACGTCCTTCGCGCGATCGGATTGACGGAGGCGGCGGTGCGGACCTCGGTTCGGATCGGCTTCGGGCGCTATACGACCGAGGCGGAACTGATCGCCGCGATCGATACCATCGTCGCGGCGGCAGATGCGCAACGGAACGGGATATGAGGATCGTCTTCACCGGGCACGACGGATCGATCGGGGAGGCGGAGGGTCGGCCCGGCCAGCGATTGCTCGACGTGGCGCAGGCGGCCGGCCAGCCGCTGGAAGGCACCTGCGACGGCGATATGGCCTGTGCGACCTGTCACGTGATCGTCGATCCCGCGGATTTCGCGCGACTTCCGGCGGCGAGTGCGGACGAGGAGGATATGCTCGACCTCGCCCCGGGTGCGACGCGGACCAGCCGGCTCGCGTGTCAGATCCGGCTCGAACCGGCGCTCGACGGGTTGCGCGTCCGCATTCCGTCCGGCTGACGAAGCGAGGCTGTCGGTTCGACAACGGCGCATTCAGGCGACGGCCATTGGGACAGGATCATTGTCATGTCCATGCCCGGTTCCCCGGGCGACGAAGAGGAGCATGTATGAAGATGATCGCATTGCTTGGCGCAGCGGCGCTGGCCATCGGCGGGATCGCGGCGACCCCCGCCGCGGCAAAGGAGTATCACGGCGATCGCGGCCACCATGGTTATCACGATCGCGGGTATCGCGGCCATATCGGCTATCGCCATCGTGGATATTGGGGTGGCTATCGCGGCCGGTGGCACGGCTATCATCATCGCCGTGTCGTCTGCAATCGGTTCGGTCGCTGCCACCGTATCTGACGCCCGTCGATACCCGTGACCGGCTGCCCCGCCGGCACCGCCGTCCGCACCGGCGGGTGACGCGGCTTGACCCGCCCCGCGCGTCTGCTCATAGGGCGCGCGGGAGTCGGGCGGGCGTGGTCGTCGCCAACTCGGTCAGGTCCGGAAGGAAGCAGCCGCAACGATTCCGCCACGGGTCGTCCGGCTCCCACCGCGAGGCTTTGCGAAGCAAAGGCGAGCGCGGCCGACGGGCAAAGCCCGTTCGACGACGCGGCTTCGCCGCGGCGCGCCTCGACCGACCCCCCAAACCCCCTGTCCTACACATCAGCGATAGCCCATCTTCGCCAGATGCACCCCGCTCGCACCCCAACCGGACCCTCTTCGCTTTCCGCCCCGAACCCCCTATCTGAAGCGATGATGGCACGCCTCCACTTCCTCCACTTCCACGCTTGCAGAAGCGCGAATCGCGGTGGCTGACGGCCTCGATCTCGGCGAACCGTCCCAACCCGCTGCGAAAGCCGGCGCGTACCGTGTCCTCGCGCGCAAATACCGGCCGCAGACATTTTCCGAACTCATCGGGCAGGACGCGATGGTGCAGACGCTCGGCAATGCGATCAAGCGCGATCGGCTCGCGCATGCGTTCCTGATGACCGGGGTGCGCGGGGTGGGCAAGACGAGCACCGCGCGGCTGATCGCGAAGGCGCTGAACTGCATCGGCGCGGACGGGCAGGGCGGCCCGACGATCGACCCGTGCGGCACCTGCGAACCCTGCCGCGCGATCGCGGAGGGGCGGCATATCGACGTGATCGAGATGGACGCCGCCAGCCATACCGGCGTCGACGACGTCCGCGAGATCATCGATGCGTCGCGCTACGCAGCGGTCAGCGCGCGATTCAAGATCTATATCGTGGACGAGGTCCATATGCTGTCGAAGAACGCGTTCAACGCGCTTCTGAAGACGCTGGAGGAACCGCCGCCGCACGTGAAGTTCCTGTTCGCCACGACCGAGGTGAACAAGGTGCCCGTGACGGTCCTGTCGCGCTGCCAGCGGTTCGACCTGCGGCGCATCCCCGCGGAGACGCTCGCCGAGCATTTCGCGATGGTGGCGGAACAGGAGGGCGTGACCGCCGATCCCGAAGCGCTGATGCTGATCGCGCGCGCCGCGGAAGGGTCTGCGCGCGACGGACTGTCGATCCTCGACCAGGCGATCGCGCATGCCGGGATCGAGGGCGGCAGGGTAAGCGCCGACGCGGTGCGACAGATGCTCGGCCTGTCCGATCGCGGCGCGGTGCGCGATCTGCTCGGCCATGTGCTGGCCGGCGACGGCGTGGGGTCGCTCACGGCGCTCAGGCGGCAATATGATTACGGCGTCGATCCGCTGTCGGTGTTCCAGTCGCTGATGGAGACGGTGCACGGCATCACGCTTGCCAAGCTCGGCACCGCGGCGGACGCCGCGCAAGCGGAGGAGGAACGTGCTGCGCTGGGCGAATGGGCGGGGTCGCTGTCCTATCCCGTGCTGCACCGGCTGTGGCAGCTGTTCCTGAAAGGGCATGACGAGATTGCGCGGGCCGCGCTGCCGATCGAGGCGGCGGAGATGGCGCTGCTCCGCGCGATCCATGCGTCCACCTTGCCCGACCCGGGCGAACTGGTGCGGGCGATCGCGAACGGTACCCCGCCGGTGGCTGTTCCCCCGGCACCGATCGCGCCCGTGCCGGTCGCGGCTCCGGCGTCGCGCTTGCCCGAGACGTTCGATGCGCTGGTGCAGCGGCTGGACGCGGCCGGATCGCTCGCGCTGGCCGCGCGGTTGCACAATGGCGCGCGCGTCGTGCGTTACGCGCCGCCCGAGATCGTCTTCAGCGGCAGCCGGCCGATGGCGACCGACACGCTCGCCGATCTGACGGCGGCGTTGAAGGGGCTCACCGGTACGCCGTGGAAGATCACCTTCGACGACGTGCCCGGCGCGCCGACGCTGAAGGAGCGACAGGAGACATCGGCCGAGGCCGAACGTATCGCCGCCTGGGACTCCCCGATCGTCCGCGCCGCGCGCGATGCCTTCCCCGATGCCGTGCTCGAGGCATGGCCGACCAAGAGGACCAACGCATGAACAATCTCGACGACATCATGGCCATGGCGCAGAACGTCCAGGCCGAACTGGAAAAGGCGCAGGCCGGGCTCGACACCGTGGAGGTCGAGGGTGCGTCCGGCGGCGGTCTGGTGAAGGTCCGCGCCTCTGCCAAGGGGCGGATCATCGGCCTGTCGATCGACGATTCGCTGGTGGTGCCGGCGGAGAAGCAGATGCTCGAGGATCTGGTAGTCGCCGCGTTCAACGATGCACGGGCGCGGGCGGATGCGGCGTCTTCGGCGGCGATGGCGAAGATGACGAGCGGTATTCCGCTGCCGCCGGGGTTCAAGCTGCCGTTTTGAAATCCTTCGTCATCCCGGGCTTGTCCCGGGATCCAGGGGTGCGGGGGGATGATGCTCTTGGCTCTGGATGCCGGGACGAGCCCGGCATGACGAAGCTCTACTCCCCCACCGCCGTGCCGTGCAGCTTCTTCCCGAAACTGATCTTGTCGCCTGCGACCACAACCGCATCGACCCCGCCGACCCTCTCATCATTGACCCGGACCGCGCCCTCTTCGATCTTCCGCTTCGCTTCCTTGTTCGACGAAGCGAAGCCGATCGCGGTCAGCGCCGCAACGATGCTCAGCCCTTCGACCGGCACCACGACGGTCGGCAAGCTATCCCCCGATGTGCCCTCTTCGAACGTCCGCCGCGCGGTCTCCGCCGCCGCCTCGGCCGCCGCCCGGCCGCGGCACATCGCGGTGGCTTCGTTCGCCAGTACGATCTTGGCGGCGTTGATCTCCGCTCCCGACAGCGCCTCCAGCCCGGCGATCTCGTCGAGCGGCAGGTCGGTGAACAGCCGCAGGAACCGGCCGACGTCGCGGTCGTCGGTGTTGCGCCAGAATTGCCAATAGTCGAAATGCGGCAGCTGATCCTCGTGCAGCCACACCGCACCCGCCATCGTCTTGCCCATCTTGCCGCCGTCCGCGGTCGTGATGAGCGGGGTGGTGACGCCGAACACCTCGGTCCCGTCCATCCGCCGCGCGAGTTCGATGCCGTTCACGATATTGCCCCATTGGTCGCTGCCGCCCATCTGGAGGCGACACCCGGCACGCCGCGACAGTTCCAAAAAATCGTAAGCCTGGAGGATCATGTAGTTGAATTCGAGGAAGCTGAGCGACTGCTCGCGGTCGAGCCTCAGCTTGACCGAATCGAAGCTCAGCATCCGGTTGACGCTGAAATGCTGCCCGACCTCGCGCAGGAACGGGATATATTCCAACGCGTCGAGCCACTGCGCATTGTCGAGCATCACCGCATCGGTCGGCCCGTCGCCGAAGGTCAGGAACCGTTCGAAGATGCGGCGGATCGAGGCGATGTTGGTCGCGATGGTGTCGTCGCTCGACAGCTTGCGTGCCTCGTCCTTGAAGCTGGGGTCGCCGATCTTGCCGGTCCCGCCGCCCATCAGGACGATAGGCTTGTGCCCCGCCTGCTGCAGTCGACGCAGCAGCATGATCTGAACGAGGCTGCCGACATGCAGCGACGGTGCGGTTGGGTCGAAGCCGATATAGCCGGGGACGATCTGCTTCGCCGCGAGCGTATCGAGCGCGGCCGCATCGGTCATCTGGTGGATATAGCCGCGTGTCGACAATGTGGTCAGCAGGAGGGACTGGTGGGTCATGCGCGCGCGGTTAGCACCGACGCCTATCGTTCGTCACCCCGAACCGGCGAAGGGCTGGTCCATCGTTAGGTTTGCGGCAATTGTCCCAACGGGTCCACCGGTGTCCGTCCTTTGCGCAGTTCGAAATGCGCCTCGGGCCGGTCCGCGAAGCCGGTATCGCCCGACAGTGCGATCGTCTGCCCACGCTTCACGCTCTGACCGCGCTGGACGAGCAGCTTCGAAGCGTGCCCGTAGACGCTGGTCCAGCCATCGCCGTGCTTGACGATGACCAGGCCGCCCAAGGCCGCGATGCCGTCGCCGACATAGGCGACGACGCCGTCTGCCGTCGCCCGGACCGGGGTCGCCACGGGCACCGCGATCTCGATGCCGTCGTTGCGCTCGCCACTGGCTCCGGGGCCGAAGCGCTTCACGACGTGTCCGTCGACCGGCCACAGGAACCCGCCGGTCAGCCGCGCTGGCGCGACCACCGCGGCGGTGGGGGGCAGGACGCGCGTCGCGGTCGGCGCGGGGCGAACGGGGGTCTCGTTCCGCGCGAGCGCCGGTTCGCCGCCGGTCAGGATGTCGTCGATGTCGAGCCTGAAGGCGGACGCACGTTCGGCCCGGGTGGGGGCCGGTTGGCCCGGCGCGGTGCCGGGGATCAGCACACGCTGTCCGACGCGCAACGTATAGGGGTCCTGCAGATCGTTCGCGGCGACGATCCGCGACCATTCGACGGCATAGGCGCGCGCGATCGCGATGCCGGTCTGGCCGGGGCGGACGAGGTGATAGCGTCCGGCGGGTATCTTCAGCCGCTGTCCGACATGGACCGGATAGGGCGGTTCGATCGCGTTCGCGCGCGCGATCGCGTCCACCCCGGCACCGGTCCGGTCGGCGATCCGGCCGATCGTGTCGCCCGGCTGCACCGTGTAGCTGGCCTGCGCGACCATCGCCGCGTCGGCGGCGACCGGTCGCGCTTCCCATGCGGGGCGGGCGGCGGGCAGCGTGCTCACGCCCTGCGCGTCGGGGCGGTCGGCGGCGGCGTTCCGGTCCTCGTCGTCACGCGGCCGATCGCGCTGGTCGTCCGGTGGGGGCGCATGGCGATAGCGGGGGGTGGCGGTCGACCGGGCGTCGGGTGCCGGCCGGCTCCGGTAGGGCGGATCGGCGCGGGGGATGCAACCGGCAACCGTGATGCCCGTGGCCAATATCGCCATCGCATCGCGCCATGGTCCACGCATCCTCGTCGTTCCTATCCGTATGCTTGCGCGAGCATAGCGAGCGAACCGCGGTGCGTCAGGTCGAGATGCAGCGGCGTGACCGCGATGTGATCCGCCGCGACCGCCTGCAGGTCGGTCGCCACGCCCGCCTCGATCGATTCGCGACGCATCGCCAGCCAGTAATAATCGAATCCGCGCGGGTCGGTGCGGTGATCCATCCGGACCTGGCCATGATCGCGGTGCCCCTGCGCGACGACGCGGATGCCCTTGACCGCATCCGGCGCGGTCACCGGGAAGTTGACGTTGACCAGCGTGCGCGGATCGGACGGGAGGCTCAGGATCGGCCGCAACACCCGCTCGCCCCAAGCCTCGGCGGTCGCGAAGGACATCGCATTGCCGACGCCCTCCTTGTCGTACAGCTGGCTGAGCGCGATCGATCGGATGCCGGCCATCGCCCCCTCCATCGCCGCGGCGACGGTGCCCGAATACAGCACGTCCTCGGCCAGATTGCCGCCGCGATTGACCCCCGACAGGATGAGGTCGGGTTTGGCGTCCATCAACTCGCCGAGCGCCATCAGCACCGCATCGGTCGGCGTGCCCGCGACCGCGAACCGCCGCGCGCCGAACCGCCGCACCCGAAGCGGGCGGCTGAGCGTCAGCGACCGCGCCGCGCCAGACTGCTCGTCCGCGGGCGCGACGATCCAGACATCGTCCGACAATGTGGCCGCGATCGTCTCCAGTGCGGCGAGACCGGGTGCGTGATAGCCGTCGTCGTTGGTCAGCAAAATCCGCATCAGCGCGGCGTCAGTTCGGTCAGGCCGCCCAGATAGGGCACGAGCACCGCCGGCACCGCGACCGATCCATCCACACGCTGATAATTCTCGACGACCGCGACTAAGGTCCGCCCGACCGCGAGCCCGGAGCCGTTGAGGGTGTGGACGAAGCGCGTGCCCTTCTCCCCCTCGGGCCGGTAGCGCGCATTCATCCGCCGCGCCTGAAAGTCGGTGCCGGTCGAGCAGCTGGAAATCTCGCGATAGCGGCCCTGTCCGGGCAGCCAGACCTCTAGGTCGTAGGTCCTCGCCATCGCAAAGCCGAGATCGCCCGTGCACAGCAGCATCCGGCGATAGGGCAGGTCGAGCGCTTCCAGCACGCCTTCCGCTATCCGCGTCATCCGTTCGTTCTCGGCATCCGATCGTTCGGACGTGGTGATCGAAACCATCTCCACCTTCTCGAACTGATGCTGGCGGATCAGGCCGCGCGTGTCGCGACCCGCCGACCCCGCTTCGGAACGGAAACACGGGGTCAGCGCGGCGAAATGGAGCGGCAATTCCTTCTCGGCGAGGATCGTCTCGCGGACCATGTTGGTCAGCGACATCTCGGCAGTGGAGATCAGCCAGCGACCATCGGTGGTCCGGAACAGATCTTCGGCGAACTTCGGCAACTGCCCCGTCCCGAACGCCACTTCGTCGCGCACCAGAAGCGGTGGCGATACTTCCTCGAATCCATGATCGTCCACCAGTCGGTCGAGCATGAATTGGCCGAGTGCGCGGCTTAGCCGCGCCATCCGCCCGCGCAGCAGCGTGAAGCGGGCACCGGCAAGCGCGACGCCTGTGTCGAAGTCCATGCCGAGCGCGGGCGCGATCACGTCGTGTTCCCGCGGCTCAAAATCGAAGGTGCGAGGCTCGCCCCAACTGTGGATGAGCCTGTTGTCGTCCTCATCCGCCCCTTGGGGCACGTCGGGTGCCGGATGATTGGGGATCGCGGCCAGTCGCGTGTCAAGATCGGCGGCCGCGTCGCGCTCCGCGGCTTCCAGCTCCGGCAGCCGGTCCTTCAAGGCGGCGACCGCTGACATCAAATCAGCCGCGCGCGCTTCATCCTTCGCCGCCTTAGCGTGGCCGATCTGCTTCGACAGGTCGTTACGGCTCGCCTGCGCTTCCTGCGCAGCGGCGATCGTCGCGCGACGGCGTTCGTCGATCGCGATCAGTTCGGCCGACTGCGGTGCCAGCCCACGCTTCGCCAGCGCGGCGTCGAAGGCGGCCGGGTCTTCGCGGATCGTACGGATGTCGTGCATGGCCGCGGCTATGGCGAGCGCGGCGAGACCGCGCAACCCGCGCGGTAACGACAAAGGGGCTCCGCCGCGGCGTTGCGGCGGAACCCCTTGTCCTTCGGCGAAAACCGATCAGGCGGTGGCGATGCTCGGCTTCGCGAACCGGCGGCGCATGACGAGCGCCGCTGCGGCGGCACCGAACAGCAGGACCATCGGCGGGGCCGGGACCGGCGCGGGGTTGCCGCCGTTGGAGCCCGAGCTGCTGCCCGATGAGGAGGAGGAGCTGCTGCTCGAAGAACTGCTGGACGAGCTGCTCGACGACGAACTGCCGTTCGAACTCCATCCGTTGCTGCTCGAACTGTAGCCGCTCGACGACACGTTGCCCGTGGAGGACACGTTCCCTGTTGAGGAGACATTGCCGGTCGATGATACGCTGCCGCTGGACGACGAAGACGAGGACACGTTGCCGCTCGACGATCCCGACGACGACACGTTGCCGCTGGAGGAGGACGAGACGTTCCCGCTCGACCCGCCGGACGAGATGTTGCCGCTGGAACTCGAGCCACCCGAACCGCCCGACGAAATGTTGCCGCTGGAGCTGGACCCGCCTGACGAAGAGGACACATTACCGCTCGACCCGCCGGAGGACGAGGTGCTCGATACCGTTGCGCCGCCCGTGCTGCTGGACGATCCGCCGCCGGACGATGTGCTGCTGACATTGCCGCTCGACGAACCGCCCGTCGACGACGTGCTGCTCAGTCCGCCGGTCGACGAGCTGCCGCTCGACGATCCGCCGCTCGACGACGTGCTGCTGACGTTACCGCTGGAGGATGTGCTGCTCAGCCCTCCGGTCGATGACGTGCTGCTGATGTTGCCGCCCGAACTGGAAGTCGATCCGCCGCTGCTGGTCGAGGAGATCACGACGCTGCCGGCCGATCCCCCGCCGCCGAAGCCGCCGCCGAAGCCGCCGCCGAACCCGCCGCCGAAGAACCCGCCGCTACCACCGACGACGAGCGGGACATTGCCACCGCCGCCGATAAAGCCCTCGCTCACCGGCAGCGGAACCGGCGCGGCCTGATTCGCGACCGTGACGGTCGTCGGCCCGCAAGCGCCGCGCGTGGTCGTCGAGGTGACGATCCTCCGCGGGCCGTGCCCGGCGACCTGCGCGGTGGTGACGCGACGGACGATATGCCTTGCATAGGTGTGATGCGGTTTCTCGGCGATGTGAACGGCCCCTCCGCCGATCACGGCCCCGCCGCATGCGCACGCACAAAGTTTCGCCAAGGCCATACGCACCGACATAGCATTCTCTTTCTCGTTGCCGGCGCGATCCCTGCGCCAGATCCGGGTTCAGCAACGCGACATTGCTATGCGACCAAGTGCAAAACAAAGGATTAAGCGCAACCGTATTAACGACGTTATCTGCCCGCCGGGGCGAAATCTTCGGCTATGCCTCACCAATATCAGCGTTAACGTGCCAACGTGGAACAGCTTTGCTCGCCGTCCCGACAAGGCGGTGATCCTGGATCAACCATATCCGCGGTAATGTAGCCCTACGCTCGCTGGCGCTTGTGAGGCGCGAAACCCGCGCGTATAGGCGCGCCTACCATTTTGGGGGGCGGTCTACCGACGCGACGTCTGCCGTGTCGGTGCCGAAGGGGAGAGTGGCATGGCGACGATGGTGAATCGCGTAGAACAAGCGAACGATTTCGAAACGGCACCGGCGAACGATGCCGATACCGGTTATCGTCCGACATCGGACGAACCTTTCATGAGTCTGCGTCAGCAGGCCTATTTCCGCCGCAAGCTGATGGCATGGAAAGAGGCGATTCTCGTCGAGGCGCAGGGTACGCTGTCACAGTTGCAGGTCGATAGTCTGCGCGAAGCGGACCTGACCGACCGCGCGTCGAGCGAGACCGATTGGTCGATCGAGCTGCGCACCCGCGACCGGCAGCGCAAGCTGATCGCGAAGATCGACGCCGCGATCCGCCGGATCGACGAGGGCGAATATGGCTATTGCGAAGTGAGCGGCGAACCGATCAGCCTTGCCCGGCTGGAGGCACGGCCGATCGCGACGATGACGGTCGAAGCGCAGGAGCGCCACGAACGTCAGGAAAAGGTGTCGCGAGAGGATTGAGCGGCTTAACGTTTTCGCTACCGGTCGGCGATACACCCGGTGCGCCGACATATGGGCAACGGCGACGACTGGATGGCGAGACGGGTGGCATGGACAGCATCAACCGCGGCCCGCTGACGGCAGTGAGCGCGGCCGAAGAGGACGGGCAGCGCAAGCGCAAGCGCGACAGCCTGTTCCTGCAGGCCTCGATCACGCTGGCCGACGAGGCGGTCGCGCGCGTGCGAATCCGCAATCTGTCCGAAGGCGGACTGATGGCGGAGTTGCCGCGGGTCGTGAACCCGGGCACACCGGTTGCGATCGATCTTCGCGGGATCCCGGATCTGACGGGCAAGGTCGCCTGGTGCGCAGAGGGGCGGATGGGCATCGTCTTCGATCGCAAGATCGATCCGCAGCTTGCGCGCAAGCCGGTCGGGAAGGGCGCTCAGACCCCGATCTATGCAAAGCCCCCGGTGTCCTTCCGGTAAAGCTACTGACGCCAGGGTCGCGGGACTGACCGCCTGGATACCCCGGCCGCATGCCGGGGTGTCCGTTCGAGGCGGGACATATCAGTCGAGCGCGACGATCTCTTCCTTCAAATGCAGTTTCTGCTTCTTCAGCCCGGCCAGGATCGTCGCATCGGGCATCGGCCGCCGCGATTCCTCCGCAATCCTGCGGTCGATCGTCGCATGCTTGGTTTCCAGCGCGGTCTGGTGAGTCGTCTGCATGGGTCTTGCCTCCTGCATTCGGTTTGGGGGAATGAGTAAACCACCATCGGCACCAAAAGTCGCGCCCCTTGTGCGCGATCGCGACGGGTCGAACGAACGCGTGCGACGATCCGTTCGGCCGAGACCGGCCGGTGTAATTCGCGCTCGCGTCGGGGTGGTCGCGTTTGCTAGAGCGCGAATGCCGATCGACCGCGAAGGGGGTTCGCCGATGGACGAAGCACAGATCGCCGCGCGGCTCGATATCCTCCGCGTGGAGCACCGCGACCTCGACGCCGCGATCGATGCGCTGGCGCTGTCCGCCGCACCCGATCAGCTCCGCACCGCTCGGCTCAAGAAGCGCAAGCTCCGATTGCGCGACGAGATCGCGATGCTGGAGGACGAACTGATCCCCGACATCATCGCCTGACGCAATCGGGCTCGATTAACCGCTGTCGAAAACCGTGTGCCGCGTCATTTCGAGACGAAGCGCGCGAAAATCCGCCGAGTCGTCCTTTGCGCCGCCGTCGTCCTGTGCGAGCGTCCGAGAATGAACGGCGCGTTTACCGAATCGCGGGTGCAGCGGCGACTGCACGACGCGCTGTATGTCGAGGCGATGCTGATCGCCGACGAGGCGAGGAGCTATTTCGACGACGACAGCCGCGTGGAGCGCGAGGCGCTGCCACCGATGGCACGCGTCGCGTTCAGTTGCGAATCGCTGAAGGTCACGACCCGGCTGATGCACGCGATCGCCTGGCTGCTGACCCAGCGCGCGGTCGCGGCGGGCGAACTGCGCGCGTGCGAGGCGCTCGACCCCGCGCGCCGGTTGGGAACGGCACCCATGTCCGACGCGGAATCGCTGGCCGAAATGCCGACGGGTGCCCGCCGCCTGATCGACGCCAGCATCGATCTCCATCGCCGCGTTGCCCGGCTGGACGCGTTGCAGGAACGCGAAATGGCCGCGGTCAGCCCGGCGCGGTCGATGCAGGAGCGACTGGCGCTGGCGTTCTGAGGCTTTACCTGCGCAACGCCCTTCAGACCGCCAACCGCCTCCGCGCCGCCGCATATTCCACCGCCATCCGCGCCACCCGCTCCGCGACCGGCTCGACCCTGTCGACCGATCCGATCCCCTGGCCCGATCCCCAGATGTCGCGCCACGCCTTTGCCTTGGAACCGTTGCCGCCGCCGAAGTCCATCGTCTTCAGATCGCCCTCGGGCAGATTGTCGGGATCCATCCCGGCCGCTTCGATCGAACGGCGCAGGTAATTGCCGTGTACGCCGGTGAAGAGGTTGGAATAGACGACGTCGCTCGCGCGGCCCTCGACGATGCCCTGCTTGTAATTCTCCTCCGCGTTCGCCTCGGTCGTGGCGATGAACGGGGAGCCGATATAAGCCAGGTCCGCGCCCATCGCCTGCGCCGCCAGGATCGCACCGCCGGTCGCGATCGAGCCCGACAAGGCGAGGGGGCCGTCGAACCATTGGCGGATTTCGGCGATCAGCGCGAAGGGCGACAGCCGCCCCGCATGCCCACCCGCGCCCGCCGCCACCGCGATCAGCCCGTCCGCCCCCTTTTCGGCCGCTTTCTGCGCATAGCGGTCGTCGATCACGTCGTGCAGCGTGATCCCGCCCCACCTATGGACCGCCGTGTTGAGGTCCTCGCGCGCGCCGAGCGAGGTGATGACGATCGGCACCTGCCATTTCGCGCAGGTCGCGAGATCGGCTTCCAGCCGGTCGTTCGACTTGTGGACGATCTGGTTGACCGCGAACGGTGCGGCCGGGGCATCAGGGTGCGCACGGTTGTGCGCCGACAGTTCCTCGGTGATGCGGTGCAGCCATTCGTCGAGCAGCGCCTGCGGCCGCGCATTGAGCGCGGGGAAGGAGCCGACGATTCCCGCCTTGCACTGCGCGATCACGAGATCGGGGCCGGAAATGATGAACAGCGGCGATCCGATGACGGGCAGCTGCAGCGACGACAATATGGCGGGAAGGGTCATGGGCCGGTTTCATACCGCAACCCGCCATGCTGTCTAGCGACCGCCCCGCGCAGCGTATTTGCGGTCAGGGGACGTAACGGTTAGGTCTGGGATCGCAACAGGAGAGCCCCCTTCCGATGAAATTCGCCGCGCCGCTGTCGATCATGCTTGCCGCCACCGTTTCCGCGCCCGCGATCGCCGCGAATGGCAGGTTGCCGACCAATGTGGCACCCGTCCTTTACGAGATCGCGGTGACGCCCGATGCGAAGGCGATGACCTTTACCGGTACCGAAACCGCGACGATCGACGTCCGCCAGGCGACGAACACGATCCAGCTGAATGCCGCCGATCTGGTGTTCGGCGACGTCAAGTTCGACGGGGTCACGTCGACCTACAAGCTCGATCCCGCCGCACAGACGCTGACGGTCACGCTGCCCGTCGCCGCGCGTGTCGGCCGCCACACGATGACCTTCGCGTGGAAGGGGACGATCGGCAAGTCCGCGGCCGGGCTGTTCGCGATCGACTATACCAACACCGACGGGTCGAAGGCGCAGATGCTGGCCACGCAGTTCGAGGCACCCGACGCGCGCCGCTTCGCGCCATTGTGGGACGAACCGTCGTTCAAGGCGCGTTTCCGCCTCAGCACGGTCGCCCCGGCCGGTCAGAACGCCTTTTCGAACATGCCCGCGACATCGATCGCCAGGCAGCCGGACGGGACCCAACTGTACCGGTTCGGTGAGACGCCGGTGATGTCGAGCTACCTCCTGTTCCTCGGCATCGGCGACATGGAACGCAAGACGGTAAAGGCCGGCAAGACCGAGATCGGCGTCATCACGCGCCGCGGCGTGTCGGACCAGGGCGATTATGCGCTGTCGCAGGCCAAGCGGGTGCTGGCATACTATAATAATTATTTCGCGCAGCCTTATCCGCTGCCCAAGCTCGACATGATCGCAGGTCCGGGTTCCAGCCAGTTCTTCGGCGCGATGGAGAATTGGGGCGCGATCTTCTATTTCGAGAACGAATTGCTGTTCGATCCCGCCCGCACGACGGAAAGCGGGCGCGAGCGGATCTACACCGTCGTCGCGCATGAGACGGCGCATCAATGGTTCGGCGATCTGGTCACCATGTCGTGGTGGGACGATCTTTGGCTGAACGAGGGGTTCGCCTCCTGGTTGGAGAACAAGACCGCAGGCGTGCTCAATCCCGGCTGGGATTCGGACGCTGCGGCGGTCGCGTCCGCCCGCGAAGGCGCAATGGGAATCGATGCGACCGCGGCCACGCATCCGATCGTCCGTCACGTCGAAACGGTCGATCAGATCGGCGAGGCGTTCGACGGCATCACCTATGCCAAGGGCCAGGCCGTCATCGGCATGATGGAGGCGACGCTGGGGCCGGACGTGTTTCGCGACGGCATCCGCCGGTACATGGCGAAGTACCGGTACGGGAACACCGTTACCGACGAGTTATGGACCGAGCTGTCCGGCGCGGCCGGATTGCCGGTGAACCAGATCGCGCACGACTTCACGTTGCAGGGCGGGGTGCCGCTGGTCATGGAGACGGGCGCGCGGTGCGTGAACGGGAAGACCATGGTGACGCTCGCGCAGGGGCGCTTCGGCCTCGATGCCGCATCGAAGGTTCCGCAAACCTGGCATGTGCCGCTGACCATCGCTGCGATCGGCGGCGGAACGGCCGGCGCGGTGGTGACCGGGCCGGCGACCGACGTCTCGGTCAAGGGTTGCGGGACTCTGGTCCTCAACCACGGCAAGGCCAGCTACATGCGCGCAATGTATGACGATGCCGGTCATGCCGCGATCGTGCGCGATTATGCGAAGCTGGCGCTGACCGACCGGCTGGGCACGCTGGGCGACGATTTCGCGCTGGCGGAGGGCGGCTATCAGGACCTGTCGCGCTATTTCGCGCTGGCGGCGCAGGTCGGGATTTCGGCGCACCCGCTGGAATGGGCGATGGTGGCGGGCGACGTCGGTGGGCTGGCCGGTCTCTACCGTGATACGACGCTAGAGGTGCCGCTGCGCGTAAGGACCAGTTCGATCCTGTCGCCCGAACTGCAACGGATCGGCCTGACCGAACGTAAGGGCGAATCGCCGCAGACGACCAACCTGCGCGAGAGCCTGATCGGTCGGTTGGGGTCGGACGGCGATGCCGCGGTCGTGGCGCAGGCGCGGGCCTATGTCGGCCAGTTGGCGAGCGACCCGACCGCGATCCCGCCAGCGATCCGCGCACCAATCCTGTCGACCTACGCGATCAACGCGACGCCCGCGGAGTGGGACACGCTGCTGGCGCTGACGATGGCGGAGAAGAGCCCGGTCGCGAAGAACCGCTTCGTGTCGCTATTGGGTGTCGCGCGCGATCCGGTACTGGCGCAGCGAGCGCTCGATCTGCTCAAGACCGACCGGATTACGACTCCCCAAAAGGCGTCGCTGCTCCGGTCGGTCGCCGGTCGACATGCCGATATGGCGTTCGGTTGGGCGATCGCGAACAAGGCGCTGGTCGACACCTTCGTGGAGCCGAGCACGATCTCGGGTTACATCGTCGGGCTGGGCGGCGCGTCGAACGATCCGGCGATGCCGGGCAAAATCCGCGCCTGGGGGGAAAAGAACCTGCCGGCGGCGGCACAGGGCGGCATGAAGCGCACGCTCGCCTTCATGGCGGTGCGAAAGGCGACCGCGGATCGGCTGCGGCCCGCGGTGACGACGTGGTTGGGGGCGAAGTGACGGCGTGCTCCTGCGAAAGCAGGAGCCCAGAGTAGTGGAGGTCTAAGCCTGTGATCCTGAGCTCCTGCTTTCGCAGGAGCACAAGACGGCGTTAGTCCAAGCGAACCAACCCAGCCCCACACGCCTTCGCTTTCGCCACATAATGCGCCGCCGACACCGGCAGCATCACGCGCTGTGTCGCATCCAGTTCGCGTACCGCGCGCGCCGGACTGCCGACGATCAGGCTGCCGGGCGGAAACGTCTTGCCCTCGGTCACCAATGCGCCGGCACCAACGATGCAGTCAGCGGCGATCACTGCGCGGTTCAGCACGATCGCGCCCATCCCGATCAGCACACGGTCGGCGATCGTGCACCCGTGCAGGATAGCGTGATGGCCGATGGTGCAATCCTCGCCGATGGTCAGCGGCGCGCCCGGATCGGAATGCAGCATCGCACCCTCCTGCACGTTGGTGCGCGCGCCGATGTCGATCCGCGTGTTGTCCGCGCGGATCACGGCCCCGAACCAGATATTGGCCTCGTCATGCAACACGACGTCGGCGATCAGGTCCGCGCTGGGTGCGACCCAGGCATCGGTGCCGAGTGTGGGGCGTTGTCCGGCGAGTTCGTAGAGTGGCATGGAATGGGTCCTTTCGCCGCCGCGATAGCCGCATTCCCTACCCCCGTCATGCCGGCCTCGTGCCGGCATCCAGGGCCACGGGCGATGTCCTTCGTCGCCCTGGACCCTGGGACAAGCCCGGGGTGACGGCCGGCTCAGCCGAACCGCCCGGTCACATAATCCCGCGTCCGCTTCAGCCGCGGGTTCGCGAAGAAATCGGCGGTGGGGCCGAATTCGACCATCCGCCCGAGGAACATGAATCCGGTATGGTCCGACAGCCGCGCCGCCTGCTGCAGATTGTGCGTGACGATCACGATCGTCAGTTCGCGCTTCAGCTCGGTCAGCGTCTCCTCCAGCTTCGCGGTGGAGATGGGGTCGAGCGCGGACGCCGGTTCGTCGAGCAGCAGGATTTCGGGATCGATCGCGATCCCCCGCGCGACGCACAGCCGCTGCTGCTGGCCTCCCGACAGACCGAGGCCGGAGGTGTTGAGCTTGTCCTTCACCTCTTCCCACAACGCCGCACGCTTCAATGCCCGCTCGACGATGCCGTCCATCTCGGACCGCGAAGGCTTGCGGTACAGCTTCACGCCGAACGCGATATTGTCGTAGATCGACATCGGGAACGGTGTCGGCTTCTGGAACACCATGCCGATCCGCGCGCGCAGATGCGCGAGATCGAGCTTCGACTGGGTGACCTCGACCTCGCCGTCGCGTGCCTTCAACCGCGCGATGCTGGCACGGTCCGCCATCACGTCGATGCCGTCGAGCAGGATCCGGCCCGTCGCATGCTGCTTGGGATAGAGCTCGTAGATCCGGTTGATCGCGCGAAGCAGTGTCGATTTGCCGCATCCCGACGGACCGATCAGCGCGGTGATCTTGTTGCATTCGACGGGCAGGTCGACGCCGAACAGCGACTGTGTCTTGCCGTAGAAGAAGTCGAGCTTGCGCGCCTCCAGGATCAGGCTTTCCTTCGACGGCACCGTCATCGCCTGTTCGGAGGCGGTGGGATCGGTCATCATATCCATGATCAGCGGCTTTCCCGTGCCAGCACGCGGCCGGCGATGTTGATGGCGAGGACGAACGCCGCGATCAGCAGCGCACCCGACCAGGCGAGCTGCTGCCAATCGTCATAGGCGCTCAGCGCGAACTGGAAGATCGTCGTCGGCAGGCTGGCGATCGGCTTCGTCAGGCTGGTGCTGTAGAACTGGTTGCCGAGCGAGGTGAAGAGGAGCGGCGCGGTTTCGCCCGAAATGCGTGCGAAGCCCAGAAGCCCCGCGGTGACGAGCCCTGCGAGCCCGGCGCGCCATACGATCTTGCGCGTTACGAACGCGCGAGTCGCGCCGAGCGCCATCCCGGCTTCACGTAGCGCGGTCGGCTGAAGCGACAATATGTCCTCGGTCGTGCGCGTGACGACGGGCATCGCGAGGATGCCGAGCGCGACCGCCCCGGCCAGCGCAGAAAAATGGCCGACCACATGCGCGACCATGATCTGGTAGACGAACAACCCGATCAGGATCGACGGCGCGGACAGCAGCACGTCGTTCAGGAAGCGGACGGTGTGCCCGTATCGCGTACGGCCGCCATATTCGCTGAGCCAGGTGCCGGCCAGAATGCCGATGACCAGCGCGATGACCATGCCGAGCCCGCACAGCAGCAGCGATCCGACGATCGCGTTGCCCAGGCCGCCTTGCGAGCCCGGGGCGGGCTGGGTCATCGTAAAGAGCTGGAGGTCGATCCCGCCGATACCCTTCAACACCAGCGACCACAGGATGAACGCGAGCATCAGAAGCGCGATGGCGGCCGCGCCGCCGCACGCGACGACGAACACGCCGTTTACGAAGCGACGCCGCTGCGAGCGCGCGGTGCGTGCGGAGGGCTGGGCCATGTCGCGGCTCCTATCGATCGTTGCGCGCGAGGAGCGCGCGTGCCGTGGCGAGCACCGCGAAGGTGATGAGGAACAGGACAAGCCCGAGCGCGATGAGCGCCGACGTATGCATCTCGCCGGTCGCCTCGGCGAATTCGTTGGCGATCGTCGATGCGATCGTCGAGCCGCTGTCGAACAGCCCGTGCGGGAAGCCGTGCGAATTGCCGATGATGAACGTCACCGCCATCGTCTCGCCGAGCGCGCGGCCGAGGCCGAGCATGATGACGCCGATCATCCCCTTGCCGACATAGGGGATCGCGATCGAGCGCATGACCTCGAACGGGGTGCAGCCAAGCCCATAGCCGGCCTCTCGCACCTGCGGTGGGACGGTCAGCAGCAATTCGCGGAAGACCGCCGCCATATAAGGCAGGATCATGATCGCCAGGATGATCGACGCGGTCATGATGTTCGCGCCGTTGGGTGTGCCCTGGACGATCTTTTCCAGCCACGATCCCGGCGCGGCGCTCATGATGAGCGGCAACTGGACATGCTGCGCGAACCAGGGCGCGAGGACGAAGAGCCCCCACATGCCGTAGACGATCGAGGGAATGCCGGCGAGCAGTTCGATGGCGATCGCGATCGGTCGCGCCGCGCGCTTGGGGCAGAATTCGACGAGGAATACCGCGATCCCCGTCGCCAGCGGCAGCGCCATCAGCAGCGACAGGAACGCGGTCACCAGCGTGCCGACGATCGGACCCGCCGCGCCATAGACGTCGCCTACCGGATCCCAGGTCGTGCTGGTCAGGAACCCGAAGCCGAATCTCCGGATGATCGGCCAGCCGCCTATGATCAGGCTTATGATCACCCCGCCAAGCGTCGCGAGCAGCAGTGTCGCCGCGGTGGCGCACAGCGTGCGGAATATCGCCTCCTGGGCAGCGCCGCGATCGGCGACTTCGCGGGGAGCGGGGCCGCCAGCGGCGGTGGATGCGACGGCCACGATTACCTCTTTGTCAGGCGCAGACAACGGGCGGTCCGAAAGACCGCCCGCATTCGTCAGGGCAGGATCAACGCGAGACGTAGACCGGTTTGCCGCCCGACTGGATCATCGCCGCCCACTGATGCCGCACGAGCGCCTTCACCGATGCCGGCAGCGGGACGTAATCGAGCTTCGCGGCTTCGGCGTCGCCGCTCTTGTACGCCCAGTCGAAGAACTTCAGGACGGCTTCGCCATTGGCGGGGTTGGCCTGATTGCGATAGACGAGGATGAACGTCGCGCCCGTGATCGGCCACGAATTCGCACCCGGCTGATTGAGCAGCAGCAGGTAGTTGCCGGGTGCCTTGCTCCACTGCGCGCCGGCAGCGGCGGCCGAGAACGCCGCGGCGTCGGGCACGGGGCACTTGCCCATCTTGTTGCAGACCAGCGCATAGGCGGCATGGTTCTGCTTGGCATAGGCGTATTCGACATAGCCGATCGATCCGACCGTCTGCTTCACGAAGGCCGAGACGCCGTCATTGCCCTTGCCGCCAAGACCCGTCGGCCACTGGACCGAGTCGCTCGCGCCGACCTTGGACGCCCATTCCGGGTTCGTCATGGTGAGGAACGACGTATAGAGAAACGACGTACCCGACCCGTCCGAGCGGTGGACGACGGTGATCGGCGTGCCCGGCAGCTTCAGCTGCGGGTTGACGCCCTGGATCTCGGGATCGTTCCAGCGATTGACCTTGCCGATGTAGATGTCGCCCAGGATCTTGCCGTTCAGCTTGATCCGGCCGGCGGCGAGGCCGGGCAGGTTGATGATCGGCACGACGCCGCCGACGACGGTCGGGAACTGGTACAGCCCCGCTGCCGACAGTTCCTCTGGCTTCAGCGGCTTGTCGCTGGCACCGAAATCGACCGTCTTCGCCTTGATCTGCTTGATGCCGCCGCCCGAGCCGATCGCCTGATAGTTCAGCGCCTGGCCGGTTTGAGCCTTGTAGATTTCTGCCCACTTCGCATAGACCGGGGCGGGGAAGGTCGCGCCTGCGCCCGAGATATCGGTCGCCATAGCAGCGCCGGTGATCGCGACGCCTGCGAGCGCCAGGGTGAGTTTCCTGTACATAGCCGAACTCCGTCTGGGACGCGGTCGAGCGCCCCGGGTGATGATTTGTTCATGACGTGTGGATGTTACAACTCGAAGACTCGCGGGACTTTCCTCGCGAGCCTTCGAGCGTTTGGCGCTTGAACCTAGAAGCGCAGCTGGCCGAACAGGCCGATTTCGTCGTAGGTGCCACGCCCGCCGGTCAGCAGGCCCGCCGCATTGGCCCCGCCGATCGTGCCGTTCTGCGTGGCGAGCAGGCCGTTGTCGACCGCCTCGCGCTTGTAGACCAGCGCCAGATCGACGATCTTCACCGGCTCATATTGCAGGCCCATGTTGAAATAATGGTCGCGCAGCGCGTTGTCGGTCAGCTCGGTGGGCTTGACCCAGTCGAAGCGACCGAAGGCGCTCCACTTGGGGATCGGAGCGACGCTGGCGAACAGCGAATAGCCGCTCGTCTTGTCTTCCGCGACGGTCGCGACGTTGTTCCAGTCCTTGGCGTGGAAATATTCGCCCGACACGGTCAGCAGCGCGACCTTGTAGCCGACCATCGCGTCAAGCCGGGTCGCGGTGTGGAGATTGGTCAGCCCGGCGGGCAGGACCAGACCCTGGACGTTGGTCGCCCGCTTGCCGCTATAGCCGCCGACCGCACCGAAGAAGCCGTCATACTGCGCCGACAAACGGCCTTCGAAATCGACCGAGTTCGTAACCTTCACGTTGCGATAGCCGCCGCCGTCGATCACCGACACCTGGTACGACACGATCTTGTCGAACATGTCGCCGAGGACGTGGATGCCCCAATCGGCCGAGGTACCGTAGCCGGTACGGTCGATCAGCGAATTCTCGATGTGGCGATAGCCGGTCTGGTTGTCGACGTAAGGCACCCATGGCGTGTCCGCCGAACCCGCGCGGATGATCAGCGCAGGCGACAGCTTCGCCTCGAGATACGCCTTCTTGATGTAGAAGCCGCGGCCGACGAGCGCGAGGTTGTTGTTGATCGTCTGGGCGGGCACGGTGACGGTGCACGCAACGGTGCCGGTCACGCAGGTGGCGGGCACCGTGATGCTGGTCGCTGCGTTCGACTGCGCGCCGGGGAAGTTGTAGTTCGACGTGTTGCCGACGACGTTGGAGACATCCATCGTCAGGTTGGCGGCGAAGACGTTGTTGAACTTGTGATCGACGCCGAAATAGAAGCGCTTGATATCGAACCCGGTGCCGTCATTGCCCTGACGGGCACCGTTGTTCAGCTGGTTGATGTTGCTGAAGTTGAAATACATGCGGCCCGACAGCACGGTCGAATCGGCCCAGCTCGGCTTGGGCTTGGGCAGCTTGCCGATCGCAGCGGCGACCTGAGCAGGCGCGGCCTGCTGCGCGGCGAGCGCGGTCGACTGCGCGGTATCCGCCTTCACGGTCGCGTCGGCGGCCTGGGTCTGGGCGACCGACGCCTGGGCCTGGGTCGCGCGCTGCGCCTCTTCCTGCGCGTCGAGCCGCGCGGTGAGTTCGGCGACCTGCGCCTTCAGCGCATCGATCTCGCTCTTGTTGGCGGCGGGCCGGGCGGCAGCGTGGTGCGCGTGGTGACGAACGGGTGCCGCCTCTGCGCCAGCAGCGCCGGTGAGCGCGAGCACGGCGGCTCCGGCGAGCAGAGAAGTCTTCACGGTCATGGGGTCCCCCTTGGATGCCGGCCCGTCGCCGGTCGATTGAGCCGCTAGTCGGGCCTTGTGACTCTTCTCGGACAGTTATGTGAAAGTTTTAAGTCAGCAAAACTATGTGTCTCTTAAGCCGCACTTGCCGTGTCCGCGACCTCGCACCGCGCCGTCCGCTCCCCTACATTCCGGCACGAACACGATTCGAGGACACCGATGACCGACGCCCCGATTGGCAATCCGCTGCTGACCGATACCGACCTGCCCGATTTCGCCGCGATCAGACCGGAGCACGTCGTTCCCGCGGTCACGGCACTGGTCGACGATCACCGCGCAGCGGTCGATCGCATCACGACTTCGGGTGCGAGCGGCTTTGGCGATGTCGTGCTCGCAAGCGAACGCGCGGATTTCACGCTCAGCCGCGGGTGGTCGCCGGTCGGGCATCTCCACGGCGTCGCGGATACGCCGGACCTTCGCGCCGCGCATGCGCAGGCGCAGGCGATGCTGTCCGAATATTTCGCCGTCGCCGGTCAGAATCGCGATTTGTACGCCGCGCTGATTCGCGTTGCCGATGGTGCCGGTTTTCCGGACCTGCCCGCGGCCGATCGTCGCGCCGTCGAACTCGGTATCCGCGGATTTCGGTTGTCGGGTGTCGCGCTGGAAGGTGACGCACAGGCGCGGTTCCGCGAGATCGGGACGACGCTCAGCCGGCTCGGCACCGAATTCGGCAATGCGGTGCTGGACGCGACCGAGGCCTGGAGCGAGCATGTGATCGACGATGCCGCGCTTGCCGGGGTGCCACCCTCGGCGCTTGCCATCCTGAGAAGCTACGCCGTCGAGAAGGGACTGGACGGCTGGCTGGTGACGCTTCGTCAGCCAAGCGTTCAGGCAATACTGACCTATGCGACCGACCGCGATCTGCGCGCGCGGGTCTACCGCGCGTACAACACGCGGGCATCGGACCAGTCCGACAGCCCGCAATTCGATAACGCGGCGCGAATCGCGCAGATCGTGGCGCTTCGTCACGAATCCGCGCAGCTGCTCGGCTTTAGCGATGCCGCCGCACGCTCGGTCGAGACCAAGATGGCGCAGTCCGCGGACGAGGCGCTGGCGTTCCTCGCCGATCTCGCCCGACGTGCGCGCCCGTTGGCGGAGGCGGATCTGGCGGACGCGCGTGCGTTCGCGAAGACGGAATTCGAAATCGACACGCTGATGCCCTGGGACATGGGCTTCGTGGCCGAAGCCCTTCGCCGCCAGCGCCATGGCCTCGATGAGGAAGCGATCAAGGCGTATTTCCCGTTGCCGCATGTCCTGTCGGGCGTCCGGTCGCTGGTCGAGCGGCTGTATGGCGTGCGTCTGATCGCACGCGAAGGCGTTTCGGTCTGGAACGCCAGCGTCTTATATTATGACCTGGTCGGCGTGTCCGGCGTGCCGTTCGCGGGGGTCTATCTCGATCTGCATGCGCGCGGCGGCAAGCGGGGCGGGGCGTGGATGGACGTCTGCCGACCGCGTTTCCGTGACGCCGACCGGACTCATACGCCGGTCGCCTATCTGACGTGCAACTTCGCGCCGCCGACACCCGATCGGCCGGCCTTGCTGAGCCACAACGACGTGCTGACGTTGTTGCACGAATTCGGCCACGTGCTTCACCACGTGCTGACCGAGGTCGACCTGCCGTCGATCGGCGGCATATCGTCGGTGGAATGGGATGCGGTCGAATTGCCGAGCCAGTTCATGGAGAATTTCGGCTGGGACAAGGCGACGCTTGCCGAAGTGTCGAGACATGTCGACACCGGCGCGGCGCTGCCCGACGATCTGTACGACAGGATGCTCGGCGCGCGGCGGTTCCAGGCGGGTCTGTTTCTGCTTCGCCAGATCGAATTCGCGACCTTCGACCTGCGCCTTCACCGCGATTTCGACCCCGCGGTCGGCGCGCAAGTCGAGCAGACGCTCGCCAAAGTTCGGGCGGAGGTGTCGGTGATGGCACCGCCTGAATGGTCGCGCTTCGCCAATGCGTTCGGCCACGTGTTCGCCGGCGGCTATGCGGCGGGCTATTACAGTTACCTGTGGGCGGAATTGCTGTCGGCGGACGCGTACGAGGGGTTCGCGGAGGCCGGCCCGGCGGCGGGTGACGTGTTTCGGCGCGAGATCCTGTCGCGCGGCGCGAGTCGACCGGCGGCGGACAGTTTTGCGGCCTATCGGGGGCGTGCCGCCAAGCCGGATGCGCTGCTCAGGCATTACGGGCTGGCGGCCTAGTCGTTGGTACCATGTTTTGCTGCGAAAGCAGGAACCCAGGTGTCGAGGCGAAACGCTTTTGGCCCCGGGCTCCTGCGTTCGCAGGAGAAGGGACCTCGCGCTATCCCTCCCGCACCGCCGCCAGCACCGCGTCCGCGAATTCCGCGCGGCAGATCAGCAGATCCGGCAGCAACGGGTCGCGGCAATTATAGACGAGCGGCGATCCGTCGATCCGCGATGCGTGAAGCCCCGCCGCGACCGCCACCGCGGCGGGCGCGCAATTGTCCCATTCATATTGGCCGCCGTCGTGCAGATAGATGTCCGCATCCCCCGAAACGACCGCCATCGCCTTCGCGCCTGCCGATCCCATCGCGATCATGTCCGCCCCCAGCCGTTCGGCGACGGCCAACGCGATCGCGGGCGGGCGGGTGCGGCTGAGGACCATCCGCGGGCGTCCCTCCGCTCCCCGCCCGGCGCGAGCGTCGTCGGTCGCATAGCTTCGCCCCATCGCCGGCAGCGCGACCGCGCCCACCACGGCGACGCCATCGATCGCCAGCCCGACATGCACCGCCCAGTCGTCGCGTCCGCCCGCATATTCGCGCGTCCCGTCCAGCGGATCGACTATCCACACCCGCCGCGCCGCGCAGCGCGCCGAGTCGTCGCGTGCTTCTTCGGACAAGACGAAGTCGTCGGGCCGCAAGGCGCGAAGCCGGCCGAGGATCAACGCGTTCGCCGCATGATCCCCCGCATCGCCCAGCGCCTTGCCCGACCCGCCGCGCGCGCGCAGGTCGAGCAGCAACGCCCCCGCTTCGTCGGCGATCATGCGGGCGATGGCGGCGTCCGTCGGTTCCATGTCGGCGATCATGCCACGACCGGCCGCGCCGGGCGAGAGGGTCAATCCGCCCCCGCGCGTTCGATCGAGTCGAGGATACGCGCGCCCGCCATGAACACCGCGATCGGGCAGGCGGCAAACAGCATGCGTCCGCCCCAGCCGGGATATTGCTGCATATAGTGAAACCCGCGTTCCACCGCCCCGGCACCAAGCCCGTAGATCACGAGGAAGGCCTCGAACTTGGTCTTGATGACGAACAGCCTGGCGAGTTTGATCCACATGACGGAGGCTCAGCAAAGCGCGTGCCGATTGCGGATTTCCGCCGATCCGGGATTGAAGGATATGGTTAGCTGTCAATTAACCCGACAAGGTCCAGCGCCTCGAGCAACGCCGCCCGCGCCCGTTCGATCCGCGCGATGAGCGCCGCGTCGCCGATCGCGGACGGGTCGATGGCGTCGGGCCAATGCGCCTCGACGATCCGCATGATCCGGCCGATCTTCGCCTCGTCGACCAGGAAGCGCCGATCGATCGTCGCCGGGTCGGCGGCGACTCGCAGGCGCAGGCACGCCGGGCCGCCGCCATTCGCCATCGATTCGCGAACGTCGATCGTCCGCAGCCGGCGGATCGGGCCGTTCCCGGCGACCATCGTCCCCAGCCAGCGCCAGACGCGCGGGTTCTCGCGCGCTTCGTCGGGCAGCAACAGCGTCGTTCCGCGATCGGTCGACAGCAATTGCGCGTTGAATAGATACGATCGGATCGCATCGTCGAGCGATACCGCGGAGGCCGGAACCTCGACGATCGCGACGGCCGGATACGCACTCTTGAGATCGGCGTAGAAACGCACCCGGTCGGCAAACGCGTGTTCATGCGCGAAGATCACATCGCCGTCCGACACCGCGACCACGTCGTTGTGGAACGCCCCTGCCGCGATCGCCTCGATGGATTGCTGGACGAACAGCGCCGTTTTCACGCCGTGGGCGCGGGCGACCGCCGCGCTCGCCTCGCGGTGCTGGCGTACGGGGAAGACGCCGCCGGACGCGCCGTAGACGAAGATCTCCACGCCCGCCGCACCCGGCGCGCCGAGCCGCATGTGGTTGGCCGCCCCTTCGTCGCCGAACGGCGCGGGCACCGGCGGATGCACGACGAACGCCGGGTCGGCAAAGGCGAGCCGCAACTGCGCTAGCGTCGCCGGCCATTCGTGGCTGCGATGCGGCATCGTCATCAGGTTCGCGACCGTCAGGTGGCAGCGGCCGTCCACGGTATCCGCCGCCGGGGATACCGTTGCTGCATTCGCCGCCCACATCGCCGATGCGGACAGCGCCTGCGCGCGCAGATGTGCGCTCGCGGCATCGTAATCGGTCGACAGCGACGTCAGCCAGCGATGGTTCGGGCGCGGGTGCGGCAGCAGGATGCCCTGAACCTGCCCGAGGTCGATCGCCGCGCGCATCTTGGTCAGCCCCTGCAGCGCTGCCGCCTTCGGACGCGAGATCGCGCCGGCATTTTGCGTGGCGGCGATATTGCCCGGTGCCAGCCCGGCATAATTATGGCTCGGACCGACGATCCCGTCGAAATTGATCTCCACCATCGCCATCACAACCGGCCGATATGCAGGACGACATCGCCGGTGCCGACGCTCAACGCCGCCGCACCCTCCGCGTCGATCGCGATCCCGTCGCCGGCCACCTGCACCTTGCCGTAGGCGCAGCGGAAATCCTGCAGCCGGCCGGTCGCGACCAGCGATTCGGTGCCGCCTTCGCCATCCACCGCCAGGATCGTGCGCTCGTGCGCATTGGCGATCGTCGCGACGCGATCGGTGCGTGCGGTCATGGTCGGGCCGCCATCGAAGATGTCGACATAATTCTCGAACGCGAACCCCTCGTTCTCCAGCATCCGCATCGCCGCCCGACCCGATGGATGCGGCAAACCGATCGCAGCGCGCGCATGGTCGGACAGCATCGCGGTATAGATCGGGTGCTTGGGCATAAGGTCGGCGATGAACTGGTGGCCGTTCATGGCGTTGAAGCTGTCGGCATCCTGGAAATTCATCGCGAAGAACCGGCCCGCCAGCCCGTCCCAGAAGGGCGACCCGCCGGTTTCGTCCATCACCCCGCGCAGCTCCGCCAATATGCGATCGGCAAAACGCGCGCGGTGAATTCGAATGAAGAGATAGCGCGCGCGCGCCAGCAAAAGCCCTAATCCGCCCGCGCGCTCCCCCGGGTGAAGGAACAGCCCGCCGACCTCGCTCGACCCTTCCAGATCGGTGGCAAGGGTGAGCATCTCGGCCCGGAACGTGCGATCGAGCGCGCAGCTGTGCTGCGTCAATATGCCGATGCGGTAGCTGTAGAAGGGGTGCGTCTGCCCGACCTGGGTGAAGATCTGGCACGTGCCGCGCACTTCGCGCGTCGCCATGTCCTCCAGCACCAGCACGAACAATTCGTCGGCGATGGTATCGCCGTCGCGCGCGAACGCCTCGCGGCTGCGGTCCAGCTTGGCCTCCAGCGCTCGCCGGTCCGCCGGCAGGTTGGTGAAACCACCGCCGGTCAGTTTCGCCATCTCGTACAGATGCGCCAGATCGCGGTCCTTCGCGGCACGGATCCGGAAGCTCACAACCGGCCCCGCTCGGCGAGGCGGCAGATGGTGATCGCGGACAAGGCGGCGCGTTCGGCCAGGCTGTCGATCAGCATGAATTCGTCGGGCGAATGGATCGCGCCGCCACGGACGCCCATCGTGTCGATGACCGGTATGCCGGCCGCGGCGATGTTGTTGCCGTCGCACACCCCGCCCGTCGCGCGCCAGCCGATGTCGAGACCCAGATCCGCGCCCGCATCCTTCACCAGCGCGAAAAGCCGCGCGGCGTCGGCGTCGATCGACTTGGGTGGCCGGTTGAAGCCGCCATGGACGGTGACGGCAACGTCGTGGTCCGCCGCGACCGCGCCGACGGCGGCGTCGAGCAGCGCGCGTGCACGGTCGATCGCGGCGGCGTCCGCGGGGCGGAAATTGATCCGAAGCACCGCATGGTCGGGCACGACGTTGTTCGGCCCGCCGCCATCGATCCGTGCCGGGTTGACCGTCAGCCCAGCGCCCGCCATCCTGCTCGACCGCAGCGCCAGATCGGCCGCGGCGACGAGCGCGTTACGACCGTCTTCCGGGTTGCGCCCGGCATGCGCGCTGCGGCCCCGGACCAGGATCGAGAAATTCCCCGTTCCGCCGCGGGCACCGGCAAGCGTGCCGTCGGGCAAGGCCGGTTCGTAGGTCAGCGCGGCCAGTCTGCCGCGCGCGGATTCGGCCAGCAGCGCGGCGGAGGACAGCGACCCCGTCTCCTCGTCCGAATTGACGACGACGGTATAACCGATCCGCGCCGCCAGCGGCGTCGTCTCCACGGCGCGCAATGCCGCAAGCATCACCGCCAACCCGCCCTTCATATCGGCGACGCCGGGACCGCCCAACGTCGCCTGGTCGATCCGTGCGACCGTCCGGAACGCGTGATCCGCCGGGTACACCGTGTCCATATGCCCCGTGAGCAGCAGCTGCACCGGCGCGTCCGGGCGAACCGACAGCGTCAGGTGCCGGCCATGGTCGAGCGCCACGGCGCGTCCGTCCGCAGCGATGGTTTCGACGGGCACTGGATCGACCAGCCGTATCTCTCCCGGGAGCATAGCGAACGAGTCCCCCAACATCGCCGCCATCGTCGCCAGCCCGGACAGGTTGCCCGTGCCGCTGTTGATCGCCGCCCATGTCTCGACCTGAGCCAGCATCGCTTCGGCGTCGAGCGCGGCGACGGCGTCGGTCTCGGTGGCGGAAAGCGTCATCGCCGGACCCTATCGTCCGCGACGCGCGCGCGCAAAGCGTCAGAAGCTGTAGACCAGCCCGGCGCGTGTCGTGGTGTTGGTGCCGGACGACCCCACCGGCGGCTCGCTTTCATACTGGATATTGTATGACAGCTGCCCCGACAACGGCCCGATCAGTTTCGCGGTGAGCGCCGTCGTACCGCCCAGCGTGCTGTCGAAGCGCTGGACATAGGCGGATGCCGCCTGGCTGACCGTCACGCCCGACAGCGGATGCCATTTGAAATCCAGCGTCCCGCGGGCGGCGATGCTGCTCTGGCGCGTGTCGTCGGTGAAGCCGGTGTCGCGGTAGCCGGGGCCGAGTTCGATATCGAGCGACATGGCAGGTTTCTTGATCGCGCTGTAACCAAGCCCGACCGATCCGGAGTAACGATCGTAGAATCCCAGGGTCCGATCGCTCTCATAACTGAACGCGCCGTAGACATAGGCCCGCTCGTCCAGCTTGTAGTTCGGCTCGTACGAGGCAAGAAAATGCTCGCGCGTCGTGATGCCGAGGCTTTCCTGATAATCGATCTGCGCATGGAATTTCTGGCGCCAGAGAATGCCCTCGCGCGTGGCGGACAAGGCACCGGTCAGCCCCTTGGTATCCGACGTGCCCGTGGTCAGGAAACCGCCCAGCTCGGCCTTGCCGGTCCATAGATCGACGAACCGCGCCTCACGGATCCGGTCGGCGCGCTGGCGGTCGCGGTCGGTCCGCCATGCCTGCGCGATGGCGGACACCGCGTCGCCGCTCAGCGGGTCGGCGGTACGGGCATATTTGACGATCGTCGCAACGTCGGTGTCGTTGCCCGATGCGATCGCCGCATCCAGCATCGCGCGGATCGCCTCCGGGATCGGCACGTCGGTCTGATCCGGCGCGCCGCCCGGATTATGCGCGGTCGCCGCCGGGATCGGCGCGGCGGCAATCAGGACCAGCGCAGGCAAGGACAGCGACACGTGCCGGCCTTACCGTCAGCCGCCGCGGTTGGGAACCGTCCCGGCGGCGGCTGCGTCGAGATGGGGCCGAAAGACGGCCAGTACCTGTTGGTACAGATCGCGCTTGAAGGGCACGATCATGTGCGGAAGGTCGTCCGGATCGATCCAGCGCCACGCGCGAAACTCCGGGTGCGCGGTCGCGATATCGACGTCCGTGTCGGTGCCCAGGAACCGGAACAGGAACCACCGCTGCCGCTGGCCGCGATATCGGCCCTTCCAGACCTTGCCGACCATCTCGGACGGCAGGTCGTAGCTCAGATCCGCGGGCGCGGTCGCGATCAGTTCGACATGTTCGGGCGCGATCCCCGTTTCCTCGCGCAGTTCGCGCACCGCGGTATCGCGTGCGTCCTCGCCCGGATCGATCCCGCCCTGCGGCATCTGCCACGCCTCGGGCGTCGAATCGATCCGCTGCCCGACGAAAACCTGCCCCTGCCGGTTGAGGAGCATGATGCCCGCGCAGGGGCGGTAGGGCAGGGTGGCGGGGTCGATCATGTGCCGATCCCGCCTGCGGCCTGCGCCGATACCCGCGCGCCTTCGACCTCGGCGACCATCGCCTTGACCGCCGCCAGGAAGCCGGCGACGTCGCCCTGGCTCGACGGGATCGCCTGCCGCAGACTGAGGAAGCCATGCACGTTGCCCGCCGCCTCGCGGTACACCACGGGCACGCCGTGCCGGATCAGCGCGGCGGCATAGGCGCGGCCCTGGTCGCGGATCGGGTCGAGGCTGGCGGTAACGATGACGGCGGGTGGCAAGCCGGTCAGATCACCCGACAAGGGCGATGCGCGCCAGTGCGTCGCATCGGGTCGATACGCCGCCATGAACCATTCCATGCCGGCGCGCGTGAGAAGATGATCCTCCGCGAACTGCGCATAGGACGGATATTCCTTGATCGCATCGGCGGCGGGATACAGCGGGGCCTGGACGATGACGGGTACCGCGGCGGGTTCGTCGCGTAATGCCATGGCGGTCGTGATCGCCAGCGTGCCCCCGGCGCTGTCGCCGCACAGGACGAGGCCCGTCACGGTCCGTCCGAGCGCAGCCGGGCTTCCCGCGACCCAGCGCGATGCCGCCTCGCAATCCTCGGGCGCGGCGGGCCAGGGGCATTCGGGTGCCAGGCGATAATCGACCGAGATCACCGGCATGCCCAGCCCGCGCGATATCGCCGCGCAGGCGCTGGCATGCGTGTCGATATCGCCGATCACGAATCCGCCGCCATGGAAGAACATCATCGCCGGCCCGGGCACCCGAGTCGCCGCGACATCGAACAGTCGCGCGCGGATCGCGCCTGCGGGGCCGGGAATATTCAGATCGACGATCGCGCCGAGTTCGCCGACCGGCAAATCGGCGACGTCCTTCATCGCCCGATACACCTGCCGGGCCGCCGGTGCCTCCATCTCGTGCATCTTGGGGCCGGGCACGCTGTTGAGATACGCTAGGAAGCCGCGCACATCCGGCCGCACATAGGGCGTGGTTTCGGCAGGCTTCGTTGTGGGGACATCGATCAGCGTATCCGTCATGCGCACTCTCCTTTTGCCGTCGCTCTTGATGTCGGTTGCTTGGGCGATCGGTCCTTCATCGCTACCTATGCTCCGTGATCCCTATCGTCCATCACCCCGATTACGTGTTCGAGACCCCGGTGCGATCGAGCTATCGCTGGGGCAAGAACGGCGCGATCCGCGATCTGTTGCGTGACGAGGGAGATCGGATCGCGTGGCACGAACCCGAACCGATGCCGCGCCGCTGGCTGGAGGCGGTGCACGACGCGGACTATGTCGGCGAAGTGCTGTCCGCGCAGGTGCCGCGCGAAAAGGAACGGCGGATCGGCTTCGCGGTGACCGATACGGTCGCGCGCCGTGCACAGGTCGTGCCGGGCGGCACGTGGCTCGCGGCGCAGCTGGCGCTCGAGCGTGGCTTCGCGGCGAACAGCGCAGGCGGCAGCCACCATGCGCTGGCTGCGACGGGGGCGGGCTATTGCGTGTTCAACGATCTCGCGATCGCGGCGGTGCGTCTGATCGAGGAGGGCGTCGTGGCGCGTGTCGCGGTCGTCGATGTCGATGTCCATCAGGGCGACGGCACGGCCTCGCTGCTCGCCGGCCGCACAGGGATCGCGACCTATTCGATCCATGCGGCGAAGAATTTTCCCGCGCGAAAGGCGCGATCGACGCTGGACGTGCCGTTGGCGGACGGCGTGGAAGACGCCACCTACCTCATCACGCTGGAGGAAACGCTGGTGCCGTTCCTCGACGAATTGCGGCCCGAGATCATCCTGTACCAGGCCGGAGTGGACCCGTTCGGAGGCGATCGGCTGGGGCGGTTGGCGTTGACGCTGGATGGACTGGCGCAGCGCGAACATCTGGTGGCACGGCTGGTCCGCGAGCGTGGCATTCCGCTCGCCAGCACGGTCGGCGGCGGCTATGGCGACGACACGCTGGAGGTCGCGCGGCGGCACGTCGCGGCGATCCTGACATTGGGCGAGGCGCTCGCGGTCGATACCCGACCCCAACCCCCGCTTGTCTCCCACCCGGATCATTCTAACTTGGTTCCCGTGCATCCCGGGCATAGAGGGTGTGCGAATTCGATAGTCTCACAGGAATAATGATGGCCACCGCCGCCCATGAAGTGACGCCCGCCGAGGCGTCAGCCCATCCGCCGTCCGAGTCGATCGTGGTCCGTTTCGCGGGCGACAGCGGCGACGGCATGCAGCTGACCGGCGGGCAGTTCACGCTCTCCACGGCGCTCGCAGGCAACGATCTGGCGACCTTCCCCGATTTCCCTGCCGAGATCCGCGCGCCGCTGGGCACGCTGTTCGGCGTGTCGGCGTTCCAGATCAACTTCGGCTCGACCGCGATCGAGACCGCAGGCGACGAACTCGACGTGCTGGTCGCGATGAACCCGGCGGCGCTGAAGACCAATGTCGATGCGCTCCGCCCCGGCGGCCTCATCATCGCCGACGAGGGCGAATTCGGCGACCGCAACCTCGCCAAGGCCAGGTACGACGCCAACCCGCTGACCGACGGCTCGCTCGGCAAGTGGCAGTTGATGAGCTTCGACATCAGCCAGTTGACGCTCGACGCGGTCAAGCCGTTCGGTCTCGGCAACAAGGAAGCGCTTCGCTGCAAGAACATGTGGACGCTCGGGCTCGCGCTCTGGATGTTCGACCGTGACCGACAGCCGATCGTCGACTGGCTGACCGCCAAGTTCGCCAAGGCACCGACGCTGGCGGAGGCGAACATCGCGGCCCTGAACGCTGGCCATGCTTACGGCGAGACCGCCGAGCTGACCGGCCCGATGAAGCAGCACCATGTCGGTGTCGCACCCGTCGAGGCGGGGCTGTGGCGGACGGTGACGGGGGCGGATTCGATCAGCCTGGGCCTCGTCGCGGGCGCACAGCTCGCCGGGCTGCCGATGTTCTTCGGCGGCTATCCGATCACACCGGCGTCCGCGATCCTGCACAGCCTGTCGCGGCTGAAGGAATTCGGCGTCACCACCTTCCAGGCGGAGGACGAGATCGCCGCGATCGCGTCCGCGATCGGCGCATCCTATGCGGGGCAGCTGGGAGTCACCTCGTCCTCGGGTCCGGGCATCGCGCTGAAGGGCGAGGCGATGGGGCTGGCGATCATGACCGAATTGCCGCTGGTGATCGTCAACTCGCAGCGTGGTGGCCCGTCGACCGGGCTTCCCACCAAGACCGAGCAATCGGACCTGTATCAGGCGGTGTACGGACGGAACGGCGACGCGCCGATGCCGGTCATCGCCGCGCGGTCGGCGGCGGATTGCTTCGACGTGGCGATCGAGGCGGTGCGGATCGCGACGCAATACATGACCCCCGTGATGATCCTGACCGACGGCTATATCGCGAACGCCGCCGAGCCCTGGAAGGTGCCCGACATGAGCACTTACGTGCCGTTTCCCGTGACCTTCGCGACCGAAAAGCCCGCGGGCGGGTTTCTTCCCTATGCGCGCGACGCCGACACGCTCAAGCGTCCCTGGGCGAAGCCGGGCACGCCGGGGCTGCTCCACCGTATCGGCGGGATCGAGAAGAAGAACGGCACCGGCAATATCGATTATGCCCCGGCCAACCACCAGGAAATGACCGACATCCGCAAGGCCAAGGTCGACAATATCGTCGTGCCCGACCAGCAGGTCGAACTGGGCGAGACGTCGGGCGCGCTCGCGATCGTCGGCTGGGGATCGACCTTCGGGCCGATCCACCAGGCGGTGCGGCGCGCGCGCAAGCGGGGCCTCGACGTCCACCACATCCACATCCGCCATATCTGGCCGATGCCGCACAATATGGCTGTCCTACTGCGCGGATATGAGCATATCCTCGTCCCCGAAATGAATACGGGGCAATTGAAGACCGTGCTGCGCGACCAGTATCTCGTCGATGCGAAGCCGCTGAACAAGGTCAGCGGCCAGCCGTTCAAGATCGCCGAGATCGAGGCGGCGATCGACGGTTTCTTCGACGGTGCGGGGGCGTAGATTTTGCGTACTACCGTAAACTTCGTAAACTTTGGACGGCCGCGTGCCGGGAACCTGCCATGAACGACATGACGCCGATCACGACCAAGCTCAAGGATTGGGAGACCGACCAGGAGGTGCGCTGGTGCCCCGGGTGCGGCGACTATGCGATCCTGAAGGCAGTGCAGCGCACCATGCCCGAGATCGGCGCGCGGCCTGAGAACACCGTGTTCGTCAGCGGCATCGGCTGCTCGTCGCGCTTCCCCTACTACATGGAGACCTACGGGTTCCACACCATCCACGGCCGCGCGCCCGCGGTGGCGACGGGGGTGAAGCTCGCCAATCCCGACCTCGACGTGTGGATCATCACCGGCGACGGCGACGCGCTGTCGATCGGCGGCAACCACACGATGCACCTGCTCCGCAGGAACCTGAACTGCCAGGTACTGCTGTTCAACAACGAGATCTACGGGCTGACCAAGGGGCAATATTCGCCGACGTCGCGGGTCGGTACGCGCTCGCCCTCGACTCCGCTCGGCTCGGTCGATCGCCCCGCCAACCCGTGCGCCTTCGCGCTCGGCAGCGGCGCGCGGTTCGTGGCGCGCGGGATCGACGTGCACAAGAACCTCGTGAGCGTCCTGAAGGCGGCGTACGCGCATCAGGGCACGGCGTTCTGCGAAATCTTCCAGAACTGCATCGTCTATAATGACGACGTGTTCGCGCCGTTCACCGAGAAGGCGAACGCGGCGGGTGCGCAGATGTGGGTCGAACATGGCAAGCCGCTGGTATTCGCCGGCGGGACCAAGGGCCTGACGCTCAACACCCAGGCGCTGACGCTCGACGTGGTGGATGTCGTTGATGGCGACGTGTCGGCGCTCGTCGTCCACGACCAGACCAACCGCAGCCTCGCGCACATGCTGGTCGAGATGCCGTTCGGCAGCCACCCGATGGCGCTGGGCGTGCTCTACGACGACCCCGCCCCGACGTTCGAAAGCGCCGTGATCGCGCAGAACGCGCAGGCGAGCGCGGGCAAGATGCCGGACCTCCAGAAGCTGCTGAGCAAGGGGCAGACCTGGCAGGTCGAAAAGGAACCGCATGCGTTATGACTTGGTTCGTAGCTTTGGTGTTGGCCGCTGGGCAGGCCGCGCCTCCGCCTGTAATCGTGGCACCGCTACCGCATCCGCCAACAACAATGAATCAGGCTGCTCGCTTGCGTTCCATGGGTCTATCCTCGTCTGCGGTTGAAATCATCCAGCGAGATCGGCACCAACTATCGAAGATTCCAGCTTGTTCTGAGCCGTTAGGGAGGCAGAGCCTTTACCGTTTGATCGGTGCTGCATCGGCAAAACCCTTCGACGCCAATCGATTTGCGGAAGCGGCACGCCTAAATAAAGCCCGCGTAGATCAATGCAGTGCCGCTCAACTAGAGGCGACCATAACGACTTTGCGGTCACTTTCGGCCAGCGATCAACCAATCTTCGCAAAATCTATTTTATCCTTTTGAACGGCACAACCCTCCTCTGGCTCCGCCAGGACTTGCGCCTGCACGACCACCCCGCGCTCGTCGCCGCGGCGAAGGATGGCCCGGTGATTCCGGTCTACGTCCTCGACGACGATGCCCCCGGCGAATGGGCGATGGGCGGCGCGCAGCGATGGTGGCTTCACCATAGCCTGGAATCGCATGGCAAAGCGCTGAAGGCCAAGGGCAGCCGTCTGATCCTTCGCCGCGGCGATGCCGTCACCATCCTGAAGGAACTGCTGGCCGAGACCGGCGCGACGCGGATCCATGCCATCCGCCACTACGAGCCGTGGTGGCGCAAGGCTGAGGATGCTCTCGGCGATGCGCTGTGTCTCCATGACGGCAACCATCTGGCGCGGATCGAGAGCGTTACCACCGGTTCGGGTAACCAGTTCAGGGTCTATTCCTCGTTCTGGAAGGCATTGTCGCAGCGGATGCCGCCCAACCGGCCGCTGCCCATGCCGGATCGGATCGCAGCGCCCGATGCCTGGCCGAAAAGCGACGCGCTCGCCGACTGGGCGTTGCTGCCGACCAGGCCCGACTGGTCGGCGGGCTTCAGGGACTGGACGCCGGGCGAAGCGGATGCGCGCCGCGCGGTCGAGCGGTTCGCGAAGAGCACCGCCGGTTACGACACCGATCGCAACCTGCCCGCCGTCGAGGGTACGTCGCGTCTGTCGCCGCATCTGCATTTCGGCGAGGTCAGCGCGCGGCATGTCTGGCACGCCCTGGATGGGCAGGGGGTGGGGCTGCAGACGTTCCGCAAGGAACTGGCCTGGCGCGATTTCACCGACGGCGTGGTCCTCGAAATGCCCGATTACGGCGAGATCAACGGCCGTTCGCGCTACGACAATCTGCCCTGGCGGAACAGCCCGCAGGACCTGAAGGCGTGGGAGCAGGGACGCACCGGCTATCCGATCGTCGACGCCGGGATGCGGCAACTCTGGACGAGCGGCTGGATGCACAACCGCGTCCGGATGATCACCGCGAGTTTCCTGGTGAAGCATTTGCTGATCGACTGGCGCGAAGGGGAACGCTGGTTCTGGAACTGTCTGGTCGATGCCGATTACGGCAACAACAGCGTCAACTGGCAATGGGTCGCGGGCACCGGCGTCGATTCGAACATGTTCGGGCGGATCATGGCACCGCTCGGCCAGTCGGAGAAGTTCGACGCGGGCGACTATATCCGGACATGGGTGCCCGAACTGGCGGGAGTGACCGGCACCGCTATCCACGATCCGGACGAGGCGGGATGCCGTCCGCACGACTATCCAGCGAAGATCATCGGTCATCGCGAGGGGCGCGAGCGGGCATTGTCGGCGAACGCCAAGGTCTGACCTTTCCTACACCGCTCCGCTGCGGCATGAACGGCCGCGATGAACGTGCAGGGCAGGATGGCGAAGGAGCGCAGCGGCACCGTGGTAGCACGGGCGGTCGCGCCCATCTTCCACCGTCTGCTCGACCGGATCGACGCGGGACTGGTCGAAGGGGGGATCGAGTCGCGCCTGCCGGACGGAACGCGCCGGTTGCTGGGCGGGCGGCGGGAGGGTCCGTTGCCAATCGTGGTCGTCCACCGCTGGCGCGCGCTTGTCCGGCTCGCGACCGCAGGATCGGTCGGCTGGTACGAGGGCTGGGCGGCGGGCGACTGGTCGAGCCCCGATCCGGTGCCTTTGTTCGATCTGTTCATGCGCAATCGCGTATCGCTAGGGGTATCGGCGCGGGCGGGCGGATGGCAGCGCCTGGCGCTCCGCGGCTGGCACGGGCTTCGCCGCAACCACCGCGCGGGGGCAAGACGCAATATCGCCGAGCATTACGATCTCGGCAACGATTTCTACCGCGAATGGCTCGATCCGGGGATGACCTATTCCAGCGCGATCTTCGGCGACGGCGATACGCTGGCGGCTGCGCAGGATCGCAAGCTCGCCGCGATCCTCGACCGCACTGGAACCCGTACCGGCGACACCATCCTGGAGATCGGCTGCGGCTGGGGCTCGTTCGCGCAAGTCGCGGTAGCGGCGGGGCGGCGCGTCCATGCACTGACGCTTTCGACCGAGCAGAAGGCGACGGTCGAGGCGCGGATACCCGACGGCATGACCGTCGCGCTGACCGATTACCGCGATGTCGACGGCACTTACGATGCGGTGGCGAGCATCGAAATGGTCGAGGCGGTCGGTCAGCATTATTGGGGCGCGTATCTCGACACGATCGCTCGCGTCCTGAAACCGGGCGGCCGCGCCGCGATCCAGTATATCGCGATCGCCGACGACATATTCCCCGCCTATGCGACCGGGGTCGATTTCATCCAGCGCTACGTCTTTCCTGGCGGGATGCTGCTGTCCGAAAGCCGGTTCCACGTGCTGGCGGCGGAGCGCGGGCTGGCGTGGACGGATCATGTCGCGTTCGGGTCGGACTATGCCGAAACCCTGCGTCGGTGGCGGATGGCGTTCGATGCGGCGGTGGCCGAGGGGCGGTTGCCCGCGCGGTTCGACACGCGGTTCGTCGCGATGTGGCGCTATTACCTGATGTATTGCGAGGGCGGGTTTCGCGGCGGCGGGATCACGGTGGCGCAAGTGACGTTGGTGAAGGGGTAGCCGTGCTCGTGCGAAGGCAGGAGCCCAGGATGACCAAGGGTGTCGCTTGTGACTCTAGGCTCCTGCGTTCGCAGGGGCACGGCCGCTCACCCAACCCACTCGAAATGCCCCTGCGCGAACCCGTCCACCATCAAGGCCCCGATCCGCACCGCGACGACCTGCGGGTCCTTGACCGATGCCGGGTCCTCCCCCGGATAGGCCCTTGCCCGCATCGCCGTCCGGGTGGCACCCGGATCGACGATTGCGGTGCGGATGCCGCTGATCCCCCCCATCTCATCGCCATACGCCTGCACGATCGTCTCGAACGCCGCCTTGGATGCGCCGTAGGCCCCCCAGAAGGCGCGCGGTTTGCGACCGACGCTGGAGGTCACGCCGACCACCCGCGCCGCCTTCGCCTTTTGCAACATCGGGTCGAACGCCGCGATCAGCGCGACTTGCGCGCTGACGTTCAGCGTCAGCAGATGCGCGAATTCCTTCGCATCGATCGCCGGGATCGCAGCCAGCGAGCCAAGCGTCGCCGCGTTCAGCACCAGCATGTCGAGCGCCTGCCACCGCTCACCGATCGCCGCGCCAAGCCGTGCGATGCTGTCGGCTTGTGTCAAATCGACGGGAGCGATCGTCGCGGAGCCGCCCGCGGCGTGGATCGCCTCCTCCACCGCCTCCAGCCCTCCCGCCGTCCGCGCGGTGAGCACGACATGTGCGCCCATGGTGCCCAAAGCGATCGCGGTCGCGGCCCCGATGCCGCGGCTGGCCCCCGTCACCAGGGCGAGTTGGTCCTGCAATGGCTTCGTCATCGACGCCTCAGTTCATCCGCTCGGCAAGCAGCGCGAACTGGTCGACCTGGACGCTGTCGTCCTGGTCGGTCAGCGCAGTCGGATAGTCCCCGGTGAAGCACGCGTCGCAATATTTCGGGCGGATGTCGGCGCGCCTCGCCTCGCCCAATGCCTTGTACAGCCCGTCGATCGACACGAACGCCAGGCTGTCGGCATGAATGAATTCGGTCATCCCGCCGACATCGTGTTTCGCCGCGAGCAGCTTGGCGCGTTCGGGCGTGTCGACGCCGTAGAAACAGCTGTGCCGGGTCGGCGGGCTGGCGATCCGCATATGGACCTCCGCCGCGCCCGCATCGCGCATCATCTGCACGATCTTGAGGCTGGTCGTACCGCGGACAATCGAATCGTCGACCAGGATGACTCGCTGGCCCTTGATGAGCGCGCGGTTGGCATTGTGCTTCAGCTTGACGCCGAGATGCCGGACCTTGTCGCCGGGCGAAATGAACGTACGGCCGACATAATGCGACCGGATGATCCCGAGTTCGAACGGAATGCCCGACGCCTGCGCATAGCCGATGGCGGCGGGCACGCCCGAATCGGGAACGGGAATGACGATATCCGCCGCCACCGGCGATTCTTCCGCCAATTGCGCGCCGATGTTCTTCCGCACCGAATAGACCGAATGATCGTCGACGATCGAATCGGGGCGCGAGAAATAGACCCACTCGAAGATGCACGGCCGCGATGCGACGGGTGCGAACGGATGGATCGAACGGATGTCGGACCCTTGTACGATGATGAGTTCGCCGGGTTCCACCGCGCGCTCGAACGTCGCGCCGACGACGTCGAGCGCCACCGTCTCGCTCGCGAAGATGATCGATTCGTCGAGCCGCCCCATGACGAGCGGCCGGATGCCGAGCGGATCGCGGCAGGCGATCATTCCCTCCGGCGTCATGACGATCAGCGAATAGGCCCCCTCGATCTGCTTCAGCGCATCGATGAACCGATCCATCAGCGTGCGGTAGTTCGAGGTCGCGACCAGGTGTATGATCGTCTCCGTATCGCTGGTCGACTGGAAGATCGACCCGCGCCGGACGAGATCGCGCCGCAACTTCATCGCGTTCGAGATATTGCCGTTGTGCGCGATCGCAAAGCCGCCGGTCGAAAGGTCGGCATAAAGCGGCTGTACGTTGCGAAGCGCGGTTTCGCCGGTCGTCGAATAGCGGACATGGCCCGACGCGACGGTGCCCGGCAGCGCGCGGATGACATCGTCACGGTCGAAATTGCCCGCGACATGCCCCATCGCGCGGTGCGTATGGAAGTTCGACCCGTCGAAGCTGGTAATCCCCGCGGCCTCCTGACCCCGGTGCTGAAGCGCATGGAGCCCGAGCGCGACGAGCGCCGCCGCGCCCTCGCTACCCGACACGCCGAAGATGCCGCACTCCTCGTGCAGCGTGTCGTCATCGAACGGATGGGTCGTCAGCATGGGTTGGGGGTCCACTTGCGAAGCGACCGCCATATAGGTCCGCCATCCGCGTTTGTCGCGCTTTTGTCATGATCGAAGGAGCGATCCGTCGCATCGCTCGTTCGGAACGCTTCGGAAAGGAGCTTTCAGATGGCGACGGATCATGGCCCGTCCGTGAAGGACGACACGCTGTACGACGACCTGCGCAAGCAAGGTGCATCGAAGGCAAAGGCGGCGCGGATCGCCAATGCGAAAGCCGCCGGTACGCTCGATCGACGGGCGACCAGGCTGGAGGATCGCACCAAGGTCGATATACTGAGGGAGGCGCGGGAGATCGGCGTTGCGGGACGATCGGCGATGTCGAAAGCCGCGTTGATAAAGGCCATCCGCAAGGATTGAGCCGAGTGGTATCTGCGTGCGGCCACCGTCCAACCGACACCAGCTTTCGCTTGGCCGGTCGGAAGGCTAGAACAGCGGCATGCCCGATCCCCGCGAAACCTCGTTGATGCTCGACCCGAAATACGATGCTTCCGGCCTCGTCACTGCGGTAGTTACTGATCGTGCCGGGGCGCTGCTGATGGTCGCGCACATGAATGCCGATGCGCTCGCGGCGACCCAGGGAAGCGGCGAGGCGGTTTTCTGGTCGCGCAGCCGGGGGCGGTTGTGGAAGAAGGGCGAAACCTCGGGCAACGTCATGCGCGTCGTCGAGATGCGGATCGACTGCGACCAGGATGCACTGTGGCTGATCGTCGATCCTGCCGGCCCGGCATGCCATACCGGTGCCGACAGCTGTTTCTATCGCCGTATCGAGGACAAACGGCTGATCGCGCTGTGAGGTTTGCCGTCCTTGCTGTGCTGCTGCTTGTCGGATGCTCGCGACACGATGCCGCGGTCGGCAATACCGATACGCCCGGCGGCAGGCTGGAAGCCGCAGCTCTGGCTCGCGGTCTCGTCCCCGACCCCGGCTCTTCCATCCTCGGTGCCTGGGCGCGGGATACCGACCGCCTGTGCATCGTTCCGGGGCAGCCGGGCGGCAACGAGCGGATTGGTGCGCTGGTCGATTACGGCGAGGGTCAGGGGTGTGCGGCGTCGGGAACGGTGGTGCGGACGGGTGGCCAGCTCGACATACGGTTCGATGCGTGCCGGATGACCGCGATCTTCGACGGCGAACGGATCATCTTCCCGCCCGAAGTGCCGGGTGCCTGCGACCGATCGTGCGTCGGCCGCGCGTCGTTCGCCGCGCTTGCGGTCGATCGGCAAAGCGGATCGGTGTCGGAGGCCGCAACGCTTCGCACGCCAAGCGGGCGATCGCTCTGCGCCGGTTGACGTTTACGTAAGGCATGCCTATTTTGACGCTTCATGCCAAAAGCCGCCCGATCTTCGACAATGTCCGTTGCCCAGGCGGCGGTGCCGTTACGACCCGATCAGGATCAATTCTCGATCTCGGACTTGTCCGCGGAATTCGACGTCACCGCGCGCGCCCTTCGCTTCTACGAGGACGAGGGGCTTATCGCGCCGCAGCGTCGGGGGACGCAGCGGCTCTATTCGCACCGGGATCGCGCACGGCTGGCCTGGATCCTGCGCGGCAAGAGGGTCGGTTTTTCGCTCGGCGAAATTCGCGAGATGATCGACCTTTACGATATAGGCGACGGTCGCCGTCTTCAGCGCCAGGTCGCGATCGATCGTGGCCGGACACGGATCGAGCTGCTCGAGGTACAGAAGCGCGATATCGACGCCGCCATCGCCGAACTCACCGATTTCGTCGCGCTGCTGGAAGCCGGTCGCGCGCAGGATACCAAAGGACACTGATTCCATGCCACAGTACACGCCACCCGTCCGCGACACGCGCTTCGTGCTGGAGCACGTCGTCGGGCTGCAGGGCCATGCGAACGTCCCCGGTTTCCAGAACGCGACTCCCGACATGGTCGATGCGGTGCTGGACGAGGGCGGCAAATTCGTCGCCGAGGTCCTGTTCCCGATCAACTATTCCGGCGATCAGCAGGGCTGCACCCGGCACGACGACGGATCGGTGACGACGCCCGACGGCTTCAAATCGGCCTATGCGCAGTTCGTCGGATCGGGCTGGGGCACGCTCAGCGCGCCGGAGGCCTATGGCGGCCAGGGTATGCCCCACGTGATCGCGACCGCATTCCAGGAATACATGATCTCCGCGAACATGGCGTTCGCGATGTACCCCGGCCTGTCGCACGGCGCGATCGCCGCGCTGCTGGCGAAGGGCAGCCCGGAACAGCAGGCGAAATACGTACCGAAGATGGTGTCGGGCGAATGGGGCGGCACGATGAACCTGACCGAGCCGCAATGCGGCACCGATCTGGGCCTGATCCGTACCCGCGCGGAGCCGCAGGCGGACGGGTCCTACAGGATCACGGGGACCAAGATCTTCATCTCGTCGGGCGAGCATGACCTGACCGACAACATCATCCACCTCGTCCTCGCCAAGACGCCGGGTGCGCCGGACTCGTCGAAGGGCATCTCGCTGTTCGTCGTGCCCAAGGTGATGGTCGAGGACGACGGATCGCTCGGCGCGCGCAATGCGGTGTCGTGCGGGTCGATCGAACACAAGATGGGGATCCACGCCAATTCGACCTGCGTGATGAATTACGACGGCGCGACCGGCTGGCTGGTCGGCGAAGAGATGAAGGGCCTTGCCGCGATGTTCATAATGATGAACGCCGCGCGGCTCGGCGTCGGGTTGCAGGGGCTGGGCGTGGCCGAGACCGCGTACCAGAACGCGGTCCAGTACGCGCATGACCGTCGCCAGGGCCGTGCACTCACCGGCCCCAGCGAGCCTGCGGAAAAGGCCGACCCGCTGTTCGTCCATCCCGATATCCGCCGCATGCTGATGGAAGCGAAGGCGCTCACCGAGGGCTTGCGCGCGCTGTGCCTGTGGGGCGCGCTCCAGGTCGATCTGGAACATGCCGCGCCGGTCGATGCCGATCGCCAGATGGCGGCCGACCTGATCGGGCTGCTGACCCCGGTCATCAAGGGGTATGGCACCGACAAGGGCTATGAGATCGCGACCAATGCGCAGCAGGTTTACGGCGGGCATGGCTACATCGCCGAATGGGGGATGGAGCAATATGTCCGCGATGCGCGGATCGCGATGATCTACGAAGGCACCAACGGCGTTCAGGCGATGGACCTGGTCGGGCGGAAGCTGGCGCAGAATGGCGGCCGTGCGGTGCAGGCGTTCTTCGCGCTGGTGGCGAGCGAAGTTGCTTCGGCGAAGCAGCACGGCGCGACGGCGGACTTCGCGACTCGGCTGGAAAAGGCGCTGGGCGATCTGCAGGCGTCGACGATGTGGTTCATGGCGAACGGCCTGAAGAACCCCGACAATGTCGGTGCCGGTGCCTATTCGTACATGACGCTGATGGGGCATGTCGCGGTCGGGCTGATGTGGTTGCGGATGGCGGTCGCGGCGACGCGGCTGAAGGCGGCGGGGGAGGGTGATGCCGCGTTCCTCGACGCCAAGCTCGTGACCGCGCGCTTTTTCGCCGAGCGGGTGTTGCCCGAGACCGGGGCCTTGCGTCGGAAGATCGAGGGCGGGGCGGAGTCGCTGATGGCGTTGAGCCCCGAGATGTTCATGGCGGCTTAGGGTTAACCCGCCGCCTCGATACACGACGTCATCCCCGCAAGAGCGAGGATGATGAAGGTGGGTGTTCGCACCGATAGGTCTACCGAACCGGTTTGTTCGCTGCATCGGTCGTGGGCACCTCCACGGACGCCGTCGGCTGCCCGGCGGTCAGACCCGTTTTTCGCCGCACCCCGCCCAGCTCCGCTGCAACCGGTGTCGGCACCGGTGCCGGTGACGCGACCCGCACCACCGGCCGCTTCATGCACTGCGCCGGATCGGTGCGCGGCGTCTGCACGCAGTTCCACGCCATCGTCTCGTACGCCAGCGTCCGGTCGCGCGAATAGCTGAACGCGAGCGCCGTGATCTGCGCGTCGGTCAGCGGCAGCGTCGCCGCCGCCTTCGTCCGGTCGGTCCAGACGAGGTAACGGCAGCTCGTCCGATCGCCGCACGCCTTGGCGGCAAGTGCGGGATAGGTGTCGGGCAGGTCGGCGCGGCCCAGCGTCACCAGAATATTCTCCGTCTGGTCACTTGCCGCCGCCACGGGAGCGGCGTCCGGGTCGGCCCCGAAGCCCAAGGCGCGCCAGGCGTCGGCCAGCACCGCGTCGTCGGTCACGCCGACCCCGCCCGGCCGATGCGCATCGGAGATCGGTGCAAGCTGCGCGATCATCGGCTCGTGCCCGTCCGGGCGGCGGTCGAAGGCGGGCGGCGTCCCCCACCAGCCGCTCCAGCGGAAGAACAGATGCGTGTTGACCGCGGCGATCTTGTCGAGGCTCGACTGCCAGTACGGCACCACCCAGTCGGTATGATAATGCGTGGCATAGCCGACCGGCCGGTACACCGCGCCGGATAGCGCGGCCGTCGCGACGTCGCGCGCACGGGTCCACGCCTCGCCGGTCGGGTACCAGCGCTGCACCGCGCCGTCGCAGGTGAACGAGAATTGGCAACCGGTGCTTCGCTCCTGCCCCTCGAACACCACGCCGCAGACCGTCTTGGGAAAGGCGGGATGGCGCAACCGGTTGAGCACGACCTGCGCGACCGCCTTTTCCCCCAACGTGTCGTCACCCGCCTCGTACAGCGTCCCCGCCGCCATGCAGTCGATCGCCCGCGCGCGGTCCTCCGCGCTGCCCGCAAAGCGGAACGGCCGCGCTGCGGGATTGGCTTCGGTCGAGAACGGCACGTCCGCGTTGTACGCGCGTGCCTCGTCGGGGCTCAGGTCCACGAAGCGGACGGGTTCGACCGCAGGCAGCTCGGCCTGCGGCACGATCCGCGGCGAGGGCAGGGCAGCGATCGTGCGGTGCCGGATGCGCGGCGGGCGCGTGACGACGAACGCCGGCACCGCCACTGCGACGATCGCCACCGCGGCCGTGGCCGCGTCGATTGGCCGCATCAGCTTTCGGGCAGGAAATCGGGCACCGACAGATAACGCTCGCCGGTATCGTAGTTGAAGCCGAGCACCCGGGCGTCGTCCGGCAGGTCGGGCAGCTTCTGCAGGATCGCCGCCAGGGTCGCCCCCGACGAGATGCCGACCAGCATCCCCTCCTCGGTGGCGGACCGGCGCGCCATGTCCTTGGCGACCGCGGCATCCACCTCGATCACGCCGTCCAGCACCTGGGTGTGAAGATTGGCCGGAATGAAGCCCGCGCCGATCCCCTGGATCGGATGCGGCCCCGGCTGCCCGCCCGCGATGACGGGCGAGGCCGCCGGCTCGACCGCGAAGACCTTCAGCTTCGGCCAGGCCTTTTTCAGCGTCTCCGCGACCCCGGTGATGTGGCCGCCGGTGCCGACGCCGGTAATCAGGACGTCGATCGGCGTATCCGCGAAATCGGCCAGGATTTCCTGCGACGTCGTTCGGACGTGCACGTCGATGTTCGCCGGATTTTCGAATTGCTGCGGCATCCAGGACCCGGGCGTCCGTTCGACCAGCTCCAGCGCGCGTTCGATCGCGCCCTTCATGCCCTTCTCGCGCGGGGTAAGATCGAAGCTCGCGCCATAGGCCAGCATCAGGCGGCGACGCTCCAGCGACATGCTTTCGGGCATGACGAGGATCAGCTTGTAGCCCTTGACCGCGGCGACCATCGCCAGGCCGACGCCGGTATTGCCGCTGGTCGGTTCGATGATCGTCCCGCCGGGTGTCAGATGGCCGTCGGCTTCCGCCGCCTCGATCATCGCCAGCGCGATCCGGTCCTTGATCGATCCGCCGGGGTTCGACCGTTCGGATTTCACCCACACCTCGCTGTCGGGGAACAGCTTCGACAATCGGATGTGCGGCGTATGACCGATCGTATCGAGAATGGTGTTGGCCTTCATCACACGGTCTCCATGGCAGTCGATCGGTCGGGCATGTCGGGCGGATCGAACGTCCGTGCAAGCCTCAGTTCCGGGAAAAGCCGTGCCCAGGCGATCGTGATCGCGATCGCGCTGACCCCCCCGAAGACGACCGCACCGACGGGACCGAGCAGCGACGCCATGAGGCCGCTTTCCGCTTCGCCGAGCTCGTTCGAGGCGGAAATCGTCAGCTGCGAGACGGCGCTGACGCGGCCACGCATGGCGTCGGGCGTGTGAAGCTGGATCAGTGAAGAACGGACATAGACCGATACCATATCCGCGCCGCCCGCCACGATCAGCGCCGCCAGGCTGAGCGGGAACCAGGTCGAAAGGCCGAAGGTGAGGATCGCGACGCCGAAGACGACGACCGCGACCAGCATCTTCACGCCGACGTCGCGCGCCATCGGCCGGAACGAGAACCAGATGGCGGTCGTCGCCGCGCCTATGCCCATCCCCGCCGCCAATATGCCGAGCCCGCTGGCCCCGACATGCAGGATGTCGCGCGCATAGATGGGCAGAAGCGACGTCGCGCCCGCCAGCAGCACCGCGAACAGGTCGAGCGTGATCGTCGCGAGGACGAGCCGGTTGCGACGGACGTAGGAAAAGCCATCCAGGATACGCGCCAATGGCTTGCGATCGGTTTGGGCCGGCGGCTGCGGAACGGGCCCGATCGCGAACATGGTCGCCAGCGCGATCGCCAGCAGGACGGAGATCGTCGCATAGGCGAAGTCGGGGTGGATGGCGTAGAGGATGCCGCCGATACTGGGTCCGGCGATCGTCCCCACCTGCCAGGCGATCGACGAGATCGCGATCGCGGTCGGCAGGCTTTCGCGCGGCACGAGGTTGGGCGCCAGCGCCGAATAGGCCGGCCCGGAAAAGGCACGTGCGACACCGACGAACGCCGCCGCGCCGAACAGGGCGGGCAACCCCAGCAGGTCCATCCGTGTCAGGATGCCCAGCGTCGCCGCGACGATCGTCAGCAGCGCTGTCGTCCCGCGCACGATCCAGCGCCGGTCGACGCTGTCCGCTATGAGTCCCACGACCGGGGTCAGCAGGAACAGCGGTACGAACTGCGCCGCGCCCATCATGCCCAGCAGGAACGCCGCGTGCCGGATGTCCATCGTCTGCCGCGCGATGCCATAGACTTGCCAGCCGAGGATGATCGCCTGCGCGCTAATTCCCAGCGTACCGGCGAAACGGGACAACCAATAGGCGCGGAAATTACCGATCCGCAGCGGGTGTAGGGGTTTAGGCATTGCGGCATCCTGTAGGCATGCCGGCACGGGATCGGCAACCCGTTGGGGCGGCGATTGATGTCCGCGCGTTACCGGGACTATAGGCGTTGCTCCTCCCCCAGGAACATGAAGGTTTTCCATCCGTGGCCAAAGCCCCCGCATCCCTCACCGCGCCGCCGCTACCCAATCGCGAGCGGCCGGCGGAACCGACCTCGTACGAGGCGTCGACCGAGGAATTGCTGCAGTTCTACAAGGATATGCTGCTGATCCGCCGGTTCGAGGAGAAGGCGGGACAGCTGTACGGCCTGGGGCTCATCGGCGGATTCTGTCATCTCTACATCGGCCAGGAAGCGGTCGCGGTCGGGCTGCAGTCCGCGCTGTCCGGGAAAGACAGCGTCATCACCGGCTACCGCGACCATGGTCACATGCTGCTGTGCGGTATCCCGCCCAAGGACGTGATGGCGGAGCTGACCGGGCGTCAGGCCGGCATCTCGAAGGGCAAGGGGGGCTCGATGCACATGTTCAGCGTCGAGCATAAATTCTATGGTGGGCACGGCATCGTCGGCGCGCAGGTGTCGCTCGGCACCGGTCTCGCCTTCAGTCATAAATACACGAACGACGGCGGCGTCTGCCTCGCCTATTTCGGCGACGGCGCGTCGAACCAGGGCCAGGTGTACGAAAGCTTCAACATGGCGGAGCTGTGGAAGCTGCCGATCGTGTACGTGATCGAAAACAACCAATATGCGATGGGGACCAGCGTCAACCGATCGTCCGCGGAGGATCAGTTGTACCGCCGCGGCGAGAGTTTTCGTATCCCCGGTATCCAGGTCGACGGCATGGACGTGCTGGCGTGTCGCGGGGCCGCCGAGGAAGCGCTCGCCTGGGTGCGCGCCGGCAAGGGGCCGATCATTCTGGAGATGAAGACCTACCGCTACCGCGGCCATTCGATGTCGGACCCGGCCAAATATCGCAGCCGCGAGGAGGTGCAGGCGGTCCGCGACAAATCCGATCCGATCGAGCACGCCAAGAAATTGCTCGAGGAGCGCGGCGTCGGGGAGGATGTACTGAAGACCATCGAACAGGACATGCGAAAAACGGTGAACGCCGCCGCCGACTTCGCCGAGAGCGCGCCCGAACCCGATCCGGCCGAACTCTATACCGATGTGCTGGTGGAGCGTTACTGATGGCGATCGAGATCAAGATGCCCGCGCTGTCCCCAACGATGGAGGAGGGCACGCTCGCCAAATGGCTGATCAAGGAGGGCGACAGCGTCAAGTCCGGCGACATCATGGCGGAGATCGAGACCGATAAGGCGACGATGGAATTCGAGGCCGTCGACGAAGGCACCGTGACGAAGATCCTCGTCGCGGAGGGGACCGATAACGTAAAGGTGGGCACCGTCATCATGACGTTGGCGGGTGAGGATGCTTCGGACAACGATGGCGAGCGCGCGGGCGATGCCGCCAATGCCGAGCCGAAGGAAGACCAGCCCGCCGACAAGGCACCCCCCGCACCCGAGAGCAACACCCCGCACCAGGTCGAAACCGGCGTGCGGCAAATGTTCGAAGCGGCGAAACACGATGCCGAGGTCGCCGATCCCGCGATCCCCGCCGGCACCGAGATGGTCAAGATCACCCTTCGCGAAGCACTCCGCGATGCGATGGCGGAGGAAATGCGACGCGACGACCGCGTATTCGTGATCGGGGAGGAGGTCGCGCAATATCAGGGCGCCTACAAGGTGACGCAGGGGTTGCTCGACGAGTTCGGGGATACCCGGGTCGTCGATACGCCGATCACCGAATATGGCTTTGCCGGTGTCGGCACCGGTGCTGCGATGGGGGGCTTGCGGCCCATCGTCGAGTTCATGACCTTCAACTTCGCGATGCAGGCGATCGACCACATCGTCAATTCGGCGGCGAAGACGAACTACATGTCCGGCGGGCAGATGCGCTGTCCGATCGTGTTCCGCGGCCCCAATGGCGCGGCGAGCCGGGTCGGCGCGCAGCATTCGCAGAACTACGCGCCCTGGTACGCGAGCGTCCCGGGCCTGATCGTGATCGCGCCGTACGACGCGGCGGATGCGAAGGGCCTGTTGAAGGCAGCGATCCGTACCGAGGATCCGGTCGTGTTCCTGGAAAACGAACTGCTCTACGGCCGCAGCTTCGAGGTGCCCAAGCTCGACGATCACGTCCTGCCGATCGGCAGGGCGCGGATCATGCGTGGGGGCAAGGACGTGACGATCGTCAGTTATTCGATCGGCGTCGGGCTGTCGCTCGAAGCCGCCGAGACCCTGGCGGCGGAGGGGATCGACGCCGAGGTCGTCGACCTGCGCACGCTGCGCCCGCTCGACAAGGCGACCGTCCTGAAGTCACTCGCCAAGACCAACCGTCTGGTCGTCGCCGAGGAAGGTTGGCCGACCTGCGGCATCGCATCGGAGATCATCGCACTCTGCATGACTGAGGGCTTCGACGATCTCGACGCGCCGGTGCTGCGCGTCACTGATGAGGACGTACCGCTACCTTATGCTGCGAACCTGGAAAAGCTGGCGCTGATCGATGCGTCGCGGATCGTCGAGGCGGTAAAGAGAGTGTGCTATCGCTGACGAACCGCTCCGGTGCGGTTCGTCAGCGACCCGATCAATGCGCGATGTGCGCGGTGGCGACGGCCGCCTGGAACAGCTGGTTCAGGGCAGTCGAGATATCATCGTTGGTCGATACCTTATAGTATAGACCCGAGGATGCGCAATTTTGCAGGGCGGGCTCCACCTGCGGCAAGTACGGCACGACGTTCACCTGCGACCAACCCGTCGGATCGGTGTTGATCGCGCTAGGAAGATACTCGGTGTAGATAATACCGATCCTTATGCCGCGCGCCTTGATCGTGTCGCACAGCGTGGTGTCGAAGGCCACCTCCGGACGCCCACCCGGGCGATATTCGTCGCGCATCCCGTCGGTGATGATGAACATAATCTGCTGAGGCTTGTCGCCAGCCTGATTGGTACCGTTTCCGGGGGCAGGCATCAGGGAGTTTATCCGCGTGAAGGCATCGCTGCTCCAAGTATCGGTATCGTTGCTAGGGTAGGTGCTTGTGGCCTGATTTTCAGAATAATAATTCGTTACTTGCGCTCCGTTTGCAGCAGCCGACACGCTCGACAGAGCAGCCGTTACCGGAAACAGTAATTTGTTGAACGGATTGGGTGCCCGCGAGTCACCCGAGCCGAAGCTGGCAAGCGCTGCCCGATATTGCGCATTGTTGTTCTGTTCCGTCTGGGTAGCTGTCGTCATCATCGATTGAACGGCAAGACGTGCCTGGTCTACCCGAAGCGGAATGCCATAGGATAGTGCGACGCTATAATAGTCGCCCTTCGTGCCATCCTTTTTGGTCGCTTGCGTGTAGTTGGTGTTGTGACAGGCGAAGGTGCATCCGCCAGTTAAACTGCCAAGCTGATTGATGCCTGCCGTCGTGGTCGGAAAAGCCATCGAGCTTGACGTATCGAGCAGCACATAGAAATCGATGTTCGGTGCCTGCTTGGCGTTCGTCGTCGAGGTGCCGTTCAGCTCGATCTGCGCCATGGCGAGCAGATTGCCGAACGCGTTATGAGATGCCGCGTGCCAGCTCACCGTCGTCGTCCGCGTATGTCCCGTCGTGTTGGTGTCGGTGACGCTGATCAGCAGCGTTCCGTCCCCGCCGTTGACCGTGTTGCTCGTCTGATTGATGACGCAGCAGCCCGTGAAATACGGGGTGACCAGCCCCGCGGTGGCATCGGCCTGCTGGTGCCACATATTATAGGCGGTGACCGCCGCGTTATACGGCGTCTGTTGCATCATCGGGGCCGTCACGGTCGCCAGCGCGGCGGCGTCGGCGATGGCGTTCAGCCGGGTCTGTATGCGCGCGGCACGTGCGTAATCGATGCCGATACCCACCGATAACGTCAGCGGTATCAATGCGAAGCCCAGGATCATGAACACGCTGCCGCGTCTGTCGGCGCGCAGCGCGGTCCATGCATGGGCGATGCGACTTACGACCCGAAGAAAGGGATATCGCGATTTCATCATCGTATCAGCAATCGGCACAGGGGACGGATGCGCTATTGCGCGGGGACATATACAGCGTGTCGCGGAGCGGGATCGGGCCGAGCATGTTCGAGGCGATACCCGGCAGATATTGGTAATTGATTTCCGCGTAGATCAGGTAGGTCCCCGGAACGATCAGCCCCACCGGTAACGGTACAGTCGATCCCTTCGTGTAACCGGTACCATTGACCGCCTGGCTCCAGTCGATCGTGGACTTACCGGTGATGTCGATCTTGACCTGGCTGATCCGCAATACGGCATTGCTGGTCGAATATGGTACCATCACTTGTTGCGAGGCCGCGAGAAACTGCTGCGCGCCCGCCTGCGTGGTCGACGTGCTTTGGGTCGTAAGGTCGGCAAGCGTGCGAACGGTCGTCGTGACCTTTCGATAGGCCGAAACCGCATCCATCGTCTGATATCCGCCGACGAACAGGATCGCGAGGATCGGCACGGCGAAGGCGAACTCGATCAGCGCGATCCCGCGACGATCGCGCTTCAATCGTCCGAGCCGACGAAGAACGGTTCCCATGGTCATGACGCGGAAGGTTCCGTCTTGAACACCGCCGTCGCGATCAGCAGGCGATTGCCGCCCGACATGGTCGATAGATCGAACCCGAGCGGCCCCTTGCTGGTCGCCCAGATATACATGACCTTGACCGTCGTGATCTGACCCGATCCACCGGGCGAATAGGCAAAGGGATTTTCCGCACCGGTCTGGGCATTGTAGGTGATCGTCGGCGCACTGGTGTTCGCCGACGAGAAACTTGTCGTCGACTGCACGTCCACCCGCACGTTCGCGCATTTCATGAACCCCGGCAGCTGGTTGCAGACTGCGGTCAGAAATCCCGCCTGTGACATCCCGGCGGATTGATCCACTCCTGTCATCAGCTGGCGGCTCGCTTTGAGCGTTGCGGTTTCGAGCGTCTGCTGAGCAAAAAAGGTGAGCGATACCTGCAGGATCGCGATGATCAGCGCGAACAACGGGCCGGCGACGAACGCGAATTCGATGACCGTCACGCCGCGTTCGTCGCGCGCCAGCCGCGCGAGGCTGCCGTCTCGCTCTAGGCGAGAAGCCATCGCGGTTCTGATCGCCCTCGGTATCATTGCGTCGTCGGTTCTTCCGTTGATCGGACGCGTGTGGCGCAAACAGGTAAAGATGGGGTAAAGCCGGTCCGGCTAGGCCCGCAATCCGTGGGACAAGAGGGGATCCGCCGATCGTGCCGCCCTCCAGTTCGGCTGCGTCGATGCCGCCGCCATCCGGCGAGCCGAGCATCGCCGGCGCGCGCCTCGCCGAACGCGGGGTGGTGTGCGGATATGTCCCCACCGATCGGCGTGCGGGATTCGTCGCGTTGCTCGCGCTCGACGATGCGCTGGCGGGGATCGTCCGGACGACGCGCGAACCGATCGTCGGGCAGATGCGGCTGACCTGGTGGTATGAGGCGCTCGAAGCGCTCGACCGGGCGGGCGCACCCGTCGGCGAACCGATATTGACGGCGCTGGCGGGGGAAGTGGCGCCGCGCGGCGTGGCGGGCCGGATGCTGGCCGCGATGATCGACGGCTGGGAAATGCTGCTCGACCCCGATCCGCTTGAGGCCGCCGGCATGCGCACATTTGCGCGAGCCCGCGGCGAGGCCTTGTTCGGCGCATTGGCGGTCGTGCTGGGCGCACCGATCGATGCCGGCACGGCGCGGGCGGGCGAGGGGTGGGCGCTGACCGATCTGGCGACCCATCTCCGCGATCCTGGGCAGGCGGCGCTCGCCCGCACGATGGCGATCGATGCTTTCGCGAGTGGGTCGCGGCACGCCTGGCCGCGGCAGCTGCGGCCGATCGGCATGCTTTCCCTGCTCGCCCGGGCAGACCTCGCCGTCCCGCAGCCCCGTCCCGGATCGCCGCACCGTCTAGCCCGACTGCTAATGCATCGGATTTGGGGGCGTTAGCTTCCGCCGGACGCGGCGGATCGATAGCATCGCGACAAAGGGGCAGAGGGATATATCCGATGTGGCGCTATATATTGGGGGGAGCGGCGGCGCTCCTGATGGCAGCGGCGGGCGTGCTGTGGTTCAACGCGCGGGCGCGGACCAGTGCGACGCCGCTTCTGGCAACGGCACCGGCCGCCATGGCATCCGCCGCGGCGGCGACCGGCGATGCGCTGCCGACATCGGTTCCCGAGGCGACCGACCAGACGCGCGAGCAGAAGCGGTTCGCGCGTTACGACAAGGATCGCGACGGGATCGTGTCGCGCGAGGAATATCTGGCGTCGCGGCGCAAGGCGTTCGCCAAGCTGGATACCAACCATGACGGCCAATTGTCGTTCGACGAATGGTCTGCGAAGACGATCGCGAAATTCGTGGCGGCGGATCACGATCGGTCCGGCGGCCTGATCCCGGCGGAGTTTGCGGCGACCGCGCCCAAGCGGTCCGCACATCCGCGCAAATGTCCGCCGACGCAGGTCGCGAGGGAGGATGATCGCGGCGAATGACGGCACCGACAATCGGCATCGTTTCGGATGCAGTACGGGATTGACGGCAAGAACTCCGCGTATTCGCAATGGTTTGTCTCCGCTAACGTCGATTTGACGGATCGTCGGGTCGTACCGATACTGACCCCAGAGGCGACGGACGGTATCCGCCAACCCGGATAGCGGCCCGCGTGTCGTCGGATCGTTTGCGCACCATCATCATAACCCGACGCGTCGAAACGCGCGCGGCGCCCCCATGCGCCGTGCCGGTGGCGACTTGCGTCGCTAGCGGAAAGGGCATGCTCATGGACCTCAAGGCGAATTTTTCCTTCCGACCGCTCCCGCCGATCGCGGCACCGATCCATCTGCCCTTTCCGGGGATCCTCGATCCGCTCGGTCCGCTGAAGGATCTGCCGGGGACGTGGGTCGGCACCGGCTTCAACACGATCTGGCGTCCGTTCTTTCCCAAGGGTCCGGGCGGCGAGGACGAGTTCCTCGAACTCAACCTGACCAGCGAGCAGATCGAATTCGCGGCGATCAGCGGGCCGATCCCCAATCGCGGATTCCTGCAGCCCGACATCAACATGTTCGGTCTGACTTATCTCCAGCAGATCAGCGACGCGGTCGTCGGCGGCGGGCTGCACATCGAACCGGGTATCTGGGCCACGGTGCCGCAAACGACCAATCCGGCCGAGCCGCCGACCGTCGTCCGGATGGCGTCTATCCCGCACGGTACGACGATTCTGGCGCAGGGCACCGCGACCGCCGTGCCGAGTGGCCCGCAGTTCCAGCCGGTCAACATCAATCCGATCCCGGTCCACGGCCCCGCGGTGCCGTTCGAGCAGCAGAACCTGTCGCAACCGTCCGCGTTCCGATCGCCGCCGGCGCAGATCGTCGGGATCACGCAGGCGATGGTGAACAACCCCAATTCGGTCCTCGCCACCGCGATCCAGGGGCAGACGATCACGTCGATGACCGTCCTGCAGGTCTCCACCACCGCACCGCCGCCGCCGACCATCGGGGGCGGGACGAGCAATACCGCCTTCCTTGCAGGCGGCCCGGCGGGCCCCAACGCCGATGCCGTGACCGTCAGCGCGACGTTCTGGATCGAGAACGTGAAGGGCGCCAACGGTGCGCCCGATTTCCTCCAGCTGCAATATACCCAGACGGTGATGCTGGTGTTCGACGAAGGCATCAAATGGCCGCACGTCACCGTTGGGACGCTGCGCAAGAAAGTGCCGTCGATCGTGCCCGCCGCCTTCGTCGATCCGCAAATGCCCGCCGAGCTGCTGGCTCGGATCCACGCGGATCAGGCTCCGAAGGTCTAGCGGAATCATCCGATCGACTCGCTTTCGTACAGCACGGAATGGCCTAGGGCTCGACAAGGGCGTCGCGTGCGGCCAGTGCGACGCCCCCGATCGACGATCCTGCGATCCATGCCGCGAGCGCGGCACGCGCGCGATCGGTATACATGCGCTTGCGGTCAGCCTTCCTAGTCCGGCCGGGGATCGGCGGGAACAGTCCGAAATTGACGTTCATCGGCTGATATGTTTCCGTGGTCGCGGCACCGGTGATGTGACCCAGCAGCGCACCGAGCGCGGTATCGACCGGCGGCGGGGTTAGCGTGCGCCCTGCCAGTTCGGCCGCAGCGAAACGGCCTGCCATCAGGCCGATGCCCGCGCTTTCGATATAGCCCTCGCATCCCGTGATCTGCCCCGCGAAGCGAAGCGAAGGCCGCGATTTCAGCCGCAGCGTCTCGTCGAGCAGGTCGGGCGACCGGATGAACGTGTTGCGGTGAAGCCCACCCAATCGCGCGAACTCCGCATGCTCCAGCCCGGGAATGGTGCGGAACAGTCGCACCTGATCGGCATGTTTCAGCTTGGTCTGGAAGCCGACCATGTTCCACAGCGTGCCGAGCGCGTTGTCCTGCCGCAACTGGACGACCGCGTACGGCCAGCGTCCGGTCTTCGGATCGTCGAGCCCCACGGGTTTCATCGGGCCGTAGCGAAGCGTATCGACCCCGCGTTCCGCCATCACCTCGATCGGCATGCACCCCTCGAAATAGGGCGTATCCCGCTCCCAGTCCTTGAACGGCGTCTTCTCGCCTTCGATCAGGCCGGCGTGGAAGGCCAGATACTGGTCCTTCGTCATCGGGCAGTTGATGTAATCCTTGGTCTCGCCCTTGTCCCAGCGGCTGGCGAACCAGGCGACGTCCATGTCGATGCTGTCGCGGTGGACGATGGGGGCGAGCGCATCGAAGAACGCGAGCGCCTCCGCCCCCGTCGCCGCGCCGATCCCCTCGGCAAGCGCAGCGGCGGTCAGCGGCCCGGTCGCGACGATCGCGGGCCCGTCGGGCAGCGTATCGATCCGTTCGCGGACGAGATCGACATTGGGATGCGCGGCCAGCGCGGCGGTGACGCCGGCGGCATAGCCTTCGCGGTCGACCGCAAGCGCCGAGCCGGCTGGCACGCGGTGCTTGTCCGCCTCGCGCAGGATCAGCGAGCCGAGCATACGCATCTCCTGGTGCAGCAACCCGACCGCATTCGCCTCGGCATCGTCCGAGCGGAAGCTGTTCGAACAGACGAGTTCGGCCAGATCGTCGGTCTGGTGCGCCGGCGTCGCCTCGCCCCCCCTTGTCGGATCTGCGCCGCGCATCTCCGACAGGCGGACCCGGAAGCCGCTTTCGGCCAGCTGCCATGCGGCTTCGGAACCGGCGAGACCGCCGCCGACGACGTGAATGTCGTACTTCATCGCGCTCGGTTCGGTCGAAAGGTCATAAAAGTCACGGGAAAACGCGTTTCTCCTCTACATCCATCACGAGCGCGGCATTGGTTGGGCGTAGCACGCAGCATAGGCGAGACGGTTGTCGTAGCGATGACGGTGACCGACGAGCCGGCCGCCGCGATAGATGGGCATCACATAACCATTGATCCCGCGGTCCACCGCCCGGTCGAAGCTTCGTGCACGGCCCTCGTCCAGCGCAGCGTCCCAGGCTGTGGCGAACGCGGCCGACCGGTGGCGCAGGCGATACGCGGACTTGGCACTGATGCCGACCGCCTTCGCCGCCGCGGCCACGCCGCCGAACTGCGACAAATGGGCAAGGAATTGCGCCTGTCGCCCGATCGTCCAGCCATCGTGGCGGCGGGATGCGGCAAGCGGCTGGGCGGACGGATCGGGTATGGGCTGGTCGGTCATCCGCCAAGGCTGCCCCGGTTTTTCCAACATTGCCAGCGGAAATGTATCTGCTTTGTTCCCGGGCGCGTACCGGTTCGCTGGCGTCGCGACACGCCCGCGCCCATATCGACATCATGAAAATCTATACGATCGGCTACGAAGCCACCACGATGGCCGACTTCCTCGCGGCCTTGACGATGGCGGACGTGAAGCGGGTGATCGACGTCCGCGCGTTGCCGCTGTCGCGTCGTCCGGGCTTTTCCAAATCCTCGCTTGCCGCTTCGTTGGCGGAGGCGGGGATCGGCTATGTCCATCTGAAGGCGCTGGGCACGCCCAAGCCCGGGCGCGACGCCGCGAAAAAGGGCGATGTCGCGACGTTGCGCACGGTCTATGCCGGACAGCTGGAACTGCCCGACGCGCAGGCGCAGGCGGCGGTCATGATGGACCTCGCCGCCGAGATGCCCAGCGCGCTGCTATGCTACGAACGCGACCCGTGCCATTGCCATCGGACACTGCTGCTGGCCGCGGTGGGCGAGGGGGCGGAGGTGGTCGATCTATATGCCCAAGCGGCGGCCTAGTTGTTCCTGTTATCCCACGAAAGCGGTCGCCCAGGGTTGCGACAACCGGAAGGACAGTCGCCCTATCGCCCGCCGATCGCGTAATGAATCGGCTTGAACGTCCCGCCATTGGAGTCCGGCGCGGAGCAGGCGGTCAGGCCGACGATCAGGTCCATCGCCGCGCGAAACGCGATCCGGTCGCCCGCCCTGCTGATCGGCGGCAGGACGCGAAGCGTGCCGGTCGCGCCGTCTACGGCCACGTTCATGAAGCAATTGAACGCCGTCGGGATCCGGTCGGGCAGGACACCATATGGCGCGAGCGCCGCCGTCAGATTGCCGAAACAGCCCCGATGCGGCGGGAGCGTCGGGTAGAAATGGTGGAACGTGTCGTAGGAACAGGGCGTCAGCAGGAAGTCGTGGCGACCTACATCGTCGCGTACGATCTCCAGCATCGGCTGCGACCGGTTGGAATACAGGATATGGCCGGTGGTGAGATAGATCGTTTCGGCATAGTCGAGCGTCCGGCCCGACGAAACGACTTCACCGATATCGTCCGCGTTGAACGCCAGCAGGTCGGCCACCTGTTCGCCGCGCGGATCGATGACATCGAGCGTCTCGCCGCGCGCCAGCCGGAACGCGGTGCCGCTGCGCTCCGATATCTCGACGACCGTCACGGCGTCGCGCCACCGCCATAGGAAAACGGGCAGCGCCAGACATCGTCGACCGCACGGCCGCTATATTGGCGCGCCTCGCTGACTTCGCCGTGCCGGTCGAGCATCGGGTTGCGCGATCCGGCGACCGCCTCGTCGCGCACCATGATCTTTTCGCGCATCGTCTCGTACCGACCCTGCGCGCGCAGCGTGGTGAACTGGTCGTGTAGGTTGAAGACCATGGTCGGCTTCGCGAAACGTCGCGCCGGGCGGCTGGCGCGTGCGTGGAGGCCGACGACGAAGAACGCCTCGCCACCGAAGCTGAGCGAGAAATGCGGACTGTCCGGATCGGCGCTGACCCGCTCGTCATAATCCTGACCGCGCCACACGTCCTTGTCCGACAGCGATTGGATACGCGCCCACAATGCCCGTTCGAAATCGCGTTCCTCCATCACATCGGGTGCATCGAACACGATCGCCAGGCTGCGGAAAAGCGTGGGATCGGCGCGGTAGGCCCCGGCGAACTGGAGCAGCTTGTCGTGTATCCGCAGATCGTCCCAGGCGCTGTCGATCCGCCTGCACGACAGCAGTTCAAGCGTCCCGCGAGCGACCGCGGCCTTCGCCCCGACGCAAGGGAAATCCGCCGCCGCGATGTGATCGCGGAGCAGGTCTTCATGGTGGTCCTGGTATTCTAGGTGCCAGGGAAACAGCGGCGAATGATTGAAAGGCATATCCCGGACGACGTTTGTCCGGCCCGTCTGTTCCTCGAACTACCGCAGGTTAGGATGTTCTCGAACGGGACGGTCCGACGCGATCTACCCCGCGATCGGCAGTTTCACCGCTCCGTCACGCGTACGTTCCAGCGGGCCATAGGCAATGACCGTTTCCAGCAGCAGCGGGCCGTAGAGATGCGGGAACAGCTGCCCGCCGCGGCTTTCCTCCCAGCGTAGCGTGGTGTCGAACGATCCCAGATCGACCGCCGCGAGGTGCAAGTCTGTCTGTCCCGCGAAATGCTTGTCCACCGTCTCGGTCAGCTGCCCGGCGGTCGACAGATGGATATAGCCGTCCGCCAGATCGACGGCCGCGCCGGCGAAGATGCCGGTCGTCTCCAGCGTCGCCATCTGATCCGCGGTCAGGACCTTGTACGCGGTCTGGGGCCGCGCGATATTCTCTCCGGTACTCACTCGCCGTCCGCCGGCCCTTCGGCCAAGTCGTCGCCGATGACGGCATCGGGGATCGGCGCACCGGTCGCGGGTGCCTCATCGGTCAGTATCGCCTCGGCGTCGCCCTCGGTTTCCTCGATCCGCGCCGCGCTGACGACATGTTCGTCCTTCGCGACGTCGAACAGCCTGACGCCTGCGGAATTGCGGCTGATGACCCGCAGCGAACCGAGCGAGGTGCGGATCAGCTTCGCCTGGTCGGTGACCAGCATCAACTGGTGGCCCTTCGACGCCGGGAAGCTGGCGACCACGGGGCCGTTGCGGCCGATATTGTCGATATTCGTGATGCCCTGCCCGCCGCGGTTGGTGCGGCGATAGTCGTATGCGGAGGACAGCTTGCCGTAACCGTTGGCGCAGACGGTCAGGATGAACTGTTCGCGCGCCATCATATCCTCGAATATCGCCGCGTCCATATCCGGGCTGCCCTCGCGTTCGGCCTTCCACGGCGCGAACTTCAGATAATCCTCGCGCTGTTCGGACGAGGCGTCGACCCGGTGGAGGACGGACAGCGAGATGACCGCGTCGTCGTCCCGCAATGCGATACCGCGGACGCCCGTCGAATTGCGGCTCTGGAATTCGCGGACGTCGTCGGCGGCGAAGCGGATCGCCTTGCCCGTACGCGTCGCCAGCAGCACGTCGTCGTCCGCGTCCAGCAGCGCGACGCCGATCAGCCGGTCGTCGTCGTCCTCGCCCTCGAACTTCATCGCGATCTTGCCCGCGGTCGGCACGTTGGTGAACGCGTCCATCGAATTGCGGCGGACGGAACCCTTCGCGGTACCGAACATGACGTGAAGCTTGCCCCATTCCGCTTCGTCCTCGGGCAGCGGCAGCACCGTCGAGATCGTTTCCCCCGCCGCCAGCGGCAACAGGTTCACCATCGGCCGGCCGCGCGTCGCCGGTCCGCCCTCGGGCAGGCGCCAGACCTTCATCCGATAGACGCGGCCGAGCGTCGAGAAGAACAGCACGGGGGTGTGCGTGCTCGTCACGAACAACGCGGTGACGACGTCCTCGTCCTTGGTCGCCATCCCCGACCGGCCCTTGCCGCCGCGTGCCTGTGCGCGGAAGGTGTCGAGGGGGGTGCGCTTGATATACCCCTGGTGCGTGACGGTGACGACCATGTCCTCGCGCTCGATCAGGTCCTCGTCGTCGATGCCGTCGGCGGCGTTGGCGATCTCGGACCTGCGCGGGGTCGCGAATTCGGCGCGGATCGCGACCAGTTCCTCGCGCAGCACCGCGTACAGCTTCGCCCTGTCCGCGAGGATCGCGAGCAATTCGGTGATGGCACCCGCCAGCCCTTCCAGTTCGTTGCCGATCTCGTCGCGGCCGAGCGCCGTGAGGCGGTGGAGGCGCAGGTCGAGGATTGCGCGGACCTGGATGTCGGACAGCCGGTACGTCGCGCCCGCGACCTCGGCATCCAGCGCCTCGACCAGGCGGATATAGGGCGCGATCTCCGCGATCGGCCATTCGCGCATCAGCAGCGCGGTGCGCGCCGCGGTGGCGTTGGCGGACCCGCGGATGATCTTCACGACGTCGTCGAGGTTGGTGACCGCGATGACGAGGCCGAGCAACACGTGCGCCCGGTCGCGCGCCTTGGCGAGTTCGAACTTCGACCGGCGGGTGATGACCTGTTCGCGGAACTGCACGAACGCCTGGATGATGTCGCGCAGGTTGAGCAGCTCGGGCCGGCCGCCGCGGATCGCCAGCATGTTGGCTGGGAACGACCCTTGCGCCGGCGTGTGCCGCCACAACTGGTTCAGCACGACCTCGGGCGTCGCGTCGCGCTTCAGCTCGATGACGATGCGGACGCCCTCGCGGTTCGATTCGTCGCGGATGTCGCTGACGCCCTCGACCTGCTTTTCCTTCACCGCCTCAGCGATCCTCTCGACCAGGCCGTTCTTGCCGATCTGGTAGGGAATTTCGGTCAGTACGATCGATCGCCGGTCGCCGCGATTTTCCTCGATCACGTGGCGCGACCGGACGATGATAGATCCGCGGCCGGTGTGATAGGCCGCCCGCGCCCCCGCCTTTCCCAGGATGATCGCGCCCGTCGGGAAGTCGGGGCCGGGGACGATCGCGATCAGCTCGTCGGTCGTGATCGCGCCCCCATTCATTTTGGCGTCGATATAGGCGAGGCAAGCATCGACGACTTCGCCGAGATTGTGCGGCGGGATGTTGGTCGCCATGCCGACCGCGATGCCGCCGGCACCATTGACCAGCAGATTGGGGAAACGCGCGGGAAGGACCGATGGCTCGCGTTCCGAACCGTCGTAGTTGGGAATGAAATCGACCGTGTCCTTGTCGAGATCGTCGAGCAGCGCATTCGTCACCCGCGCCAGCCGCGCCTCGGTGTAGCGCATCGCGGCCGGCTTGTCGGGATCCATCGATCCGAAATTGCCCTGACCGTCGATCAGCGGCACGCGCATCGACCAGTCCTGCGCCATGCGGGCCAGCGCCTCGTAGATCGAGCTGTCGCCGTGCGGATGGTATTTACCCATCACTTCACCGACGATGCGTGCGGACTTGCGGTAGGGCTTGCCGGCGACGAAGCCGCTTTCGTGCGCGCTGAACAGGATGCGGCGGTGGACGGGCTTCAGACCGTCACGGACATCGGGCAGCGCGCGCGCAACGATGACGCTCATCGCATAGTCGAGATAGCTCGACTTCATCTCGTCGACGATCGAGATCGTGGAGATGTCGCCAGATTCGGGCGGGGGTTCGGCGAGCAGCGTCTCGTCGGCCAATTTTCACGCTTTCGGGTTATGTCGGTTCAGTGACAACCCTAGCCTACGAGGCGTCGCCTGACCACCCCCGCGCAGGGCAGCGCGGGGGTAGAACGCACGTTACGCCTACTTGCAGGCCTTCTTGTCGGCGTTGCCCGCGAGCGAGCAATTATACGTGACGGTCTTGCCGTTCGCGAGCTTCGCCTGGACCATGCGACCCGACGCGGCGGGCTTCGGCTTGGTCTTCGTCACGATGGCAGGGGTCGTCGTCGTTTTCGAGGTCGATACGGTCTTCGCGGTCATGGTCGCCTTGGGCGCGGGCGCGGGCGCGGGCGCAGGCGCGGTCTTCGGTGCGGTCGTGGTCTTGGACACCGTCACGGTCTTCGGCGCCGCGGCGGTCTTCGGTGTGACGACCGTCGTCTTGGTCTTGGTCGTCGCCTTGGGCGTCGGCTTCGCGGCCTGGGCGTCGGCGATGGTCGCGGTGGACAGCATCGCGGCACCGGCCAGCAAGGCGGCGGACAGGAATCTGGTCATGGGAACGCTCCTCTCGTTACACGCCCCCCGGGGGCGTTATGCGCAAGCTGCGACACAATCGCGCGGCGTGCAACATGCGAATAAAGACAGGTCGATTACGGCGCGATCTCGGACCCGTCCCAAGCGAACATCCGGCCGCTGTCGGGCGGCTTCAACCCGTCGATCACATCGAGCAGCTGCACGGCCGCGCGGTCGGGCGCAAAGAGACGACCGGGGCCGACATTGCCGCGGAAGGGTTTCGACAAGGCGGTGTCGACCGTACCCGGGTGCAACGCCACGACGATCCCGCGGTCGTTGCGGCGCTTGTCGCCGATCGCGATCGTCCGGATCAACTGGTTGAGCGCCGCTTTCGACGCGCGATAGGCGTGCCAGCCGCCCAGATTGTTGTCCGCGATGCTGCCGATCCGCGCGGACAGCACCGCGAACACGGTTCGGCCGGTGCGCGGCATGATCGGCAGGACGTGCTTCGCGATCACTGCGGGCCCGATCGCGTTGATCGCCAGGTTCCGCGCCATCCAGGCCGGGTCGAGCTCGGCCAGCGCCTTTTCAGGCCCGCGGTCGGCGTCGTGGAGCAGCCCGGTCGCGACGATGACGAGCGTCGGCGGCGGCCCCTTCGCCACCAGCGCGGCGGCCGCCGCGATGCTCGCCTCGTCGGTCACGTCCAGGTGTCGATCGCCTGCGAACGACCGCGCGAAGGCGTGGACGACATCGAACGCCGCCTCGTCGCGGATCGCCTCGACCAGCGCCGCGCCGATCCCGCCCGAAGCACCGATGACCACCGCGCTCGCCACCACCGTCAGTTCCCCACCATCATCGCCGCATGAACTGCCAGCGATCGTCGTCGCTGGCGTTGGCATCGAACGCGTAGCCGTCGGTGTCGAAATCCTTCATGCCGTCGATCCGGTCGATCCGGTGTTCGACCAGATAGCGTGCCATCATCCCCCGTGCTTTCTTGGCGTGGAAGCTGACGAAGCGCGGGCCGTCGGGGCCGGGTTCGCGGAAATCGACGTCGATCACGCGGACATCGCGGGGCAGGCGGCCGGCGACCGCTGCCCAATATTCCTGGCTGGCGAGGTTCAGCACCGTGCCGGACCCCTCCTCCGCGACATCGGCGGCGAGGCAATCGGCGATCCGGCCGCCCCACCAGTCGGTCAGCTTGGTTCGGCGCGGTGCCCAGTGCGTTCCCATCTCCAGCCTGTAAGGCCGCATCGCGTCGAGCGGGCGGAGCAGCCCGTAAAGCCCGGAGAGCATACGGACATGATCCTGCGCATAGTCGATCGCGGGCGCGTCCAGCGTTGCGGCCTCCAGCCCGGTATAGACGTCGCCGGCAAAGGCGAAGAGGGCGGGGCGCTGGGGCGCGGCGGCGAAATCGCGGAACCGGTCCGCGTTCAGCTTCGCGAGCGCCGGCGATATCTTCATCAGCGCGGACAGTTTCTTCCGGCTGAGGTGCGATGCGGCCTTCGCCAGCGTCGCCGCCTCGGCGGCGAACCGCGGGGTCGTCGGCGTCAGCGCGGGCAGCGGCGTGTCATAGTCGAGCGTCTTGGCGGGGGAGAGCGTTGCGATCATGCGCCCGTCGCTAGCCGTGGAGCCTTCCGCGTTCAATCGGCGTTCACCCGGGCATCGCTTGAACGTGCCCGACCCGCACGGTAGAGCGACGCGGTTATCAAGGCGCTGGCGCCCGACAAGGAGAGTTCCCGGATGAAGACGTTCTCGAAGCTGGCGTTTGCATTTGCGCTTACCGGTAGCGCGGGTGCGCTGGTCGCCATGCCGGCGGTCGCCAAGGACAAGAAGGAAGAGGCGAAGCCCGGCCTGAAACTGAGCCCCGACATCATCAAGGCCGCACAGGCCGCGCAGACCGCGCTCGCCGCGAAGGACGTCGCGACCGCCACGCCGCTGGTCGCGCAGGTCGAAGCCGGCGCGAAGACGCCCGACGACAAATATCTCGCGGCGAATTTCCGGTTGAACCTGGAACAGCTGAAGCTGCAGGCGGCGTCGGCGGCGAACCCCAACGCGCCGCAGGACAACACCCCGCTGATCGCCCCGCTCGATACGCTGATCGCCAGCCCGAACGTACCGCCCGAGGCGCGCGGTCAACTGCTCTACCAGCGCGGCGCGATCGCCTATAATGCGCGCCAATTCGCGCAGGCTTCGCAGTTCTTCGCGCAGGCGAAGGCGGCCGGCTACGCCAACGAAAATCTCGACATGCTGATCGTCAAGGCAAAGATGGACGGCGGCGATACCACCGGCGGCGTCGCCGATCTGAACGGCGTGATCGACAAGGCGACCGCCGCCGGCCAGAAAGCGCCCGAGGAATATTATCGCTACGCACTGTCGAAGGAACTGGCGGCGAAGGACAACGCCGGGTCGTTCGGGCTGATGCGGAAATATCTGACCGCGTATCCGACCGCGAAGAACTGGCGCGACATGATCGTGATCTACGGTTTGCAGAACGGCAGCATCGCGACGCTCGACAACGGGCAGAAACTCGACCTCTTCCGCCTGATGCGGTCGACCAAGTCGCTCGCCGATCAGGTCGATTACGGCGATTACGCGCAAAAGGCCTATGATCGCGGTCTGCCGGCGGAAACGTTGACGGTGCTCAGCGAAGGCGCGGCGACGGGCAAGATGCCCGCGACGAACAGCGCGTCGAAACTGCTCCGTTCGACGGCGACGGAAGCCTTGAAGAACCAGGGCTCGCTGGCGGGGCTGGCGGCGAAGGCGCAGGCTTCACCCAACGGCAAGCTCGCGCAGCAGACCGCGGATGCGTATCTCGGCGCGGACGACAATGCCAAGGCAGCCGACCTCTACCGCGCCGCGCTGCAGAAAGGCGGTGTCGATGCCGATGTGGTGAACCTGCGCCTCGGGATCGCGCTCGCGCGGTCCGGGGACAAGGCGGGCGCGAAGACCGCATTTGCGTCGGTAAACGGGGCGGAAATGGGCGTGGCCCAGCTATGGACGGTCTATGTCGATGCGCCGCCGACGGCCTGACGCGCGACGGTGTCGGGAGCGGGGCGGGGCGTCGGAGACCGCGCCCCGGTCCTACGTACCGCGCGGTATCATTCGAGCGTGACGGGGACGCCGGATACCGATTTCGCGGTTCGGATCGTGAGCGACGTCTTGACGCCCGCGACATTGGGCGCGGTGGTCAGATGCGTGGTCAGGATCTCCTGGAACCCGCGCAGGTCGCTCGCAACGATCTTCAGGATGAAATCGATCTCGCCGTTCAGCATGTGGCATTCGCGGACCTCGGGGATCGCGGCGACATGCGCCTCGAACGCGGCCAGGTCGGTTTCGGCCTGGCTGCGCAGGCTGACCATCGCGAACACCGTGATCGGAAATCCCATGCGTGCCGAGTCCAGGTCCGCGTGGTAGCCCCGGATCACGCCCTCCTCCTCCAGCGCCCGTACCCGCCGCAGGCACGGCGGCGCGGTCAAGCCTACGCGATCGGCGAGATCGACATTGGTCATCCGGCCATCGGCTTGCAGATGACCCAGAATCTGCCGATCGATACGGTCGAACCCCATGCGAATCGCTTTCCAAAACGGGACATTTCGACCCCCAGATCGCCCTCGAACGTAGGATAATTGCGGACAAACGCAATTGTCCCACATTGCGACGCGTCCAATAAGCCTGTTCCGATTGCTCCCGGAAGGCGTTAATGAGTCGTTACGACCGGCGCAGCGCCGCGTCGATCCGAGGATCGTCCATTTGCGTTTCGACGATAGCCTGAAGACGATCCTGTCGGCGGATGCGACCACCGGGTTCGGCGCGCAATCGGCTTGGCGGCAACTGGTCGACCTGGCGGGACGGCGGCGCATCGCGGACATCGACGCGGCGATCGCCCGGCTCGGCATGTTGCGGGGATCGGTGCCGGTCGCGGTACGTGCCGCGAGCGGTCGGGCGCTCGCCTTCGCCAATCCGCCCGCCTTGCTCGTCGGCTTCTTCGCGGAGGATGATCTGGCGATCGCCGCGCCGGTGCTTCGTACCGCGACGCTGGCGGCGGACGACTGGGTCGCGCTGTTGCCGCGGCTGAGCCCCGCCGGGCGATCGGTGCTCCGCCATCGCCGCGATCTGCCGGCCCCCGTCGTGCGCGCGCTCGAGAGTTTCGGGTCGACCGATTTCGTCATCCATCATCAACCCGGTGCGGATGCAAGCGTTGCACCTGCAGCCGCACCGGTCGTAGCGCCGCCGATCCCGGCAAACGATGCGGTGCCGGTGCGCCCCGATGCGCCGCTCAGCGAAACCCCGTTCGTGCCGCTCGGCACCGTCACGCGCGGTCTGCCGGTGGTGGCCGAGGCGCTTCGCCGCCACGAGGCCGGCTCGCCACCGACGCCGGGTGCGAACGGCTTCGTGATCTCGGACCTCGTCGCGCGGATCGACGCGTTCAACCGGACGCGGCCCGAGCCGGGGGAGGCCGCGCCCGTCGTCTCGCCGCCGGCGGAGGGTTTCCGCTTCGAAACCGACGCCGCCGGGGTGATCCGGTGGGTGGAGGGCGGCGGTCGCGCCGCCCTTGTCGGGGTTGGCCTGGCGCGCGCATCGTCCTACGGACCCGTCCGGATCGATGCGACCGCCGGTGGCGCGCTCCGCCGTCGCGCCGATTTCGACGATGCGCGGCTGGAGGTCGACGGGCAAAGCGATGCCGCCGGATCGTGGCGGCTGTCGGGCACCGCGACGTTCGAACCCCGCACCGGTCGGTTCAGCGGTTTTCGCGGCGTGGGCCGCCGCCCGCGCCGCGATCAGAGCGCGACCCCGCCGGTTCCCGTGCCCGCCGGTGGTGCCGATTCGCTTCGGCAGCTCGTCCACGAACTGCGTACCCCGACCAACGCCATCGCCGGTTTCGCCGAATTGATCGGCAGCGAACTGCTCGGCCCGGTTTCGCCCGCTTACCGCGAGCGCGCGCAGTCGATCCACGCACAGGCGACCGACCTGATCGGCGCGATCGAAGATCTGGACACCGCCGCGCGGATCGAAAGCGGTGCGCTGGAATTGCGACCGACGACGATCGATCTCGTGCCGCTGATCGCGCGTATCGTCGCCGACCTGGCGCCGCTGGCGGCGATCCGCGGGGTTGCGCTCGCGGTCGAGCCCGTGACACAACCATTGCAGATCGTCGGCGACGACCGCGCGGTCGAGCGGCTGCTGTCGCGGCTCGCCGCCGCGCTCGTCGCTGCCGGCGGTAATGGCGAGCGGATCGGGGTGACGATGCTGGCCGATCCGCCTGTCGTCGCGATCCGGTTCGACCGGCCGCACGCGCTTCGCGTCGCCGACGATGCGGCGCTGCTCAGCCTCGACGGCGACGGCGACGCGGCGGGCGCGCCGTTGCTCGGCACCGGTTTCGCGCTTCGCCTCGCCCGCAACCTGGCGGCGGAGCTTGGCGGCGGGCTGTCGATCGCGGCGGACGGCTTGACATTGCGGCTTCCGATGGCCGTAGATCGAAGCGTGGGGCAGGCATCGATCAACTGACGTGACGAGGGGCGGACCGCGACCTTACCGTGTGCCGCCACCGCTGCCCGCGCAGCAGATCGACTGGCCCGCCACCTTCGGCACGCGCTTCACGCTGTTCGTCGATGTCGAGGAGGAGTTCGACTGGTCCGCCCCGCCCGCGCGCGAGCACCGCGCCACGACCGCGATGGCGGCATTCCCCGCCGCGCACCGGCGTTTCGCGGACCGGGGCGTCGCGCTGACCTGCATGGTCGACCATCCGATCGCAACCGATCCGCGATCGGTCGACATCCTGACGCAGATCCTTCGCGATCGCCGTTCGACGATCGGGGTTCAGCTCCACGCTTGGGTCACGCCGCCGTTCGACGAATCGTTGACCAGCGTCAACAGCTATGCCGGCAATCTGCCGCCGGCGATGGAGGCGGCGAAGATCGATGCGATGACCCATGCGATCCAGATCGCGTTCGGACGTACGCCGCTGGCCTATCGCGCCGGCCGCTACGGGATCGGCCCGGCAACGCTCGGACTGCTGGCGGCGCGGGGGTACCGCATCGATAGTTCGGTTCGGGCGCGCTACGATTACGCCGCCGACGGTGGTCCGGACTTCGGCGCGATCGGCACCGCCGCCTACCGCGACGGGGCGATGATCGAACTGCCGCTCACGACCATTTTCACCGGCGCGGCGCGGCGCGGCGGTGCGCGACTGTACCGCGCGCTCGGCGGCATCCCGCATGCTCGCGGGCTGTTCGCGCGTGCCGGGTTGTTATCCCGGATCGCGCTGACGCCGGAGGACATGCCGATCGCCGATGCGCTGGAGGCGATCGAGATCGCGGTGGGGGAGGGCGTTCGGCTGCTCAATCTCTCCTTCCACTCGCCCTCGCTGGTGCCGGGGCATACCCCGTATGTCCGCGATGCCGCGGCGCTGCGCCGGTTCCACCATTGGTGGGATGCCGTCCTCGACCGGCTCGACCGGATGGGGGTAGCCAACGCGTCGCTCGCCGAAATCCTGGCAGCGGCCGGGTGAGCGATCAGGGTATTCCGGCGACCTGACCGAAGGGAAGCAATTGCGCCGCCGCGAGCTTGGTGGCGCGGCCGTCATGCGCGCGCAGCGGGGTCAGGATCGCGACCGCGGATCGCTGCATGATCCGGTCGAGCGGCGTCGGCGTCGCCTCGTGGCTGGCGAGTTCGGCCAGTTGCACCCCGCGCGGATCGGACGGGTCCAGTTCCAGCCGGAGCAGCGCCGACAATCCCGCGAACAACGCCCGGTTGCCCCCCAGCGCCACCGCACGGTCGAGCGCCGCGAGCCCGACCGATTTCTGTGCGCCGAGCGCGGCGCGGCCGAGAAAGCGGCCGAGCTTGAACACGACGCCGACATGCCATGCGCCGAGCGCGAGCTGCGCTTCGGCATTTTGCGGTTCGCGCGCGATCAACGTCTCGAACGCCGTGCGTGCGGCGATCGCCTGCGACCGGCTGCCGGTCAGCTTCGCATCATAACCGATCGCCGTCGCCCGCATCAGCGCCGCTTCGCTATTTTGCGGGGTTCGCTGGAGGATCGCGGTGGCCCCCTGTGCAGCACTTTCGACATGACGCTGCGCGCTGACCAGGTCGCGATCGAAAAACGATGCCTGCGTCAGCAGATCACGCGGCGTTTCCGCCAGCGCCTGCGTGCAGACGCAGGACATGCCGATCGCGAGGATTGGCCGGAGACCGGATCGGATCATCCATCGACGATGCCGCAACGGGCCGGTCGGGCGCAACCCCCGTCGAACACATCACCACGCACAAACGCTTTCGTTTCAACATTCTGGCGCGAAAACCCGCGATCGGATCGCCCGCGACCGGGCCCTTGGGCGTTCGACATGTCTGTAACGCACTCGACCGTCGTATACTCTGAAGCAATCAAACAAAACTGGTAAACCGGGGTCATCATGTGTACGGTTCCAGAGAATCAACGGGAGGTCTTGATGAAACTTGCGCATTTGATGATGGCGGCAGCGGCAATGGGCATGGCTGCGACGCCGGCTTTGGCGGCACCGGCTGGTATTGCAGCTTCGTCGCTTTCCATCGGGGGAGCACGAGTGGCGACATCTTCGCCCCACAAAAGCAAACTTGCGGGCGGCGGTGCCCTCATCGCGCTGATCGGGGCTATTGTAGTGATCGGCGGCATTGTGGTGGTAGCAAAGAACAGCGACAAACCCGCCAGCCCGTAACAGGCGGTCGCTTCAATGTCGAAGAAAAGGGGGGCTTCGGCTTCCCTTTTTTTTGGCCATGTTGTCGGATAGCTGCGGTGTTCTGAAGGATGGTCGGGGAGACAGGATTCGAACCTGCGACATCCTGCTCCCAAAGCAGGCGCGCTACCGGACTGCGCCACTCCCCGGTGAAGCGCGCAGTCGATCAGCGTAGCTAATCGTCAGACGCGCATACCCGGACGGCGCGCCAAAGCGCGACCGACGGCGCGGCTTTGCCGCGACGGGGGGCCGATAGCAAGGGCGAAGTGCGACGCACAAACCCGGACGGCGCTCTACGCGCCGCCTGCCGTTCGCGCCTTGAGGCGCGTTGTAGCTCCGTTACAGCTTGCCCGGCGCGAACCGGCGCGAAATGGTGGGCCCGGCAGGACTTGAACCCGCAACCTATCCGTTATGAGCGGACAGCTCTAACCAGTTGAGCTACAGGCCCACGCGCGCCCGTTCCTAGCCGAGCGAGCGTCCGCTGCAACGAAAAAGGGCGCCCCCGTCTGGAGACGCCCTTTCCGGCAGCAGCGACCGGGCGCGGACGCCCGATCGGGCTTATTGCATGTTCTTCGTCGTCGCCTTGGCATCGTCGCGGACGTTGCTGGCCGCGGCGTTCATGTTGTCGGCGGCATTCGACATCACGGCAGCGGTCGTGACGTTCGACGTGTTGTCGGCAACCGCGTCCATGTTGTCGGCCTGCATTTCCATGTTGTCGGCCAGCATGTCTGCGTTGTTTTCGACTGCGGCGGCTTCGGGCGACTTGTGGCAGGCAGCCACGGTCATCAGGCCGGCGGCAGCGAGAACAAAGGCGATCTTCTTCATTCGTATGCTCCCAAGCATAAATTCGCGGCCGACCCGATTGCCGTCGCGAGGCGTTTTTCATAGCCGAGCTTCCGCACGCGTCAAACCCAATTCATCGTCCGCTAATGTTCGGGTCGCCTGCCGATACCGTTCAGGGACGTCCACCGCGCGGTGCGACCGAACCGATATCCTCCGGCGCGTCGGCGACGATCGCCAGCATCGCGGTCCAGGCGGCGACGTTCTGGCGCAGTTGTTCGGGATCGACCCGGTCCAGCGTATCTTCCGGCGTATGATGCCAGTCGAAATAGCGCAGACCCGACTGGTTGAGATCGATCGCGGCCACCCCCGTCGCCAGCGTGGGTTCGACATCGGTGCCGTCCCCTGCCTTTTCTTGCCCGCGCACGACGCCGATCGGGGCCAGCGCCGCGGCCAGCCGATCACCGACCGCCACCGCGCTTTCGGGCAGGTTGAGGTTCATCCGCCATACCCGGTCGGCCCCGAAATCGGACTCGCTGGCGGTCGCGTGGCGTTCGCCGGCATGCGCCTTGGCATAGGCCACGCCGCCGAAGCCGCCCGTCTCCTCGTCGCCGAACCAGACCACGCGGATGGTGCGGCGCTGCCGGCCGGGGGCATCCATCACCAGCTTGGCCGCCGCGGTCGTGATCGCGATACCGGTGCCGTCGTCGATCGCGCCCGTACCCAGGTCCCAGCTGTCGAGATGACCGCCGATCAGCACGATCCCCGCCTTCGGATCGCTACCCGGGACTTCGGCGACGACGTTGCCGGACGTGCGGGGTCCGACAACGGTCGGCGTCAGGGTCAGGTGCAGTGTAACGGGCTTGCCGAGGAGCAGCATCCGTTCGAGATTTTCCGCATCGGCGACCGACAGCGCGGCGGCAGGGATCGGCGCGACGCCGGCGGGAAAGTTCGTGACACCCGCATGCGGCCCGCGGCCATGGTCGGTACCGATCGACCGGATCACGATCGCCGCCGCCCCCTTCTTCGCGGCGATGGCGGGGCCGACGAAACGCGCGGCACCCTGGCTGCCATAGCTCGAACCGTCCTGCGTCGGGGCCATCTGGTTCGACACGAAAGCGATCCGACCGCCCAGGCTGCCGTCGGGCACCGCCATCAAATCGGACAGCGTGTGGAAATAGGCGACCGGCAGCGTCAGGCCCGCCGCGGGGGTCGCGCCCGAATTGCCGAGCGCGGCCAGGCGCAGCGTCTGCGGGTAGGGGGCGATCACCTCCGCACTTCCCTCTCCGCGCAGCCAGACCGTGTCGAGCTGATAGGGTTCGACATGCACGTTTCTGAACCCCAGCGCCTTCAACTTGGCGACCGCCCAGGTCCGTGCGCGCTCTTCCGCTTCGGTGCCGTCCAGCCGCGGACCGACTTCGGTCGTCAGTCCCTCGACGATCTTGAAGGCGGTGTCGTCGCCCATCGCCTTGTCGCGCAGCGCGGCCACCTTCGGATCGACGGGGACGGCGGTGGGTGCGGTACGTTGCGCGACAGCAGGTATCGCAACCGCCACGATCGTCAGCAAGGCGAGGTTGAGGCGCTTCATCGGTCACTCCCGTCGGATGGATGTCACCCCTTGGTAGGAGCCAAAGGCCCGATCCGGCAAGCGGTCCGAGCGGTGCTGCGTCAGGGTGGCGTTCGTCATGGCGGGACGCTAGAGGGAACGGCAATCTCCAGCCCAGTCCTCAGGAGCGCGAGCCCCCACATGGCCGTCCAATATACCTATGTCATGAAGGGTCTATCCAAGACCTTCCCGGGCGCGAACAAGCCCGTGCTTAACAACATCCACCTGCAATTCATTCCCAGCGCAAAAATCGCCATCATCGGCCCCAACGGGTCCGGCAAATCGACGCTGATGAAGATCATGGCCGGCATGGACCCCGATTTCGTCGGCGAGGCCTGGGCCGCGGAAGGGATCAAGGTCGGGTATCTGGCGCAGGAGCCGCAGCTCGACGCGTCGAAGGACGTGATGGGCAACGTCAAGGACGGGGTGCGGCCGGTGGCCGATCTGGTCGACCGGTTCAATGCGATCTCCGCGGAGATGGGCGATCCGCAGGACGACACCGATTTCGACGCGCTGATGGAGGAAATGGGCGACCTGCAGGCGAAGATCGACGCGGTCGACGGCTGGGCGCTCGACAGTCAGCTCGAACAGGCGATGGAAGCACTGCGCTGCCCGCCCGGCGATTCGGCGGTGACCAATTTGTCGGGTGGCGAGAAACGCCGGGTGGCGCTGTGCAAGCTGTTGCTGGAAAAGCCCGACATCCTGCTGCTCGACGAACCGACCAACCATCTCGACGCCGAAAGCGTCGCGTGGCTGGAAAACTACCTGAAGGAATATGTCGGCAACGTCATCCTCGTGACTCACGACCGCTACTTTCTGGATAACGTCGTCAACTGGGTCCTCGAACTCGATCGCGGGCGCTATTATACGTACGAGAGCAATTATTCCGGCTATCTGGAGAAGAAGGCCAAACGCCTGGAGCAGGAAGAGCGCGAGGAACAGGGCAAGCAGAAGGCGATCGCCGACGAACTCGCCTGGATGCGCCAGACCCCCAAAGCCCGCCAGACCAAGAGCAAGGCGCGCATCCGGGCGTTCGACGAGCTGATGGAGAAGCAGGAGAACCGCGTCGCCGGCAAGGCTGCGATCCTGATCCAGCTGCCCGCACGGCTCGGCGGCAAGGTGATCGAGGCGAAGGGTCTGACCAAGGCGTATGGCGACAAATTGCTGTTCGACGGACTCGACTTCACGCTGCCGCCCGGTGGTATCGTCGGCGTGATCGGCCCCAACGGCGCGGGCAAATCGACGCTGTTCAAGCTCATCACCGGGCAGGAAACGCCCGATACCGGCACGATCGAGGTCGGGTCGACCGTAAAGCTCGGCTATGTCGACCAGAGCCGCGACGATCTCGATCCAAACAAGAATGTCTGGCAGGAAATTTCCGACGAACTGGAGATCTTCCGCTTCGGCAAGCAGGAGATGGGGACGCGCGCGTATGTCGGCGCGTTCAACTTCCGTGGGCCCGACCAGCAGAAGAAGGTCGGGCAATTGTCCGGCGGCGAGCGCAACCGCGTCCATATGGCGAAGATGCTGAAGGAGGGCGGCAACGTCCTGCTGCTCGACGAGCCGACCAACGATCTCGACGTCGAGACGCTGCGCGCGCTGGAAGAAGCACTGGAGACGTTCGCCGGCTGCGCGGTGGTCATCAGCCACGACCGCTTCTTCCTCGATCGCCTGTGCACGCACATCCTGGCGTTCGAGGGCGACAGCCATGTCGAATGGTTCGAGGGGAATTACGAGAGCTACGAGGAGGACAAGCGCCGCCGCCTGGGCGACGCGGCGGATCGCCCGACGCGGCTGGCGTACAAGAAGCTGACGCGGTGACTCGCGCGGCCTCCGGCTTCGGCGGCACCTTGTCGCAGTGGCTGGAGGCCGAGGGGATCGTGTCCGCCGACGCACATGATCTGGGCGACGTCGTGCATGTCAGGGCGCTACTGGTCGAGGCGGCGCGGGAGGGGCGGGCGCTCAGCTATTCGGAACTGCTCGGCAAGCTTGGCCACCGCTTCACCCGACCGCGGATGCGCGCAGTCTGTCGGACGCTCGACGCGATCGACCGTGCTGGCGCGGCGGCGGGGGAACCCGGATTGGCGGTATTGGTGGTGCGCGAAGGCGACCGGCTGCCGGGGCAGGGCTGGTGGGTGGGGCGGGATGCGCCGACGTGGGAAGGATCGGTAGCGCGCGCCTATGTCGACCGGCTCCAGCAAGCGGCGTTCGATTATTGGGCGGGTAGGACCGATAGGTCTTAGGTCAAAGATCGCTGGTTTCGACCTTCAGCCCGGGGATGGTCGATGCTTCGATCGGATCGCCAAATGCCACGTCATGCCGACTGGCATAAGTGTCTCCGGCTACATTCCACATTTGATGGATCACGCGGGCGTTCACGTCTACCACCCAATATTCGGCGATCCCAGCGTGAGCGTAGATCGCTACCTTGTCCGCGGTATCGCGCCGCAGCGTCGTCGACGATATCTCCACGACCAATGCGACCGAGGCTAGTGGTATTGCGCCTTGGCCGCGCGGCTCACGCGTCAGCGTGATATCCGGCATTGGCATATCATGACCGGACGCATGAACGCTCCCGCTCGTTGCCGTAAGATCGCTGCCCAACAGTTCCAACGCACGTCGCAAGCGGTAGGCAAGTTCGTCGCGCGCCCAACCATGAGGACGATATTCGGCATTCATGACGATGATATCCCCGTCGAGCAATTCGGTGCGATGAGGCCCGAAGACACCGGTTTCATCGAGATGTAGATAGTCGTCGACGGTCAGCTTGTATTTTCCGGGTGCGAGGTTTTCATGAAGCGTCACGCAAGCAAAATAACCTGCTCCGCCAATCACCGCAACCGCTTCACGAACACCCGCCCGCCGTCGCGGCGTTCGGTCTGGAAGTTCGGGACCGTTTCGATCAGGTCGCTCAGCCGGTTGAACCCGTAGTTGCGCGCGTCGAAGCTCGACCGGTTACCCGCCAGCTGTCCCATCTCGGTCAGGCTGACATAGCCGCGTTCGTCGCGCTTTACCGCGTTATAGGCGTCGATCAGGAGCTTCAGCAATTCCGGGCCGATCTCTTTCACCTGCTTGGCGCGAACCGCGGCTTTGATCGGCGCGACGGTCCGCTCGCCGCCGATCGACGGGGGCAGGGGCAGCGGCGCAGCTTCTTCCGCTTCGTCGAGCGCGCTGACGTCGATGAAGCGGGTGCAGGCCTGGCGGAACCCCTCGGGCGTACGGCTGGTGCCGAACCCGTAGACGGGAACGCCGTCCTGACGGATCCGCATCGCCAGCGGCATGAAATCGCTGTCCGACGACATGATGCCGAACCCGTCGATGCGCCCGCGGAACAGCAGGTCCATCGCGTCGATCGTCATCTTCATGTCGGTCGCGTTCTTGCCCTTGGTGAGGTCGAACTGCTGCTGGGGTTCGATGCCATGCTTGATCGACATTTCCTGCCAAGGCTTCAGCCCGGGCTTCGTCCAATTGCCATAGACGCGGCGGACATTGACCGTGCCGAGTTCGGCCAGGACCGTCAGCACGGGGTCGAGCGTGGCGGCGGAGGCGTTGTCTGCATCGATCAAGAGCGCGACGTTGCGTGCGGAAATGTCGGTCATCGGTCGGCTCCGGGATAATCGATCGCGACGATCTCGTAATCGCGTGTGCCCGCCGGTAGCACGACGCGGCGGACATCGCCCAGCCCCGCGCCGCGCAGCGCCCGTGCGATCGGCGCGTGCCAGCCGATGCGGCCGGCCCCCGCGTCGGTTTCGTCGTCGCCGACCAGCGTCAGGAGGCGAACATTGTCATCATCGTCCACGACGCGGACGGTCGCGCCGAACCAGATGCGGGTGCGATCGGGTTGCGCGGCGGGGTCTATCACTTTTGCCGCTTTCATCCGTTTCGACAGCCAGCCGAGCCGCCGGTCGATCTCACGCAGGCGCTTGCGACCGTAGATATAGTCGCCATTCTCCGACCGGTCGCCATTGCCTGCGGCCCAGGCGATCGTCTCGACCAGAGCGGGCCGTTCCGTCGCGAACAGCAACTCGTATTCGGCACGCAACGCCGCATAGCCCGCCGGCGTGATGTAATTCGGACGGTCGTCGATCAGCCCGGCCGCCCCTTGCCAAGATACCAGGACAGCGGCGCGGCGGAGGCCCTGCTCTTGGCGCGCGGCGCGTTCATCAGGTCGTACACGACGGCATTTTCCAGCACACGCTCGACATAATTGCGCGTCTCGCCGAACGGGATCGCCTCGATCCAGTCGACCATCTCGACTTGCCCCGTCCGCGGATCGCCGTTTGCCGCCAGCCAACGGTTCACATTGCCGCCGCCGGCATTATAGGCAGCGATCGCAAGCGGATAGCTGCCGTAAAGCAGGTAGATCCGCTGGAAATAACTCGCGCCGATCTGGATCGAAAGATTCGGATCGGCGGTCAGCGCATCGGTGGAATAAGGCAGGCCGAGCTTGCCCGATTGTTCGCGCGCGGTGCCGGGCATCAGCTGCATCAGCCCGCGCGCCCCGGCATGGCTGACCGCCATCCGGTCGAACTGGCTTTCCTGTCGCGCGATCGCATGGACCATCGTCCAGCTATCTTCATAGCCCGCAGGCACGTTGACGGTCGGGAAGCCCGAGGCGGAATAATTTCCCAGACCGTTCGCCGCAGCACTGCGCCCGACCATCACGCCGAGATCAGGGCGGTGGATCTCCAGCGCCAACTGCGTCGCGAGCAGGTGATCGGTGGCCGTCTTCGCGTCCAGCGCGATCTGCTTCACGAACGGCGTCTGGTCCTGCCAGTCGCCGATCCCGCCCAGGAACCGCGTCACACGCACAACCTCGCGCCCGTCGAACGCCGCACGATCCGCCGGTGCTATGGCGACGAGGCCGACGGGCGGCGGCGGCACGAGACGGCGGCCGAGCCGTTCGGTCGCCAGCTGGCCGTAGAATTGATCCCGGTAGGTCGCGGCACGTTCGAGGAATTGCGTCGCCTCGGTCGACCGCCCCGCAGCCTCCGCCGCGCGTGCCGCCCAGTAGAAGCCCTTGGCGCGCGTCTGCGGCGATTGCGATCCGCGGCCATAGCGATCGAACATCGTGAACGCATCCGCCGGACGCCCGAGCTTCTTCAGCGCGACCTGCCCCGCCAGCCAGACGAGATCGGTATAGGCATCGCGCTCCGCATAGGATTTCAGCGAGACGTCGGTACCGGCGGGATAGGCATCGTCGACCTGCCGCGCGATGTCGTACGCCAGCTGATACTGGCCGTCGGCATTCGCGCCCTGCGCGTTGGTCAGCAGCACCTGATACCATTTCGCCGGATCGCCCGGCGGGGTCGCGAAGCTGTGCGGCCGGGCGAGCCAGCTGCGCGCGGTCGGACCGCCATTGTTGTTGCGCAGCCAGATCGCGCGGTCGGCGACGAAGCCCGGATCGCCGGCATAGAGAGCCGCATCGCTCGTCGCGACCATCGCGGCATCCGCGCCGTTGCTGCGCAGCGACAGCCGCGCGGCGAAGACACCCTGTCGCGCCGGGCCGACCAGCAGCAACTGGCGCGCGGCCATGCCGGTCTGGCCAGACCAGAGCAGCGCGTCCATCCGCGCATCCTGATCGGAGGGGGTGAAGGCGGTGCCGAAGCTCGCCTGCAGATACGCCTCGTCCGTCGGCGAAAGGGCACCGCGTCGCCAGGCGTTCCGCGCGGCTTCCACCGCCTCGGCATGCGCGCCGGTCGCGTCGAGCGCACGGGCGAACGCGACACCCCCCGCGCCGGTCTGCGGCGGGAAGCGGCGGAAATAGGCGACGACGCCGCCCGGCGATCCCGTACCCGCCTGCTTTTCCGCGGCGCGGCGTGTGGCGGCCTCGCCCGGCCAGCCGGGATGCGCGGTCAGGAAACCGGCATAGCTGTCGAACGACAGCGCGTCGGTCTGCTGCAACGCGCGCCACTGCGCGATCGTCGCGGCGATACCCGCGTCGGTCGGCGTCGCGGCGGCGGGCGCGACCGGCGCGCCCTGATTGGCCATCTGCGTGCGATACCGGTCGAGCTGGTCCTGATCGACACCGTTCGACGCCGACACGCTCGCCATCGCGGCCAGCAGGATACCCGTCTTGCCGCCAAGTCTGGTCAGTGCCGCTATCATGTGGACAGGATACCGGGCGAACCCTTATCTGTCCTGAACAAAGTGCGACGCGCGCATGCAGTGGCAGAATAATGCGATGTTTTCCGGATCGATCCCCGCGCTCGTCACGCCGTTCGCCGCCGACGGGTCCTTCGATGAGCCGGCCTATCGCGACCTCGTGGAGTGGCAGATCGTGGAAGGGTCGTCCGGGCTGGTGCCCTGCGGGACGACGGGCGAGGCGGCGACCCTGACATCCGCAGAGCATTTCCAGATCGTGCGCGCATGCGTCGATCAGGCGAAAGGGCGGGTGCCGGTGATCGCGGGCGCCGGATCGAACGACACCCGCGTCGCCGCGATAAACCTGCGCGCGGCGAAGGAGGCGGGTGCGGATGCCGCGCTGATGGTGCCGCCTTATTACAACCGGCCGTCGCAGGAGGGCATCTTCCGCCACTTCGAGGCGCTCGGCCGGGACGCTCCGCTGCCGATCATGTTGTACAATGTGCCGTCGCGGACGGTGACGGATATCCAGCCGCAGACGCTGGCGCGGATCGTTGGGGCGTTCCCTGCGATCTTCGTGGCGGTGAAGGATGCGAGCGGGGTGTTGCAACGCGTATCGCAGACCCGGGCGCTGGTCGGCGATGCGTTCTGCCAGCTGTCGGGGAACGACGATCTCGCGCTCGGCTTCAATGCGATCGGCGGGGTGGGGTGCATCTCCGTCACCGCCAATATCGCCCCGCGGCTGTGTGCGGATTTTCAAGCGGCCTGCGCGCGCGGTGACTATGCGGGCGCACGGGCGCTGCACGACCGGCTGTTCCCGCTCCACGAAGCGATGTTCGGCGACGCATCGCCGGGGCCGGTGAAATATGCGATGACGAAGGTGCGGGCAGGGTTTCCGGATGGGATACGGTTGCCGATGACGTGGCCTAGCGAGGCGGCGCGAGCGGCGGTGGATGCGGCGCTGGCGAAAGCGGGCATAGTATAAGCCATGCCCACATGGTTCTGGTGGGGGTCGGCAGTGGCCGTAGCGGGACTGGCGGTAGGCGGCTTTGGCTTGCGGGAATTGAACCGCCAATTCGTCGCGCCCGCGCCCGCGCCACCGCTGCCGCCATTGCTGATAGGTGCAACGGCCCGAGGCGGGAGGTTCTACGGCTGCGAGGCGACCGAACGCATCCAGTCCAATCCGCAATCGCCCGAAATCGCGGATCGTCTGAAATCACTCGCGCCGATCGGTTCATCGTCGATCGAACTGCAAGCGGCACTGCGTGTCCAGGGATTTTCCGACGGAATCCCCTGCACGAATGCGCCAGATATTTTTCATGCGGATTTTCGGCAGAAACGGGGCGGCGGTCTCACCTATGCGGCCGCCGCCACGATTTGGTGGGCGGTCGATGACGATGGGCGGATCCTTTGGACGAACGGCAGAATTTTTTATTCCGGCCTGTAATCACATCCTCCGTCACGCCGGGCTCGTCCCGGCATCCATCGTGCCGCGCGTCCCTCACGCTTCCGGTTTTGCGGCACGATGGACGCCGGGACAGGCCCGGCGTGACGGGACAGCGGGAACCCTCATTCGGCCAGACGGATAGCGAGCGTCAGCACATGAAGTCGCCTTCCCCTCCCGCCCCCGATCCTCTACATCCCCGCCTTCCATGCCGCGTCCCAAACCCGCCACCTTCGAGAAGACGAAGATCGTCGCCGAGAACCGCCGTGCGCGGTTCGATTATTCGATCGATACGATCTACGAGGCGGGCATCGTGCTGACGGGTACCGAGGTGAAAAGCTTGCGCGACGGCACCGGGTCGATCGCCGAAAGCTATGCCGAGGTGAAGAGCGGCGAGGTGTGGCTCGTCAATTCGAACGTCCCCGAGTTCAGTCATGGCAACCGGTTCAACCATGAGCCCAAACGTCCACGCAAACTGCTGCTGAACGGGCGCGAGATCGGGAAGATGCACGCGGCGGTGTCGCGCGACGGCATGACGCTGGTGCCGTTGACGGTGTATTTCAATTCGACGGGCCGGGCGAAGATCGAACTCGCGCTCGCCAAGGGCCGCCAGGCGCATGACAAGCGCGAGGCGAGCAAGGAGCGCGACTGGAAGCGCGAGCAGGGGCGGATCCTGCGCGACCGTGGCTGAACCCGTGCGGTCCGGGATAGCGGCGTGGGTCTGGAACCATGTGCCGACACGCGACAGCTTCGAGCGCAATCGCTGGCTTCGGCCGGTCGCGCATCTGGTGCTGGCCCCCGCCTTGTGGCGCTTCACGCGGCGGTCGGTGCCGCGCGGGGTCGCGCTGGGGCTGGTGATCGGTACGCTGCTGCCGATCGCGCACATGCCGCTCGCCGCGATATTGTGCTTGCCGCTGAAGGCCAATGTGCCGGTGGCGGTGGGGACGACGCTGCTCAACAATCCGGTGACGGTGCCGATCCTGTGGGTTGCGGCCTACAGGATCGGCCGCTGGGTGCTCAGGCTCGATGCGACGGTGCCGGGTCGTCCGATCATCCACGAAGTCGAGGCGAATGCGGGCTGGATGCATTGGCTGATGGTCGAGGTGGGTCCGGCCACGATGATCGGGCTGCTGATCATCGCGGCGGCGCTCGGCGTCGCCGGCTATGCCGCGAGTGCGATCGGATGGCGGGTCTGGATCGCGCGGAAATGGCGTAACCGCCACGTCATGAAGCATAATTGACGATGGCAGCGCATGGCGTAGAACCGCGTATCTTCCGTCCCGATCGAGGATCATCGATGCGCAAACCGGTTCTCGTCGCCCTGTTGCTCGCCTCAACCATGTCCGGCGTCGTCGTCGCGCAATCCACGCGCAAGACCGGCACGGTCGCCAATGCCGCGGCGGGACCGGTCGCGCCAGCGTCGGCGGGGGGCCCGCAGATCGGCGCGTTCGGCTTCGACATGGCGGGCCGCGACCTGTCGGTGGCGCCGGGGACCGATTTCTACGATCATGCCGACGGCGCATGGTTCAACGCGACGCAAATCCCTGCGGACCGATCGTCCTACGGCATGTTCCACGTCCTGCAGGACCTGTCGCTGACGCGCACGCGCGGCATCCTGGAAGACGCGGCCAGGACGCCGGGCGACAAGGTCGGCGATTTCTATTCGAGCTTCATGGACGAGGCCGCGGTGAACGCGAGGGGGCTGGAGCCGGTCAAGCCCTGGCTCGCCGCCATCGCCGCCGCGCCCGACCGCGACGCGCTGCTGCTGGAAATGGCGACGCTGCAGCGGCAGGGGGTCGGCGGGATGATCGGCATGGGGGTCGGGCAGGACGACAAGGACCCCGAGACCTATGTCGCCAGTTTCCAGCAGGGCGGCCTCGGCCTGCCGGACCGCGATTTCTACCTGAAGCAGGATGCGCCGATCGTCGCGGTGCGGATCGCCTATCTGGCCTATCTGACCAAGATGCTGACCCTGTCGGGAGTGGACTCCGATCGCGCAGGCCCGCGCGCCGCGGCGGTGATGGCGTTCGAGACGGACATCGCCAGGGCGCATTGGGACTCGATCCGCAACCGCGACGCGGACCAGACCTACAACAAATGGACCGCCGCCGATTTCGCGACGAAGGCACCGGGAATGCCCTGGGCGCGCTACATGACGGCGCTCGGGATAGCCGGGCGACCCTATTATCTGGTCGCGCAACCGAGTGCGGTGAGCGGCGAGGCGAAGCTTTTCGCCGCCGCATCGCTGCCGGTGCTGCGCGATTATGCCACGCTGAAGCTGCTGCGTGCCTATGCGCCGTATCTGCCCAGCGACATCGACAAGACGAACTTCGCCTTCTACGGGACCGCGCTATCCGGGACGCCCGAGCAGCAGGTCCGCTGGAAACGCGGCGTGTCGGCGACCAGCGGCGCGCTGGGCGAGGCGATCGGGCAGGTCTATGTCCAGAAATACTTCCCGCCCGATGCGAAGGCGGCGGCCGACCAGCTGGTCGGGAACGTCATCGCCGCGATGGGCGAGCGGTTGCGCGATCTGGAATGGATGGCCCCCGAGACGAAGGTGAAGGCGCAGGCGAAGCTCGCCGCGTTCACGCCGAAGATCGGCTATCCCAAAAAATGGCGCGATTATTCCGCGCTGGTGGTGACGCGCGGCGATCTGGTGGGGAATGTCGCGCGGGCGAACGCGTTCGAATATGATCGCGGACTTCGCAAGCTCGGCAGCCCGCTCGACCGGGGCGAATGGTTCATGACGCCGATGACGATCAACGCCTACGCCAACCCGACGATGAACGAGATCGTCTTCCCGGCGGCGATCCTGCAGCCGCCCTTCTTCGATCCGAAGGCGGACCCGGCGATCAACTATGGCGGGATCGGCGCGGTGATCGGCCACGAGATCAGCCATCATTTCGACGACCAAGGCCGTAAATACGATCTGACCGGCAAGCTCACCGACTGGTGGACGCCGCAGGACGTGGCCAGGTTCAAGACCTTCACCGACGCGCTGGTGAAGCAATATGACGCGTACGAACCGCTGGCGGGCCAGCATATCCAGGGCGGGCTTACGCTTGGCGAGAACATCGCCGATCTGGCCGGGCTGACCGTGGCGCTCGACGCATATCACAAGTCGCTGGGCCGGCAGCCGGCACCGGTGATCGGCGGGCTGACCGGCGACCAGCGTTTCTATTATGGCTGGGCGCAGGTGTGGCGGATCAAGTACCGCGATCCCGCGCTTCGCCAGGCGCTGCTCAGCGATCCGCATTCGCCCGGCCATTACCGCGCGCTGACGACGCGCAACCTCGACCCGTGGTATGCCGCGTTCGGCGTGAAGCCGGGGCAGGCGATGTACCTCGCGCCCGAAGCGCGCGTGCGGATCTGGTAAGACATAAAATGGAACGGGGAAGACCACGGATGAAGACGATGATCCTAACGAGCCTGCTCGCAGCGTCGGCGCTGGCCGGCGTCGCGGCGGTGCAGGCGCAGTCCGCCAAGCCGCAAATCGGCGATTTCGGGTTCGATACCGCCGGCATGGACCGCGCCGTCGCGCCGGGCGACGATTTCTACGCTTTCGCCGGCGGCACTTGGAGCAAGCAGACCGCGATCCCGGCCGACAAGTCCAGCTTCGGCGCGTTCGACGTGCTGGCGGACCTGTCCCGCTCGCGCACACACGACATCCTGGAGGCGCAGAAGGCGACGGGGTCGAAGATCGGCACGGCCTATGCCACCTATCTCGACACCGCGGCGATCGACGCGAAAGGCCTCGCGCCGATCAAGCCGTGGATGACGAAGATCGCCGGGCTGACCGACAAGGCGGGCTATCCGGCGTTGCTGGCGGAGGCGGACCGGATGGGCGTTCGCGGTCCGTTCGGCGGCGGCGTGGGGCAGGATGCGAAGCAGCCGTCGATCTATGCGCTCGGCCTGCGTCAGGGCGGGCTCGGCCTGCCCGACCGCGATTATTATCTCGATGCGAAGTTCGCGCCCCAGAAGGCGGCGTATCAGGCGCATATCGCGAAGATGTTCGCGCTGGCGGGCGAAGCGAATGCCGAGGCGCGCGCGAAGGCGATCGTCGATTACGAGACCGGCATCGCCACCGTCAGCTGGACCCGCGTCGAGAGCCGCGACGCGAACAAGACGTACAACAAGATGACCGTGGCCGAGCTGGAGAAGAGCGCGCCGGGCTTCGCCTTCGCGACCTGGTTCAAGGACATCGGCACGCCGGTCGATACGGTGATCGTAGGTCAGCCGACCGCGATCGCCGGCATCGCCAAGGCGATCGCCGACGCGCCGATCGCCGTGCTACGCGACCAGTTGCTGATGCGGTCGCTCGACGCCTATGCCGACGTGTTGCCGACCGCGTTCGACCAGGAGAATTTCGCCTTCTACGGCACGACGCTGTCGGGCACGCCGCAACAGGCGGTGCGCTGGAAGCGCGCGGTCGACTTCACCTCCGGCGCGCTGTCGGACGACGTATCGCAATTATATGTGAAGCAATATTTCCCGCCCGAGACGAAGGCCGCCGCCGACCAGCTGGTGAAGAACATCATCACCGCGATGAACGCACGGATCGAAAAGCTGAGCTGGATGGCACCCGAGACGAAGGCGAAGGCGCACGCCAAGCTGGCCGCGTTCACGCCGAAGATCGGCTATCCGTCGCAGTGGCATGACTATAGCGCGCTGACGATCACGCCGGGCGATGCCTATGGCAACCAGATGCGCGCCAATGGCTGGCAGCATGACTGGAACGTCGCGAAGCTGGGCAAGCCGCTGATGAAGTGGGAATGGGGCATGACGCCGATGACGGTGAATGCCTATGCCAACCCGGTAATGGTGGAGATCGTCTTCCCCGCCGCGATCCTGCAACCGCCCTTCTTCGATCCCAAGGCCGACCTGGCGGTCAATTACGGCGGGATCGGTGCGGTCATCGGCCACGAGATGAGCCATCATTTCGACGACCAGGGTGCGAAGTTCAACGCACGCGGCGAACTCGCCGATTGGTGGACGCCCACCGACGTCGCGAACTTCAAGGGCCTGACCGAGAAGCTGGCGGCGCAGTACGACGCGTATGAGCCGCTGCCGGGGGTGCACGTCAACGGCCACCTGACGCTCGGCGAGAACATGGCGGATCTGGCCGGTCTGACCGTGGCCTATGACGCGTACCACAAGGCGCTGGGCGGCAAGGCGGCCCCCATGATCGACGGCTTCACCGGCGATCAGCGCTTCTACCTCGGCTGGTCGCAGGTGTGGCGGCGCAACTACCGCGAGGCGCAGCTGAAGAAGCAGCTCGTCACCGATCCGCATTCGCCGTCGCAGCAGCGCGCGGATATCGTTCGCGACATGGACCCATGGTACGCCGCCTTCTCGCCAGCACCGACGGGCAAGCTGTACCTCGCGTCCGATGCGCGCGTCCGCGTCTGGTAGCGGCAGACGGGGACATCGATCCGATGGCGACGAGCGTCCCCGTATCGGCCGGCCATGATGCCGTCCGCAACGCCGCGATCGTGGCCGGCGCGGCGGCGCTGGTCGCGGCGTTGCTCGTCCTGTGGCTGGTCCATGACGTCGCCGCCGCGGCGGGGTTTCTCGCCGGCGGCGTGATCGCGATCGGCATGGTGGTCGTCTGGCGGCTGCTGGCACCGGTACCGGCGGAGCCGAATGCCGGTGCGATCGACTGGGGCTTCATTCGCTCGGTCGCCGCCGCCAGCGCGGATGCGGTCGCGATCACCGACCGGGCGGGCCGACTGGTGTGCGCGAACGACGCATACTCGGCGCTGTTCGACGGCTTCCCGACGCCGCCCGGGCTCCCCATCGCCGAAGCCGCGGTGACCGAACTCGGCAAGGTCGGGCGGATCGCGTGGCGCGACGGGCAGGCGCGGTTCGATTCTTTGCCGGTCGCGGGCGGCAAGCTGGCGGTCGCGATCGAGCGAACCGGCGAAGAGGCGGACATGCTCGTCTGGCGCTTCGCGATCGTCGACAGGCGGGATGCCCCGGACACGATCGATGCTGCGATCGCGGACGCTGCCGGCGACCGGCTCGGCACCGCCGGGATCATGGCGGCGACGATCGAGGCCGACGGCCGGGTCCGCGTCGCCAATCGCGTGTTGCGAAAGCGCGCGACGGGCAGCGCGGACGGTGCGATCGAGGGGCAGGATTTCGCCCGGTTCCTCATCACCGACAGCCGCGGGCTGGTGCGGTTCGAGCGCGAAGGGCTGGAGGGGACGCCGCTTCGCGTGCTGCAGATACCCTTTGGCGAGGGCGACGACGACGGGTCGCTGGTCGCCTTGCTCGACGAGGAGGACGACGCACCCGCGATCGGGGCCAGCGCCTCGGCGCATGTCCGCAGCCTCGTCAGCCTGATGCCCTTCGGCATGGCGCTGGTCGACCGCGACGGGCGGTTCCTGCAGATGAACGACTCGTTCGTCCGCGCCGCCGCGGTCGATCGCGCCGCGCCGCCGCTCTACCCGGGCGATCTGGTGGTGCGCGAGGACAAGACCGCGGTCGCCGACGCGATCCGCCGTTTCGCCGGCGGGGCGACGCATTCGACCGACATGGCGGTGCGGCTGAAGGATCACCCCGACGAACCCGTCGCGCTGACGATCGCCGGCGCGCGGGGGCTTGGCGATGCCGCGGTGTTGCTGAGCCTGAAGGACAATAGCGAGGAAAGCCGGTTGAAGCGCGAGGTCGCGCAGGCGACCAAGATGCAGGCGGTGGGGCAGCTTGCGGGCGGCGTCGCGCATGATTTCAATAATATCCTGACTGCGATCATCGGACACTGCGACCTGATGATGATGCGCCATTCGCCCGGCGACAGCGATTATGACGACATCCAGCAGATCCGCACCAATTCGAACCGCGCCGCGGGATTGACTCGGCAATTGCTGGCGTTCAGCCGCCAGCAGACGCTCCGTCCGCAGATCCTGCAGCTGCCCGACGTCGTGTCCGAAGTATCGAACCTGCTCAAGCGGCTGATGGGCGAGACGGTGCGGCTCGACGTGCAGCATGGCCGCGATCTGGGGCCGGTGCGTGCCGATCCCGGGCAATTGGAGCAGGTCGTCGTCAATCTGGCGGTCAATGCCCGCGACGCGATGCTCGGCGGCCCGCAAAAGGGCGGGATCAACGTCCTGTCGATCACGACACGCACGGTGACCGCGGCGGAGGTGCGGCAGATGGCGTCGGACATCCTGCCGATCGCCGACTACACCGCGCTGGTGGTGGCCGACACCGGCACCGGCATCCCGCCCGATATCCTGCCCAAGATCTTCGAACCGTTCTTCACCACCAAGGAAGTCGGGAAGGGCACCGGGCTCGGTCTCTCAACCGTCTACGGCATCGTCAAGCAATCGGGCGGCTATATCTTCGCCGAGACGCCGCCGGGTAAGGGCGCGGTATTCACGATCTATCTGCCGGTCCACGCCGCCGGCGGGGTGGCGCGCGCCCAGCCGGCGCGGCCCGCCCGACGGCCTGCGGAGATCTGGGGTACGGGCACGATCCTGCTGGTCGAGGACGAGGACATGGTCCGCGCCGTCGCCGAACGCGCGCTGACCCGGCAGGGCTATAGCGTGCTGACCGCGGAAAATGGCGAGGCGGCGCTGGAAGTATTGGAAACGAGCGGCCGGCCCGACCTGCTCATCAGCGACGTCGTCATGCCGACCATGGACGGCCCGACGATGGTCCGCATCGTACGCGAACGCTATCCTGATCTGCCGATCCTGTTCATGTCGGGCTATGCCGAGGAGCAGTTGCGCAAGTCGATCGACCTCGACAATGTTTCGTTTCTTCCCAAACCCTTTTCGGTGCAGCAGCTCGCCGAGGCGGCGCGGGATGTGCTGGCGGGGCATTAGGCTCCGCACCTAACGATCATGCCCCTTTGACGTTCTCGTGCGCATCGTTACAGGGGCATCGATGACCTCGCCGAAGCGTATTCTCGTCGTCGAAGACGAACCGTTGATCGCCATGATGCTGGAGGATTTTCTCGAGATCCTGGACAAGGATGTCGCGGGTACCGCCGACAGCGTCGCGAGCGCCTTGGCATTGATCCAGACCGGCAACGTCGACGCCGCGATCCTCGACGTGAATCTGCGCGGCGGCGAGAAGAGTGCACCCGTGGCGGACGCGCTGGCCGCGCGCGGCATCCCCTTCGTCTTCGCGACCGGCGGCAGCGCGGACAGCGAGCTCGGTTTGCATTCCGATCGGCCCCGGCTGCAGAAGCCGTTCACGATGGACGGCGTCGCACAGGCGCTGGACGCGCTCGGCGCGTAACGGACTTGCGCAGGCCGGTCGTCTCGCGACATAGGCGGTCGTCATGAGCAACCGTTTCGACAAATCGCGTCTTCCCAGCCGTCACGTCTCGGTCGGCCCCGAGCGCGCGCCGCATCGCAGCTATTATTATGCGATGGGGATAGCCGAGGAGGATATCGCCAAGCCCTTCGTCGGCGTCGCCAGCGCGGGCAATGACAGCGCGCCGTGCAACATCACGCTCGACGCGCAGGCGGCGGTCGCGACCCGGGGTGTCGTCGAGGGTGGCGGGATGCCGCGCCGGTTCAACACGATCACCGTCACCGACGGCATCGCGATGGGGCATCAGGGCATGAAGTCCTCGCTCGTCAGCCGCGAGGTCATCGCCGACTCGGTCGAACTCAGCGTCCGCGGGCATTGCTACGACGCGCTGATCGGCTTTGCGGGGTGCGACAAGTCGTTGCCGGGCATGATGATGGCGATGCTCCGGCTGAACGTGCCGTCGATCTTCGTCTATGGCGGCTCGATCCTGCCCGGGCGGTTCCACGACAAGGACGTGACCGTCGTCGACGTGTTCGAGATCGTCGGCAAATATGCGGCGGGCGCGTGCCCGTTGTCGGAGGTGCACGACCTGGAGAAGGTCGCCTGTCCCAGCGCCGGTGCCTGCGGGGGCCAGTTCACCGCCAACACCATGGCCTGCGTCGCCGAGGCGATCGGATTGTCCATCCCCAACAGCAACATGGCACCGGCTCCTTACAGCAGCCGCGAACAGATCGCGCATGCGGCAGGCGTGCAGATCATGGAGCTGATCGAACGCAATCTGCGCCCGCGCGACATCTGCACGCGCGACGCCTTCATCAACGCGGCGCGCGTAGTGGCGGCGACCGGCGGTTCGACCAACGCCGCGCTGCACCTGCCCGCGATGGCGCACGAGGCGGGGATCGCGTTCGATCTGTTCGACGTCGCCGAGATCTTCAAGACCACGCCGTACATCGCCGACCTGAAGCCCGGCGGCCGCTATGTCGCGAAGGACATGTACGAGGCGGGCGGCGTCTACATGCTGATGAAGACGCTGATGGAAGGCGGTTTCCTGAAAGGCGACTGTATGACCGTCAGCGGGCGCACGCTCGCCGAGAATATCGACGAGGTGACGTGGAATCCGGACCAGAAAGTGATCTACGACGTGAAGACGCCGCTGTCCCCAACCGGCGGCGTGGTCGGTCTGCGCGGCAGCCTGGCACCCGATGGCGCGATCGTGAAGGTCGCCGGGATGCACCGCCTGGTGTTCGAGGGGCCGGCGCGGGTGTTCGACTGCGAGGAGGATTGCTTCGCCGCGGTCGAGGCGCGGGGGATCAATGAGGGCGAGGTCATCGTCATCCGCTACGAAGGCCCCAAGGGCGGCCCCGGCATGCGCGAGATGCTGTCGACGACCGCGGCCTTGTACGGGCTGGGGCTGGGCGAGAAGGTCGCGCTAATTACCGACGGGCGTTTCTCGGGCGGGACGCGCGGGTTCTGCATCGGCCATGTCGGGCCGGAAGCGGCCGATGGCGGGCCGATCGCGCTGGTCGAGGATGGCGATACGATCCGGATCGATGCGGACGCGGGAACGATCGACCTGCTCGTCGCGGACGACGTACTGGCCGATCGCCGCGCGCGCTGGACGCCGCGGGCGACCGATTACGGCTCGGGTGCGCTGTGGCGCTATGCGAAGACGGTCGGGCCCGCTTACAGCGGCGCGGTGACGCACCCCGGAGCCTCCGCCGAAACGCATGTCTATGCGGATATCTAGCGCGGCGGTGCTGGCACTGCTCGCCGGCTGCCATGGACCGGCCACCGTGACGAACGACGCGGGTCCGGCGGCGGCGGACGACGAACGGATCGAATGCGCGCGCGGCGATGCCCCGATGGCGCGCGTCTGCACGGTCGACCGGCTGGCGGGCGAGGGTGGGCTGGTGCTGATCGTCCGCCACCCCGATGGCGCGTTCCACCGGTTGCTGGTGACGAAGGACGGCCGCGGCGTGATCGCGGCGGACGGCGCGCAGCGCGCGCTGGTGACGATCGTCATGCCGGAGACCATCGACGTCGCCATCGGCGGCGATCGCTATCGTTTGCCGGCAACGGTGAAGGCGAAGTCCGCGGCGTCATGATCGCGGTCGAAGGCCGGCCGATCCTGACCGCGGCGGAGATGCGTGCGGCCGAAATTGCGGCGATGACCGCCGACGTCACGGTCGATACGCTGATGGCGCGGGCGGGCGGCGCGGTCGCGACCGCGGTCCGGCGGTTGGCGGCGGGCGGTCCCGTGCTGGTCCTGTGCGGTCCCGGCAACAATGGCGGCGACGGCTACATCGCCGCGGCTCGGCTGAAGGCGGCGGGTGTCCCGGTGCGCGTGGCGGCATCGGCCGCCCCCGGCAGCGACGCGTTCCGGACGGCGGCGGCGGGCTGGGACGGACCGGTCGAAGCGCTCGGCGACGTCGCGCCCGCCCCCGTGCTGGTCGATGCGCTGTTCGGTACCGGCCTGTCGCGGCCGATCGACGACGCCGTTGCGACGCGGTTACGGGACCTGGCGGCCGCGGCGCGGCTGACGATCGCGGTCGATCTGCCGAGCGGTGTGTCGACCGACGATGGCGCGGTGCTGTCGCTGCCGCCGGTGTTCGATGTCGTGCTGGCTTTGGGTGCGGTGAAACCGGCGCATGTTCTTCAGCCAGCGGCGCGATACGCGCGGTCGGTGCGGCTGCTCGATATCGGGGTCGCGATGGATAGCGATGCGGCTGTCCTCGATCGGCCGTCCTTGCCGACGCCGGGGCCGGACGCGCAGAAATATACCCGCGGGATGGTCGCGGTCGTCGCCGGTTCGATGGCGGGCGCGGCCGAACTCGCCAGCGTCGCCGCGATGCGCGCGGGGGCGGGCTATGTGCTGCTGCTGGGCAAGACGGCGGGACCGCCGCACGCGCTGGTCCGCAAGCCGCTGGATGCGAAGACGATCGGCGACACGCGGATCGGCGCGCTGCTGGTCGGCCCCGGGCTCGGCCGCGACGACGAGGCGCGGGCGAAGCTCGATCTCGCGTTCGCCAGCGGTCGGCTGATGGTGATCGACGGCGATGCGCTGCATCTGGTCGATCCTGCCAGGATCGCCGCCCGCGCGCCCGGTGCGATCCTGACTCCGCATGGCGGCGAGTTCGACGCGCTGTTCGGCAAATCGGATGCGGACAAGATCGCCCGCACGCGCGATGCCGCGCGACGGTCGGGCGCGGTGGTCGTCTTCAAGGGTGCGGATACGGTGATCGCGTCGCCGACCGGTCGCGTCTGCGTGGCGGGAGGTACGAGCGACTGGCTCTCGACCGCCGGCACCGGCGACGTGCTGGCGGGAACGATCGCGGCTACCCGTGCGTCGGGGATGACGCCATTCGATGCCGCCTGCGCCGGCGTCTGGCTCCACGGCGAAGCGGCGCGGCGCGCGGGGCCGGCGTTCATCGCGGACGATCTGGCCGATGCGCTGACTGCGGCGCGAGCGTCGCTGTGAGCCTGATTACCCGCGTATCGGCGCGCGGTGAGGGTGTGGCGGAAGACGGCCGGCACGCCCCTTTTGCCGCGCCGGGCGACATGCTGACCCCGACGGGCGCGCTGGGCTGGGGGCCGCATCACCAGGTGCCGCCATGCCGCCACTTCCCGGTGTGCGGCGGGTGCCGGCTCCAGCAGCTCGACGACGAAAGTTACGCCGCGTTCGTCATCGACCGGATCGCCGACGCATTGGACGGGCAGGGACTCACCGCGCCGATCGCGCTCGCCTCGGTGTCGCCGCCGAAAAGCCGTCGTCGCGCGACGCTGCATGCGGAGGCGAAGGGCGGGCGGGTCACGCTCGGCTTCGCGGCGGCGGCGAGCCATGCGATCGTCGACATCCAGGAATGCCATATCCTGTCGCCGCAGCTGTTCGCGCTCGTCGCGCCGCTGCGCGGGCTGCTCCGGCGATTGCAGCTGAAACGGCGGAGCGACGTCCATCTGACGCTTGCCGATCAGGGGCCGGATATCCTCGTTACTAACGTCGCTGCGGACGGGTTGCCGGCGGCGGAGGCGATCACCGCCTTTTGCGAGCGCCACGGCGTCGCGCGGTTCGCGATCGACGACGGATCGGGGCCGGAGACGCGGTGGGAACCGGATGCGGCGACGATCACCCTCGGGGGCGTTGCGGTGCCGTTGCCGCATGCCGCGTTCCTGCAGGCGACCGCGGAGGGCGAGGCCGCGCTGGTCGCCGCGGTGCGCGACGCGGTGGCGGGGGCGGCGACGGTCGCCGACCTGTTCGCCGGGCTCGGCACGTTCGCGCTGTCGTTATCGGCGAAGGTCTATGCCGCGGAAGGATCGCGCGACGCGGTGACGGCGTTGAAAGGCGCGGCGCATCTGGCGCGTCGCCCGGTGTTCGCGGAATATCGCGACCTGTATCGACGGCCGCTGACGGTGGCGGAACTCGACCGGTTCGGCGCGGTCGTGCTCGATCCCCCGCGGGCCGGCGCGCGCGAGCAGATGGCGGCGCTGGCGGCTTGCCGGGTCGGATCGATCGCCTATGTCTCCTGCGATCCCAGCAGCTTCGCGCGGGATGCGAAGATCCTGTGCGAATCGGGATGGCGGATCGACTGGGTGCGGCCGGTCGGCCAGTTCCGCTGGTCGACGCATGTCGAGCTGGCGGCGCGGTTCAGTAGGTAGCCGACACGAAATACAGCCCGTCGGGCGGTGCGTTCAGCCCGAGCCGCGCCCGGTCGCGGGCCTCCAGCGCCAGGCGAAGGTCGTCCCGGGTCCAGCGCCCCATCCCGACGAGCGCGAGGCAGCCGACCATCGATCGTACCTGATGATGGAGGAACGACCGTGCCGCCGCCCTGACGACGACCGCGTCACCGTCGCGCGCGACGTCCAGCCGGTCGAGCGTGCGGAGCGGGCTGTCCGCCTGGCAATGCGCGGAGCGGAAAGTGGTGAAGTCATGCCGCCCGACGAGCGTCGCCGCACCCTCCGCCATCGCCGTCGCGTCGAGCGGCTGCGGCACTTGCCACGCCAGGCCGTTGCCGACCGTCAGCGGTGCGCGGCGGTTGACGATGCGGTATGCATAGGCGCGGCCAAGGCAGGAGAAGCGCGCATGCCAGTCGTCCGTGACCGCTTCGCAGGCCAATATCGCGACGGGGGCCGGGCGGGCGAGCGCGTTGAGCGCCTCCATCAGCCGGAACGGCACGACATCGGCGGCAAGATCGAGATGCGCGCGCATCGCCAGCGCGTGGACGCCGGCATCGGTGCGCCCGGCGGCATGGACCGCGACCCGCTCACCGGTCATCGCGAACACGGCGTCCTCCAGCGTCTGCTGCACGGTCGCACCATGTGCCTGGCGCTGCCAGCCCATGAACGGTCGACCGTCATATTCGATCGTCAACGCGTAGCGCGTCAAAGCTTGGTGCCCGGCGGAATCGGGAAGCCGCGGAGAAATTCTTGAACACTCATTGGTCCGCGGCCAGCGCGCTGAAGCGTGTCGGGACGGATGGCACCATTTCCGCAACCGATGCCAAGCTGATCGTCGAGAACCATGCCCGCCGTCGTCGGGAAATTGGTGCCGTAATCCGTCGGCCCAGCGCTCAGGATATTGGCGGTGTGTATCTTTATCCTCTCGCCATGGTGCTCAAACCAGGCCGATGGTGACGGACTAAAGGCACGGATTTGACGAGAAACTTGAGCTGCACCGATCGACCAGTCGATTCGCGCCTCCGCCTTGTCGATCTTTGCGGCATAGGTCGTGTCCGCGTCCGGTTGGTCTATTGGCGGGTAATGGTCGATATCGTCTAGCACCTCCACCATCGCCGCCGCGCCCAGCAACGCCAGTTCGTGAGTCAGATCGCCCGCGGTCTTGCCGCCGACGGACGTTCGGGCCTCAAGCCGCACCGGTCCGGTATCCAGCCCGGCCGCCATCTGCATGATCGCGACGCCGGTCTGCGCATCGCCCGCCAGGATCGCGCGCTGGATCGGTGCAGCCCCCCGCCAGCGCGGCAGCAACGAGGCGTGGACGTTGAGGCACCCGAGCCGCGGCATGTCCAGCACCGCCTGCGGGAGGATCAGGCCATAGGCCGCGACCACGCCGACATCGGCATCGAGCGCGGCGAGGCCCGCCTGCGCGTCCGGACCCCGCAGCGATACCGGCGACCGCACCGGAATGCCCAGCGCCTCCGCGCGGCGCTGCACCGGCGATGGCACCAGTTCGCGCCCGCGCCGCCCGCCCGGCCGCGGCGGCTGGGTATAGGCAGCGATCACATCATGTCCCGCGGCGACGAGCGTGTCCAGCACGGGCACCGCGAAGTCGGGGGTTCCCATGAAGACGATCTTCATCGTTCGCTTCGCCGTGGCCGCATCGCCGCCGCTTCAACGCGCTGGCGATGCGCGGCGCAACCCCCTATCGCCGCGTCATGGCATCCCCCGAGATCGAAGCGCTGACTCAGGCGTTGGCAAGGTTGCCCGGACTGGGACCGCGGTCCGCGCGACGTGCCGTGCTGCATCTGCTCAAGAAACGCGAAGGCGCGCTCGCGCCTTTGCTGTCGGCGCTCGTCGCGGTGGAGGCGCGGCTGGTGACGTGCGCGACCTGCGGCAATGTCGACACGCACGACCCGTGCAGCGTCTGTGTCGATCCGCGCCGCGACCAGCGATCGTTATGCGTGGTCGAGGAGGTAGCCGATCTTTGGGCGCTCGATCGGTCGCGGCTGTTCGCGGGGCGGTTCCATGTGCTGGGCGGCCGGCTGTCCGCGCTGGAGGGCGTGCGGCCGGAGGATCTGTCGATCGACCTGCTCGTCCGCCGGATCGAGGCGGGGGGGATCGACGAAGTGGTGCTGGCGACGAATGCGACGCTGGAGGGGCAGACGACCGCGCATTACATCGCCGACCGGATCGAACGGTTTCCGGTACGAGTCACCGAACTCGCGCATGGGTTGCCGGTCGGCGGCGAACTGGATTATCTTGACGAGGGAACGCTGGCGCAAGCGCTGCGTGCACGGCGGCCGGTGGCTTGAGGGGGGAATTGCGATGGCGGTGACGGGCATTGGCGGCATCTTCGTCCGGGCGAAAGACCCCAAGGCGCTCGCGACCTGGTACCGCGAGCATCTGGGCGTGGGTGCCGGCAAATATGGCAAGTGGACGCCGGAGACCGGCCCCAGCGTTTTCACCACCTTCGCGCACGACAGCGATTATTTTCCGGTCGATCGCCAGTACATGCTCAACTTCCGCGTCACCGATCTCGACGCGATGCTGGCTACCCTTTCCAGCGGGGGCATCGCGGTCGTTACGAAGCCCGAATGGGACGTACCCGGCGTCGGGAGGTTCGCCCGCATCCACGATCCGGAGGGGAACCCCATCGAACTATGGGAACCGCCGGTCGCTTGACGCACGCGCGCCGCTTTCTTAGCTGACGCGCCATGTCCGTCCTCCCTATCGTCGAAGTTCCCGATGCCCGCCTGCGCGTGCTATCCGCGCCCGTCGAGACGGTCGACGACGATATCCGTCGGCTGATCGCTGACATGACCGAAACGATGTATGCCGCGAAGGGGATCGGCCTCGCCGCGATCCAGGTCGGTGTCGCCAAGCGGGTCGTCGTCATCGATCTTCAGGAGGAGGACGAGGACGGCAAGCCGATCCGCGACCCGCACGCCTATGTGAACCCCGAGGTGATCGAGGCGAGCGACGAGGTATCGGCCTATAATGAGGGTTGCCTGTCGATCCCGGAGCAATATGCCGAGGTCACGCGTCCCTCGCGCTGCCGGGTGCGCTGGCTGGACGAAGAAGGCGCCCTGCACGAGGAGGATCTGGACGGGCTTCTGTCGACCTGCATGCAGCATGAGATCGATCACTGCGACGGGATATTGTTCATCGACCATGTCTCGCGATTGAAACGCGATATGTTGCTCAAGAAACTCGCCAAGGCGCGCAAGGCCGCCTGAGGAAAGCGCTGGCCGCTCGGCTTCGTTCGATCTATGTTCCCGTCAGAGGGAGCTGACATGGTCGAACTGGTTATCGTCGCCATATTGGGAGCCGCCGCCGGCCTGGCGCTTGGCTGGCTGATCGCGAGCCGGCGCTCCGGTGGACTGGCGAGCGACCTGGCCGTCGCGCGGAGCCGGGCGGCGGATGGCGACCTCGTTCGCCAAGCACGCGACGCGGTCGAACGTGAGCGCAACGAGGCGATGCAGGAGGTCGCCCGGTTGCGCGCGCAAGTGGACGAACGGCAGGCCGCGCATCTCGCGACGTTGCAGCAGCTGAAAGAAGCCGAAGTTGCGATGACCGCGCAATTCGGGGCCGCTGCCGCCAGGGCGCTGGAGACCGCGCAGGCGCAGTTCCTGGAACGCGCCGATGCGCGCTTCCGCCAGTCCGAAGAGGCGGCGGGGCAGAATCTGAAATCGATGTTGCAGCCCGTCAGCGACCGGTTGCTGAAATACGAGGAGACCGTCGCCAAGGTGGAGACCGAACGCCGAAGCGCGTTCGATCAGCTCGAAGGACAGCTGAAGGACTTGCGGATCGGCCAGGACAAGGTGTCGAGCGAGGCGGCGAAATTGGTCAATTCGCTTCGCAACGCGCCCAAGTCGCGCGGGCGATGGGGCGAGCAACAGCTGAAGAACGTGCTGGAGACCTGTGGCCTCAGCGAACACACCGATTTCCAGACCGAGGTCAGCGTCGCGCACGAGGATGGCGGGCGTCTGCGGCCCGATGCGATCGTGCGCGTCCCCGGCGGCCGCAGCCTGGTGATCGACGCCAAGGTGTCGCTCAACGCCTATCAGGATGCCTTCGGTGCGGTCGACGAGGCGGAACGCGACCGCGGACTCGCCGCGCATGCCGGATCGATGCGCGCGCATGTCAACGGGCTGGGCAACAAGGCGTATTGGAGCCAGTTCGCCGATGCGCCCGACTATGTCATCATGTTCGTACCCGGCGAGCATTTCCTGTCCGCCGCGCTGGAACATGATCCGACCTTGTGGGACTTCGCGTTCGAGAAGCGGGTGCTGCTCGCGACGCCGACCAATCTCATCGCGATCGCGCGGACCGTCGATGCGGTCTGGCGGCAGGAGAAGATGGCCAAGCAGGCGCAGGATATCGGTGCGCTCGGCAAGGAATTGTACGACCGGCTGGCCAAGGCGGCAGGGGATCTGCGCAAGGTCGGTGGTGGCCTGACCACCGCGGTCAACAACTACAACGCTTTCGTCACCAGTTTCGAGACGCGCACGCTCGTGACCGCGCGCAAGTTCCGCGATTTGAACATCGAAACGGGCGCTCGCGAGATCGAGGATGTCGCTCCCGTCGAAGCGCTGGCTCGCTACGGGGATATGCCGGCGCTGACCGACGCCGCCGCGATCGGCGACGAGCGATAGGTCGCGACCTCCGATTTCGCGTCGCGCCCATTGGTTTCAACGTTTGGTCGATAATTTAGAACGGTCTGCCGATGATCCGCGAGGTGAACTGCGGGTTAACGACGGCCGCATTGTCTATGTCAGGAATGCGGGATGGCAACGGGCCGGACCGATCGACTGAGGTAACGGTCATGCGGATCGCAGTTTCGGCAACGGCAGCGGCAGTGGTAATGGTTTTGGGGCTGGTGTCCCCGGCTATGGCCGCGGATGCGCCGGTCCCTTTCGGCGGAACGGCGATGTCGATGCACGACGCCGTCGCCAACGGGCCGCTGATCGAAGCGCGTTTCGGTGACGACGACAAGGTGCAGTTCCAGCAATTCCGGGCACTCGTCGGCGACCAGTTCACCGCCGATGCACCCTTCCGCCACCGGCTCGGCAGCAAGATGATGGAATATTATCCGGTCGCGAATAGCGGTTTTCATCTTTCGACCGGCGTGCATTACTTCAACACCACCAACTTCAGCCGTGAAGCCGAAAAACTGAGCCCCGTGCTCTGGTCACCGTCCAACCGCGGTTTCGGCAGCATCCGCACGGGCTTCAAGCGCAAGACTCCGGCGATGACGGCAGGCTACACGCAGACGGTGGCGAACAAGCTGGCGTTCGGACTCGAAGCGGGCACGCTGTTCGGACGGGTCAATTCGAACATGCCGCACTTCGGTCAGAACTTCAGCGAGTCGGGCATGAGCATGCGGCTGAACCCGGTCGCGGCATTCACGATGGCGATGAAGTTCTGATCGCCGGAGAATTCCGATTATCAGGCGCGTTCGCCGCGGGCGAGCACCTCGTACGCCATCACCGCAGTCGCAACCGCCGCGTTGAGGCTGTCGGCCTTGCCGAGCATCGGGATCTTCACCAGCAGGTCGCACGCCGCGGCGTAGTCCGCAGGCATGCCGTGCGCCTCGTTTCCCGTCAGGAGGAAGGTCGGCGCGGTGTAGGTCGCAGCGCGATAGTCGGTGTCGGTGTCGAGGCTGAGCCCTACCAATTGCCCCGGTCCCGCCCGCAGCCAGTCCAGAAACGAGGGCCATTCGCTGCGCACGACGGGGATCGTGAACAGCGCCCCCATGCTGGCGCGGACGGCCTCCACCGAAAACGCATCGACGCATTCGCCGATCAGGATCAGCCCACCCGCACCGACCGCGTCCGCGGTACGCAGGATGGTGCCGAGATTGCCGGGATCGCGCAGCCGCTCCGCCACCAGCCAGATCGCCGCGCGCGTTCGGTCGAGATCGGTGAGCGTCCGTTCGAATTCGTCGAAGATTCCCACAACCGCTTGCGGGTTGTCCTTGCCCGACAGCTTGGACAGGATGTCGGGCGTCGTCTGGATCGACTCGCCGCCCGCCGCTTCGACATCCACCGACAACGCATGGACGAGTGGATGGTCCGCGCTGGCCGCGGCGTAGAACAGGGTAGCGGGCAGGCGTCCGCTGTCGCGCGCCTCGGTCAGGATACGCAATCCCTCCGCCAGGAACTGCCGCGCCGCCCGGCGATGCCGCTTGTCGCGCAAATCGCGGGCGTATTTGACGAGCGGGTTCGAAAAGGCGGTGATTTCGCGGGGCATGGCGCGGCTGCCGTAACCCTAGCCGAAGGCTAGGGGAAGGCGCGAAGCCGCACCGGCCGGCGGGGCCAGCAGCCTCGACCGACGACGCGGCTTCGCCGCGGCGCGACACCCTCGCGAGCGAGCGGCGCGGCAAAGCCACGCCGTCGGTCGTCGCCAGGCGACGCCGTCCGTAGCGGCGGAAAGGTCGACGAGATCGCGTGGCGATCCCGTCGGTGCCGCTAGTCTTCCCCGAACTTCCCCTCGACCAGCGCGCAAACCGCCCCGACCGCCGCGTCCGCACCATCGCCGGTGGCACTGATCGTGATCGCGTCACCCATCGCCGCGCCGAGCATCATCAATCCCATGATCGACGTGCCGGTGACGCTGCCCGACCCATCCTTCGCGACGTGCAATTCGCACGGCAGCGTCGATGCCAACGTCACGAACTTGGCGCTGGCCCGCGCGTGGAGGCCGCGACGGTTGGTGATGACGACGGTCCGCGACACGCTCACGCCGCGGCCGACCCCAGAACCTCGGACGCGACCGAGATGTATTTGCGCCCCGCCTCGCGCGCGGCGGCGACCGCGTCGACGACCTTCATCGACTTGCGCGCGGACCCGAGCCGGATCAGCATCGGCAAGTTCATCCCGGCGATCACCTCGACCTGGCCGCGCTCCATCAGGGATATCGCGAGGTTCGACGGCGTGCCGCCGAACAGGTCGGTCAGCAGGATGACGCCGCGGCCGGCATCCGTTGCGGCGATCGCGGCTGCGATATCCGCGCGGCGTTCCTCCATATCGTCGTCCGCACCGATCGCGATCGTCGCGACGCGCTCTTGCGGGCCGACGACATGAATCATCGCGGTAAGGAATTCTTCCGCGAGCCGGCCATGCGTCACCAGTACGAGGCCGATCATCGCGCTTGCTTGTCCCGCATTTGCTGTTCAGACGTCATGTCGCCGACCGATGATCCTTCAAGCGCGTCCTGCGGTGCCGCCGCCAGATCACGGTGTGCGATGGTGAGCGAAAAACCCGCTTCGTGCAACCGGCGAGCGATCCGGTCCGCGACATGGACCGATCGGTGTCTCCCCCCGGTACAGCCGATCGCGACGGTAACGTAGGATTTCCCCTCCGCCGCATAGCGCGGGACCAGCAGCAGCAGCAGGTCCTCGATCCGCGACACCGCCGCTTCATAGGCCGGGTCCGCCGCGACATAGGCGGCGACGTCGGCGTCCAGCCCCGTACCGGGGCGCAGCACCGGGTCCCAATGCGGATTGCGTAGGAAGCGCATGTCGAAGACCAGATCGGCACCGCGGGGAATGCCGCGCGAAAAGCCGAACGACATGACCGACAATGTCGGCTGGCCGTGCGCCTCGTCGCCGAAGGTCGTGCGGACCTGTTGCGCCAGTTCGTTGGCAGTCAGCATAGTGGTGTCGATCAGTCGATTGGCGAAATCGCGGAGCGGTGCCAGCAATTCGCGTTCGCGGGCGATGCCGTCGGCCGCCGGATGATCGGGGGCAAGCGGATGCCGGCGACGCGTTTCGGAATAACGCCGTTCGAGTTCGCCGTCCGCGCAGTCCAGGAACAGCGTCCCGATCTCGACCGTGCCGGACGTCTGCAGCGTGCGGATACGGCCGATGATCCGCGCCGGATCGAAATCGCGCGTTCTCGCACCGATACCGATCGCCAGCGGCTGCGAGCGTCCGGCCGCCGCGGCCGGTAGCGGCGCGTCGAGCAACCGGTCGAGCAACGCGAGCGGCAGGTTGTCGACGACTTCCCAGCCGAGATCTTCCAGCGTCTTCAGCACCGTGGACTTCCCCGCCCCCGAAAGCCCGGTGACGAGGAGGATCGGCGTGCCGTCGCTCATTCGATCGTCTCGCCCCGGAGCGCGAGTTCGAGCTTGATGGTAGCCGACGCGGGGCGGGGATCGAGCACGAACTGGCGGATATCGATTCCCGCGATCTTGCGCAGCCGACGTTCGGGCATCCGCTCGGGCGTCGGATCGAGCCGTACGAGGAGCGCGACGGGGATGTCGTCGGCATGCGGCATCGCGACGATGCCGAGCCCGCGGACTTCGATCCGGCCGGCGATCGTCATCGCCGGTACCCGCGCGTGCAGGTTCGTGCCGACGCGAACGCACAGCGTGTAGTCGTCGCTGATAAGCACCGCACCGCGATCGATCAGCCGAAGCGCCAGGTCCGACTTGCCGGCCCCGGACGGCCCCTCGATCATCACCGCGCGCCCGCCGACCGCGACGCAGGTGGCGTGAATCGTTTCGGAGGAGATCGTGGCCATGAGGCTTTCCGTTCAGTCGGGATCGGCGAGCGGCAATCGGACGACGAAGCGCGCGCCGCTCAGCCTGTCCTCGCGCGATTCGACCATGATCGCGCCCTGATGCCCGTCGACGATGGTGCGCGCAATGGCGAGGCCCAGCCCGGAATGGCGACCAAAGGCCTCGCTTTGCGGACGGATCGACTGGAAGCGGCGGAAGATCGCATCGCGCGCCTCCTCCGGTACGCCCGGGCCGTCGTCCTCGACCCGAACGACCATGTCGCGTCGTTCGCGCAGCGCGGCGATCGCCACGATGCTGTCCTGCGGCGAAAAGGACAGCGCGTTGTCGATCAGGTTTTCGAACACGCGCTCCAGCCGCGCGCCTTCGCCGAGCGCCACGAGCGGCACATCGGGATCGTGATCGAACACGATCCGGATGCCGCGTTCGATCCCCCGGGTTACGCGCTGCGCCACCAATCCGTCGATCATGATACCGATATCCACCGGCTCGAACTTGGCGCGGCTGAGCTGCGCATCGAGCCGCGACGCTTCGGAAATATCGGTGATCAGCCGGTCCAGTCGGTGGACGTCGTCCCGGACGATCGCGAACAGCTGGTCACGAAGCGCCGAATCGCGGACCGTCGTCAGCCCCTCGACCGCGGACCGAAGCGACGCGAGCGGGTTCTTCAGTTCGTGCGTCACATCCGCCGCGAACGCCTCGGTGGCATCGATCCGGGCCCGCAGCGCAAGGCTCATGTCCGACAGCGCACGGGCCAGCATGCCGAGTTCGTCGCGGCGCGAGGGCAGGCGGGGCACCACCACTTCGCGTGCCCGCCCCAGCCGGACGCGGACCGCGGCGCGGGCGAGGCGTCGCAGCGGGCGGACGATGGTGCGGGCAAGGAACAACGACAACAGGATCGATACGACCGACACTGCCGCCAGCACGATGCCGAGACGAAACCGTTCGATCCGCACCGTTTCCGTGATGTCGCGGGCGTTGACCGTGGACATCACGACGCCGCCCCCGGGCAGTGGCGCGGCGGCGGTGATGACGGGGGTGCGGTCGGGCGCGCGCCAGACCGTCGTCGATACCGCATCGGTCGCGCGCGCCGCGGTGACGTCGGGCCACGGATCGCCGGCTGCGCGTTCGCGGTACAGGGGCGGTCGCGGTGCCATGACGACCGTATCGATCATCGCATCGAGCAGTCGCGCCGCGACCTGGCCGCGGCCTTGCCGATCGGGATCGAGCAGCACGAAATTGCGCGTGCCGAGCAACCGGCTATCCGCCGCGACGCCGCCGCTGGCATCGATCAGGCGGATGCGCGATCCGGTATCCTCCGCCAGCCGGACGATCAGCGCGCTACGTTCCCCCGGATCGACCGACGCGATCGCCTCCCCGACCAGCCGCACTTCGCGCCCGGCCTGCGCGACCCGGCTGTCGACGATCCGGCTACGGTATGAATCGAGATAGAAGAACCCGCCCGCCAGCAACGCCAGTGCGAAGATGTTGACCGCCAGGATGCGCCGGGTCAGCGAGATCTGACCCGACCAGCGAAGCGTCAGATCGCGGTCTTCATTCGTCCGAAAAACGGTACCCGGCCCCATAAAGCGTTTCGATGGCATCGAACGAGTCGTCGATCTCCCGGAACTTGCGCCGCAGCCGCTTGATATGGCTGTCGATCGTGCGATCGTCGACATAGATGTCGTCCTGATAGGCGGCATCCATCAGCTGGTTGCGCGTCTTCACGATGCCCGGCCGCTGCGCCAGCGTTTCGAGGATCATGAATTCGGTGACGGTCAGCGTGACGGGCCGATCGTTCCAGAAGGTGCGATGGCGGGCCGGGTCCATCGTCAGCCGGCCGCGGACGATCGGGCCGGTCGCTCCCTCGATTTCGGGCTCGCCGCTGCTCGGCTGCGCGCTTTCGGAACGGCGCAGGATGGCTCTGATGCGGGCGATCAGCAGACGTTGCGAGAACGGCTTGGCGATGTAATCGTCCGCACCCATCGCAAGGCCAAGCGCCTCGTCCAGTTCATCGTCCTTGCTGGTCAGGAAGATGACCGGGATCTGGCTTTTCTCGCGAAGCCGGCGGAGAAGCTCCAGCCCGTCCATCCGTGGCATCTTGATGTCGAAGATCGCCAGATCGGGCGGGTTGTCGACCAGCGCCTTCAGCGCCGTTTCGCCGTCCGAATAGACGCGGGTCAGAAATCCCTCGGTCTGCAACGCGATCGACACCGAGGTCAGGATGTTGCGATCGTCATCGACGAGCGCGATCGAAGCCGTCATCGCGGTGGGGCGACCTTGTCTCGTTGCCCTTGCGGGCTATACCAGGAATGCAGAACGCTCAACCGGCTATATCCCCGTCATTTGACCGACCGTCGCCCTGCGATTATGCGCTTTTCCGGGAAATGCATATGTGCACGGCGTCGACCGTGTCCGATGCCAGGTTTGAGAGGATGTCGATGAACGAGCGGATACCGACCCTAGGACTGGAAGCGCAGGGGATCGAGACCCGCGCCGACCTGCACTGGAACCTGACGACCGCACGGCTGGTCGAGATCGCCGTCGCCCGCGGCGAGGGCAAGCTGTCCGCTGACGGGCCGCTGGTCGTCGAGACCGGCCCGCATACCGGACGGTCCGCACAGGACAAGTTCATCGTCAAGAATGCCGAGACGGAAGGCAGCGTGTGGTGGGGCAAGTCGAACAAGGCGATGAGCCCGGACGATTTCGCGGCGCTGAAAGCCGACTTCTTCGCCGCGCTCGTCGACAAGGAGGACCTCTACGTCCAGGATCTGTACGGCGGGTCGCAGCCGGAAAACCGCGTCCGCGTCCGGGTCGTGACGGAATTCGCCTGGCATAACCTGTTCATCCGTACGATGCTGGTTCGCCCCGAAGAACCCGATCTTCGGGACTTCGCGGCGGATTACACGATCATCGACCTGCCCAGCTTCCGCGCCGATCCGGCGCGCCACGGCAGCCGGACCGAGACGGTGATCGCGGTCAATTTCACCGAGAAGCTGATCCTGATCGGCGGCACGCGCTATGCCGGCGAGATGAAGAAATCGGTGTTCGGTATTCTCAATTACCTGTTGCCGCCGACGGGTGTCATGCCGATGCATTGTTCGGCCAACATGGGACCGGACGGCGACACGGCGATATTCTTCGGCTTGTCGGGGACGGGCAAGACGACCTTGTCCGCCGACCCGGCGCGCACGCTGATCGGGGATGACGAGCATGGCTGGTCCGACACCGCGATCTTCAATCTCGAGGGCGGCTGCTATGCCAAGATGATCCGGCTTTCGGCCGACGCCGAGCCCGAGATCTTCGCGACCACCAAGCGGTTCGGCACCGTGCTGGAGAACGTCGTGATGGACCCCGTCACGCGCCAGCTGGATCTCGACGACGCCCGTCTGGCCGAGAACAGCCGCGGCGCCTATCCGCTCGACTTCATCCCCAATACCTCGATCGAGAATATGGGGCCGGTGCCGCGCAACATCGTGATGCTCACAGCGGATGCTTACGGTATCCTGCCGCCGATCGCGAAGCTGACGCCCGATCAGGCGATGTACCATTTCCTGTCGGGCTATACCGCGCGGGTAGCCGGGACGGAGATCGGGGTGACCGAGCCCGATGCGACCTTCTCGACCTGTTTCGGGGCGCCGTTCATGCCGCGGCATCCGTCGGTCTACGGCAATCTGCTGAAGGCGCGGATCGCGAAGGGCGGGGTGGATTGCTGGCTGGTCAACACCGGCTGGACCGGGGGCAAATACGGCGTCGGCAGCCGGATGCCGATCAAGGCGACGCGAGCGCTGCTCAACGCCGCACTCGACGGCAGCCTGAACGATGCCGAATTCCGCACCGATCCGTATTTCGGGTTCGCGGTGCCGGTATCGGTGCCGGGGGTGGATACCGCGATCCTCGATCCGCGCGGTACCTGGTCCGACAAGGGAGCGTACGACGCCGCGGCAGCGAGGCTGGTGGATCAGTTCGTCGAGAATTTCGCGCAGTTCGCGGAGCATGTCGACGAGGGCGTCCGCCGGGCGGCACCGAGGGTGATGCAGCACGCCTGACGTGTTGGCTGTCACAAGAACTCCGTCGCCCGGTCCTTGAGCCGGGGTCCCGCTTCTTCTTACGCCCGAAGAAGCGGGACCCCGGGTCGAGCCCGGGGTGACGAAGGGAAGAATGGTGTCGCGCACGGCGTCTCCTATCCCTTCTTTTCGCTTGATAGCCATCGGCCGCCCCGCTACGCGCAGCGCCTGCAATGTGTCGGGGCGTGGCGCAGTCCGGTAGCGCACTGGTCTCGGGGTCCAGGGGTCGTAGGTTCGAATCCTATCGCCCCGACCATTGCAGGGCCCGACCATTGCCGGGCTATCGATCCCGCGCCGCAAGCATCGCCTCCACCGCGACGAATTTCTCGCGCGGTGCGCCGACGCGCGCATTGGCGATCTCCGCGCGTTCGATCGCCTGCCAGTCGCGGAACGTGACGATGTCGACGTTCCGCGACGCGAGCAGCATATCAAGTCCGTCGCGCCCGGCCTTGGTACTGTCCGCGACCGTATCGGCGGCGATATGCTCCGCGATCAGGAAGCCGTCGGGGCGATTGGTGCCGATCGTCCCGGTCGGCCCGCGTCGCGCCCAGCCGACCGCGTAGAGACCGGGCGCGATCCGTCCCTCGACATTCGCGAACCGGCCGAGCTTCGTGTCGTACGGCACGCCCTCGATCGGCGGCGTGCGGTAGCCGATGCAGGCGACGACCATCGCCGCGGGGATCGCATAGGTCTCGCCCGTCCCGACAGTACGCCCATCGGGTTCGATTCGGGTGCGCTCGACGATCACGCGTTCGACATGCGCCCCGCCCTCGATCCGGATCGGCATCGCGTAGAAATCGAACGCCACCGTGATCGGCTTGTCGTCGCTGCGATCGGCGAAGGCGCGCAGGTGCGCGACCGATTTGCGCACGCCGGGGTCGAGCGCGGCGTCCGTCTCCTCCGGCGGCAGGTCGGCGGGATCGACGACGGGTACGGCGCGCGACAAACCGCCGAGTTCGTCCAGTTCCTTTGGCGTCATCGCGATCTGGTGCGGGCCGCGCCGCGCGAGGATCGTGACGGTCTCGATCGCATGCTCGCCAAGCTGCCCGAGCGCATGCGCGACGATGTCCGAACCGGCGAACTCGTCGCCGGTCTTGGCGAGGATACGCGCCACGTCCAGCGCGACATTACCCGCACCGACGACGACCGCACCGGGACCATGAAGCGGTGGCGCGAGCCCGGCGAAATCGGGGTGGCCGTTATACCAGCCGACGAACGCCGCGGAGCCGATGACGCCGGGCAGATCGTCGCCGGGAATAGCGAGCGCCCGGTCCGACGGCGCACCCGTCGCCAACACGACCGCGTCGTAAAGGTCGGTCAACTCGGCGATCGTCACATCGCGCCCGACCTTCACATTGCCGACGAAGCGGATATTGTCCGAAAGCGCGGTCGCTTCGTACCGGCGGCTGACACCCTTGATCGACTGATGATCGGGCGCGACGCCGCTACGGATCAGGCCGTAGGGGACGGGGAGGCGATCGACGATGTCGACGCGCACGGCGTCGCCGAACTGCCTTAGGCATCCTTCGGCGGTGTAATAGCCCGCCGGGCCCGAGCCGATCACCGCGATATGACGCATTGGGCGTTCCGATTCGCTTGGGTCTGGGCGCTGGAAGTGGACGAACCACACGCTACGTCAGCGTCGAAACCGCCCCCCGCACTGCCGATCTTGCCGAAAGCGGCGACCGCGGCGGGATGGATCGAGCAGTGCATCGAGCGAAGCTGCCACAGTCGAACGAAGTAGGACAGGGGGAGGGGGAGGTATACAGCTGTTCCCTGCGCGGATCGTTTTGAAAGTTGCTGGGCCGAAAGCCATCGGAGCCAACCCTTTGGCATCGCGGCCACTGCCTGCTAGGGGCGCGGAGATGACTCCCCTTTCCACGATCCGCAATTTCTCGATCATCGCGCATATCGACCATGGCAAGTCGACGCTGGCCGATCGGCTGATCCAGGCGACGGGCGGGCTGACGGACCGCGAGATGTCCGAGCAAGTGCTCGACAATATGGATATCGAGAAGGAGCGCGGAATCACGATCAAGGCGCAGACGGTGCGCCTGGCCTACAAGGCGAAGGACGGCGTCGACTATGTCCTGAACCTGATGGACACGCCGGGGCATGTCGACTTCGCGTACGAAGTCTCACGCAGCCTCGCGGCATGCGAGGGCGCGTTGCTGGTGGTGGACGCCGCGCAGGGGGTCGAGGCGCAGACGCTGGCCAACGTGTACCAGTCGATCGAGCACGACCATGAGATCGTCCCCGTCATCAACAAGATCGACCTGCCCGCCGCCGAACCCGAAAAGGTGCGCAAGGAAATCGAGGACGTCATCGGCCTCGACGCGTCGGAGGCGGTGCTGGCCTCGGCCAAGTCCGGGATCGGCATCGCCGAGATTTTGGAAGCCATCGTCACCAAGATCCCGCCGCCCAAGGGCGATATCGACGCGCCGCTGAAGGCGATGCTCGTCGACAGCTGGTACGACCCGTATCTGGGCGTCGTCATCCTGATCCGCGTGATCGACGGCGTCCTGAAGCGGGGCCAGCAGATCAAGTTCATGAACGCCGGGACGGTCCATCTGGTCGACCGCGTCGGGTGTTTCCGTCCGAAGATCGAGCAACTGCCGGACCTCGGCCCGGGCGAGATCGGCTTCATCACCGCGCAGATCAAGGACGTGGCGCAGGCGCGCGTCGGCGATACGCTGACCGATGCGAAGCGGCCCGCGATGCAGGCGCTGGAGGGGTTCAAGGAAGTCCAGCCGGTCGTGTTCTGCGGCCTGTTCCCGGTCGATGCCAACGACTTCGACAAACTGCGCGAAAGTATCTCGAAACTGCGGCTCAACGATGCGTCGTTCAGTTTCGAGATGGAGACGTCCGCCGCGCTCGGCTTCGGGTTCCGCTGCGGGTTCCTTGGCCTGCTACATCTGGAGATCATCCAGGAGCGGCTGACTCGCGAATATGATCTCGACCTCATCACCACCGCGCCTTCGGTGGTGTACGAGATCGAGCTGAGCCACGGCGAGGGTCATCTGGAACTGCACAACCCCGCCGACATGCCCGACCCCAGCGCGATCGCGTCGATCAGCGAGCCGTGGATTCTGGCGACGATCTACGTTCCCGACGAATACCTCGGCTCGATCCTCAAATTGTGCCAGGATCGGCGCGGCATCCAGCAGAACCTCACCTATGTCGGCGGTCGTGCGCAGGCGACCTACGAGCTGCCGCTCAACGAGGTGGTGTTCGATTTCTACGACCGGCTGAAATCGCTGTCGAAGGGCTATGCGAGCTTCGACTACAGCCAGATCGGCTACCGCGAGGGCGATCTCGTCAAGATGGGAATCCTGGTCAACGAGGAACCGGTCGATGCGCTCAGTATGATCGTCCACCGCGGCACGGCGGAGGTGCGCGGCCGCGGCATGGTCGAGCGGTTGAAGGACCTGATCCCGCGCCATTTGTTCAAGATTCCGATTCAGGCGGCGATCGGCGGCAAGGTCATCGCGCGCGAAACGATCAGCGCGATGCGCAAGGACGTAACCGCGAAATGCTATGGCGGCGACGCGAGCCGCAAGAAGAAGCTGCTGGAAAAGCAGAAGAAGGGCAAGGCGAAGATGCGCGAGTACGGCTCGGTCAGCATCCCGCAAGAGGCCTTTATCGCGGCGCTTCGAATGGGGGACGACGCCTGAGCCCGAGCGCAGCGAGGCCGTTCTTCGAGGTTGACCTCGGTTGACCCCGTAAACCGCATTTGCCATGCCTCGTGCCCGACGTCGCCACCGATCCGAGCCCGACGAACGAACGAGCGAACGCCATGGCCGAACGTCCCATTTTCTATGACGCGAGCGGTCGGCGCAGACGCCGGTTCGCGCTTGGCATCGCGGCGTTCGTCGCGTTGCTGGTGCTGGCGGTGGCGGTCTTCGGGGTGTCGATCGGCGCGGTGCCGGCGGCACCGCTGCTGCCCGTCACCGCCGAACATCCCGCCTTGAAGAGCCTGCCGGCACCGCGCGGCGGTCTGCTGAGCCGGACCACGCGAAGCATCAACTACTATGCCGCGCAATTGTTCGGCACGCCGAGCGGTGCGCCACGGGGGCACGCGGCCGCGCCGTCGACGGCGGCACCGATCAACCCCTCGCTCGCCATCGCCTTCCACGCGCCGTGGGACGAATCGAGCGGGGCCAGCCTGAAGCGGCATGTCGAACAGCTGGACTGGCTGATTCCCGGCTGGGTATCGGTGACCGGACCCGATCACCGGATCACCGTGTTCCGCGATACCGAGGGGCGCACGATCCTCAATCATGCGACGCATCGCCCCGCGATCCTGCCGATGGTCCAGAACGCGCTGAACGGGGTCTGGGACGGCAAGGGGATCGCGGCGATGATGGCCGATCCGAAGCTGCGGGCGGCATTCCTCGACCGTTTGGTGCCGTTTCTGGTGACGAACAATGCCGCGGGCGCGTTCTTCGATTTCGAGGAACTGCCTGCGAGCGCGCAGCCGAATTATCGTATATTCCTGGCCGAGACGAAGGCCCGCTTCACGCCGCGCGGCTGGGTCGTCGCGATCGCTGCACCCGTCGGCAACGAGGAATGGGACCTGCCGGCCTATGCCAAGGTGACCGACAAGGTCTTTCTGATGGCGTATGACGAGCACGAGTCCGGCGGCGCGCCGGGACCGATCGCATCGCAAGCCTGGTTCGCGCGTGCGGTGGCGGATTCGGCGCGGGGCATCCCGGCGTCGAAGCTGGTCGTCGCGATCGGGTCCTATGCCTATGACTGGCACGACGGCGCGGCGGACCCGCTCGACGTCGAGGAAGCGTGGCAGGCCGCGCGCGATTCCGGCACGATCCCGACCTTCGACAAGGCGAGCCTGAATTCCAGCTTCGCCTATCAGGACGGCAGCACCCGCCACCAGGTCTGGCTGCTCGATGCTGCGTCCGCGTTCAACCAGATCGCGTTCCTGAACAAGGCGGGGCTGTACAGCATCGCGCTGTGGCGACTGGGGTCCGAGGATCCCGGCGTCTGGACGATCTTCGGGCGCGACCATCGCAAGCTGCCGATCCCCGATTCGATCGACGATATCCCGGCGGGCACCAACACCGATATCGAGGGTGCGGGCGAAATCCTGAAGATCGGCGGCGAACCGCTGACCGGCCTGCGCGACGCCGTCCCGGCGGCGGACGGAACGATCGCCGGCGTGACCTTCACGCGTCTGCCTGCCCCCTATGTGATCTTTCGTACCGGCTTCAAACCCAAGCAGATCGCGCTGACGTTCGACGATGGGCCGGATGCGCAATGGACGCCCAAGATTCTCGATATCCTGAAGGAGAAGGCGGTCCCCGCGACCTTTTTCGTCATCGGCGAGAATGCGCTGACGGAGCGTGGGCTGCTCGAACGGATGATCTCCGAAGGGCATGAGGTCGGCAGCCATACCTACACGCATCCCAATCTGGCGAACGTGTCGCCGCGGCAGGTGATGTTCGAACTGAACACGACGCAGCGGCTGTTCCAGGCCTTCACCGGCCGCTCGCTGCGTTTCTTCCGAGCGCCCTATTTCGGTGACGCCGAACCGACCACCGCGGACGAGATCGTCCCGGCGCTGCAGGCGCAGCAGCGGGGTTATATATCGGTCGGGCTCCATGTCGATCCGGGCGACTGGAAGCGTCCGGGCGTACAGCAGATCATCGACGCGACAATCCAGGAGGCGACGACCGGCCCAGGCAATTGCGATGCGGTCGGCTCGTCGAACAGTTGCAGCCGCAACGTCGTCCTGCTCCACGATGCGGGCGGCAACCGCGCGGAGACGGTCGCGGCGCTGCCCGTCATCATCGATCGGCTGCGCGCGATGGGATACAGCTTCGTGCCGGTATCGGAACTGGCGAACATTCCACAAGCCGACGCCAACCCCGCGATCTCGTCGAGCGACCGCGTCGCCGCGCTGGCCGATCTGGCGCTGTTTACCGCGCTCGGCTGGCTCGTCATCGGACTCCACTGGCTGTTCGGGATCGCGATCACGGTAGGCATCCTGCGCGCACTGGCGCTGTCGGCGCTGGCGTTGATCCAGGCGCGGCGCGAGAACCAGACGATCTTCCCGCCGATCGATCCGGCGCGGTTCGTCACCGTAATGATCCCCGCCTTCAACGAGGAGCAGGTGATCGAACGCGCGGTCCGCGGCGTGCTGGCGTCCACCGAAGTCGAGATCGAAGTCATCGTGATCGACGACGGCTCGCGGGATGCGACGAGCCGGATCATACGCGATGCCTTTTCGGACGACGACCGGGTCCGGCTGCTGACGCTGCCCAATGGCGGCAAGGCGCGCGCGCTGAACCGCGGGCTGGAGATCGCGCGCGGCGAGATCGTCATCGCGCTCGATGCCGACACCCAGTTCGAACCGACGACGATCGCACGCCTCGCCCGCTGGTTCGTCGATCCGGCGCTCGGCGCGGTCGCCGGCAATGCGAAGGTCGGCAACCGGGTCAATATCGTCACCAAATGGCAGGCGCTGGAATATATCACCGCGCAAAATCTCGAACGCCGCGCACTCGCCCGGTTGAACGCGATGACGGTGGTGCCCGGTGCGGTCGGCGCGTGGCGGCGGTCGGCGATCGCGTCGGTCGGCGGCTATCCCAACGATACGCTGGCCGAGGACCAGGACCTGACGATCGCGATCCAGCGCGCGGGGTGGGGGGTCAAGTACGACCAGTTCGCGGTCGCCTGGACCGAGGCGCCGGAGACGCTCAAGGCGCTCGCCAAGCAGCGTTTCCGTTGGGCGTTCGGGACGCTGCAATGCCTGTGGAAGCATCAGTCGGCGATCTTCGGTTCGCGCCCCAGGGGGCTGGGCTGGATCGGTCTGCCGCAGGCGATCCTGTTCCAGATCGTGCTGGCGGCGATCTCGCCGATCATCGACCTGGCGCTCGTCGTCAGCTTCTTCCTGACCTATGTCGCGATCGTCGCGCATGGCTGGGCGCAGACCAGCCACGATGTCGAGACGATGCTGCTCTACTGGCTGATCTTCACCGCGATCGATTTGCTGGCCGCGACCATCGCGTTCGCACTGGAACGCAAGGAGAAATGGAGTCTGTTATGGCTGCTGATCCCGCAGCGGATCGGGTACCGGCAGGTGATGTATTATGTCGTGCTGAAGGCAATCGCGCAGGCGCTGCGCGGGCCGATGGTCGGGTGGGGCAAGCTGCAGCGAACCGGGCGGGTAACGGCCGGGTAGGGCCTTACGCCACGAAGCGGGGCTGGTCGTCGATAACCACGTTGGCCGCCCGGCTTACGTCATCCGTGTCTTCTTCCGCTCCTGTCTCGGAATTCCGCATGCCCACAAACGACGATTTGAAATCCCTCATCCGCACCATTCCGGACTTTCCCAAGCCCGGCATCCAGTTCCGCGACATCACGACGTTGCTGCTCGATCCGCGCGGGTTGTCGGAGGCGGTGGTGCGGCTTGCGGCGTTGCAGGCGGGGCCGTTCGATCTGGTCGCGGGGATCGAAGCGCGGGGATTCGTATTCGGGGCGGCGGTGGCGCGCGAGCTCGAGGTCGGGCTGTTGCTCATCCGCAAGGACGGCAAGCTGCCCGGGGCGACGATCGGCGAGGATTATGCGCTGGAATACGGCACCGACCGGATCGTGCTGCACGAGGATGCACTGGTCCCCGGGCAGCGCGTGCTGCTGATCGACGACCTGATCGCGACCGGCGGCACCGCGCGCGCCGCGGTCCGGCTGATCCGCAAGGCGGGCGGGACGGTCGGCGCGGCAGCGTTCGTGATCGACCTGCCCGATCTGGGCGGTGCGGATGCGCTGCGCGGCGATGGGGTCGATGTCGGCGCTTTGATGGCGTTCGGGGGCCATTGAGACTTCTCGTCCCAGTCTCCCGTCATGCCGGGCTCTACCCGGCATCCATCGTGCCGCGGGCGATGGACTTGCGGCTATCGACCTCCATTCTGCGCCCGGACGACGTACGAAAAAGGGCGACCCGTCTCCGGATCGCCCTTTCTGCATGGTTTGGCGGCGCGCTGTCACGGCGTGAATCCGTGATGTCGAACGGAGCGGGCGAGCCGCTCCGCCGGCCGGCTCGATGCGAATCCTCGGATAGCGTCCGCTATCCGAGGCCGCATCAGCGCTTGGAGAACTGGAAGCTGCGGCGGGCCTTCGCCTTGCCGTACTTCTTGCGCTCGACCGTGCGGCTGTCGCGGGTCAGGAAGCCCGCGGCCTTGACCGGCGCGCGCAGGATCGGTTCATACTTCGTGATCGCCTGGCTGATGCCGTGCTTCACCGCACCTGCCTGGCCCGACAGGCCGCCGCCCTTGACCGTGCAGACGACGTCATACTGGCCTTCGCGCTCGGTCACGCCGAACACCTGGTTCAGGACGAGGCGAAGCGTCGGGCGCGCGAAATACACTTCCTGGTCGCGGCCGTTGATCGTGATCTTGCCCGAACCGGGCTTCAGCCAGACGCGCGCGACCGCATCCTTGCGGCGACCGGTGGCATAGGCGCGGCCCTGCTTGTCGAGGATCTGCTCGCGCAGTGGCATCGGCTCGGGCGCGGGACCCGAATTGTTCACCGGCTCCGCATCACCGGTCGTGTATGCGGGCGCATCGGCCTGCGCGGCGGGGGCCGGCGCATTGGTCAGGTTCGCGAGATCGGAGAGCGATTGGCGGTTGTCGGACATTATGCACCCACCTTGTTCTTGCGGTTCATGCCCGCGATATCGAGTGTCTCGGGGCTCTGCGCCTCGTGCGGGTGCTCGGTGCCCTTGAAGATGCGCAGGTTGCGCATCTGCTGGCGACCAAGCGGCCCGCGCGGGATCATCCGCTCGACGGCTTTCTCCAGAACGCGCTCGGGAAAGCGGCCCTCGAGCACCTTGGCCGCGGTCACGCCCTTGATGCCGCCGGCATAGCCGGTGTGCTTGTAATAGACCTTCTTCGCGGCCTTGTTGCCGGTGAAGCGGATCTTGTCGGCGTTGATGACGACGACATTGTCACCGCAATCGACATGCGGGGTGAAGCTGGTCTTGTGCTTGCCGCGCAGGACGTTGGCGATCACCACCGCCGCGCGACCGACGACCAGGCCGTCGGCGTCGACGATATGCCATTTCTTCTCCACCTCGTGCGGCTTGGCCGACTTGGTGGTCTTCATGAGCGCCTTCATGGGGCCGGGACCTTTTCGGTTTGAAACGAAGCGCGCCGCCCGGCTAGGGGCGGCGCGAATGGGTCCGCACTACTGCCGACGATCAAATTGTCAAGCAAAGTGCCGCTTTGCTGACGGGTAATATGATACCCGCGACTGCGTTCCCACCGCGTGCGCCGCGACTATGGCGGCGATCGTCAGCAGGGCAGCGTTCGCCTGATGCGCGACGGCGACATCGATTTGCACCCCGGTCATCAGCGTCGCGATGCCCAATATGATCTGCAGGGTGACGAGCGCGATGATCGCGAACCCTGCGCGCGAACCCGCCGTCGTCGCGCGGATCGCCAGCCACATCAGCGCGGCGGCGGCGGCAAAGGCGAACCAGCGGTGGATGAACTGGACGATCAGCGGGTCGTCGACGACCGCGTCGAGAAACGACCGGCCGGTCTGGCTGGGACCAGGGAAGAAACGGCCATACATCAGCGGCCATTCCGGCGTGGCCTTTCCCGCGCGAAGCCCCGCGGTGAACGCGCCGTACATCAACTGCGTGAACAGGACGATGCCGACGATCACCGACATCCGCCGCAGCCGCGCCGGCCGGGCATAGGGATTGCGCGCCAGATCGAGCAGGTCGAGGGCGGTCCACACCATCCCCGCCAGCGTGAACAACGCGGTGAGCAGATGCGCGGCCAGCCAGCCATGCCCGACCTCGACCTGCCCCGGCCGAAGCCCCGATCGCACCATCAGCCAGCCGAGCGCGCCTTGCAGCGCACCCAGCGCGAGCAGTGCGACGAGCCGCCGGCCATAGCCCTTGGGAATGCGTCGACGCAGCGCGAACCAGATGAGCGGCAGTGCAAAGGCCAGTCCGATCGTCCGCCCGATCATGCGGTGGATATATTCCCAGAAGAACAGGCCCTTGAACGCGGCGAGCGCGATGCCGGCATGGACCGTACGCGACTGATCGATCGTCCGGTAATTGGCGAGCTCCGCCTGCCACTGCGCATCGTTCAGCGGCGGCAGGATGCCGCTAAGCGGTTTCCAGGTGGTGATCGACAAACCGGACTCGGTCAGCCGCGTGATCCCGCCGACCACCACGATGCCGACGATCATCACCGCTACGAAAAACAGCCAGATCGCGACCGCGCGGGGGCGCGCTTTCGACGTGAAGGCGGCGCTGGTTTGAAGCATGCTTCCGCCTACACCTTCCGCGGTGTGCCGCCAAGCAGTGGGATCGTCGACGATAATCTCGATTGTTCGTGCGATGTGACATTGTATCCCGTTCGTAATCGGCGTATCTCCCTCGACATGCCGATAACGAACGTCACCGCCCGATTTCCGCGCCTTCCCGGCATCGACCGGCTGGCGATCGGGCTGTCGGGGCTGTGCGTCGTCCACTGCGTGGCGAGTTCGGTGCTGCTGGTCATGCTGTCGGCGGCGGACGGCGTGCTGCTGAACCCGATCTTCCACGAGGTCGGGCTGACCTTCGCCATCCTGCTCGGCGCGGTGGCGCTCGGGCGGGGGGCGCTTCGCCACGGCTATGTCATGCCGATCTGCATGGGATCGCTGGGGCTCGGCATCATGGCGGGTGCGATGACGCTGCCGCATGACGGGACGGGGGCGGAGGCGGTGTGGACGATCGTCGGAGTCGGGCTGCTCGCGTTCGGGCATGATCTCAACCACCGCGCGGTGCATTGATCCGGCGGGTCGCGCCTTGCCGAGGGCGGTTGCGAGGCCTAGCTGTAGGCGATGGCCAGCCACGCGCACGAGCACCACGAACCCGAAGGCCCCGCGCTCGCGCGGGCGGCGCAGGGCGTGCTGGAACAGGCGGGCGAACAATGGACCGCGATGCGCGCCAGCGTCTTCGCGGCGCTCGCCGGGTTCGAAAAGCCCGCCAGTGCATACGACATCGCCGACGCGGTTTCCAACGCGCTCGGTCGGCGGATCGCGGCCAACAGCGTGTACCGGATCCTCGACCTGTTCGTCGGCACCAATCTCGCGCGCAAGGTCGAAAGCGTGAATGCCTATGTCGCGAACGCGCATCCCGATTGTCTCCACGATTGCATCTTTCTGGTGTGCGACGCGTGTGGTCAGACGACTCACCTCGACGACGACCGGGTGACGAACGGGGTCCGCGATGCCGCACAGGCGGCGGGGTTCGTGCCGCAGCGGCCGGTGATCGAAGTGCGCGGGCGATGCGCCGATTGCGTCGGCTCCTGAGCGAAATGCGGGCAATCGACACCGCTTATCGCGCGCGCTAGACCGCATCGATGACTGATCGTCCTCTCGGCCTGGTGCCCCCGACCCCCCTCTTAGACCGGATCGCGATCCCCGCCGATCTTCGCGGGTTGCCGCAGTCCGACCTGCGGCAATTGGCGGACGAGTTGCGGCTGGAGACGATCTCGGCGGTCGGGACGACGGGGGGGCATCTGGGCTCGGGGTTGGGCGTGGTCGAGCTGACGACGGCGATCCATTACGTGTTCGACACGCCGCGGGACCGGCTGGTGTGGGACGTCGGGCATCAATGCTATCCGCACAAGATCCTGACCGGCAGGCGGGACCGGATCCGCACGCTCAGGCAGGGCGGCGGGCTGAGCGGGTTCACCAGGCGCAGCGAGAGCGAGTATGACCCGTTCGGGGCGGCGCATTCGTCGACCTCGATCTCGGCGGCGTTGGGGTTTGCGGTGGCGAACAAGCTGAGCGGTGCGCCGGGGAAAGCGATCGCGGTGATCGGCGACGGCGCGATGTCGGCGGGGATGGCCTATGAGGCGATGAACAATGCAGGCGCGGCCGGCAATCGGCTGGTGGTGATCCTGAACGACAACGACATGTCGATCGCGCCGCCGGTCGGGGGGCTTAGCGCCTATCTCAGCCGCATGGTGTCGAGCCGCGAGTTCCTGGGGCTTCGCGAGCTGTTGAAGAAGGTGGCGCGCGCGCTGCCGCGGCCGCTGCACGAGGCGGCGAAGAAGACCGACACCTATGC
>NZ_CAHJWJ010000002.1 GCF_903642285.1 Sphingomonas bacterium
ATGCAGGCGTAACATCCAACGCGCTGCGCGTGACTGCCGACAGCGCTAAAGGCTGTTCTCACACAGCCTCCACCAAACCCGGCCCTCTCTCCCCGCTTGCCCCACGCCCCGCCGTACCCCATACGTTCGCGCATGGCCGACGATCTCTTCGCTAGCGCCCCAACGCCCAACACCTACGACGCCTCGTCGATCGAGGTGCTCGAAGGGCTCGAACCCGTCCGCCGCCGTCCGGGCATGTATGTCGGTGGCACCGACGAGCGGGCGCTGCATCATCTCGCCGCCGAGGTGCTCGACAATGCGATGGACGAGGCGGTCGCGGGGCATGCGACGCGGATCGAGGTGACGCTGGCGCCGGGCAACCGGCTGACCATCGTCGACAATGGCCGCGGCATCCCGGTCGATCCGCATCCGAAGTTCCCCGACAAGAGCGCGCTGGAAGTCATCCTCTCCACGCTGCATTCGGGAGGCAAGTTCGCCGGCAAGGCCTATGCGACCAGCGGCGGGTTGCACGGCGTCGGCGTGTCGGTGGTCAACGCGCTGTCGTCCGATACCGTCGTCGAGGTGGCGCGCGACCGGCAGCTCTACCGCCAGTGCTTCGCGCGCGGGCTGACGCTGGGGCCGTTGCAGACGGTGGGGCCCGTGCCCAATCGCCGCGGCACCTCGGTGGCGTTCACGCCGGACGCCGAGATCTTCGGCCCCGAGCTGAGCTTCAAGCCGCAGCGGCTGTACCGGCTCGCGCGGTCGAAGGCGTATCTGTTCGCGGGGGTCGAGATCCGCTGGCATTGCGCGCCCGAACTGCTCGTCGACGATACGCCCGCCGAGGCGGTGTTCCAGTTTCCCGGCGGGCTTGCCGATCACCTGCGTGAGCAGATCGGCGGCCGCGACTGTGCGACCGCGGATTTTTTCGCCGGTAGCCAGGACTTTCCGGGCGAACAGGGCCGCGTCGAATGGGCGGTCGCGTGGCCGCTGTGGAGCGACGGGTCGTACAGTTGGTATTGCAACACCATCCCGACCCCCGACGGCGGCACGCACGAACAGGGCTTGCGCCAGGCGCTCGTCCGGGGCTTGCGCGCCTTCGCCGATCTGGTGAACCAGAAAAAGGCGAAGGACATCACCGCGGACGACGTGATGGTCGGCAGCGAACTGATGCTGTCGGTCTTCATCCGCGAACCGCAATTCCAGAGCCAGACCAAGGACCGGCTGACCTCGCCCGAGGCGGCCGGGCTGGTCGAGAAGGCGGTGCGCGACCATTTCGACCATTGGCTCGGCCACAATATGGAGCGTGGCAAGGCGCTGCTCGGTTACGTCCTCGAACGGATGGACGACCGCCTGCGCCGCAAGCAGGAGCGCGAAGTCAAGCGCAAGACCGCGACCAGCGCGCGCAAGCTGCGGCTGCCCGGCAAGCTCACCGATTGTTCGGCGGACGATCCCAAGGGTACCGAACTCTTCATCGTCGAGGGTGATTCGGCGGGCGGCTCCGCCAAACAGGCGCGCGACCGCAAGACGCAGGCGATCCTGCCGATCCGCGGCAAGATCCTGAACGTGGCGTCGGCGACGGCTGCGAAGATCTTCGCGAACCAGGAGATTGCCGATCTGTCGCTCGCGCTCGGCTGCGGCACGCGCAAGGACTGCCTGGTCGACAATCTTCGCTACGAACGCATCGTCATCATGACCGACGCGGACGTCGACGGCGCGCATATCGCGACGCTCTTGATGACGTTCTTCTTCCAGGAAATGCCCGATCTGGTGCGGCGCGGGCATCTGTATCTCGCGCAGCCGCCGCTCTACCGGCTGACGGTCGGTGCGAAGTCGCTCTACGCCCGCGACGACGCGCACCGGGCCGAGCTGGAGCGTACGGCGTTCAAGGGCAAGAAGGTCGAGGTCGCGCGCTTCAAGGGGTTGGGCGAAATGAACCCGGGCCAGTTGCGCGAGACGACGATGGACCCGAAGACGCGCGGCATGATCCGGATCACGCTGCCCCAGGAATATGAGGAGCGCGCGGGGGTGAAGGACCTGGTCGACCGGCTGATGGGGACGAACCCGGCGCACCGCTTCGCCTTCATCCAGGAGAATGCCGCGCGGCTGGACGAGGAAGCGATCGACGCTTGAAGGGATCTGATCGTATTTATAATTCGGGAGTAAGCGCCTAGATGGAATTCGTCTTCGATCCCGCGAAAGATGCCGCCAATATCGCCAAGCATGGCGTTTCGCTGGCCGACTTCCGCGGGTTCGATACGGAGGCGAAGATCAGGATCGACGATCGGTACGATTACGTCGAAACGCGATATCGTGCGTGGGGCAGGATCGGTGGCCGGGGGTTTTGCGTGGTCTTCACCTTCAGGGAGACGACGACGCGGGTAATCAGTTTCCGCCGAGCGCATGACAAGGAGATGAGGCGTTATGAATAAACCGCTACCACCACCGGACGATTACGACGAAAATCCGGAATGGACGGAAGAGGATTTCGCCAAAGCCCGACCCGCCTCCGAAGTTCTTCCCCCCGAAGTCGTCGCCCTGCTGGTCCGTCGGCGCGGCCCGCAGCGGGCACCGACCAAAGCACCGGTGACGCTCCGCCTCGATCCCGATGTCCTCGCCAAGTTCCGCGCGACGGGGCCGGGGTGGCAATCGCGGATGAACGAAGTGCTGCGCAACGCGGCGATCTGATCGCCGGGCACGGTTGATCGGGCACGGTGTTGCCCCCCTCGTCCCACCTCTGTATCAGGCATTTCCGGGCGGCCCTCCACGGGTCGCCCTTTTCGTTTCGTGAAGAGGATCAGCGCCGTGCCAATGACCGCCCTCATGCCCGTCTACCCGCGGTGCGGCGTGCGGCCGGTGCGCGGCGAGGGGGCGTATCTGTTCGGCGAGGACGGCACGCGCTATCTCGATTTCGCGGCGGGGATCGCGGTCAATGCGCTGGGTCATGGCCACCCCGCGCTCAGCAAGGCGATCGCCGAGCAGGCGGCGACGCTGATGCACGTGTCGAACCTGTACGGCTCCCCGCAGGGCGAGAAATTCGCGCAGCGGCTGGTCAATGCGACGTTCGCGGACACGGTGTTCTTCACCAATTCCGGCGCGGAGGCGGTAGAGTGCGCGATCAAGACCGCGCGCCGCTATCATTTCGCGAACGGCCATCCCGAACGCACCGACCTCATCACCTTCGACACCGCGTTCCACGGCCGGACGCTGGGGACGATCAGCGCGACCAACCAGCCCAAGATGCGCGACGGGTTCGAACCGCTGCTGCCCGGGTTCAAATATGCGCAGTTCGATGATCTGGACGGCGCGCTGGCGCTGATCGATGGGCATACCGCCGGGTTCCTCGTCGAACCGATCCAGGGCGAGGGCGGTATCCGTCCCGCCAGCCACGAATTCCTGACCGGTCTGCGCAAGGCGTGCGACGAACACGGCCTGCTGCTGGTGCTGGACGAAGTGCAGTGTGGTTACGGCCGCACCGGCAAGATGTTCGCGCACGAACTCTATGGCATCACCCCCGACATCATGGCGGTGGCGAAGGCGATCGGCGGCGGCTTCCCGCTCGGTGCCTGTCTCGCGACCGAGGAAGCGGCCAAGGGCATGGTCGCGGGAACGCACGGCTCCACCTATGGCGGCAACCCGCTGGCGATGGCGGCGGGCGAGGCGGTGCTCGACGTGATCCAGGGCGAGGGGTTCCTGGCGAATGTCGAGGCGATGGGCGCGCGGTTGCGCGGCGCGCTGGAACAGATGATCCCGAACTACGACCATCTGTTCCACAGCGTACGCGGGCATGGCCTGATGGTCGGGTTGAAGCTGAAGAGCGACAGCCGCAGGTTCGTGGCGTTCCTGCGCGACGAACACCAGTTGCTGACGGTGTCGGCGGGGGACAATGTCGTGCGCATCCTGCCGCCGCTGAACATTGACGAAAGCCATGTGACGGAGTTCGTCGAGAAGCTGTTGGTCGCGGCCCGGGTCTATGTGCCGGCGATGGACGAGTGATCCATTCCTCCCCGCTTCGCGGGGCGGGGGACCATGCGAAGCATGGTGGAGGGGGAGTGCGGCAGGTGGTTCGCGTGAGGCAAGCCCCCTCCAGCCTGCGGCTGGTCCCCTCCCGGCGAGCGGGGAGGAATTAGAATGCGCCATTTCCTGAACCTGTCCGACGCCGGACCCGACGGCATCGCCGCGATGCTGGCGGATGCGCTCGATCGCAAGGCGGCGCGGATCGGCTGGCCCAAGGGCAAGCCCGATGCCGACGCGCCGCTTGCGGGCCGCGTCCTCGCGATGGTGTTCGAGAAGAATTCGACCCGAACGCGGTTCAGCTTCGACGGGGCGATGCGCCAGCTCGGCGGCGATACGATCATCTCCGATGCGAGCCAGATGCAGCTCGGCCGCGGCGAGAGCGTCGCGGACACCGCGCGTATCCTGTCGGGTTACTGCGACGCGATCATGATCCGTACCGACGATCACGCGAAAATCGAGGAGATGGCCGCGTACGCCAGCGTCCCCGTCATCAACGGGCTGACCGACGCATCGCATCCGTGCCAGATCATGGCCGACCTGCTGACGATCATCGAGGCCGGCAAGGCGCTGCCGGGGTTGAAGGTCGCGTGGCTCGGCGACGGCAACAACGTGCTGGCGTCGATCGTCGAGGCGGCGAGCCTGATGCGGTTCGATGTCGTGGCGGCATGTCCACAGGGGTTTCAGCCCGAGGCGGCGGCGATCGTCCGCGCCTCGGGCCGCGCGCGTGTCGTCGCGGACCCGGCGGAGGCGATCGCGGGGGCGGACGTCGTCGTGACGGATACCTGGATCTCGATGGGGCAGGCGCATGCCGAGACCAAGCTGAAGGCGTTGATGCCGTATCAGGTTACGTCGCAGCTGATGATGTGTGCGAAGCCCGATGCGGTATTCCTGCACTGCTTGCCCGCGCATCGCGGCGAGGAGGTTGCGGCGGACGTCATCGACGGACCGCAATCGCTGATCTGGGCGGAGGCGGCAAACCGGCTACACGCGCAGAAGAGCGTGTTGCGCTGGTGTTTCGGGCAGATCGGTTGATCTTTCCTTCGTCACCCCGGCCTTGTGCTGGGGTCCAGGGTTTGCGCGTACCGCACAGCGTTTCGGTCGCGACGGCCTGGATGCCGGGACGAGCCCGGCATGACGGAAAGCGTTGATCGCGATCGCCATCCGCCCCATTTCACGACCTATATGACCGACCCCCGACGCTCCGACACCGACCGAACGCTCGCCTTCGCCATCCCGCAGCGGTCCGCCCGGGGGCGCGTCGTGCGGCTCGGCCCGACACTGGACACCGTGCTCGCCGCGCATGCCTATCCGCCCGCGATCGAGTCGCTGTTGGCGGAGGCGCTGACGCTCGCCGCGCTGATCGGGTCGACGCTGAAGGACGCGAGCGGGCAGCTGACGATGCAGACGCGCACGGACAGTGGCGTGGTCCAGCTGCTGGTATGCGATTACCGTGGCGGGGAAGTCCGGGGCTATGTGCAATATGATGCGGACAAGCTGGCCGAAGCGCCCGAGCGGCCGACGCTCTTCGCGCTGTTCGGCGCGGGCTATCTGGCGATCACCTTCGATCTGGAGACCAGCGGCGAGCGCTATCAGGGGATCGTGCCGCTGGACGGCGAGACGCTGGCGCACGCGGCGCAGAATTATTTCGTGCAGTCCGAACAGATCCCGACCCTGATCCGCGTCGGCATCGACAAGCGCGCCGACGGCACGACGGTGGCGGGCGGGTTGTTCCTCCAGCACCTGCCCGAAGGCGAGGACGGCCGCGAACGGCTGCACACCCGGCTCGACCATCCCGAATGGGAACATGTCGCGGCGTTGGGCACCACGATGGGGGCGGACGAACTGACCGACCCGGTGCTGCCGCTGGAAACGCTCGTCTGGCGGCTGTTCAACGAGGAAGAGGTGCGCGTCCACCAGGTCGTGCCGATCGCGCGCGGCTGCCGCTGCACGACCGAGCACATCCTGAGCGTCATCGCGAAATTTCCGCTGGAGGAACGGCAGGCGATGGCGGGCGACGACGGCGTGATCCGGGTCGACTGCGCGTTCTGCGCGAGCGTGTTCCCGGTGCCGGTGGAGGCGGTGGGATGACGTTGGGGCAGCGCATTCTTAACCCGATCTTCACCTCCATCCGCTATCCCGTATCTCGTGCTTTCTAGTTCGGCACGCTTTCTCTCCCTTGTAAGAAACTCGGGGCCGCCAACGAGCGGCCCTTTTTTCGTTCGGGCCTGCAGATGTTGCGATGCCGAGCGGAAGCGCCTAGCGCGCGCCGATCATGTCGCAACAACAACCCCTGGCGGTCGCGCTCGTGTCGGGCGGGCTCGACTCGATGGTGTCCGCAGCGATCGCGCGCGAGGCGGGCTATCGCCTGCTCGCGCTGTCGATCGATTATCACCAGCGCCACCGGATCGAACTCGACGCGGCCGCGCGGGTGGCGACCGCGCTGCGTGCCGAACGCCATATCGTCCTGCCGATGGACCTGTCCGCGTTCGGGGGCTCCGCGTTGACCGCGACGGACATCGCGGTGCCGAAGGACGGCGTCAAGCCCGGCATTCCCGTGACCTACGTGCCTGCACGCAACACGATCTTTCTCAGCCTCGCGCTCGGCTGGGCGGAGGCGGCGGGCGCGCGGGACCTATTCATCGGGGTCAATGCGCTCGATTATTCGGGCTATCCCGATTGCCGCCCCGAATTCATCGCCGCGTTCGAGAGCCTCGCCGAACGCGCGACCAAGGCGGGGGTCGAGGGCGAGCCGTTCCGCATCCGGGCCCCGCTGCAGCATATGACGAAGGCGGATATCGTCCGCGAAGGCGACCGGCTCGGACTGGACATGGGAATCAGCTGGTCCTGCTACGATCCGGCACCTGCCGGCGAACATTGCGGGCGCTGCGACAGTTGCCGCCTGCGCGCGAAGGGGTTCGAGGAGGCCGGCGTCGCCGATCCGACCGTGTACGCGGTTTCCCCGGGCGTGTCGGCGCGCGCCGGCCGGCCATGACCTATGCGGTCAAGGAGATGTTCCTGACGCTCCAGGGCGAGGGCGTGAATGCCGGCGCGCGTGCGGTGTTCGTGCGTTTTGCCGGGTGCAATCTATGGTCGGGCCGGGAGCAGGACCGCGCGACCGCGGTCTGCCGGTTCTGCGATACCGACTTCGTCGGCACCGACGGGTCGGGCGGCGGCAAGTTCGCCGACGCCGCGGCGCTTGCGGCGTCGGTGGTGGGGTTCTGGGGGCCGGGCGCCACCGATCGTTTCGTCGTGCTGACCGGCGGCGAACCGATGCTGCAGGTCGACGATGCGCTGGTGGATGGGCTGCACGCGGCAGGCTTCCGGATCGCGATCGAAACCAACGGCACGCTGCCCGTGCACCCCCGCATCGACTGGGTCTGCGTCAGCCCCAAGGCGGGCAGCGTCGTCGTTCAGCGGTCGGGCGACGAATTGAAGCTGGTATGGCCGCAGCCGGAGACCGATATCGAACTGATCGAGCACTGGACTTTCCCGCACCGGTTGATCCAGCCGCTCGACGATGTCGACGCCGCCGCCAACCGGGATGCCTGCGTCGCGCTGGTCATGGCGCGGCCCTGGTGGCGGCTGTCGCTTCAGACGCACAAGCTGCTGGGGCTGCGGTAGTGGTCCCTTCGTCATCCCGGGCTTGTCCCGGGATCCAGAGCCGCAAGGGACGCCGTTAGCGGACCTGGATGCCGGGACGAGCCCGGCATGACGGACAGACCGTTGCGCTCAGCGCGCGGCGATCCCCGCGGGCGGCCAATTCTGTTCCCCGCATTTGCGAACCTGCCACTCGCCCTTTTTGGACCAGCAGGCCTCGTCCAATCGCGGAACGGGCAGATTGTAGGTCCGCGCATAGACGTAGGAGGGCACGCCCTGTTCGCCATACGGCACCAGGCTATTGCGCAATTCGCGCATCCGCGCCTGCGCCAATGCGGTCAGGCCACCGCGCGGGGTGAAGATCGCATCGCGTCCGATGACGTTGGCGGTCTGGCAGAAATTGCGCTGCGCCGACACGGTCGAGAAGCTGGAATAGATATGCGTGCCGAACTGGTCGAACGCATCCGATCCCGCCTTTTTCGTCTTCACCTTCGCGGTGCGCAGATAATATTTGTTCAGCACCGCCTGTGCCGCGTCGAATTCGCCGTCATGATCCTTCAGCAGGGCGTTGTAGTTCGACACCACCAGCAAGGTCGGTTCGAACTGGCATTGCAGCGCCGCCACGTTCAGGCCTGCGCGCATGTTCCACAACAGGCCGGCGCGTAATTCCGCCGGGGTCGCATTCGGCATCGAAAATCCGATATCGGCTTCGTCGCCCGTCACCGATCGCCCCGCCATGTCATGGCTCTTCAGATAGAATTGGGCCGATGCCGGCCACGCGGCGATGCCGCCTGCAGCCAGCATAAGCGCGGCCGCGATACGCAACGAACCCATGAAACCTCCCCGAAGGACTATGTCGGTGATTCTAGGTGGTTTCGTCGCCGAGCCCAAATGGTTTTTAACCACGAACCGTCACGCGGGTCGACCGTCACGCCGTCCGCGAAACGAAAAGCCGTTCAATGCAAAGGGCCGCCCGGTCGCCCGGACGGCCCTTCTTACGACGAAGCCCGTTGGGGCAATTACATCGTGGTGTTGCTCGTGCTGTTGGTCGTCATGGTGTCGTTCGCCATCATGCCGCCATTGCCCATGGTGTCGTTGGCCATCATGCCGCCGTTCATCGAACCGTCGACCGCAGTCATGTTGTCCGACATCGTGTCCATGCCCTCGGTCGAGTTCATGTCGGTGACGGTCGTGTTGGTCGTATCGGTCTTCGGGCCGCAGGCCGAAACCATCAGCGCGGCACCGGCGATCATCGAGCCGGCCATAACCTTGGAGATAAGTGCACGCATTTCGGAAGCTCCCTTAGATAGAGGATTTGGACGGCTGGTGGCCATTTATAATACCCAAATCGCAGTGGACATTAAACGCAATGGGCCTGACCCTCAAGCCTCGTTTTAGTTCCCACAAGAAAGAGTTTCGGCAAAAGCGCCTGCGGTCGCCGCAAGTGCGGCGTCGAAGACGGTCATATCCGCCGCGATCCCGAGCGCGGCGATGCTGGTGACGGGATAATCCGGCAGCCCGCACGGCACAATACCCCCGAAATGGGAAAGATCGGGCGCTACGTTCACCGCAAAGCCGTGAAGCGTGATCCACCGGCGTACGCGCACCCCGATCGCGCCGATCTTCGCCTCGCAGCCGCCGTCGGTGGTCCAGATGCCGACGCGCCCGTCGACGCTGAACGCCGTCACGCCCAACCGGGCCAGCGCGTCGATGACCCAGTCCTCCAGCGCATGGACATAGCGACGGACGTCGCGCCCGCGCGTCGATAGGTCCAGCACGAGATAGCCGACCCGCTGGCCGGGGCCGTGATAGGTGTGGCGTCCCCCGCGTCCGGCCGCCACGACGGGAAAACGCGGATCGATCAGTTCGTCCGGAACGGCGCTGGTGCCCGTAGTGTAGACGGGGGGATGTTCCAGCAGCCAGGCCAGTTCGCGCGCCGCGCCCGCGCCGACGGCGGTCGCGCGCGCCTCCATCTCGGCCAGCGCGTCGGCATAGCCGACAAGCCCCGGGGTCACGCGCCATTCCACGCCGGGCAGGGGGCTTTCGAACCGGGGGTTTTCGATCTGGGGTGAACCGGCCATCGCCAGCGACATGTCCCTTGCATCGGCCGCTTGCAAGCGACGTGACGCTAGCGGTGGTCAGTGCGACGCAGGTGCGCTAGTCTTCTCGCCGACGACCGCAAGGAAGGAGCGAAGGCGCATGGTTCGGATGGGGGACGTCTGGGATCGGACGACGGACGTGCTGTCGGGGCGGGGACGCACGCTGGCGGGGATCGCTGCGTTGGCGATCTTCCTGCCCGGCGTCGTGCGCACGGCCTATTCGCTCTATGTCGGCAAGGATACGCCCGCTACCGCGCTTCTCGGCGGACTGATCGCGATCATCGCCTCGCTGGCGGCGGTCTGGTGCCAGTTGACGCTGATCGCTCTGTCGACCGATCCCGCCACCACCGAGCCGCAGGCCGGGGCGGTCGGCCGTGCGCGATTGCTGCCGACGATCGGGGTCGGATTGCTGATCGGTATCGTGTTCGGCCTGTTCCTCCTGCCGATCTTCATCGCGCTCGTCGGTGCGGGGTGGAGCCCCGAGGCGATGCAGGCGGGGCAGATGCCGACGCTGTCCAGTGGCCAAGCGGGGTTCATCGGGCTCTACGGGCTATTGTATGCGATCCTGGCGCTGTGGGTCGCGGCGCGATTGGCGTTGTGGACCGCGGTAATGGTCAACGAACGGCTCGGCATCGGCGCGATCCGCCGGTCGTTCGCGCTGACCCGGGGGATCACCTGGCGGATCATCGGCGTGTTCGTGCTGTACCTGGTCGTGCTGGGGATATCGTTCAGCGCGGCGCGTGCGGTGACGGGGGTTGTGTTCGGGCTGATCCTGGGCATCGGTGCGAAGGCGACCGTCGGCTTCCTAGCGGCGGTGGCGGGCGGCGCGGTGGCGGCGGCGTTCTCGACCGTCGCGGCCGTGTTCACCGCACAATTGTACGTCGCGACGCGGGTGGGGCCGGCGGCGTCGGCCGGGACGCCATTCGACGTCTGATGACCCTCGATTTCACGACCGTTATTCGCGATGCGTGGACCTTGTTCCGCCGCGACCGCGACATCTTGTTGCGGATCGCCGGCCCGTTCCTGTTTCTGCCGGCCTATGCGCTCGCGTTGCTCGTTCCCGCGCCGCCGACGCCCGACGCCGCCGCCGCCGATAGCCAGGTCGCGACCCAGGCATGGGTCGAATCGATCGGCGATTGGGGAGCGGCGCATGGCGGGTGGTTCCTGCTGTCCTATGCGATCGCCTATGTCGGCGGCGCGGCGATGCTGTCGCTGTATCTCGACCCCGCGCAACCCGATGTCCGCGGTGCGCTCCGCCGCGCGGTCAGCCTCGCCCCGCGATTTCTGCTGGCGATGTTCGCGCTGACGCTGCCCGCCGGCCTGGGGCTGTTGCTGTGGGTCATCCCGGGGTTGGTCATCATGGGGCGCACGATGCTCGTCGCCCCCGTCCTGATCGCCGATCGGCCGATCGGCGTGCTGGCGGCGATCGCGCGCGGCTGGCGCATGGGGCGCGGCGCATCGCTGTCGCTGACCGCGCTGTCCGCCTTCACCTACGTCACCGGCTGGATCGCCAGCGTGCCGTTGCTGGCACTGGACAATTGGCTGCGCACGGGGGCCGATGCCAACCCGGTGCCGATCGCGATCGTCGATGCGGCGGCGGCGGCGGTGGCGACCGCGTCGGGACTGGCGGGAACGATCGTCGCGCTCGCGGCCTATCGCCGGCTTGCCAGATAGGGGATCTGCGGCGCGGCGTCGGCGGACAGCAGCCCCAGTGCACGCGGGTCCGGAAACGTCTCGATCGTCCGGGCCGTCGCGACGAAGCCTTGCGCGCGGTAGAAGCTCAGCGCCGACGGATGATCCAGCGTACACGTCCGCACGCGGATGCATGCGACGCCGGGGGCCCAGGCAAGCGCCATCGCCTGCGCCATCAGCCAGCGGCCATGCCCCTTGCCCGCCAGTTCCGGAACGAGCGCGAAATAGGTGATGTCGACGACATCGCCGTTCGGCGAGTCCAGTTCGAGCAACCCGACCTCGATCCCGCGTGGATCGGTGACGGCGAAGATCCGCCTGGTGGGTTCGGCCAGCGTCTCCGTCAGCCGTACCTCGTCCATCGCCAGTCGCGAAAACCAGAGCCACGGCGCACCGACCCGGGTGAACAACATGCGATAGGCTTCGAGCGTCGGGGTCTGCCAACGCACAAGTCGCAGCGGAGCGACGGGCATCGGGCGAAGCGGCGGGCGGGTGCGCATCTCCAGCGTGGTGACGATCGTCGCCACCTCGTCGTCCGCGACGGGTATCAGGGCCATGGCGCGATCAGGACCATGTCGCCACGGGGGGCAGGCTCATCAGGATCGCATCGACGTTGCCGCCGGTCTTCAGCCCGAACGACGTGCCGCGGTCGTAGACGAGGTTGAATTCGGCGTAGCGCCCGCGCCATGCGTCGCGCGCCGCGATGTCGTCCGCGGTGAAGGGCGTGTCCATGCGCCGCCGGACGATCGCGGGATAGCTGGCGAGAAAGGCGCGACCGACGTCCTGCGTGAAGGCGAAGTTCGCGTCGAAATCGCCTTCGAGGTGATCGTAGAAAATGCCGCCGACGCCGCGGTGGACCTGGCGGTGGGGTATATAGAAATACTCGTCCGCCCATCGCTTGAACCGCTCGTAATCACCCGGGCCATGCGCGTCGCACGCGGCCCTGAGCGATCGGTGGAAGGAGGCGGTGTCGTCCGCGATCGGCATCGGGGGGTTCAGGTCGGCGCCGCCGCCGAACCAGCGTTTCGTCGTGACGAGGAAACGGCAGTTCATATGGACCGCGGGGACGTGCGGGTTCGCCATGTGCGCGACCAGGCTGATGCCCGTGGCGAAGAACCCCGGATTGTCGCCCGCGCCGTGGATCGACTTGGCGAACTCGCCCTCGAACGTGCCACCGACGGTGGAGACGTTGACGCCGACCTTTTCGAACACCTGTCCCTTCATCACGCCCCGAACCCCGCCGCCGCCGGGTTCGCGCGAGGGATCGACGCGGTCCCAGGCGATATAATCGAACGCCGCGTCCGATCCGGCCTCGCGTTCGATCGCGACGAACTCCGCACAGATCACGTCGCGGAGATGTTCGAACCACGCGCGGGCGGTGGCTTGCTGGGGGTCGAGGGGGGGCATGGAGACACGCCCTATCAAATCCTCCCCGGGACGGGGAGGGGGACCCGGTGGCGAATGCGTATCGTGCGACGATGACCACCCCGCGAAGGCGGGGGCCCAGTCGCAACGGTCATGGTAACGTAGCGATGCACCGCGTCATTGTCGTATTCCCAACTGGGCCCCGGCCTTCGCCGGGGTGGTATATCTGATCAAGGGAATGCTCACGCTAGCGGCACAGTGATTTCACGGCGTCGTCTGTCGCAACGCCTCGGCCAGCACGATCGCCACCGATACCGACAGGTTGAGCGATCGCAGCGGCGGTCGCATCGGAATGACCACGCGGGCGTCGGCGCGAGCGTGGACGGTCTCGGGAACCCCCGCGCCCTCCTGCCCGAACAGCAACACGTCGTCGCTGCGGAAGGTGGTGCCGTGGAGCGGGGTCGCCCCCTTCGTCGTCAGCAACACGAGCCGCCCTTCGACCTGACGTGCAAATGCCGACCAGTCTTCGTGGCGGGTGATCGCGACATGGTCGATATAATCCATGCCGGCGCGCGCGACGCGTTTGTCGTCCCAGGCGAACCCCATCGGCTCGATCAGATCGACCGCTGCGCCGAGGCAAGCCGCAGTGCGCAGAACGGCACCGACATTCCCGGCTATCTCGGGCTGATACAGGGCTATGCGCATTCCCGCCGTCCTAGCCGCTGCGCGCGCGGGCCGCAAAATGCTGTTGGCAAAGCCGACCCCGCCCGTCTATCAGGCCAGCACCCTCCCGTGGGGACGGGGGACAGGGCATGGCGGGCGCACGGGCTTCGGCGATACGAAGCTGGTTCTTCCGCCATGGCCGGCAACGTGACGTGCAAGGGTTTGGTGAATGGCCACGGTCGACGATACTATTCCTCTCGGCGAAGATCCCGCGCCTTTTCATGAACCGATGGAAGACCCGCGCCGCCGCGATTTCATGAACATCGCCGCGATATCGCTTGCGGGCGTCGGCGGATTGGCGATCGTGCTGCCGCTCATCAACCAGATGAGCCCGTCCGCGGACGTGCTGGCGCTGTCGACCACCGCGGTCGACCTCACCAAGATCGAACCCGGGCAGGGCGTCGTCACCAGCTTTCGCAAGCAGCCGCTGTTCGTTCGCAACCTGATGCCCAAGGAAATCGCCGAGGCGAACGCGGTCGACATCTCGACGCTGCGCGACCCCGCGACGCTGGCGTCGCGCACCAAGCCAGGCCACGAGAACTGGCTGATCACGCTCGGCGTCTGCACGCATCTGGGCTGCATCCCGCTCGGCATCCACGAGGGCGAGAACCGCGGCAAGTTCGGCGGGTATTTCTGCCCGTGTCACGGATCGCAGTACGACACGGCCGCGCGCATCCGGCAGGGGCCGGCCCCCAAGAACCTGCTCGTTCCCGACTACACCTTCACTTCCAATACGGCGGTTCTCGTCGGCAAGGCGGCCTGAGATGAGCTTTCCCTGGGCAAAGCAGTACGAGCCGAAGGTGCCGCTGATGCGGTGGCTCGACGAGAAGCTGCCGGTGCCGCGGCTGGTCTACAACGCGGTCGGTGCCGGCTATCCGGTGCCGCGCAACCTCAATTATTTCTGGAACTTCGGCGTGCTCGCGGGCGCGGCGCTCGGCATCCAGATCATCACCGGCATCGTGCTGGCGATGCATTATGCCGCGAACGGCGCGATCGCGTTCGATTCGGTCGAACACATCATGCGCGACGTCAATGGCGGCTGGTTCCTGCGTTATGCGCACGCGAACGGCGCATCGATGTTCTTCATCGTCGTCTACACGCACATCTTCCGCGGGCTGTATTACGGATCGTACAAGGCCCCGCGCGAGATGGTGTGGCTGCTCGGCGTCGTCATCTTCCTGCTGATGATGGCGACCGCGTTCATGGGCTATGTTCTGCCCTGGGGGCAGATGAGCTTCTGGGGCGCGCAGGTCATCACCGGCTTCTTCTCCGCGATCCCCTTGGTCGGCGAGAGCATCCGCGTGTGGCTGCTGGGCGGGTTCGCACCCGACGACGCGGCGCTCAACCGCTTCTTCTCGCTTCACTATCTGCTGCCGTTCGTCATCGCGGCGGTCATCATCCTGCACATCTGGGCACTTCACATCCCGGGGTCGAACAACCCGACCGGCGTGGACGTGAAGGGTAAGCAGGACACCGTCCCGTTCCATCCCTATTACACCGCAAAGGACGGGTTCGGGCTCGGTATCTTCCTGCTCGTCTTCGCCTTCCTGCTGTTCTTCGCGCCGAACTATCTCGGCCATCCGGACAATTACATCCCGGCGAACCCGCTTTCGACGCCCGCGCACATCGTGCCCGAATGGTATTTCTGGCCCTTCTACGCGATTCTGCGCTCGTTCACCGCCGACTTCATCCTGCCGGCGAAGCTGTGGGGCGTGCTGGCGATGTTCGGCTCGATCCTGCTGCTGTTCTTCCTGCCCTGGCTCGATACGTCGCCGGTGCGGTCGAACAACTACCGGCCCAAGGCGCGGATCGCGTTCTGGGTGCTCGTGGCGGACGTGCTGATCTTGGGCTGGGTCGGCGGGTCGGAAGCGACGCCGACCTATGCCATCCTGGGGCAGATCACCGCGGCCTATTATTTCGCGCATTTCCTCATCATCCTGCCGATCATCTCGCGTTCGGAACGTCCGCGTCCGCTGCCCAATTCGATCACCGAAGCGGTGCTGTCGAAGGCCGGCGGGACGAGCCCGGCGCAAACGGCACTCGCGTGAGCCGGACCGGAAAAGGGGCTTAAAGAACAATGGTTCGTGCAATTGCAGCGGTCGTCGGCGCCGCGTTCGTCTTCGTGCTGGCGCTCGCGCTGTTCGGCACCGTGTCCGATCGGATCAAGACGCCCCCGGCCGAGACCGCGGCGGAATGGGTCCATGATCGCACCCCGTCGCTGAACGCGGACCTGCCCTCGGCCGGGCTGCTGGGCAAATATGACGACCGTCAGCTGCAGCGCGGGTTCCAGGTGTTCAAGGAGGTCTGTTCCGCCTGCCATTCGATCCGTCTGGTGGCGTTCCGCGACTTGCAGCAACTGGGCTATAGCGAGCCCGAGACGAAGGCCATCGCGCAGCAGTGGCAGATCGAACAGCCGTCGCCCAATCCGGATACCGGCGAAACGGCGACCCGCAAGAATTTGCCATCGGATCATTTCCCGCTGGTCTTCGCCAATGACATCGCCGCGCGCGCCGCGAACAATAACGCGGTGCCGCCCGATCTGTCCGATATCACCAAGGCACGCGAAGGCGGGGCGGACTATGTCTATCGGCTCGTCGGTCACGGCTATGGTCCGCAGCCGGCCGAGTTGCTGAAGGAATTCCCGGATATCGCGACGCCCAAGGGACTATATTACAACAAATATTTCGCGAACCTCAACATCGCGATGCCGCCGCCGCTGAAGTCCGATGGGCAGGTGCAATATACCGACGGCACCAAGCCGACCGTCGACCAGATGGCGAAGGACGTCGCGTCGTTCCTGACGTGGACCGCGGAGCCGAAGCTGGAAGCGCGCCACGCCGGCGGGTTCGCGGCACTGATCTTCCTCCTGATCTTCTGCTTCCTGTGCTGGGGCGCGTATCAGAATGTCTGGCGCGACGAGGTTCACTGACTGGTTCGGGAAGGCGTAGGTCCTTCGCACCGGAGGTGCTCCCGCACGATGCAGACGATATCGCCGCCTGATCGGTAGGACAGTAGTCCTACCGGAACTGCGGCGTTCGTCGTACGTTCTGCAATGATCGCGGCGCGTTCTACGTCGCGCCCAGCGTACGGGACGAGATATCATGCTCAGGAAAACAGGAATTGCGGCGCTCGCCATTGGGTTAGCGGTTGGTTTGTCGGGTTGCGTAGACGATTATGGCTATGGCGGCGTCGGTGTCGGCTATGCCGCGGCACCGGGCTATTATGGCGATGGTCCGTATGGCGACGGTTCCTATGGCGACGGGCTATATGGCTATGGCGGCTATGGCTATGGCGCGAGCTATTTCGGCTGGTACGGCGACTTTTATTATCCAGGGTCGGGCTTCTACGTCTACGACCGGTATCGCCGACCCTATCGGTGGAACCGCGACCAGCAGCGTTACTGGAGCGGACGTCAACAATATCGCGGCAACGGCTATACCGGACGCGGCAATTGGGGCGCGTTCGCGAACCGTGGCGGCGGGACGCCCGGTACCGCTGGTGGCGGCTTTCATGGCAACGGCGGCAACCGTGGCGGAGGGAGCTTCCACGGCGGCGGCGGCTTTCACGGCGGTGGCCAATCGGCGCATAGCGGCGGCGGCCACCGCTGAGCAGACGGGCGGGGGATCGCGACGATCCCCCGCCGTCAGACGGATCGCGTCGAGATCAATCCGTTCGAAACGAAGGTCATTACCTTCACGTCATGCTGATTGTAGACGGTCATCCGGCTCTTGAAGATACCCATTTCGGGCCTGCTCGCGGATCGGCGCTTCTCGACGATTTCGGTTTCGCAGCGTAGCGTGTCGCCGGGATAGACCGGGGTCAGCCATTTCAGCTCGTCGATCCCCGGAGAGCCGAGCCCGGCCTGCCGATCCGCCTTCATATTCTCGACCACCATCGCCATCGTCATCGCCGCGGTGTGCCACCCGCTCGCCGACAATCGCCCGAAATGCGTCGCGGCCGCCGCCTCGTCGGACAGGTGAAAGGGCTGCGGGTCGAATTTCGCCGCGAACGCCACCACTTCGTCACGCGTGACCGCATAGCCGCCGAAGCTGGCCTTGCGGCCGATTTCCAGATCCTCGAAATAGAAACGGTCGTCGGTCATCGGCGTGGCCCTCCCCCGGTATATCGTTGCCGGTCTCACACGAATGTTCGCGGATTTGCCTTCCCCGTCCCGGGCAAGGAACAAAAGATCAAACGTTGAACCGGAACAGCATCACGTCGCCGTCATGGACGAGATATTCCTTCCCCTCCTGCCGCAGCTTCCCCGCATCGCGCGCGCCGCTCTCCCCGCCCAGCGCGACATAGTCGTCATAGGCGATCGTCTCCGCACGGATGAAGCCGCGTTCGAAATCGGTGTGGATCTCGCCCGCCGCCTGCGGAGCCTTGGCACCGGTATGGACGGTCCAGGCGCGCGCTTCCTTGGGACCGACGGTGAAGAAGGTCAGCAGATGCAGCAGCTTGTAGCCCGCGGTGATGACGCGGGCGAGGCCGGTCTCCTCCAGCCCCAGCTCCGCCAGGAACTCGCCGCGGTCCTCCGCGGGCATCGTCGCGATCTCCGCCTCGATCGCGGCGGAGACGACGACCGCCTCGGCCCCCTCCGACTTCGCTTTCTCGAACACGCGCGCGCTGTGCGCGTTGCCGTCGGCGGCATCGCTTTCGTCGACGTTGCAGACGTACAGGACGGGCTTGGCGGTCAGCAGCTGCGCCTGCGCGAAGATGCGCGCTTCTTCCTCGTCGCGCGGCTGGGTCAGTCGTGCGGGCTTACCCTGCCTTAGCAGGTCGAGCGCCTGGCCAAGGACCGCCGCGCCGATCTTCGCCTCCTTGTCGCCCTGCGTCGCCTTCTTGGCGAGCGCGGGAACGCGTTTTTCCAGGCTGTCGAGGTCGGACAGCATCAATTCCATCTCTACCGTCTCGGCATCCGCGATGGGATCGACCTTGCCCTCGACATGCGTGACGTCGCCGTCCTCGAAACAGCGCAGGACATGGACGATCGCGTCGACTTCGCGGATATTGCCCAGGAACTGGTTGCCCAGGCCCTCGCCCTTCGACGCGCCGCGGACCAGCCCGGCGATGTCGACGAACGCCAGCTGCGTCTCTATGATCTTCGCCGAGTGGGCGATGGCGGCGAGCGCATCGAGCCGTTTGTCGGGAACGCCGACATTGCCCACGTTAGGCTCGATCGTGCAGAACGGATAATTCGCCGCCTGCGCCGCGGCGGTCTGCGTCAGCGCGTTGAAGAGGGTGGATTTGCCGACGTTGGGCAGGCCCACGATGCCGCAGCGGAAACCCATGGATATGTCCAGTCCGGAAAAGTGGCGCGGCCGATGGCGCGCGGGGATCGAGGCGCTTTAGCGGGTGGGAGGGGTTAGCTCAACTCTCCGTCACCCCGGGCTTGTCCCGGGGTCCAGAGCCACAAGGGTCATCGCGTGCGGCTCTGCATGCCGGGACAAGCCCGGCATGACGTGGATCACCGCGCCAGCAACACCCGCGCCTGACCGGCGATCTGCGCGAGCATCGCGGCATTCGGTGTCGCGGCATGGCGGGCGCGGTCGATGACGGCCTTGAACTGCGCGACCCGCGCCGCATTGGCCGACAGCCACGCATCCACCGACACCTGCGGTTCGCCGCCGCCGACGCGCGCCAGGAAATCCAGCCGCAATTGCTGGAAATCGCGCGCCAGCCCGGCGATCAGCAGCCGCTCCCAGGGGTCGCTCGGCGACAGCCGCGCCGCCGTCGACTGCGCCCAGTCCAGGCCGAGCGCCTGGCCCAGATGCGTGAAGGCGCGGGTCAGTATCGCCTCGTCGATCCGCAGCCGTTCGCCGAGTGCGGCCAGGCCGACCGCGCCGTCGAGTGCGAACAGCCGCACGACGCGCTGCGCAAGGTCCGCCGGCGCCCCCGTGGCCGTAAGCGTGGCGGCGATCGCATTGCCCTGTGCACGTGCCTCGTCGAGCAGCAGCGTCGGGATCTGCCGATCGAGCGCGGCGATGCCGTTCGCCAGCCGCGCGAGCACGCTGCCCGGATCGGTGCCCGGCGCGCTGACTCGCAACAGGTCCGCGATGTGCGACCGCGCCGCGACCGCGGTCTCGTCGAACAGCGCGATCCGGCCCGCCTCGGGCATCGCGGCGGTCTCGATGTCCGTCCACAGCGAATCCAGCCCAAGCAGACGTTCGGCGACGACGAACATCGCCGCGATGTCGACCATCGCAGCACCTTCCTCCTCCGCCAGTTCGAACGGGTAGAGAATACCCATCCGGTTGACGATCCGGTTGGCCAGCTTCGTCGCGACGATCTCGCCGCGCAGCCGATGCGTGTCGATCGCGGTCGTGTACCGTTCGCGCATCGCGGTCGGGAAGGCGGCGTGGAGGTCGGGCTTCAGCGCGTCGTCGCCCCCCAGCGTCCCGTGCTCGATCGCGTCCTGCAGCGCGAGCTTCGCGGTCGCGAGCAGCACCGCGAGTTCGGGCCGGGTCAGCCCGCGCCCGTCCTGTCCGCGCCGCATCAGTTCGTCGTTGCTCGCCAATCCCTCGACCGCGCGGTCGAGCCTGCCGGTTTCCTCGAACATCTCGATCACGCGGACATAGCTCGGGATCGCGGTCGGGCCGTCCTGCTCCGCGATCGACAGCGCCAGGGTCTGGAGCCGGTTATCCTCCAGCACGAGGTGCGCGACATCGTCGGTCATCTGGGTCAGCAGCGTGTTGCGCGCGTCGAAGGGCAGGCGGCCTTCGTTCATCTCGCGGTTCAGCGCGATCTTGATGTTGACCTCGTTGTCCGAACAATCGACGCCTGCCGAATTGTCGATGAAGTCGGTGTTGATCCTGCCGCCGCGCAAGGAGAATGCGATCCTCGCGGCCTGCGTCACGCCCAGGTTGGCGCCCTCGCCGATCGCGGTGACGCGCAGGTCCTCGGCGTCGACGCGCAGCCGGTCGTTCGCCGGATCGCCCACCGCGATGTTCGCTTCGGACGCGGCCTTCACATAGGTGCCGATGCCGCCGAACCAGAGCAGATCGGCAGGCGCCTTAAGGATCGCGGTGATGAGCGCCGCCGGTTCCAGCGTGTCGGCCGTGATGCCGAGCGCGGTACGGGCTTCGGGGGACACGCGGATTGTCTTCTCGGTCCGCGCGAAGATGCCGCCGCCCCTCGAGATCAGCGACGCGTCGTAGTCCGCCCAGGACGAGCGCGGCAGCGCGAACATCCGCGCGCGTTCGGTCCAGCTCACGGCGGGGTCGGGCGCGGGATCGAGGAAGATGTGGCGATGGTCGAACGCGGCGATCAGTTTCAGCGTCTTCGACAGCAGCATGCCGTTCCCGAACACGTCGCCCGACATGTCGCCGCAGCCGACGACGGTGATGGCTTGGGTCTGCACATCGATCCCGCGCTCGGCGAAATGCCGCTGCACGCTGATCCACGCGCCCTTGGCGGTGATGCCCATCGCCTTGTGGTCATAGCCGTACGACCCGCCGCTGGCGAACGCGTCGCCCAGCCAGTAATCGCGTTCCAGCGCCAGCGCGTTGGCGACGTCGCTGAACGTCGCGGTGCCCTTGTCCGCGGCGACGACGAAATACGGGTCTTCGCCGTCGAGGATCGTGACACCCTGCGGATGGACGACCTTGCCCGCCGCGATGTTGTCCGTGACCGACAGCAAGGCACGGATGAACACGCGGTAGCTCTCGGTGCCCTCCGCCAGCCACGCGTCGCGGCTGACGGGGGAGGGGAGCTGTTTGGGGTAGAAGCCGCCCTTCGCGCCGGTAGGCACGATCACCGCGTTCTTCACCCGCTGCGCCTTCATCAGGCCGAGGATCTCGGTCCGGAAATCGTCGCGCCGGTCGGACCAGCGCAAGCCCCCGCGCGCGACCGGGCCGGCGCGCAGGTGGATGCCTTCCACGCGTGGCGAATAGACCCAGATCTCGCGCCACGGCACCGGGGCGGGCAGGCCGGGGATCAGGTGGCTGTCGAACTTGAACGCCAGCGCCTCGGCAGCGGCGGCCGCGAAGGCGTTGGTGCGCAGCGTCGCGGCGATCAGGTTGCGATAGGCGCGCAGGATACGGTCGTCGTCGATCGCCGACACCGCATCGAGCGCTGCCGTCACCGCCATATCGGCGGCGGCGATGTCATGCATGGCGGCCGGATCGTGCGCTGCGGCGAAGCGGTGGACCAGCGCCTTCGCGAGCGCGGGCGACCGGCGCAACGCATCGACGACGGTCGCCATCCCGTAGGTCAGCCCCGCCTGGCGGAGATACCGGAACCAGGCGCGCAACAGGATCACCGATGCGGGCGCGAGGCCGGCCTCGACGATCAGCCCGTTGAACGCGTCGTTCTCCGCCGTCCCGCGCAGCACCGCGGCGATCGCGTTCTCCAGCACCGCGGGATCGTCCGCGAACGCGCCGCCGCCGACCTCGACCGCGAATTCATGGACATGGGCCGCGGTCTCGTCCGCCAGTCTCGTCGGCAATTCGCCGATGACGCGGAAGCCGAAATTCTCCAGCACGGGCACCGCATCGGACAGCGCCAGCGCGCCACCCAGGCGATAGATTTTCAGCCGCTGCTCCGGCCCCGCCTGCGCCGGATACAATCGCACCGACCGGTCCTGATCGTCGGCCAGCGCGGCGATCCGCTGGATATCCGCGGCCGCCTCGTCGATCGTCGTGGCGTTGCGGTAGCTTTGCGGAAAGGTCGCCGCCCAGCGCAGCGCCAGCCGCGCCGCTCGTGCCGGACCGACCTGCTCCGCCAGCGCGGCCTCGGCATTGGGCACCCAGCCGCGCACCATCTGTTCCAGCCGTCGGTCGAGCGGTGCCGGATCGGGCATCCTCCCGCCGGCGCGGACGTCGATCGTGTACCGGGTCAGCGCGACGCCGCCGTCCTCGAGCGCGATCGACCAGTTCACGACGATGCCGTTCGCGGCCGCCGCGAGCATTTCGCCGATCGCGACCCGGCGCGACGTCGTGACTTCGTCGCGCGGCAGCCAGACGAACGCGAACACATGGCGTCCCAGCGCGGACTCGACCAGGACCAATGCCGGTCGCGGCCGGTCCGCCAGCGACATCGCAGTCAGCACCAGCCTCTCGAGCGCCGCCGGCGCGAAGGCGCAGACCAGGTCGTGGGGCAGGGCGGTCAGCGCGTGGGTCAGCGCCTTGCCGGTGTGACCCTTGCGATCGAACCCGAATTTCGCCTCCAGCGCCGCCAGCCGCGCGCGCAGCACGGGGACGTCGCGCGGCGGCGCGGCAAGCGCTGCGCTGGTCCAAAGCCCGGCATGGATCGACAGGCCGGTCACCGTGCCGTCCGCCTTCACCGGTACGACGACCAGGTCGAGCGGCACCGCCCGGTGGACCGTCGAGATCAGGCTCGACTTCAGCAGCAGGGGTGCCCCGCCCCCCTGGTCGAACCACGCGGCGGCGAGCGTCCTCGACGCGTCGGCGAGGATCGGCGTGGCATGCGCGTTGCGCGCGATGCCCAGCGCGACACCCGCGCCTTCCGCCCGGTTCCACATCTGATGGCCCAGCAGCGTGAAATGCCCGTCGAGAAGCCACTGCAGCAGCGCCGCGCCTTCGCCCTGCGGCAACGCCGCCTCGTCCGCCGCCATCGCGCGCTGCAGCTGTCGCCAGTCGGCGACCGCCGCGCGCACGTCCGCCAGCACCGCGATCATCTGATCGATCAGCGTCCGCCGGTCGCGCGCGTCGATCCGGTCCATCTCGATATAGATCAGCGATTCGGGATTACCGGCACCGCCGATATCCGTCAGTTCGCCCGCGGCATTGCGCGTCGTCCGGACGATGGGGTGGATGATCCGGTCGATCGCGATATCGCGCGCGCCGATCGCGGCGGCGATCGAATCGACGAGGAACGGCATGTCGTCGTTGACGATGGCGAGGCGTACCCGCCGGCGCGTATCGTCCGATGCCATCGGCTCGATCGCAATTGCCGGTGCCTCGTCTGTGCGGACCAACCCGGTCGCGACGACGAACGCCGCGGCCGCCGCGACCTCCGCAGGACCGAACCCCGTCAATTCGCCCGGTAGCGCGCCCTTGGTCAATCGGGCGGAGAGCGCGTCCGACAGCGATGTGGTCGAGATGTCAGCCATGGCTGCCGCGTATGAACCGGGCGGGTGACGTTCTCAAGACGCGAAACGATGTTGCGCCGCAACGTAACTTTACGCGAGTGCGGTCAATACTCGCTTATTCAGCGCGGCGTCATTGGCGATGCTGCCCACGACATCCAGCGTCCCATCCGCCGCGACCCGTGCCACCAGCACCACGAGGCTGCCCGGCGTCGCGCCCGTGTCGATCGACACATGCGCCATCGCAGGACGATCGGCGAAGGCGGGCTGCGGCACCGGTACCGCGACGTCGGGTTTCCGCGCGGCGCGCTCCGCGGCGACCACCGCCTTCACGCCGCCGTCGAACGCATCGAGGAACAGCGGCAGCCCGCCCGACGCGACGCCGTTGCGCGCCGCATGCTGCAGCACCGCGGCATATTCGGTCAGCCGGGTCTTGTCGTAATCCGCGCCGAAGACGAGCTTCACGACGGGGGTCATCGGCGCGCGCGCCTGAACGACGATGCCCGCCCGGCCGAGCAATGCATCGTATTCGGCCTGGGCCCCGGCCGCGGCAATCGCGAAATCATGGGCACGGCCGAGCGCGCGGTATAGCACCGCACGGCTGCGCGTATCGGCTGCGCGTGCCGCGGCGGCGCTTTCACGCGCCATCATGAGCCGGTCGTCGAGCGATCCGATGAAGACCCCCGGGATGCTTTCGCCATCGGCTCCGTCATCGGGCGTACCGAAACCGCCGCTGGGGCCGTCCGCCCAGATCGCGGGCTCGCCGGGCATGGCACCGCCATGGACGGCGGCGGCCAGTTCGGCGTCGAGCGAGGCCTGGACCTGCTGGTTGGCGACTTCCTTCCAGTTGATGACGCCGTAGATGAAATCGATCGCGTCACCATCCGACGAGAACGGCATCAGGATCCCGCGATACAGGGTCGTCAGTCCGCGCGTGTTGACGAATTCCGCTTCGAACCCGATCGGCGCGCGATTGGCGATGATCTGGAGATAATGATCGGTCAGCCGCGAAAGCAACGACCGGGTCGGCACGTCGGCGATCCGCGCGACGCCGATCTCCAGCCCGCATTCCTCGCGTAGCGTTCGGCCGAGATATGCGATCTTCGGATCATCGATCCCGCCGGAAAAATCGAGCAGCGCGCTGTTCGCGCCGAAATCCACGATAGTGTCGGGATCGAGGTCCGCGATCGACGGATAGGGGCGTCCGCGCAGCAGCGACACCCAGTGATTGTACGCGCGGACATGCATCCGCCGCTCGTCGCCGCCCAGGTCGAACATCGCATCGTCGAAGCTGGCGTCGACATCGGTATCCGCTACATCGTCCTGATCGACGCCGGCGTTCCCCCGGTCAAAGCCGCGTGCGCTGTCCATGCCACAGATCCCCGTCCGCCAGGGCACATCCCCGACCGCGACGATCCTTGTGCACCGCCCGTGGTAAACGAGACGTAAAGCCCTGCGCCTTCATGATCGATTGGCCCGTCCATGCTTGTCAGTCGCCCCCCGACCTGTTAGCCGAGCCACCACGTCGGTCGCGAAACGGCCGCCGCCACGCCGCCTTAGCTCAGTTGGTAGAGCATCGCATTCGTAATGCGGGGGTCACAGGTTCGAGTCCTGTAGGCGGCACCATTCCCGCGGTATAATGGCGCAACTGCACCACAACGATGTTTGTGGTTCGAACTTACAGGGCCAGCCATATTCGCGGTGTTTGGTAGCAAACGCACCACGGACGGCTTGCTCTCGCTACCGGCGCGTCGGGTGTAAATAGGCGTCGAACTGGGCCCCCAGATCGGCGTCCAAGAGGAACCCCCTTTTCTGATGTTAGGCTGTTGTCCCGGTAGTCCATAGGAGTGACCCGCGGCCGTCGCCGCGCGCCGCCACGAGCGCTGGCGGTGACGGCCGTGGGAGGTTCCTGTGGACCCACCGGGTCAACAACCGGGAGGGGGGTCCGGGGGAGGGTTTTAGCTGCGGTTTCGCCGCCGCCAGCTGTCATTGCCGGCCTCGACGATGTCACAGTGGTGAGTGAGCCGGTCGAGCATGGCCGTCGTCATCTTGGGATCGCCGAACACGGACGGCCACTCGCCGAACGCCAGATTGGTGGTGATGATGACCGAGGTACGCTCGTAAAGCTTGCTGACGAGGTGGAACAGCAGCTGGCCAGCGGAGCGGGCGAACGGAAGATAGCCGAGCTCATCGAGGACGACGAGATCAAGCCGGGAGAGCTGGGCAGCCAGGGTCCCTGCCTTGCCGATCCGGGCCTCCTCCTCGAGCCGGTTCACACACCTAGCGCAGCTTTCAACGCACCAAGATAGGGTTCGAAATTGCGCCACTGGTCGGCACCGCTTCGATCGATCGGGCGGCGCACCTGCTCGGAGCTTGCGGTGCGGACAGCGCGCGCGGTCTCGTAGAATTTCAGGCATGACTCCTCTAATGCCAAGCCCAGGAAATCCAGCATGCGCCTTGTCTGTCCGCCAACATCCTGCAGCAGGTCTTCGTGGTGGACTGTGAGGATCCGCCCCGGCAGCGCTTCGTCCCAATGATCCATCAGCCGCGTGTAGCCACGGTAATAGCGGCCGATCTGTTCCAGACCGTAGCTGAACTCCTGCCCCTCGGCGAACAGCTGCTTGAAGCCGCTGAAACAGCAGGCCATCGGCTCGCGCCGTGCGTCGATGATCCGGGCTTTGGGCAGCATGAGCGCGATCAGGCCCAGATGCCGGAAGTTGTTGGGCATCTTGTCGATGAAGAACGGCGCACCGGCGCGGTAGGTTCGCGTGTCCGCGATATAGCGTTCGCCCATCGCCGTTTTACGTGCCGTCGACAGCGTGGCGAGGTCGTGGGGATAATGGGTGGCGGCATCGGCGTCCGTCCTGCCGGATAGCCGTTGCACCTGGGCGAGCACGTTCGGCAGCTCGGCGGTGCCGTCGATCAGCGAATGGCTGGCAAGAATCTGCTCGATCAAGGTCGATCCGGAGCGCGGCAGGCCGACCACGAAGATCGGGTCGGGCGCGGCGCTCCCACCCTCGGACCGCGCGAACAGTTCGGGCGGCGTCGCTGCGATCATCATCGTGATTTCGTCGTCGAACCGATCCGCGTCATACCCGCTACGCGCCCGCTTCAACGCATTCCCCTGCTCGTAATGAGCGAAGGACGCCGCATAGTCGCCGCGATCCTCAAGCGCCTTGCCGAGCGCGAAATTCAGATGGATTCGGTCGATCTCGGTCACGCGCGGTGCGCCCTGCCAATGGCGAAGCGCGTCCAGTTCCGCGTCGGTGAACCGGTAGGTCTTGAGGTTGGCGAGGCTCCAATAGGCATCCCCGAAGTCCGGCCGGGCCTGGTACGCCGCGCGGTAGGCACCGATGGCGGCGTCCTGCCGCCCGATCGTCTTCAACGCGTGGCCGCAGGACAGATGGACGCTCTCCGCCTGCGGCCAGGCTTGCAGGACGGTCTCGTAGATCGCGATCGCGCGCTCGAACGCGCCGAGGCCGACGCAGATGTTGCCAAGCAGCACCTGCCAGGCGATCTTGCCCGGTTCGAGCTCGGCCAGGCGCTCGGCCACGCGCAGGGCTTCCGCATATTTCTGCCGCCGGTTAAGAACATTTGCCTGTTCGCTCAGCAGGCGCACATCGTCGGGCGCGATCTCCAGCGCAGCCTGTAACAACGTCTCGGCGTCATCGAGGATGTTCATCGCCAGGCCGATCACCGCCAATTGGCGCATCGCCTCAATATGCCGCGGATTGACCTTCAGGAAAGCGCGGCACAGCGCCTCGGCCTTCAGCAGCCGTTTCTCCGCGATCAGGTTCTCGACCGCAGCCAATTCGCGCGGCAGCGCCGCCAGCCATGCCGCCTGGCGCTCTGCTTCGGTGGCCAGATGCGGCTGACCGGCATGCTGGTGGATCGCCTGAAGCGTGCGCCATGACGCCTCGAGCGAGGGATTGAGCGCGACCGCCTTGCCATAGGCACGCGCGGCCTCGTCCATGCGCCCTTTCGCGCGCATGATATGGCCCTGCTCCTGCAGAGCGCGGCCGTGATCCGGTAACACGTCGAGCAGGCGACCTAGAGCGACCTCGGCTTCATCCAGTCGGTGCGCATACCGCAAACCCACAGCCAGGATGTAAAGGGCATCAGGGTGTTCGGGCCATTTCGCCAACGCCAGTTCGGCTGCGGCGATGCAGCCGGTAATATCGCCCCGTTTCAGCCGGAGCGCCGCGTCGTCCGTCACTATTGAAGGATCGTCGTTCGTCATGGCTTTGCGCGTGGCGATGGGGGGCCGGATTGCCACCCGTCATCGCCCAATAATCACATTTCGACGCTGATCTTCAACCCTATGGTGCGTGGCCGATTGGTGGTGATCAGATCATAGACGCTCGTGATCGCATTGCCGTTGGCGTCTCTGGGACTATAGTGACTGTTATCGTAAAGATCGGCGCGCTTATCGGTGATATTGTTCGCGTATAGTATCGCGGAATACTTGCCGTGGGTAATGCCGGCCGACAGGTTGAGTACGCCATATGGTGCCTGTTTCTGACGTTCCTCGCGGTCGAGCGAGCTATAGCTCGACGATGCCGTCTGGCCGCCAATCTCGGTATAGAGAGTGTTGTCAGCGATCGCCCAGCTATAGCGCGCGCGCAGGTTGGTCTGGATGACCGGCGCCTGCGACAGACGCGAGCCGACCGGAACGACATCGGCCGCAAGGATCGGGTTACCCAGGATCTTGGTCAGCCGCGTATCGTTATACGAGACCGCGCCCGTGACCTGGATATGGCGCGTGGGACTAATCGTGAAGTCGCTTTCGACGCCCTTGATCCGCGAATTCGCCGCGTTGTAGGTGTAGAATAGCTGGGCAATGCCGACGTTCTGCGTCGTCAACTGCATGTTGTTCCAGTTCATCAGATAGGCGGTGCCGTTCCATCGCACGAGTCCATGCAAGAACGTCGTCTTCCAACCAGCCTCGTAATTGATAATTTTGTCCGAGACGTAGGTCTCCGGTATCGCGGAGTCCGCCTTGGCGGGATTGGGATCATAGCCACGATTGAATCCGCCGGGTCGGAAGCCGCGCGAATAGGTGGCGTAGAACAGGAGGCGCTGGCTTGGTGTCAGCGTCAGCGTAAAGCGCGGAACCGTGCCGTTCTCGCTCTTCGGCGATACGTTCGAAAGCAGCTGATCGATGTTGCGCCCGTAAAGCCCGGGGCCGTAACGGTTGCCGAACGACGTCGACCCGTCGAGGCTGTAGACGAGATGGTAGCGGCGAAGACCACCGGTCACGGTCAACAGGTCGCGCAGGATATCGAACGACGCCTCGCCAAAGAACGACAATTGGTGGCTGCGCGACGTATAGTCGTTGATGAACTGGATACCGGGCGCGCGCAGATTGGGATTCGACTCGGTCGATCCGGGGATCGGGCCGTTCTGAACGAAGCCGTTCAGCGTGGATGCCGGATAATCGAAATCGCCCTGGTCAGTCGTCTTGGACGAGTCGTGATAGACACCGACGGTAAAGCGAAGCCGCCAGTCCTTCGGCGTGCTGATCCGGAGTTCATGATTCCACCGCTCGGAATCGATATGCCCGATATAGCCCAGCGTAGGATCGGAGCAGTGGGTATATTTGGCGTTGCAGACATAATAGGGGATGAACGGACCCACGTTGCCGTAGGACGTGTAGTCCATCGTCTGAAACGCGGTGCGGTGGAGATAGCCGCCGGTGTAGATGACGTCGAGCGGTCCGATCTTGCCGTCGATGTTCCATGACACCTGATCGAACTTGTCGTCGAGGTGATCGGGATAATAACGCTGGACCTGCAGATCGCCCACATCGGGATCATAGGCGAAAACGCCGTCGGTCGTGAGGTCCTGGTGCGAGAACTGGATGAGGGCGCTCCAGTTGTGGACCGGCTCGACCTTCAGGCCGATGCGCACGCCGCGATAGGTATCGGTGTTGAAGTCGTTGCGCACCAGCGGGGTATTATTGGCGGCGTCGTACGTGGCGCCCTTCCCCGGGTAATAGGGGTTGTAGGGCGAGAGCGTCTGACTGCCGGAAACATTGTCGATATATCCCCCGTCATGGCTATTGTACGCGGCGACCCGCAGCGCCGCCACGCCGTCGATCAGCGGAACGTTGACATAGCCCTCGACGCTGTTGCTGGGTGATCCGTGCTCGGTCACCGATGCACCCATCGTGACCCCCGCCTCCCACTTGTCGAGATCGGGCTTGTGGGTGATGAGGCGCACGTTGCCGGCCTGCGAGCTGGCACCGAACAACGTACCTTGCGGTCCCGACAGGACCTCGATCCGCTCCAGGTCGGTTACGTAGATGTCGAGGTTGCGCCCCGTCATGGTGACGGGCTGGTCGTCCAGGTAAAGGGCGACGTTGGGCACGGTGCCCTGCGCGCCGGACAGCTGGACCCCGATCTTGTTCGACGCGATCCCGCGGATATAGACGTCGTTCTGTCCCGGGCCCGTGCCGGCGAAGCTCACGCCCGGCAGGTGCGACACATAATCCTGGAAGTTCTGAATATTCTGCGACTTGATCGTCTTCGCGTCGATCGCTTCGATCGCGATCGGTACGCGCTGGATGCTTTCGGCGCTTCGCGTCGCCGTGACGATGATATCGCCCGTATCTCCGGCAGTGGACGGTTGCGGTTGCGCCTGCGCGGAGGCCGTTCGTACGGCGACAGCCGGGGTCGGAACGACCGAGGTCGGGGCATCGCTCTGGATCGGCGTCAAAGGCTGTGCCGCAGGCCCTGCCTGAGCGGCGGTGGCCGCCGCGCCGAAGGTCGTCAGGGCCGTTCCGCTAATTAGCACGCTCCAAAGTCGCATCGGCTACCCCCTTTTCTCTGCGTGCTGACCTTTGGCCATTCTCACGCCCGACCCTCTGATGGTATACCGCCAATCGCATGGTGGCAATGGTTACTTTACTCCCAAGAAAAACATTTTCCCTTATCCGTAATAGACAGCGGACATTCGCTCGCCCGCCACCGATCTCTATCTCGTTGTCGGTTGCGCCGATCGATATGCCGGGATCGAATCCGGACCCGCTATTGCTTCTCGACCAGCATACTGGCCGCGATATGCGATGCTTCGCGAATATGCTCGCGGCAGGCGTCGCTTGCCGCCTGCGGATTGCGGTCTTCGATCGCCGTCACGATACGCGAAAGCCGTTCGATGCCGGCGGCTTGCCGCCCTCGTGCCGACAGCGTCAGCGCGCGCATCTGGCTGATGCGTCCGTTCAGCCGCTGCACGATCTCCCAGGCGATATCGTGGCCGCCGGTCTCGAAGATGATCTGGTAGAACCGTGTCGTCGCCCGCAACGCACCATTGGAGCTGTGCGTCTCATGCGCCTGCCGGATCTCGTCGAGAGCAGCGCGCAACTGGCCGCCGGTCTCCCGCGTCGCCGCTTCGGCGCAGGCGGCCGCAGCGGATGATTCCAGCAGCAGCCTTATCTCATAGATCTGCTGTGCTTGGTCGATCGACAGCGTCATCAGGCGGGGCCCCGACAACGTGTTCTCGATGAAACCTTCCGACTCGAGGTTGCGGATGACTTCGCGGATGACCGAGCGGCTGACCCCCAGACGCTCCGCCAATGTCCGCTCGATCAACCGCTCGCCCGGCTTGATCCGTCCTTCGATGATCGCATCACGGACGCGCTCGAGCGCGATGATCCGCAATGTCTGGGGCCGCACCCCGATCCGCTCCAGCGACTCGTCCATCTGTATCGCATTGCCTCAATGTGTGGCGATGTTGTCGCAGAACATGTTGCACCTGTCAATGTTGGTGGTATACCAGAAGACGGCATACAAATAGGGCGGTTCAGATGGCTCTCAACATCCGCAAGCTTGTGACCTACCAGGATGAGACCCGCGTCGAAGGCGGCAGGGCGGCTACGCGGCCGGTGCACAGCGTCCTCGTCGCTGCGGTGCTGACAGACCCCTGGGCCGGTCGCGGCTTCGTGGAGGACCTCTCGCCAGAGATCGGTGCCTGCGCTTCCGATCTCGGAGCGCTGCTCGTCGAACGCCTGACGGCCGTCATCGCCGCCGACCGGATCGAGGCCTATGGAAAAGCGGCGGTCGTCGGCGCGGATGGCGAGATCGAACACGCCTCCGCGCTGATCCACACTCTGCGCTTCGGCAATCATTACCGTCGGGCGGTCGATGCCAAATCCTATCTCAGCTTCACCAACAAGCGCGGTGGCCTCGGTACGTCGATCCAGGTGCCGATGATGCACAAGGACGACGAAGGCCAGCGCTCGCACTACATCACCGCCGAGTTTGCCATCGCCGACGCACCTTTCGCGGACGAAATCGTGGTCGTCCTGGGCGCGGCCGACGGCGGCCGGGTGCATCCGCGGATCGGCAACCGGTATCTCGATCTCGAAGCCATCGCAGCGGAAGAAGCGGTCCGCGCGTGATGATCGGCGACGGAGGCGAGGACGGATCGATCCGTGCGGCTTACGACGACAGCGGCGGCGATCTGCCGGCGGTCGTGCTGATCCACGGCGTCGGCCTGTCGCGCGAGATGTGGTCGGCCCAGATCGACGCGCTTCGGGACCGATACCGGGTAGTGACGCCCGACATGCTTGGGCATGGTGCCAGTCCCCGGCCGGGCCGCGAGGCGACGCTGGACGATTATGCCGATCATGTCGATGCGGTCATTACGCGCGCGGGGATCGACCGCGCGGCGATGGTCGGCTTTTCGATGGGCGCGCTGGTGGCGCGCGCGTTCGCGTTGCGGCATCCGTCGCGACTGACCGGCCTTGCGTTCCTCAACGGCGTCTTCGCACGCACACCCGAGGTCCGGGCATCGATCCTCAAGCGGGTCGACGAGGTCGCGACAAACGGTCCTTCGGCGAATATCGACGCAGCGATCGGCCGCTGGTTCAGTCCCGACTTCCGGGCGTCCCATCCGGACTATCTCAGACGCTTGCGTCGGGGTTTCGCGAACAACGATCCCGTGGGATACGAGACCGCCTACCGGCTGTTCGCCACCCAGGACTCGTTCGGATCGGATCGCCTCGGCTCCATCAATTGCCCGGTGCTGGTCGCGACCGGCGAACTGGACGTCGGATCGACCCCGGCGATGGCGCACGCGCTGGCCGCGCATATTCCTGGCGCTGCCTTGCGGATCGTGGCGGGTGCCCGCCACATGATGGCGGTCGAGATGCCCGCAATCGTAAGCGCCCTGTTGCTGGATTTCCTGAAATCGCTGCCGGTTGCGAACGGCATTGGAGAGAATGCATGAGCATGACCGAATGCCAAATGTTGATCGACGGCGCGTGGACCGCGGCGGCGTCCGGCCGGACGTTCCTGTCGCGGAACCCCACCACCGGAGAGGATTGGGCGATCCTTCCCGACGCGGACGCGGCCGATGTGGACCGGGCGGTGCGCGCCGCCGACGCCGCCTTCCATGCCGCCGCCTGGCACCGTACGACCGCGACCGCGCGCGGCAAGCTGCTGCGCCGCCTCGGCGACCTGGTCGCCGCCAACGCCGCCGAGCTGGCCGAACTGGAGACGCGCGACAACGGCAAGCTCATCCGGGAGACGCGGGGGCAACTCGCCTATCTGCCCGAATTTTTCTATTATGCCGCCGGTCTCGCCGATAAGCTAGAAGGCAGTACGCTGCCGATCGACAAGCCGGACATGTTGGTCTTTACCGTGCCGGCACCGGTGGGCGTGGTGGCGGCGATCATTCCCTGGAACAGCCCGCTCTATCTCACCGCGATCAAGCTCGCGCCGGCACTGGCGGCGGGCAACACATTGGTCGTGAAGCCGTCCGAACACGCGTCCGCCAGCATACTGCGCTTCGCCGCGCTGGTGAAGGAGGCCGGCTTCCCCGATGGCGTCGTGAACGTCGTTACCGGCCTGGGCGGCGGAGCGGGCGCGGCGCTGACCAGCCATCCGCTCGTCCGCCGCGTGGCGTTCACCGGGGGGCCGCAGACCGCGCGCCATGTCATCCGCGCGACCGCAGAGAACTTCGCCAAACTCTCGCTGGAGCTGGGCGGCAAGTCGGCCAACATCGTCTTCGACGACGCCGATCTGGAAGGCGCGGTGAACGGTGCGGTCGCCGGCATCTATGCCGCCTCCGGACAAAGCTGCGTCGCCGGATCGCGGCTGCTGGTGCAGGCGGGGATATACGACCGTTTCGTCGCGGCGCTCACCGCGCGCATCGCTCGGATTCGCATCGGTGATCCGCTGGATACCGCGTCCGACATGGGGCCGATGGCGACGGCGCAGCAGCTCGAGATCGTCGAGACGATGATGGCGCGCGCCGTCGAGCAGGGTGCCGTCGTGCTGGCGGGCGGCAGGCGGCCGGAGGGGCGGGACGGCTGGTTCTACGAGCCGACGCTGATCGCGTGCGACGACGCTACGTTGGACATCGTGCAGAACGAGGTGTTCGGTCCGGTAGCCGCGCTCCTGCGCTTCGATGACGAAGCGGAAGCACTGGAGCTGGCCAACGGCACGAGCTACGCGCTGGCCGCCGGTATCTGGACCAAAGACATCGCGCGCGGCCATCGGCTGGCGCGCGACGTCCATGCCGGCATCGTCTGGGTCAACACCTATCGCGCGATATCCGCCATGGCACCGATCGGCGGCTACGGCGTCAGCGGCTACGGCCGCGAGGGCGGCATTCAGTCGGTGCTGGACTATACCGAACTGAAGACCGTGTGGATCAACCTGTCGGAAGACCCCATGGGCGATCCGTTCATGATGCGATAGCCGACGATCAATCGCCGGCGGCGTCGATCTCGGCAAACGCTTCGCGGGCGAGGCGGAAGCTGTCCACGCCGGCCGGTATGCCGACATAGACCGCGATCTGCAGCAGGATTTCCCTGATCTCCTCGCGGCTGAGGCCGTTCGTCAACGCGCCGCGCACATGCGCCTTCAACTCATGCGGACGATTGAGGGCGGCGATCATGCCGAGGTTGAGGATACTGCGGCTCCTCCGGTCGAGCCCGGGCCGGTTCCAGATCGCATCCCAGCAATATTCGGTCGTGAGTTGCTGCATCGGCCAGCTGAAGTCGTCGGCCGCGTCCAGCGCCTTGTCGACATAGGCGTCGCCCAGGACGGCGCGCCGGGTTTCCAGGCCGCGGTCGAACCGGTCGCTTCGCTCGCGCGCGTCCGCCGTCATGTGTCTACCCCTTCCACGATCAGGATCTCGGTGTCCGCGGCACCGGCCCGCCGTTCGCGCGCGACGCGGTATTCGGGCGAATCGTAGCAGGCGAGCGCCGCCTCCATGCTATCGAACTCGATCACCACGCTGCGTTGGCGCGGGGGCGGTCCTTCCAGCGCGATGATGCGTCCTGCGCGCGCCAAGATGCGGCCCCCTCTTCCGATGATGGCAGGAGCGCCCAGCGCCATATAGGCGGCATAAGCCTCGGGCTCGGTTATATCGACCCGTGCGATCCAATAGGCCTTGGGCATCACGCGAACGCCGGCGCGACATGGTCGATGAACAGCCGGATCGAGTCGCGTTTTTCTTCGAAGGTCAGGCTGTTGTCGACCCAGATGCTGTATTCGTCCACGCCGATGGCTTCATACCTCTTCAGGCGGCCGATGATCTCGTTCGGCCGGCCGATCATCATATTCCTGCGGATCGCGTCGGGGGCAAGGTCGGGGAACTTGTCGACGTCGAGCGGCGGCACGTCGTGATGGAAGCCGTTGACCGGCGGCGTCCGATTGCCCGCCCATGTGCCGAAGGCGCGGTAGAAATACGAGATGCCGTCCGCCGCGCGGTGCCAGTCGTCCGCGCCCGCATGGACATGGGCGTGCTGCAGCACCATCAGCTGCGGGCGGGCGACGCTGGGGTTCGCGGCGCAGGCTTCGTCGAATTTGCGGGTCAGGTCCTCGACCTCCGAATCGCCCTTGAACAGGGGCGTCACCATCACGCTGCATCCGTTAGCGACCGCGAAATTGTGCGAGTCGGGATCGCGCGCGGCGATCCAGATCGTCGGTGCCGGCTGCTGCACCGGCTTGGGGACACTGGTGGACACCGGGAACTGCCAGATCTCGCCATCATGTGCGACGTCGCCCTCCCATAATTGGCGGATGAGCGGCACCATCTCACGCAGATATTTGCCGCCGGCATTCGCGGACTCGCCGCCCAGCAGGCGGTCGAATTCGAACTGATAAGCACCGCGTGCCAGACCGATCTCGGCGCGCCCGTTGCTGATGACGTCGAGCATCGCCGCCTCGCCCGCGAGGCGGATCGGATGCCAGAACGGCGCGACGAAGGTGCCTGCGCCGAGCCTGAGCTTCGTGGTACGCTCCGCAATAGCGGACAGGAGCGCGATCGGATTGGGCGAGATGGTGAATTCCATCGCATGATGCTCGCCGATCCACACCTTATGCAGGCCGCCTTGCTCCGCCAGATCGCAAAGCTGGAGCAGCTCCTCGAATAACTGGCGATGCGAGATGGTAGCGTCATATCGCTCCATGTGCAGAAACAGCGAGAACTTCATCGAACGTCCCTTTCCGCCAAAATTCCCGATCCGCCAATATTGACGCTTGCACTGGTCGACACGTCAAAATACCGTAAGATGGTATACCGCCGCGATCGTCCAGCTAGAAGGAACCGCCGAGCATGGCAAGTCCGGCCGATAGCCAAGGGATGGTGGAAGAAAACAGCATCGGCTTCGTGCCGTTGGCGGCACGCCATGGCCGCGTCCGCGACCTTTTCACCCTGTGGTTCACCACCAATATCGCGCCGTTGCCGGTCGTCACGGGGGCAATGGCGATCGAGGTCTATCACCTTCCCTTGGTCTGGGGGATCGGCGCGATCGTCCTCGGTAACGTCATCGGCGCGTTGGTGCTCGGGGCATGCTCGGCGCAGGGGCCCCAGATGGGGCTCGCGCAGATGATCCAGAGCCGCGGACAGTTCGGCCGCTATGGCGCGCTTCTCGTCGTGGTCTTCGCGACCCTGATCTATCTCGGCTTCTTCACCTCGAACATCGTCCTGGCCGCCAAGTCGATCCATGCGCTGCAGCCGGGGATCGCGCTGCCGTTCGGCGCGATCGGCGCGGCGCTGGCGGCGGCGGGGATCGGCATCCTCGGCTATAACGTCATTCACCTGCTGAACCGGATCGGCATCTGGTTCATGGGATCGGGTCTGCTGCTGGCCGCCGCCAAGCTGGTGATGGCGATGCCCGCCGGGGTCTGGACGGCGGGCCGTTTCACGATGCTCGGCTGGCTGTCGATGTTCTCGCTCTCCGCGGTCTGGCAGATCTCCTACGCCTGCTACACATCGGACTATTCGCGTTACCTGCCGCCGACGATCGGCATCCGCGCGCCGTTGCTTGCGAGCTTCGCCGGTGCCGCGTTGGGGGCCGCGGCGTCCTTCTCGCTGGGCGCGATCGCGGTCGCGGGCATGCCGATTAACGCCGATCCCATGGCGGCGATCGGCACTGCGATCGGCGCGCTCGGACCGGTGCTGATGATCCTGTTCGTGCTCAACATCGTCAGCCACAATGCGCTCAACATGTACGGCGCGGTGCTGTCGCTCATTACCATGACGCAGACGTTCGCCGTGGCCTGGATGCCCCGCCGCCGCGCGCGCATCGTGCTGTCGAGCGTGGTGCTGGCCGGGTGCCTCACCGTCGCCACCGTGTCTGCCGACGTCTTCGTCCCGCGCTTCATCACCTTCGTGATCGGGTTGATGGTGGTGCTGGTCCCCTGGGCGACGATCAACCTGCTGGACTTCTACCTCATCCGCAAAGGGCATTACGACATCGCCTCCTTTTTCGAGGCGGACGGCGGCATCTACGGTCGCCTCTCCCTTCCGGCGACGTTGGCCTATAGCGCCGGCATCCTGATCCAGATTCCGTTCCTCGCGAGCACGCTCTACACCGGTCCGATCGCGCACCGGCTGGGCGGGGTCGATATCGGCTGGTTGGTTGCGCCCTTGGTGACCGGCACGATCTATCTCGCGCTGAGCGCGACGCGGAAAGGAAAGGGGGCAGGGGCTCCACCCTATCCGGTCGACTCACGACGGCATGTTTCCTCAGCGCCGTGACCGACTGGGACTTGCGCCGAAGCGTAGCGTGAACCGGCGCGAGAAATGGGCCGGGCTGCGGAAGCCGCAGGCGAACGCGATCTCGATGACGGACAGCCCGGTGCGGCGCAGCAGCTCGGCGGCGCGGTCCAGGCGAATGGCCAGATAGGTGTCGGCGATGCCCGCACCGAGCTCGGCAACGCACAGGCGTTCGAGCTGGCGCAGCGAGACACCGGCCCGCCCCGCCAGCGCAGCGCGCGGCAGCGGGTCCTCGAGCGCCGCCTCCATCGCCGCCAGCATCGGCAGCAGCCGCCGGTTGGTGGTGCCGTAGCGTGCGGCCACGCCGACGCGCTGGGAAAGGTCGGGACTACGCGGCTCGGCGCGAATGAACCATTCGCCCACCCGACGGGCGAGCGCGCGCCCGTGGTCCTGCTCGATCAGCGAGAGCGCGAGGTCCAGCCCCGCGGTCCCTCCCGCGCAGGTCATCCGGTTGCCGTCGATGACGTAGAGGCCGTTTTCCAGCACGACATCCGGGAATGCCGCCTCCAGCGCGACCGCATGTTCCCAATGCACCGTCGCCCGGCGGTGGCCGAGCAGTCCGGCGCGCGCGAGCAGATAGGGGCCGGCCGAGACGCCGCCGATGCGGATGCCTTTCCGCGCGAGCGTCCGCAGCCACGCAAAGCACGCCTCGTCGACGAAGTTCGCGGGGTCCCCCGCCGCGAACACCACCAACGTGTCGCAATCCACCGCGTCGCCGACCTCGACGTCCGCCACCAGTCGCGCGCCGTTGGAGGCATAGGCCTCGCGCCCGTGCAGCGCCACATGGCTCCAGCGATAGAGCTGCGCGCCGGACAGGATGTTGGCGGCGCGGAACGGCTCGATGAAGGCAGCATAGGACAGCAGCGAGAAGCCATCCACCAGCAGCAGGCCGAGCGTGACCGGCACCGAACGCGCATGATTGTCGTTCTGAGACATCATTTCGTCGCCTACAGGATCCCGCAGTTCCTGTTAAGAAGCTAGATTTCTTGTCACACAGTTGATGAGATTGCGGCTCCCGTGCGCTACTCGATCCTTTCCCTTGCCACCAAAGCGCTCGGCGCGAATCGCGGCTGGAAACCGGTATGGCGTGACGCCTCGCCGGCGGAGGCGTACGACATCGTCGTCGTCGGCGGCGGTGGCCACGGACTGGCAACCGCCTATTACCTCGCCAAGGTGCACGGCATCAGGCGAGTGGCGGTCATCGAGCAGGGTTGGATCGGCGGCGGCAATGCCGGTCGAAACACCACCATCATCCGCTCCAACTACGGCCTGCCCGGCAACGAGCCCTTCTACGAATGGTCGATGAAGCTCTGGGAGGGGTTGGAGCAGGACCTCAACTACAACGCGATGGTGAGCCAGCGCGGCGTACTCAACCTCTATCACTCGGACGGCCAGCGCGACGCCTTCGCACGGCGTGGCAATGCGATGCGGCTGCATGGCGTCGATGCCGAGTTGCTCGATCGGGACGGGGTGCGCAAGCTCGCGCCGTTCCTCGCCTTCGACAATGCGCGTTTTCCGATCCAGGGCGGCCTCTATCAGGCGCGCGGCGGGACGGCGCGCCACGATGCGGTGGTCTGGGGCTATGCCCGCGCCGCCTCCGCTCTGGGCGTCGACATCATCCAGAATTGCGCGCTGACCGGGTTCCTGCGCGACGGCAGCGATGCGATCGTCGGCGTCCAGACGACGCGCGGGGCCATTCGCGCCAGCAAGGTGGGTGTGGCGGTGGCGGGCAACAGCTCGCGCGTGGCGGCGATGGCGGGGCTGCGCCTGCCGATCGAAAGCCACGTCCTCCAGGCCTTCGTGAGCGAGGGGCTGAAGCCCGTCATTCCCGGTGTCGTCACCTTCGGCGCGGGGCATTTCTACGTCAGCCAGTCGGACAAGGGCGGCCTCGTCTTCGGCGGCGACATCGACGGCTACAACAGCTACGCGCAGCGCGGGAACATGCCCGTCGTCGAGGATGTGTGCGAGGGCGGCATGGCGCTCATGCCGATGATCGGGCGTGCCCGTCTGCTGCGCAGCTGGGGCGGCATCATGGACATGTCGATGGACGGATCGCCGATCATCGACATCGCGCAGATCCCTGGCCTCTATCTCAACGCCGGCTGGTGCTATGGCGGGTTCAAGGCGACGCCTGCCTCGGGCTGGTGCTTCGCGCATCTGCTCGCCACCGACACGCCGCACGAGACCGCGACCGCCTACCGGCTCGACCGGTTCCGGACCGGGCATGTCATCGACGAAAAGGGCGTCGGCGCCCAACCCAATCTCCACTGAGGCGGCATCGATGCGCATTCCCTGCCCCTATTGCGGCGACCGCGACTCCCAGGAGTTCCTCTATCGCGGCGACGCCGGTCTCCGGCGGCCGGAGGGCGAAGACGGCTTCTTCGACTATGTCTACTTGCGCGACAATCCGGCCGGCACGATCCGCGAGCATTGGTATCACGCGCAGGGGTGCCGGAACTGGATCGTCGTGACGCGCGACACGCGCTCGCACGAGATCCAGGGCGCAACGCTCGCCGCGGGGGCGGGGCGATGAGCCGGCGCGCCGCCGGCGGCCTGATCGATCGATCGAAGCCGCTCGCTTTCACCTTTGACGGCAGGTCGCACACGGGCTTCGAGGGCGATACGCTCGCCTCCGCGCTGGTCGCCGACGACGTGCGCCTCATCGCGCGTTCGTTCAAATATCATCGTCCCCGCGGCATATTGACCGCGGGTAGCGAGGAACCGAACGCGCTCGTCACGCTGCGGAGCGGAGCCCGTGCCGAGCCGAACACGCGGGCGACCACCACCGCGTTGTTCGCCGGGCTGGAGGCGTTCAGCCAGAACCGTTGGCCGAACCTGCGCTTCGACGTGATGGCGGTGAACCAGCTGTTCGCGCCGATCTTCGCGGCCGGCTTCTACTACAAGACGTTCATGTGGCCCGCCGCTTTTTGGGAAAGGGTGTACGAGCCCGTAATCCGCCGCGCCGCCGGGCTGGGGCAGCTCTCGATGCTGCCCGATCCCGACCGTTACGACCGCGAACACGCCTTTTGCGACCTGCTGGTGATCGGCGGCGGTCCGGCCGGGCTCGCCGCCGCGCTCACCACGGCACGCGCCGGGCTCCGCGTGATATTGGTCGACGAGGATGTCCGGCCCGGCGGGCGGTTGCTCGCCGAGCGCCACGAAATCGATGGCATGCCCGGCGCGGTCTGGGCGGACGCAGCCGCCGTCGAACTGGCGGCGCTTCCCAACGTGCGCGTCCTGACCCGCACCGCCGTGTTCGGCGTCTATGACGGACGCGAATATGCGGCGGTGGAGCGGGTGACGGACCATCTCGTCCAGGCGCCCGCCGGTCAGCCTCGCCAGCGGCTGTGGAAGATCGTGGCGAAGCGCGCGATCCTCGCCACGGGCGCGACCGAGCGGCCGCTGGTGTTCGGCGGGAACGACCGGCCCGGCGTGATGATCGCGTCCGCCGTGTCGACCTACATCAACCGTTTCGCCGCTCTGCCGGGCCGCCGCGCCGTAGTGTTCACCGCCAGCGACAGCGGCTGGCAGACCGCGCTCGACTTGGCCGATGCGGGGGTCCACGTCGCTGCGGTCGTCGATCCGCGCGAAGCCGCGCCGGTGGTCGCAGACGCCCTGCGCAAGGCGGGCACCGAGATATTGCTCGGCGCGCAACTGCAGGACGCGATCGGCGCGCCGGTCCGCAAGGTCGAGGTTCGCCTCGCTGACGGACGCTTGCGACGCATCGCCTGCGACCTCGTGGCCATGGCGGGCGGCTGGAACCCGGCGATCGGCCTCGGCAGCAACATGGGTGCGCGGCCCGTCTGGTCGGAGGCGGCGCAGGCTTTCCTGCTCGACCAGACACCGCCGGGCTTGGCCCCGGCCGGTGCGGCGGCGGGGCATTTCGCGATTCACGCGGCGCTACACGACGGCGTCGCGCAGGCGGTGGCGGCGACCGATGCACTGGGCAAGTCGGCGCTCGCGCATCGCTTCGCGGCGAGCGACGAGCCCATCGGCGTCAGGCCGCTGTGGCATGTTGCAGGGCGCGGCAAGGCGTTCGTCGATTTTCAGCACGACGTGACCGACAAGGATGTCGCGCTCGCGGCGCGTGAGGGTTTCGTCTCGATCGAACATCTGAAACGCTACACGACGCTTGGCATGGCGACCGACCAGGGGCGGACCAGCCAGCTCAACGGCCATGCGCTACTCGCCGCCGCGACCGGCCGGTCGATCGCCGAAACCGGCACGATCCTGTCGCGCGCACCCTATCAGCCGGTCGCGATCGGCGTGCTCGCCGGCCATCACCGCGAAGAGCATTTCCGACCCGAGCGCCGCACCGCCAGCCATGATTGGGCGGTCGGGCGCGGCGCGAGCTTCGTCGATGCCGGCCAGTGGAAGCGCGCGCAGTGGTTCGCGCGACCCGGCGAGGACTGGCTGGCGACCGTCAACCGCGAGGTGACGGCGACCCGCAACGGCGTCGGCATCTGCGACGTCTCGACCCTGGGCAAGATCGACGTGCACGGACCGGACGCCGCCGTGTTGCTCGACCGGCTCTACGTCAACATGTTCTCGACATTACCCGTCGGCCGGGCACGCTATGGCGTGATGCTGCGCGAGGATGGTTTCGTGATGGACGACGGCACCACCACGCGTCTGGCCGAGGACCACTTCTTTGTCACCACCACCACGGTCAACGCGGCGCGGGTGATGCAGCATATCGACTATGCCCGGCAGGTGCTGTGGCCCGAGCTGGACGTCCAGGCGACCTCGGTGACCGAGCAATGGTCGACCTATGCGGTGGCCGGGCCCCAGTCGCGTGCGCTGCTCCAGCAGGCGCTGCCGGGCATCGACATCTCCAACGACGCCTTCCCGTTCATGGCCGCCGCCGGGTTCCGCTGGAACGGCCAGCCGGCGCGCATCTTCCGTCTCTCCTTCTCGGGCGAGCTGGCGTATGAAGTGAGCGTCCCGGCGCGGCAGGGCGATGCGCTGGTGCGCCACCTGTTCGCCGCCGGCCGCGCGTTCGAGGCGGTTCCCTACGGCACCGAGGCGCTGGGCGTTATGCGGATCGAGAAGGGGCATCCGGCAGGCAACGAACTCAACGGCACGACCACCGCGGCCGATCTCGGCATGCGCCGGATGATGTCGAAGAAAAAGGATTATATCGGCCGCGTCATGGCAGCGCGTCCGGGCCTGTCGGATCCGCTTCGCCCGGCGCTGGTCGGGCTCAAACCGGTCGATCCGACGAAGAAGATCCGCGCCGGCGCGCATCTGCTCGCGCCCGGCGCGCCGCGGACCGCGGCGCGTGACCAAGGCCATGTCAGCTCGGCGGCGTGGTCGCCGACGCTCGGTCACGGCATCGCGCTGGCGCTGCTGGTCGACGGCCCCAATCGCCACGGGGAGCATGTCGTCGTCCACGATCCTGTGCGCGGTGCCGATGTGGAGGCGGAAGTCTGCCATCCCGTGTTCGTCGATCCGGAAGGAGTGCGCGTCCGTGCCTGACAGCCTCACCGTCGAACCGCGCGACCGGCTTGGCATCGCCAGCGTCATGGCACGCAAGGGGATCGCCAGCGCCGCGATCGGCACGAGACTTGGCATTGAGATGTCCGATCGCCCGCGCGCGATCGTCACGGGCGGGCGTACCGTCGTCGGCACTGGCCCGGGTACATGGCTGCTGATCGAGGAGGATGCCGCCCCCGACTTCACGGAGACGCTCCAGCAGGTGCTCGCCGGGCTTGCCGGGGTGTCGGACCAGTCGAGCGGCTATGTCGTGCAGCGTTTCTCCGGTCCCGGCGCGCGCACGCTCCTTAAGCGCGGCGCGGCGATCGATTTTGATACCGAGGCGTTCGCAACGGGGTCGGCGGCGACCACCGTCATCGCGCATATCGGCGTCATCCTGTGGCAGGTCGACGACCGGCCGAGCTACGATGTCGCGACCTTCCGCAGCTACGCGCACAGCTTCCGCCACTGGGTCGACGAGACCGCCGCCGCGCTGTGAGCGCTCTCCGTCCCGAGGTTCCGATGATCGCCTATCTACTTACCCTGTCCTGCCCAAACCAGCCCGGCATCGTCGCGCGGGTGACGACCGAGATGTTCCGCCACGGCGGCGACATCCGGGAGGCGCACCAGTTCGACGACATCGAAACCGGCCGCTTCTTCATGCGCATCGTCGCGAGCCTGCCCTCCGCGGACAAGGCGGCGTCGTTTCGCGACGGCTTCGGGACGATCGCGGCGGACCTGTCGCTCGACTGGTCGTTCCGCCCGAGCGGCGAGCGGCGCAAGGTGCTGATCCTGGCCTCCAAATTCGACCATTGCCTGGTCGACCTGTTGTACCGCGAGCGGATCGGCGAGCTGCGCATGGACATGGTCGGTATCGTCTCCAACCACCCGCGCGATACCTATGCCGGCACCGACTTCGGCGCGATCCCCTTCCATCATCTCCCCGTCACCAGCGAGACGAAGCCGGCGCAGGAGGCGGAGATCAAGCGCATCGTCGCCGAGAGCGGTGCCGAGCTGGTCGTGCTCGCGCGCTACATGCAGATCCTGTCGGACGATCTGGCCGCGTTCCTCTCCGGCCGCTGCATCAACATCCACCACAGCTTCCTGCCCGGCTTCAAGGGCGCGAAGCCGTATCATCAGGCCCATGCGCGCGGCGTCAAGCTGATCGGCGCGACGGCGCACTATGTCACCGCCGATCTCGATGAGGGTCCGATCATCGAGCAGGATGTGGAGCGGATCAGCCATCACGACAGTCCCGAAGACCTCGTCCGCAAGGGCCGCGACATCGAACGCCGCGTGCTGGCGCGCGCCGTCGCCTTCCACCTCGACGGCCGGGCGCTCGCCAACGGTCACAAGACCGTCGTCTTCAGGGACTGATCGCGTGGGTGCTCGACAATAGCGTGTGCGCGGCGTGCCGCCGGCAGGGACTGACGGGTGACTTTGCGATGCGGGTCGCCTAGGTTCGGCCGACGCCATTCAGCCGAGGGTTCCGCCATTTCCGTCCCTGTCGATTCCGCCGATGCCGACGATCTCGCGACCGGGTCCGCCGCGCCCGCCGTCGCCGAGCGAAGCCTGGAGAAAGCGCTTGGCAACCAGATCCGCACCATCCGCCGCCAGCACGACCTGTCGGTCGCCGATCTCGCCGGCGCCGCCGGCATCTCGAACGGGATGCTGTCCAAGATCGAGAATGGCGGCATCTCGCCCTCGCTCTCGACGCTGCAGTCGATCTCGGGGGTATTGCAGGTGACGCTGTCGTCGCTGTTCGCGTCGTTCGAGGAGCGTCAGGACTGCTCGTACGTGCCCGCCGGCCAAGGGCTGACGATCGATCGGCGCGGCACCAAGGTCGGCCATGTCTACCAGCTGCTGGGTCATGTACTGCGCGGCGACGTGGCCGTGGAGCCCTATCTCATCACGCTGCGCGAAAATGCCGAAGCCCATACCAGCTTCCACCATTCGGGCGTCGAGTTCCTTTATATGCTCAAGGGCCAGGTTCATTATCGTCATGGTTCGGAGGTCTATCACCTGGCGCCGGGCGACGCGCTGTTGTTCGACAGCAGCGCGCAGCACGGTCCCGAAACGCTGGCCGACGAGGAAACCAGCTATCTGTCGGTGATCGTCTATCCGCGGGCCGCGAGCTGATACGGTTTCCTTAAGAGAAAGATTTGTTCTTCAGGATTGACGGATTAAGTCGCCATACGTAAAGGTACGGAACCCGATCATGGAAGGTTTCCCGCCGAATGTGTGGAATTGTCGGCCTGTTCCTGAAGGACAAGGCGCTCGAGCCGCAGCTGGGATCGCTGCTGGCGGGCATGCTCGAAGTCATGACCGACCGCGGCCCGGACAGCGCCGGTTTCGCGATCTATGGTGCCGGCGACGCCGATCACCTGAAGCTGACGGTACGGGGTCCCGACCTCGACGGCCTCGCCACCGCGCTGGGCGTCGAGGGTGTCGTGCGCGACAGCCATCTCGTTCTCGTCTTCGCCAAGGATCAGGAAGACCTGGTGCGTGGTTGGCTCGCCACCGAACGCCCCGATCTCGTCGTGACAGGGGCCGGGCAGCGGATCGAACTTTATAAAGAGGTCGGTCTGCCGGCCGACGTCGCCGCACGCTTCGGTCTTCCCGGCATGAGCGGCACGCACGGCATCGGACATACCCGGATGGCGACCGAGAGCGCAGTCACGACCGACGGCGCTCACCCCTTCTCGACCGGGCTCGATCAGTGCCTCGTCCATAACGGCTCGCTCTCCAACCACCACTCGCTTCGGCGAATGCTGGAGCCGCAGGGCATCCGTTTCGCAACCGATAACGACAGCGAGGTCGCCGCGGGGTATCTGAGCTGGAAGCTGCGTGAGGGGGCGACGCTCGCGCAGGCGCTGGACGCGAGCCTCCACGACCTCGACGGGTTCTTCACCTTCGTCGTCGGCACCGAAAGCGGGTTCGCGGTGGTGCGCGACCCGATCTCGTGCAAGCCCGCGGTCATGGCCGAGACCGACCGCTATGTCGCGTTCGGCTCCGAGTACCGCGCACTGGCCGGCCTGCCCGGCATCGGGACGGCGCGCCTTTTCGAACCGGAGCCTGCGCGCGTCTATGCCTGGGAGCGCCACTGATGCCGGTCGTCGACCTTGCCGCAACGACCAAGCGCGACTTGAATGCACAACTCCATGCATTGTCCGCCGTCACCAACGAAACGCTGTGGCGCGTCGAGAACCCGGCGGGCCAACATGCGCTTGCGGTCGGCCTTGACGCTCCCATCACCGTCGAGATCGCGGGTCATGCGGGCTATTACTGCGCCGGCATGAACGCCCACGCTTCGGTGATCGTCGAGGGCAATGCGGGGGTCGGCGTCGCGGAAAACATGATGTCCGGAACGGTGCATGTCAAAGGCGACGCCAGTCAGGCGGCGGGTGCCACCGCACAGGGCGGGCTGCTGGTGGTCGATGGCGATGCGTCGGCGCGCTGCGGCATTTCGATGAAGGGGGTCGATATCGTCGTGAAGGGCTCGATCGGGCCGATGAGCGCCTTCATGGGCCAGTCGGGCAACCTCGTCGTGCTCGGCGACGCCGGCGATGCGCTGGGCGACTCGATCTACGAGGCGCGGCTGTTCGTGCGCGGCACCGTAAAGAGCCTTGGTGCCGACTGTATCGAGAAGGAGATGCGCGACGATCATCGCGTGCAGCTACGCCGCCTGCTCGACGCCGCCGGTCTTGCCGACGTCCAGCCGGACGAGTTCAAGCGCTACGGCTCGGCCCGCACGCTCTACAACTTCCACGTCGACAACGCCGCTGACTACTGAGGACGATACGATGGACGTGGCCAAAATTCCGCAGACGCCGCCCCGCCAGTCGGCGACGTTCGATCCGCATACGCTCGCCGAGATCCGCCGCGCGGCGGCGACAGGAATCTACGATATCCGCGGTGCCGGCACCAAGCGCGCGCTGCCGCATTTCGACGATCTCCTGTTCCTCGGCGCGTCGATCTCGCGCTATCCGCTGGAGGGGTATCGCGAGAAATGCGCGACCGACGTCTGGCTCGGTACGCGCTTCGCCAAAAAGCCGATCCATCTGAAGATCCCCGTGACCATCGCCGGCATGAGCTTCGGTTCGCTCTCGGCGCAGGCCAAGGAGGCGCTCGGCCGCGGCGCGGGGGCGGCGGGCACGTCGACCACCACCGGCGACGGCGGCATGACGCCCGAGGAACGCGGCCAGTCCAGGATACTGGTCTATCAATATCTGCCGTCACGCTACGGCATGAACCCCCGCGACCTGCGCAAGGCGGACGCCATAGAGGTGGTGATCGGCCAGGGCGCCAAGCCAGGCGGCGGCGGTATGCTGCTCGGCCAGAAGATTTCCGATCGTGTCGCCGCGATGCGCAACCTGCCCAAGGGGATCGACCAGCGCTCGGCCTGCCGCCATCCCGACTGGACCGGGCCGGACGACTTGGAGATCAAGATCGAGGAACTGCGCGAGATCACCGACTGGGAAAAGCCGATCTACGTCAAGGTCGGCGCCACCCGCCCTTATTACGATGTCGCGCTGGCGGTGAAGTCGGGGGCCGATGTCGTCGTGCTCGACGGCATGCAGGGCGGGACCGCGGCGACGCAGGACGTTTTCATCGAACATGTCGGCATCCCGATCCTCGCCGCGATCCGCCCGGCGGTGCAGGCGCTGCAGGACCTCGGCATGCATCGCAAGGTGCAGCTCATCGTTTCGGGCGGCGTCCGCAACGGCGCGGACGTGGCCAAGGCGCTGGCGCTGGGGGCCGACGCGGTGGCGATCGGCACCGCGGCGCTGGTCGCGCTCGGCGACAACGATCCGGCGTTCGAAGAGGAATATCGCAAGCTCGGCACCACCGCCGGGGCCTATGACGACTGGCAGGAGGGCCGCGATCCGGCGGGCATCACCACGCAGGACCCGGTGCTGGCGGCGCGGCTCGATCCGGTCGCGGCCGGAAGGCGGTTGGCCAACTACCTCGCGGTGCTCACGCTGGAGGCCCAGACCATCGCGCGCGCCTGCGGCAAGAGCCACGTCCACAATCTGGAACCCGAAGATCTGGTCGCGCTCACCATCGAGGCGGCGGCGATGGCGCGGGTGCCGCTGGCGGGAACCGGCTGGATCCCCGGTCAGGGCAACTTCTAGGCACCAAGCGTACGGCGATCCGCTGCGGCGCAGGCGGAACGCGTTCATCGAAAGCGGTGGGTTCAAAGGAACGCCGCTCCATCGGGGTAAGGACATCGACCATGACCATCGATCTCGCGGGCGTCGCCCGGGAAAAGGGCATCAAGTACTTCCTGATTTCCTACACCGACCTTTTCGGGCATCAGCGCGCCAAGCTGGTGCCGGCGGCCGCGATCGGCGGTATGCAGAAGAACGGCGCGGGCTTTGCGGGCTTCGCCACTTGGCTGGACATGAGCCCGGCGGATCCCGACCTGTTCGCCAGGCCCGATCCGGAAAGCCTGATCCAGCTTCCCTGGAAACCCGAGGTGGGCTGGCTCGCCGCCGATCTGTGGATGAACGGCGCGCCGGTCGAGGCCTCGCCGCGGAACGCGCTGAAGGTGCAGATCGCTCGCGCGGCCGAACAGGGCCTGCAGATGAAGACCGGCGTCGAGTGCGAGTTCTTCCTCATCACGCCGGACGGGACGGGCGTCGCCGACGCCGCCGACACGCATATCAAACCCTGCTACGACCAGCAGGCGCTCATGCGCCGCTACGACGTGATCACCGAGATCTGCGACGCGATGCTGGAGCTCGGCTGGAAGCCGTATCAGAACGATCATGAGGACGCGAACGGCCAGTTCGAGATGAACTGGGAATATGACGAGGCGCTGCTGACGGCGGATCGCCACGCGTTCTTCAAATACATGGCCAAGAGCATCGCCGAGAAACACGGCCTGCGCGCGACGTTCATGCCCAAACCGTTCGTCCACCTCACCGGCAGCGGGTGCCATATGCATGTCTCGGTCTGGAAAGACCACGAGAACGTCTTTATTGGTCAGGATAACTGGCTGTCGCCGCTCGGCCTGCACTTCATCGGCGGCATCATCCATTCGGCCGATGCGATGGCGGCGATCACCAACCCGACGGTCAACAGCTACAAGCGCATCAATGCGCCGCGCACGCTGTCAGGCGCGACCTGGGCACCCAATTCGGTGACCTGGACGGGCAACAACCGCACCCACATGATCCGCGTGCCCGACAGCGACCGGTTAGAGCTTCGCCTCGCCGACGGGGCGGTCAATCCCTATCTGATGCCGGCGGTGACGCTGGCTGCCGGTCTCGACGGTATCGCCCACCGGCGCGATCCTGGTCCGCGGCTCGACATCAACATGTATACCGACGGCCAAAACGTCGGCGACGTCAAGAAACTGCCGCTCAACATGCTTGATGCATTGCGTGCATTGGCGGGCTCGGACGTGCTCAAAAACGCGACTGGCACATTGGTGCCTGCCTATCTCAAGCTGAAGCATGGCGAGTGGAATGATTATGCTCGCCACCTGACCCAGTGGGAGCGCGACACCACGCTCGACTGCTGACGATACTGTCTGGCCAATCTGGGAGACAGAGTCCGACGACGATAACGGCCGAGGCAACCCGGAGATTTGGACCTAAACTGCTCAGCCTTTTTCGCCGCGGAACGGTCGCGACGCCGTGCTGACGGATACGACCCGTGCGATCCCCGCCTGCACCTCGAGCCATTCGGCTTCGCGTACGATCCTGGCACGATCGCGATAGGGCCACCAGCGATAGGCGTCGGGTGTGGCTTTCAGATCATACGCTCCTGCGTGGCGCGGGCGGCGACCGCGGCGGCCGCCACGCCCGCCAGCCGGCCGAAGGCGGTGGCCGTCATCAGCCCGTTGCCGGCGATATAGCCTGCCGCGGTGGCACCCGAAACGCCGCGCGCAGCGCCGCCGCCTGCGAACAGATTGGTAAACGGGCTGCCGGCACGGTCGAGGACGCGCGCGGACTCGTCGATGACGAGTCCGCCTTGCGTATGGAAAAGCGCGCCCGTGACCTTCACCGCGATATAGGGCGCGACAAGGGCCTTTTCCGGATCGAACCGGCGTCCGAACGGGTCGGCCGCATCCTCGCGCTGCATCGCGGCGACCGCTGCCATGGTCCCGGCAAGTCGGTCGGCCGGAAGCCCGGTCGCGGCGGCAAGCGCCGCAACGTCGTCACCGCGCCGCAACGCCCCCGCCTTCGCGAGTTCGCGATATTCGTTGAAATCCTCCAGCACGCGGTGCACCCGCTCGTCATAGATCGCCCAGCCCACGCCGCCGGGTTGCGCGATGATCTCCACCGCATGTTCCGAATAGCCGTGCGAGTCATCAGTGAAGCGCTCGCCGTTCAGATTGACCTGGATGCCGCCCTCAGCCATCGCGATCCATTGCAGCAGCAATCCGTAGCCGGCGGCAAGACTGCCATGGCCCTGATAGCCCGCAAGGTCGGCGGTGGCGGCACCGAGCGCGATACCCCAGGTCAGCGCGTCGCCCTGATTGCCCGGATGCGTGTGGGCGATCGCCCCCGCGATCTCGGGGATATGCTCGGCCACCAGCGCGGCGTTGCCGGCAAAGCCGCAGGTCGCCAGCACCAGCGCCTCGCAGCCGATTCGTTCGACCGCGCCGTCGGGCCGGGTGATTTCGACGCCGCGCACGCGCTTGCCGTCATCGACCACCAGCGCCGACACGCGCGCATCGGTCATCACATCGACCCCGGTTGCCTGCGTCGCAGCGTAGAGCGCGGCGATCAGTTCCGATCCCGTACGGTTGGGCGTGCCATGGAGCCGCGATCGGCTATGCCCCGGCAGGGACCTAGCGGATGGCGTCAGCGTGAGCGGAATGGCGTGCCGTTCGATCAGCCAGTCGATCGTGGCGGCCGAGGCGATGGCGACATGCCGCGCCCAGTCACGATCGACCGCACCGTTGGTCTTGGCGACGATATCGTCGGCGTGGATCGCGATGCTGTCATCGTCCACCCCGCCGGTACGCTGCGCCTGGGTGCCGGCGGCGGGGATCAGCCCGCTCGACATCGCGGTCGTTCCCATCGGCACGCTATCGCGTTCGAGTACCAGCACCGACGCGCCGTGGTCGCTCGCAGCGAGCGCGGCGGTCAGGCCACACGCGCCGCCACCCGCCACCAGCACGGGCACCACGACATCGAACGCCGTCCCGTCGAAGCGCTTGACGGTCATGGCCGGGGATCGCCCGCGGTGATCTTGAAATCGACCACCGTTTCGCGGAAGCGCTGGCCATCGGCGATCAGATCGCTCGCGCCGACGGCATCGTTGATCCCGCCTAGATCGACCATGCGCGGCCGATAGGTCTCGGTCGTGCCAGCGGTCTTCAGCGCGGCGAGCATCTGCCGCCCCATATGGACCACCGCACGCGCAACGGCGACGGGGAAGATCATCAGCCGGCAACCAATCCCATGCAGCGCGTCGTAGGGCAGCACAGGCGAAGTACCGCCCTTCACCATGTTGGCAAGCATCGGTACGCGACCGCCAAAGCGCGCGCGCATGGCGCGTATCGCATCTTGCGATGGCGGTGCCTCGACAGACGGCATGCCGGCACCCGCCTCGATATAGGCGGCGGCGCGGCGTCCAGCGCGGCGTCCAGTCCCTCGACCGCGATCGCATCGGTGCGCGCGACGATCAGCGGTATATCGATGCGGTCGACGATCAGATCGTTCGTGTGGGCGACCGCGGAAACGCTGACCAACTCGATATCGAGGCGGTTCGAACCGCGAATAGGGCAGCGACCTTCCAGAAAGATAGGCCGCATCGAAGCCAGCCTGCGCGATCGGCGCGGCCGACAGCGCGTCGTAGCAGCCGGGCACCAGCACACCGCCGGCAAACCTTGCGCGCAATCGAGCGGCGGTCGAAAGATGAAGCCTGTCCATAGTCCTGATCGTGACCGATCGAGCCGGCACTGCAACATTGCGATAGGCGCTATTCGCAGGGCGAGAATATCAACGCCCGCGCGATGTAGGAACGCGTCCGCGCCATCCCAACCGGGCACGATTCAGATTCCGGTATCGGCTGGCGATCGTCAATGTCGACGTTCAAGGGGCCTTACCCGCCCCGATCCGATGCTCGGCCACGAAATCGTGGGCGAGCTTCAGAATGCCGGCAGACGCGGCATCGGTGGCCGGAACGTCGTGATCAGTGACGATCGCTACCTTGTCGGCATCCCACAGGCCGATGCCCAGGCGATCGAGATGCCGCTTCCAGCGGCGCGGCCCCGAACTGTCATGGGCAAAGGCGAGATCGATCGTTTCGGTGACGATCTCGCCCGGCCGCACCGATGGACGGCCGTCGTTGGACGATGATTGTTTCCGCAAGGGTGCAAGATGCCATGGCCTTTCCGATGACGCCGCATCTGGCCCACGGCCGTTACCGTCCCCGTCGTTGCTCGGCACGCGATGGTTCTATCGGGCCGGGGCGGTGTGGCGTTAGCGATCGACGTCTTCGCGGAGCTTCGCCTCGGTGAGATCGTAATAGGCGAGCGCGACGCAACTGAGCAGCAGCAATCCCATCGGTGCCAACGAAGCGAGTACATAGATCGCATCGACCGCCGATTGAGGCTGAACGGCGGGCTTTGCCCCGTGCGCTGCGACATAGCCCGCGCGGCCCAGGACGATGCCGGTCATTGCCGCACCAAGGGCATAAGCGATCTTTTCGACGATCGTATACAGCGCCGACAGCATGCCTTCGCGCCGCATCCCGGTGCGGCGATAGTCCCATTCCATCGTGTCGGGCAGCAACGACTGGCCGAACAGCAGCACCGCGCCTGCCGTCACCCCAAGGCCGATCGCGCGCAGGAACGTAAAATACAGCGGTTCGCCCGTATGGACGAAGTACCAGCTCAGATACATCACGGCATAGACGGCGGTGGCGATCATGTAGACCAGGCGTTTGCCGGCGCGGCGCGCGATCCGCAGCCAGAAGCGCTGCGACACGATCATCGCCATATAGAATACCAGGAAATACAGGCCCAGCAACGTATCGCTGAATCTCAACACCTGCTTGAATAGAAACGGCGTCGCCGCCTGGGTGACCGCCAGCGCCGTGAGCTGGAGCAGCTTGATCGCCATCAGCAACATAAAGGGCCTGTTGGTCGCGATCAGCCAGATCTTGCCGACAAGACCGATCCGCGGCTGGGCGACGGCGTAATGGAACGGCGCGGTGCGCGTGGTGCGGAAGCACACGATCGCCGCTACCGCTGCGACGGCGGCGACGAACAGCGACATGGTGCCATGCCCCGCCTGGCCCCCGCCGCCGCGCGCGATCAGCAACGGCCCCGCGAACGTCGCGATCAGGCTTGCCACCGCGGCGGCATAGACGCGGAACGAAATGAGATGAGAACGCTCCTGATAGTCGCTCGTCATCTCGGCCGGCATCGCCATATAGGGGACGGTGAACACGGCATAGGCGGTTGAATAGAATAGCAACGCCGCGCCCAGATAGAGGATCGCCGAGGTGCCCGCGATGCCGCCGGGAAAATGGAAAAGGACGACCACCGCGACGGCCAGCATCAGCCCGCCGACGAGCACGAACGGTCGCCGCCGGCCGCGCGGCGAACGGCTGCGATCGCTGATCCCGCCGATCATCGGATCGATCAGCGCGTCATACAGCTTGGACAGCCCGATCAGCGATCCGGCCAGCGCGGCACCGATCCCGACGGTATCCGTCAGATATCGCAGCAGCAGGACGTTGATGGTGTTGAACACCACCGCCACCGCCAATGTGCCGACGCCCCAGCCGACGCAGGTCGATAGCGACAACGGTCCCTCACCCGATCCATGATATGTCGTTGACGTCATGCCGCGCCCTCCCCGTCGATGATGTTACCCCTGCGGGCATTTCCATGGCAGCCGTATATGCGCGCCGATCGTACGGAAGAGGGCCGCGCACGACCGGTCATGTTGCAAGGAAGTCGAGCATCGCCGCTGCCGTTTCGGCAGGTCGCTCCTGATGCACGAACGATCCGGAATTGGCGATCCGGACGATCCGCACCCCGGGCAGCACCTTGCGCCCGACATCCTCGTACTTGGTATAATAGCCGCGATCGGCATAGATCAGCAGCGTCGGTGCGGCGACCTTCGCCAGCAGCGCTGCGGTGTCGGTCAGCGCGACGCCGCGTTCGGACGGACGGACCCAGCGATCCGCCTTGGCGCGGCTGTCATTCTGTTCGACCTCGATTTGCGGATCGATCGTGCCGAAGCGCGCGACCTGCGCCAACGTGCGCCGCTTGGGACGCCAGTCGCTCGTCCACACCGCCGGATCCCGGTCGGCATCGGTCTTTGCCAGATCGACGCGGGTAATCGCGCTGTTCAAACTCACGCTGATCAGCATCAGGCGGGTGACGCGTTCGGGCCAGCGTGCCGCCATCGTCGTCGCGATAATGCCACCCAGCGAATTGCCCGCCACCGCGAACCGGTCCACGCCAAGTTGGGACAACGCCGCCAGGATCATCGCGGTGCTCTCGTACGGCATCTGGACATAGGGCGGGGCGCCGCGCATCGTCGATCCGCCATGCCCCGGCAGGTCGATCGCGATCACGCGGTAGCGTTTGGCCAGCAATAGCGCCGCCGCCCGCCAGTCGGCGATCCAACCGCCGAGCTTGGGCAGCAGCACCAGAGGCGGCGCATCGACGGGCCCGAGCGTGGCGTAATGGATTTCGCCGCCCGCCCGCGCGATACCGCCGCCGCCGGTCCAGGGCATCGCGGTGCCGGTCGCCGACGCCCCCGGCACCGGTGCAGCCGCGAACAGCGCCGCGCCGACAACCAGGCCGCGTCGCGGCAGATCGATCCGTTCGCTCATCGGTTCCTTCCCGTATCGCGCCAGGCGGCGGCGCGGCGAACCGCGTCCGCGCGGATATTATCCCAGAAAAACGCGATGTCTTCCATGTGCAGGATGCCCCCCGGCACCCGGTCGGGCACCGGCAAGCCCGGCTTCACCGTCACGCGCAGGACGCCGCCATCGCACCGCGCCGCGACCATGTGCGGCCGCAGTGGCGGCAGCGGCCCGGCCACGGCGGGGGCTGGCAGGGTTCCGCGCGCGTCGGCAAAATCCCCCGCCGGACGCCCGGTGTCGAACGTCAGCGGATTTGTGCACACCAACGTCGCGCCGGGCAGCGGCACCGGATCGCGCGTCAGCGAGTGCGCTACATAGGCTTTGGTATCGGCGTCGGCGTCGAAACTGTTCCAGCTGGCGATGCAGCCGGTCTGGCGCGGCGTGGTGCAGGCGGGGATGCCGGGGGGCAGCAATCCGGTCGGAATGCCGAGCCCGGGCAGATAGGCCACGACCAGCCGCCCGGCGAGCGGCGTGCCGGCGATCTCCTCGCGCAACAGACGCAGACCCTGAAGCGCCCCTTGGCTATGCCCCGCGATGATGAAGGGCCGGCCACCATTGTCGATCGCGATGTAATGCCGGAAAGCGCGGCGGACGTCCTGATAGGCCAGGTCGTACGCCTTGGCACCGTCCCCCGCTTCCTCGACGAACGCCCGCGACGACGCTTGGCGGTAGCGGGGCGAAAAGGCGCGGCAGCAATCGGCGAACAGGCTGATCTGACGCGCGCCGACGCTGACATCGGTCCAGCGATTGGTCTCGGCATCGGTAACGTCCTGGTTCCACAGTTGCTTGGAACGGAACGTCGTCGGCTGGATGTAGAACACGTCGACGCGGCGCTGCTTCTGTATGTCGCGCACCGCCCAATTACTGGCCAACGCATAGTCCGGGGCGGGGGGCGGCGGGGTGGCGTCGAAGCCCGGACCGGCGGGGGTCGCGGCAAGGCACGCCAAAGCCGCAATCGCCGTGGTCAGGCGGCGGGAACGACCGGCAAGCCTGGTCGGCCATGATCGTTCCCGCCGACCCATCAGAACCGCGCGTCCAGCGTCAGACCGAGGGTTCGACCGTTGGTGACGAAGCCGGTGGAAAAGGTCGTCACGGGAAAGAATTCCGGCTCGTTGATCGCGCTGGAGATATATTGCTTGTCGAACAGGTTCTTGGCGAACACCGACACCTCATATTTGTCTAGTGTCAGCCCGAGCCGGAGGTTGACCAGCGTCTGGTCGCCCGTATTCTGTAGCGCGATCGGCGTGCCTGACACCTGCGCCGACCGATAGGACAAATCGCCGCGCAGATACACCTCCGCCGCACCGACCGGCACCGTATAGGTGCTGGCTAGGACATATTGGTCGGTCGAGGTGCGCTGGATCTGGCGACCGCTGATGTCGATGCCGCCGCCCAACGCCGTCAGGCCGCACGCCGCCGCCGTCGCACAGACGCGGGTCGAGCTGAAATCGATCGTGCCGTTGTTCCATTTGGGATCGGCATAGCTGTACGCCACGGTCAGGTCCCAGTGCGACATCGGGTGGAGGTTGAGATCGACGTCGAACCCCTTGACCGTCGCGTTGCCGACGTTGGTGATGAAGTTCGCCTGGCCGAAGATCGAGGATGGCTGGGAAATCTGGATCGCCGACCATTTGATGTAATAGGCGCTGGCGTCGATAACGACCATGCCGCCTGCGAAGCTGTTCTTCGAACCGACTTCGAATGTGGTGTTCTTTTCGGGACCATAGGACTGTTCGGCAAGCACCGCGGTATTGTTGAAACCGCCCGATTTGGTCCCGCTGCCGACTGAGGCGTAGATCGTCTTGTTGTCAGCCCAGCGCCAGTTGGCCGTCGCGCGATACGTGCCATAGGAGTAGGTCGCCGACGGCGAGCGAACGACATTCGTCAGGAAATTGATCAAGTCGGCCGACTTGTCCTCCCAACTCCAGCGGGCCTGGCCTTCGATATCGAAGGTCGGGGTCAGCTTGAGCGTACCCAGGCCGAAAACCGATTTGGTCTTGGTTCGCTCGACGGTGCTCGTGTCGAGACTTCTTGCCGTCTCCGCCGGTCCGGTGCCTGAACTTGCGATCTGGGTGCCCACCCGGTCGTAATAATAGCCGCCGGTGGCCCAGTCGAATACGCGATTATTGTACGATTCCAGCCGCAGTTCCGAACTCCATTCGCGGGTCGGACCGACGAACGGCTGGGTGAAGATGCGGGAGGCCGTGGGTTGGGCACCGCCGCTGGCGTCCAGCGTCTGGTCCTGCAAGGCGAAGGCGTTGTATTTCGCGTACGAGCCGGTGAGCCGCGCGGTCACGGTGCCGAAATCATAGGCCAGCTTGCCGATCCCCAGATCGGTGCTGCGCGTCGAATAGGACGCGGGATCGACGTCCACCTCGGCCGGCGCGTTGAGCGTACCGCACCGATAGCGCATATTCGTGATGCCGCGCGCCGTCAGCGTGGGGATGCTGTTAAGCCCACCGCAATTGTTGGGGAAGATATAGTTCGCGCTGCCATCCTGACGATCGTCGTAATGATAATAGAACAGGTTGGCGGACAGTGCGTCGGACGGTTTCCAGTCGAGCATCGCCGACGCCGAGACCTTATGGTCCCAGCCGCCCAGGCGGCTCCCCTGCGAATTCGCGACGGTGCCGCCGAAATGCGAATAGCTGCCGACCACCTGGAAGCCCAGCGTGTCGGTTAGCGGCCCCGCAATCTTGCCCGACACCTCGTACAGATCGTCGGTCCCGACGCTCGCCTTCACGCGACCGGTCAGATGGTCGGTCGGCGTATCGAGCACATAGTTGATCGCGCCGGCGAAGGCGTTGTTGCCGTATAGCGCGCTCTGTGGCCCCTTGATGACCTCGACACGGGACAGATTGAAGAAATCGATGTCCAGGTTCGACTTGGCGGACAGATACACGCCGTCCAGGAACACGCCGACATTGTTGTCGAAGGTGGTCGTCGTCACGTTGGTGACGCCGCGGATCACCGGCGCGCCCAGGCCGCCGGCGTTGCCGGCGTTGTAGGTGAGGCCCGGGGTGAGCCGGGCAAGGTCGGCGATGCTCTCGACGCCGGCGCGCGTCAGGCTCTTTTGCGTCTCGACCTCGACGGTCGCCGGGATCGACTGGAGCGATTCCTCGCGACGTCGGGCCGTGACCAGGATGTCGCCATCCGCCGTCGTCCCGTCCGACGGCGCCGCGGACACCTGCGCCTGCGCTGCGGCGGCCGAGACCGGTACCTCCTGTGCCAACGCAGATTGTGTCGCGATCGCTGCCAGGACGATTGCCGTACCGCTCATAAAATATGATTTCATGCCAACGCCCCCTTGTGCTGATCGTCAGGTGGCAACCGTTTTGACGGTCTTGCCAGCTGTCACGGTGCTGTCACGCGATTGGTAAGGCGCAAACACATCGTCGCCGCGATATTCGCAGTGCGATCATTGAACCGCGATGGTGGATCGTGCGGCCGATCTATACGATATCTGGAGGAACGGTCCGGAGATAGCGATGCAGTACGAGCTGGCACAACGCGGTCGCGCGATGATGGATTTCGAAGTGACGACCCGACTCGCGGCGGCGGCGCTGCACCGCGCGGCGGAGGGCGAGCTGGCGGATCGCGGCATCACGGCCGATACCTTGCCCAAGGATATGGAGCAGCGCCACGACGTGATCGATACGGCGTTGAAGGACTCGCCGGTCTTCCAGGCGCGGCAGTTGCTGGGGGAATGGTGTGCCAAACAGCATGGCCGTGCCGCCGAGCAAGCCTTTGCCGAAATCGCCGACACCCTCGTCCCCGAACTGGAGCGGTTGCGCGAGGGCGGTACGACGATCACCCGGCACGATGATTATGCCGCGCCCAAATACTGGTCGGACATATGGTTTCACCGCACCCGTGGCGGCTGGGATGCCGACGTGTATAACGGCTTCGTGCACGGCGAGCTGGTCCACAAGCGATATGTCTCCAAGGTATTCCCCGGCGACATCTACGGTTCGCGTCGCGTCGTCCTGAAGGACCTGCCCCGCGACGACTATCGCCGTATCCTGGAGATCGGCACCTCGTCCGGTCATCACACGGTGGCGATCGCGGAGGTCTTTCCCGACGCCCGGCTGACCGGGATCGACCCGTCGCTCAGGATGCTCGAACAGGCGCAGCGCGTCGCCAACGAACAGGGGCTTGCATGGGACCTGCATGTCGGCGTCGGTGAGGCCCTGCCGTTCGCGGAAGCCAGCTTCGATCTGGTGACGGCCTATGCCATCCACCACGAGATGCCGCCGCGGATCATCTCGGCCATCTTCGCCGAAGCGTTCCGGGTGCTCGAACCCGGCGGCGACATGGCGATGGCCGACGTCACGCGCACCGGCGATCTCGACCGGCTGGCGGCATGGCGGATGGACTGGGCGGCGAAATGGGGCGGCGAACCGTTCTGGCGCGCGACCGCCGGGCTCGACATGGTGCCGATGGCCGAAGCGGCGGGCTTCGTCGATGTGCGGGGCTATGCGCCGAACCCCGGGCGCGATCCCTATGTCATCTACGGCCGCAAACCGGCATGAGCGGCGGTGCGGATCGTACCGCCGGCCGCCGGATCCTGCCCGAATCGCGGATCGACGATCTGGGGGAGGCGATCCTGGCGCTGACCCGCGAAATCTGGGTGCTGACCGATCGGCAGGCGGTACTCGAAGCGGTGCTGGGTCAGGCGGGAATCGATACCGGCTCCATCGATCGCTACCAGCCCGACGCTGCGATGACCGCACGATTGGCGGACAGGCGGCAACAGTTGATCGACAACATTCTGTTCGCGCTGAAGGCGAAATAGCAGCCTCGACGCTGCTATTTGCAGTCGATTCTCGTCCGTATCGCGGTCCATGCCTTCGCCTTGGCGGTATCGCCGGGATACAGGCCGGCCTGAAGGAACGTCACGACCGCCGTCCTGACCAGCGCCAGCCGCGCCGGGGTGGCGTCCCCAGTCGGCGGTCGGAGCGGCCCATCGATCCCGCCGATATAATGACCCGCGCCAGCGACCGTCATCAGACAGATGCCGCGTCCCGGCTGACTGCGACGATAGCCGTCGGTCAGCCATACCGGCCCCTGCGGCAGCGCCCAGACATTGTCGTTGCCGCCGACGATCGTCAGAACCGGGCCGCGCATGGTCGACCAATCGACCTTGAGATAGGGCGACTGCCGTTTCCAATTGTCGGTCAGCCCGTCCTCATGGCCCGGCGGCGACAGCAGGACCGCCGCCTTGATCGTCGGCTCATCGGCGTGCATCGGCTTGCCGCTGGCAGGATCGATCACGGTCGCCCCCATCACCGTCTCTGCGGTATGTCCGCCAAAGGAGTGCCCGACCACCGCGATCCGGTCGGCGTCGACCCGCGCGCGCAGACCCGGCACCGACCCGGTCACGATACCCTGATGCCCGGCGATCCACCGCACCTGCGCGATGCGCTTGCGCCAGCTATCGGGGTCGCTGGGACCCGGCGGCGCAAAGCCGTCGATCGACGCGTCGGGATGGTCCGGCTGGATCACGACGAACCCGGCCGCGACCATTGATCGGACGAGCGGCTGATAATCCTCGCGCGACAGATGAAAGCCGTGGGACAGGATGACCACCGGCATTTTCCGGCCCGTCACCAGGTAGCTGATCCGCAGCGTCAGGCCGCCGGCGCTGCCGTCGTCGACGACCACGGGATCGACCGTCGCGATCCTGGGCGCGGCGATCGGCCCTGCGTCCGTCGGCGTCGTCGCTATCGTGATGGCGAGCGCCGCGATCAGGCCGATCCGTCTGTACACTCGGTCGCTCCTCGCAATGGCGTTGCGATCGAACCTAGCTTGCGGCGACGCGCGCACGACCGCTATCATCCGCCTGTTCGCCAGGCGACCAGCCCGGTGGATCGGCGGGGGTGACAGATACGTGGCTGAACGGGACATGAAAGACGAGGCGCTGGATCGCGGTATCCCGATCCGGTCGATCAGCCGCGCGATCGCGGTGCTGCAGGCGATCAACCGGGGCCAGTCGCTCAGCATGATGGAGATCGCCAAGGCTTCGGCGGTGCCCTACCCGACCGCCTGCCGGATCGTGCAGACCCTGCTCCACGAAGGTCTCATCGAGCGCGAGGCGTCGCGCAAACGCTATCAACCGACCGCGATGGTGCAGACGCTGGCGCATGGGTTCCAGGGCCATGGCGCGTTGGTCCATGCGACCCGCCCGCATATCGCCGCGCTGACGCGCGAGATCGGGTGGCCGATCTCGCTCACCACGCATGTCGGAAGCGCGATGGTGATCCGCGATTCAACGCACGCGCAGACGTCGCTCACCTTCAACGCCTATTTTCCCGGCTACGCCATGCCGATCCTCGAATGCGCGGCCGGGCTCGTCTATCTAGCGTTTGTGGACATCGCCGAACGCAACACGATCCTGAACAGTCTCGCCTATCTCGACGACGACGATTCGCGTCACATGCTGCAACTAGCGCGCGAGGGCGGGCTGATCGATACGGTGCGCAGTTCGGGCTATGCGGCGCGCGGTTTCAACCGTTTTACGCAGAATCCGGGCAAGACGTCGTCGATCGCGGTGCCGTTGTTCGAACAAGGCGCGATTGCGGGCGCACTGACGCTGGCGTTCTTCGCGTCGGCGATCAAGATCGGCGATGCCGTGAAGCTATTCCTACCGGCACTGAACGCGTGCGCGACCGCGATCACCGAGGATCTGGATGCCGATCCGGTTGCGGCGGCAGGATAAGGATCAGGCGATCGCCGCCTCGTCGCGCAGGCTGAGGATCATCGCCTGGCGCAGCAGATACTCGCGACGCTGCGCCGCATCCGACAACAGCCCCTCCAGCCTGCGTTCCTGCGGAGTCGTGCTGTCCGAGCCACCCGCTTCGAGCATCTGCTTGTTGCTGATCGTCTGCGCCTGGACGAACTGCTGGGTGATCGCGCGGCGTTGCCGCTCGTATCGATCGAGCAGGGGGGCGGGGGCTTCGCCGTGGTTGATGATTTCCTGGAGCTTGCCGGTCAGGTTCCAGGCGTCATGCACCCCCGAATTCATACCGAATCCGCCAAGCGGGTTGTTGAGGTGCGCGGAATCGCCTGCCAGCAGCACGCGGCCCCGGCGGAACTGCCGCGCCACGCGCTGGTGCACGCGGTAGATCGTACGGTGATACGTCTCGACCGGCGTCTCGTCGCCCAGCAGACCGGCGAACACCCGGTCCTTGCTGCCATCCGACAGCAATTTCGCATCGTCCTGCGTATCGGGTGCAGGGACCAGGACCCGCCAAAGCCCCGGCACGCGCAGCAATACGCACCATTCCTCGGCATCCGCGACGTAATTAACGTTAGCGAGACCGGGTATCCGCGTTTCTATGGGAAAGGCGGTCGACAGCGTAAGGAAACGTTCGGGATAGGTGAAGCCGTCGAATTCGATCCCCAGCCATTTGCGGATCGTCGAATTGGCACCGTCGGCGGCGATGACGTAATCGGCGCGGTAACGCTCGATCGCGATCGGGCCCTCGGCACTCACCGAAACCCCGGTTTCGTCCTGCTCGATCGTCACGACACGTCGCTGGAACCGGACGTCGCCATGCGGATGCGCGGCAATCCGCTCGGTCAGCAGCCGCGACAATTTATACTGCTCGCATTGCAGCCGGTACGGGTAGGGGGTCGCATCGCCGATCTCGCCCAGATCGAGTTCGACGACGTTGCCGCTGCGGCGGTTGCGATACTGGTAGACGGGTGCCTTCAACCCGATCGCTTCCAGTTCCGCCAGAACGCCCAGCGCCGCCATCATCTCCAGCGTCGGCGGGTGGAAGGTCGATGCGCGCATGTCCTCCGGGCAACCGGCATTGGCATCGATCAGCAGCGTGTCGATTCCCGCCTGCGCCAGGCGATACGCCGCCACCGCGCCGACCGGTCCGGCACCGACGACGAGAACGCGTGTCGTCAGGGTCGCGCCGCCGGTTCCATCATTGGACATCGTCATCGCCGCGGTCAGGCCGGATCGACCAGAAGGCGCATTTCGACCACGGCAGCGTCGGCGCGGTGCACACTCGCCGCCCGATATTCAGGTGCCGCGATATAGGCGCGGGCCGCCTCTGCGGTATCGAACCGCGTCACGACCACCCGTTCACCCACGGGACTGTCGCCCTCCAGCACTTCCACCACCGGCCCCCGCACGAGCGGCGTCCCGCCGAAACGTTCGGACAGGCCCGCGATACCCTTGCCGTATAGCGCGAATTTGTCGGGATCGGTGATGCGTACCGTCGCCACGATATAGGCTGCCACCCGAAGATCCCCCGTCCTGTCGACACGTCGCTGCCGCCACCTGATGGCACCGACCTTTGCGAGACGCGCGCGGGCGGTCACGGTATATCCGTCAGGCGAACACAGCGAAGGGACGGATTTGCGCCGACCATGATCTCGCGACACCCCTTCGTGGCATTCGTACCGAGCAGGCCGGAGGAACACGATGACCGATTCCCTGGGCAGCCGGATGAAATTCGCGGTGGTGGCACCGTCCACGAACACCAGCGTCGAACCCGAATATGCCGCGATGCAGCCGCGCGGCGTAACCAATCATTTCAGCCGGATCGCGATCCCGAATACGAAGGTGACCGACGACGACAGCTTCATGGTGATGCTGCAGTCGATTCGCGACGCGACGTTCGACGCGGTCGACGTGTCGATGTCGATGGACCCGGGCTGCGTCGTGATGGGCATGTCGGCCGAAACCTTCTGGGACGGTGCCGAGGGCGCGGCGCGACTTCACGCAAAGATGGTCGAGCGCACCGGCGGCGTGCCCGTCATCATGGGATCGACCGCGGTCGATGCCGCGATCAAGGCATATGAAAGCGTCGGTGCGCCCATCCGCAAGATCGGCATCGTCACGCCGTACATGCCGGTCGGCGACCGCAACGTGAAGAAGTTCTTCGAGGATCAGGGCTATGAGGTGGTCAACCTCGTCGGCCTCAAATCGCCGTCGCCGATGCTGATCGCGCACGAGAGCAAGCAAACGTTGAAGCGCGCCGCGATCGCGGTGTCGGGCGGGGTCGATGCGGTGATCCAGGCCGGCACCAATCTCGCCTTCGCCGAAGTCGCCGCGATCGCCGAATTCTGGCTGGAAAAACCGGTGATCGCGATCAACACCGCGACCTATTGGCATGCGCTGCGGAGCATGGGCATCATGGATCAGAGGGACGGGTTCGGCGCGCTGCTGAGCCGGCATTGAGGACGACGCGATGGATTATGATTACATACCGCTACCCGCCCGCCAGCCGCTCGTCTGGCCGCACAATGCGCGCGTCGCGCTCATCCTGACGTTCAACCTCGAAACCTGGGACCTGACCAAGGACACGACCAAGCCCTATTATGCCGGTGGTCCGTCGATCCTGCCCGATATCCTGCCCGGCGATACGCCCGATTTCCCCAATTACAGCTGGCGCGAATATGGCCAGCGCGTCGGTATCTGGCGGCTGTTCGAGCTGTTCGACCAGCTGGGCGTCAAGGCGAGCTGCACCACCAACGCCGTCACCTTCGAACGCCGCAAGGCGATGACCGATGCGGTGCTGGAGCGCGGCTGGGAATTGCTGACCCATAATTGGGAGCAGGGCGAATTGCTGACCGATTTCGCCAAGGACCCCGCAAAGGAGCGCGAGATCATCCTGCGCACGCTCGACCAGTTCGAGAAATTCACCGGGCGCAAGTCGAAGGGCTGGCTGTCGTCTTCGCTGCGCGGCACGCTCCAGACCGCCGACATCCTCGCCGAACAGGGCTGCACCTTCTACTGCGACGTCATGAACGACGATCAGCCCTATCTGCTCCGTACGCCGCATGGGCCGATCGTATCGACGCCCTATTCCAACGAGATCAACGACTTCACTTTCATCACGCGCAAGAATTTCACCACCGACCAGTTCGCGCAGGCGCTGATCGAGGAACTGGACGTGCTGTACGAAGAGGGTGCCACGACCGGCCGGATCATGAATGTCGGCCTGCATCCGCATGTTTCCGGCCGCGCGCACCGCATCCGTGCGCTGCGCGAATTCATCAACCACGCGAAATCGCTGCCCGGCGTGTGGTGGGCGACGCGCGAGGAGATAGCCGACTGGTATCTCGCCAATCATGAAAGCCATATTCCCGGCCAGCTGGGATGACGCTCAGCGACCGGCTCGCGATCGGTGCGGACGGACGGCGGCCGGCGATGCAATGGCCGGGATGCTGGGACGGCCTCAGCGCGCTGCTGATCGAACGCGCCGGATTCGAGGCAGCGTTCCTGAGCGGCGCGGCGCTGTCGATGGCGCGGCTCGGTCGGCCCGATATGGGGCTGGTAACGGCAAGCGAGCTGATCGATGCCGTGTCGCAGATCGTCGACCGCATCGATATCCCGCTGATCGTCGATGGCGATACCGGTTTCGGCAACGCGCTGACGCTGCGACGCACGCTGCGCCAGCTCGAACGCGCAGGCGCGGCGGCGGTGCAGATCGAGGATCAGGTCTTCCCCAAACGCTGCGGCCATATGGCAGGCAAGCGCGTGGTACCGCTGTCGGAAGGCGTCGGGCGGATCAGGGCGGCGATCGACGCTCGCGAGGCGATGCTCGTGATCGCACGCACCGATGCGCTGTCGATCGAAGGGCTCGATGCCACGCTCGACCGCGCCGAGGCGTATCTGGCGGCGGGCGCGGATCTGCTGTTCGTCGAAGGACCGCGCACCTTTGCCGAGGCGCAGGCGATCGCCGATCGCTTCGCCGCGCGCGTGCCGCTGGTCCATAATCTCGTCGAAGGCGGCGTGACGCCCGGCCCGGACACCGCGCCCTTCTTCGCGATGGGCTATGCCGCCACGCTTCATCCGTTGCTGCTTCTGCACGGTTTCGCAGGTGTCGCACCGCGCTGGCTGTCGGTCCTGCGCGATACCGGATCGACCGCGACGCTGGCCGACGAAATCGCCGACCTGGCATATATGAACAGGCTGACCGGGGCGGACGCCCTGCTGCAGGATGCCGCCCGCTATGACTGACGCACCGCTCGACCATGATTACGCCGCGGCCGGCTTCAACGGCACGCTTCCGTTCGGCGTGTCGCCCGCGCTACTGATCGTCGATGTCGTGATGGCCTATATAGATCCAGGCTCGTCGCTCTATCTGGGGCCGGACAATGCCCTCGCGCCGTTGGCGCGGCTCGCGGACGCGTCAAGGGCCGTGGGTGCGCCGGTGATCTTCACGAACATCAGCTATGCCCCGGGTGGCGCGGAGGGTGGCATGTTCTATCGCAAGGTGCCCGCGCTCAAGGCGTTCGTGGCCGGATCGCCGCTCGGCGCTTTTCCGCCCGGACTGCAGCCGGAGCCGGGCGATCATGTCCTCGGCAAATTCTACCCGTCGGCCTTCTTTGGCACCGCGCTCGCGCCGATGCTGTCGACGATGGGCGTCGATACCGTGCTGATCGGCGGTTACTCGACTTCGGGTTGTGTCCGTGCAACCGCGCTCGATGCGCTGTGCTCCGGCTTCATTCCCTATGTCGTGAGCGATTGCTGCGCCGACCGCGATACGCGCCCGCATGCGGCCAACCTGTTCGACATGCAGGCGAAGATGGCGGAGGTCGTCGATTGCGACCGCGCCATCTCCTTGCTCGACCGTCAACGGCCATCGGCAAAGAATCGACAGGGAACGGGATGTCAACCGCAGACTGGATCGCAACCATGATGGGAATACCCGCTTGATGTTCAAATCACCGCTCGACGCGATGCAGGCAACCTCGCGGCGGCAAATTCTGGGTATCGCGGTGAGCAGCCTAGCGATGCCGGTCCGTGCAACGGGCGTTCGTGATTCCCGGTTCACGCATGTCGTCGTCGGTGCTGGCACCGCGGGATGCGTGGTCGCGAGACGGTTGAGCGACGATCCGGCGAACAGGGTGCTGCTGATCGAAGCAGGCGGCGCATACCAGCCGCCCGCGATCGACCTGCCCGCGAAGTGGTTCGGGTTGAGCGGTACGGCGATCGACTGGCGTTTCATGACCGCAGCGCAATCGCATGCCGGTAACCGTATATTGCCCGTGCCGCGAGGAAAAGTCCTAGGCGGATCGAGCGCTATCAACGCGATGATCCATCACCGCGGCACGGCCGCCGACTATGACCGCTGGGCCGCGCTAGGCGCGACAGGGTGGAACCAGGCGGTCATGGCACCGATGTTCCGCCGCTCCGAACGCTGGCTCGGTCGGCCAGATCCGCGTCGCGGCGCGAACGGCCCGACCTCTGTCTTGCCGGTCGAGGAGCCGACTGCTGCGGCATTGCGCTTCATCGATGGCGCGAAAAGCGCCGGCTATGTCCAAACCAACGATCTCAACACTGATCCTGCCGCGAGCGTCGGGCTCAATCAACTGGCGTTCGACGGGCAGCATCGCATGTCAAGCTACCGTGCCTATCTGGTTCCGGTGCTCGGCCGGACCAATCTGACGATCATGACCGGCGTTCAGGTCACGGCGCTGGATATCAAGGGATCGTGGTGCCGCGGCGTGCGCTACCGGGACGCAGGTGGTGAGCGGTTGGCGCTGGCCGACCACGAGGTAGTAGTCGCCGCAGGAGCGATCCAGTCGCCTCAGCTGCTGATGCTGTCGGGTGTCGGCCCCGCCGCCCATCTGAGGGCGGTCGGCGTCAGGCCGATCGTCGATCTCCCCGGCGTGGGCGGGAATCTGCACGAACACATGATCTTTCCGGGAGTGTCGATCGAAGCCAGGGCCCCCTTCGAACCCTCCCGCCTGATGGGCGTGGACGCCGTGTTATATGCCCGGTCGCCGCACGCGACGAAACCTCGGGACATCATGCTGAACTTCGCGGTCAATGCCGGGAAGGGACCGGGGTCGGCGATGGCGGGGGGCGGGTGCAGGGCATCCTTCTCATATCTCGCCCCCCACAGCAGAGGTCGTGTGTCGCTCGCCAGTGCCGATCCGGCGACGCCTCCGATCATCGATCCGAACGCGTTCGGCGACGGGCGCGACCTTGCCGGCTCGCTGGCGTCGCTCGAGGTGGCGCGTGCTATCCTGAACGGTCCCGCCTTCGCCGATGTTCGCCTGCGGGAGATCAATCCCGGGCCCGCCGCCGTGTCCGCCGACGACTTGCGCGCATATCTGCTGCGGACGGCGGTTATGTTCGGCCACTCGGTCGGTACGTGCCGGATGGGCAACGATGTCGACGCGGTCGTCGATCCTCTCCTCCGTGTACACGGCATCGACCATCTTCGCGTCGTCGATGCCTCGGTCATCCCGGAGATTCCTTCTGCCCCGACGAACGCCACGGTCCTGGCGATTGCGGAACGCGCCAGCGATCTGATTGGGAGACAGGATGCGGGCTAATGGACTGGAAATCAGATGCCAAAGGAGCCAACCCGACTTGGCATTGGAGAAGACCAGCGCGTAACATGCCTTGAGCGGTCGCCCTGTCGTTGCCACGGAGAACCAGTCGTGGGCGAGCAATCGTTCGGCGCGGGGGCGTGTCTTCGCTGCCTGATTGTCGCTCGACGACGGGTCGGATCGACAGCCTTATAGGCTATCGATAACGGATGTTGCTTCCTGCTATGACGTCGAGCGTCCAACGTCGTTGCCGCTAGGTGCAGGAGCGCGTAGCACTTCGGCTTTTGAAGTATCAGGACTTTAGCAGTCTGGCTCGGGGGCTTTCGTCGGAATGTTCGTTATGTCGATCGCGCTCGGCGGATGCTTGAAAGGCCCGCCGGTGGAATTCGGACTCACCGAGGATACCGGCGGACATATCACCTATGTGCTCGGTGCAGCGGTGGCGCTCGCTCGGCGCAGCGATGTCGATAGGATCGAAATCGTCACCCGGTTGATCGACGATCGGACGCTGGGCGCGGCGTATGCCGTACCCGAAGAGCGTATCGCACGCAAACTGTACGTACGTCGTCTCGATACCGGCGACCGTCGCTACCTGTCGAAAGAGGCGGGCGTTGCCGATCGCCCGGCGTTCAGGAGCGCACTAATCTGCTACATCGCGGGTTTGCCGCGCATGCCCGACCTGATCCACGCGCATTTCGCCGATGCGGGTGAGATTGCCTTGGCAGTACGGGATCGGTTCGGGATCCCTTTTGTCTATACCGCACATTCGCTCGCCATCGAAAAGGCGGCGATTGCAAGCGACGAGACGTCTCTCGCGGTGCGAATACGGGAGGAGGATCGGATCATCGGTGCCGCCGATGCGGTTATCGCCTCGTCGCGCGACGAGGCCGAGCGGCAGTTGATGTTGTATCCGTCCGCCTGTTCTTCGCGGATCCATTCCATTCCTCCCGGCGCTTCGCTCGACGGCCAGCAGCACGAAAACTTGGCGGAAGCGGAGCGGCTGGTCGCGCCCTTCCTTCGCGATCCCGCAAAGCCGATGATCCTCGCCATCGCACGGCCGGTCGCCAAGAAAAATCTTGCCGGACTGATCGAACTCTATGCCCTGGACGCGGACCTGCGCGCGCGCGCCAATCTGGTCATTCTCGCAGGGCTTCGCGACGGTCCCGGCACCGGCGAATGCGAGCAGCGGCAGGTGATCGGCTCGCTGCTCGAGCATCTCGACCGGCATGATCTCTACGGGTCGCTCGCGCTGCCCAAGCGGCACCGTCAGGAGGACGTCGCGTCGCTCTACGGTCTGGCGCGCGAGACCGGCGGAGTGTTCGCCAATGCGGCGTTCACCGAGCCCTATGGTTTGACGCTCACTGAGGCGGCGCTGCACGGCCTGCCGGTCGTCGCGACATGCCATGGCGGCGCGCCGGACATCGTCGCGGGCCTGGGTCATGGGTCGGTCGCCGATCCGCGAGACCCCGCCGGTTTCGCTGCGGCAATCCGCGCCCTGCTCGACGATCGCGGTCGTTGGGAGAAGGCGTCCGAGGCCGGTCGCCGCAACAGTAGGGCGCTAAACTGGAACAGCTATGCCGAGCGTTTCGTCGCGGTCATCAAACCGCTGATTGTCGAACAGTCTCTTCCAAGGGGCGAGCAATCGCCGACGCGGTTGCTTCTGTGCGACATCGATAACACCGTCACGGGATGTCGCATCGGTGCGAGCGAACTGGCGCGGTACCTCGCGCGGGAAGTGCCGCTCGGATTCGGCGTCGCTACCGGGCGATCTTTGCAGGAGGCGTTGCGACTGCTGCGCGAATGGCAAATGCCGGACCCGCATGTGCTGATCACGTCCGTAGGCTCCGAAATCTATTGGTGGGAGGCCGGGCGGCTCGTTCCCGATGTCGCGTTCCGGGCCCATATCGATCAAGGCTGGGTGCCTGAACTAGTCGAGGCGCGAGTCGCGGCGATTCGTGACGTTCGGCCGCAACGGCCGGTCGAACAGCGCCGTCACAAACGCAGCTATCTGGTCGATGATCCGTCGGTCGTCGCCGCCGTCCGCGATGCGGTGGCGGACTTGCCGGTGCGTGTCGTCTACAGCCACGGCCGGTTCCTCGACATCCTGCCCGAAAGCGCGGGCAAGGGCATGGCGATGATCTGGGCGGCGCGCCGTCTCGGTATCCCGCGCGACCGGGTCTACGCCGCCGGCGATAGCGGCAACGACCTCGACATGCTGGCGATGTGCCGCAATCCTATTCTCGTCGCCAACCACAGCGATGAGCTTGCCTCGCTGGCGCGATCCGCTGGTGTCTATGTCTCGCGCCGCGCGCATGCCGCCGGCATTGTCGAAGGAATGCGCGCCTATGCGGGCCGCGTTGCGGCATGACCTGTCCGATCGGGTATTTCGTCCATCACCAGGGCCGCGGCCATGCCGAACGCGCGGCCGCCATCGTCAACGCCTTGTCGCCGGACAGGCCGGTGACCATATTCTCCGCACGCACCGACATCTTTCCGCCGCTTCGCCCGAACGTCGTGGTCCAGGCGATACCTTCCTTGTTCGAGGCACCAGCCGACCTCATCGCGCGGCCGGTTCTGGCAGTGGCACGCACCCCCTCGACCTTGCACTGCGCCCCGCTCGGCTGGGCCAGCATCACGCGGGCGGTGGCGTCGATCAGCCGCTGGTTCGACGCGGTTCGGCCCGCATTGTTCGTAACCGACGTCTCGGCGGAACTCGCACAACTGGCGCGTATCGCGTCGATACCCTGCGTGCCGGTGTTGCAACATGGCGATCGTCGCGACCCCGGGCACATGGCCGCTTATGAATCGGCGGTCGGCATTCTTGCGCCCTATGCGCCCGCGCTCGAACAGGCGGATCGCCCCGACTGGATGCGGCGCAAGACATATTATGCGCCGGGCCTCGGCGTTCCGACGTTCGTCTGCACCAGGCAGGAGGCGCGCGAAACGCTTGGTCTTGCGCAGGACGCCGACATCGTCCTTGTCGTGTCGGGCGGCGGCGGAACCGGCACGCCCGCCGCGCCGCTGACGATCGGTGCGCGCGCCGATCCCGACGCACTGTGGCTGACGATCGGCATGGTGGAGCATCAATGGCACGAGACATCGCCCGGCAACCTTCGCCATCTCGGCTGGGTCGATGACCCGGCGACCCATATCGCGGCGGCCGACCGCATCGTGTCGTCGGCCGGCGATACCACGGTCCATATGATCGCGGCCGCCGGCCGGCCGTGGATCGTCATTCCCGAATGGCGCTATTTCGACGAGCAATTGTGGAAGGCGCGCCTGCTCGCGACGGCGGGGGCCGCGGTCGCGCTCGAGCATTGGCCCTCGCATGTCGGAAGCTGGACCGATGCCTGGGCACGTGCGATAGCGCTCGACCTGGCCGCGCAGCATGCGCTGGTCGACCCGTTCGCCGCGGACCATTGCGCCGCGTGGCTGGAAGCGCTGGCCGATAGCGTCGCCGCCGATCCCGCATGTTCACCTGTCCAGGGAAGCCGTTGATGAGCCTGTCCATTTGCACCATCGGCCATGGTCGGGCCGATCATCTGCTGAACCTGATCGAAGGCCTGCGGCGGCAGGTTCTGCCGCCCGCCGAAATCGTGATCGCGGTCATGCAGGACGACCCCTACGACCTTCCCGACGCCGGCTTTCCGGTGCGCCAGATCATGATGGACGACCGCGGTCTGGCACTTGCCGCCGCGCGCAACGCCGCCGCGCAGGCCGCAACGAGCGACAAGATCGCCTTTCTCGACATCGATTGTATTCCGGCACCGGATTTCGTCGCCGATTATACGAGCCTGCTCGATCGCGGCGAGGCACTATTGATGGGCGAGATGCTGTATCTGCCCGCCGGCGCGACACAGGACGGCATCGATTACGACCGCTTCGCCGGCACCGCCGTTCTTCATTCGGAACGGGCGGGGCCGCCCGACGACATGATCGGCGAATGCAGCGACTATCGCTGCTTCTGGTCGCTGAACTTCGCGATGCACCGCGCCGCGTTCGACCGGGTCGGCGGGTTCGACGAGCGCTACCGCGGCTATGGCGGCGAGGACACCGATTTCGGTAGGGTCGTGTCGATCAGCGGGCTGCCGATCAGATGGTGCCGCGGCGCGCTCGCCTATCACCAATATCACCCGCATCACATGCCGCCCGTCCATCACATCGACAGCGTCATCGCCAACGCCACGCTGTTCGCGGAAAAATGGGGCCATTACACGATGGAGCATTGGCTGCAGTGTTTCGAGCTGATGGGGCTTGTCCGGATGGACGGCCCGCGCCCGGTGCGCGTGCGGGAGGTAACCGAGGACGACTTGGCGTTGACTCGCCAGCAAGCGCATGAACCCTATGCGAGCGCTGCAACCGTATTCCGGCTGCTGACCGGGCGCGCGGCTATGGCTGCGGCGTAAGCGGCTTCGTAACCGTCGAGCATCGCGTCGACCGAGAAGACCCGTTCCACGCGCTGACGGCACGCCCGCCGCGACAGACCCATCGCCGCATCGATGGCACCCGGCAGTGCGTTCGCATCCTGCGCAAGCACGCCGCAATCGCCGATCACCTCGCGCATCGCCCCGCGATCGATCGCGGCGACGGGGACGCCGCACGCCATCGCCTCGACATTCACGAGGCCAAACGGTTCGTCCCACATCGGCGTCGACACCAGCACCGACGCAGCCCCGAGCATGCTCGCCAGCTCGGGGCCATGCAGGAGGCCGCGATAGATTCGGTCCGCGTCGAGCCGTGGCGCGACCTCCGCATCGAAATAATCCATGCAATCGATCGGCCCGACGACATCGAGTGGAATACCGAGCGTTTTTGCGGCCTCGATCGCCACCGCCGTTCCCTTGTTGGGCGTCACTCGACCACACCAGACGGCACGTCCGTTGCCTTGCGGCACGAACGGCCATGCCGCGAGATCGATGCCGTTATATACGACCGTCGCCGAGCCCGGGGGAACCGACCACCAGCTGGCCAGATGCGCATGCGACGTCGTCGTCTCACGCAGCCACGGCACCGCGTTGCGGGCCACCGCATCCGCGAGCCCGCCAAACGGTGGAATATGAAGCGAGGTCACCATCGGCTGACCGACCCGCGCCGCCCAGTTCAGCAAGGTCGGATGCATCGTATTGTTATGAACGACGTCGAAACCGTCACGTTCGATCATCATGGCCGCGGTTTCGAAAGCATCGTCCTGTATCTGCGACAGCTCGGCCGAATTCATCCACAGCGCCCATGGCAGCGTCGTCTCGTGATGGCGAGGTGTCAGCGCCCGCAGCGGCAGCGTCGCGTCGCTGTCTCCGGCGGCGAACAGCGTGACGTCGTGCCCCCGTGCCACGAGCGCCCGGGTCAGCAGATGGCTATGCGCCTCCATGCCCCCCATGAACGGCGGCGCGATCGGGTAGCGGAGGTGAGCGACGACGGCGATGCGCATTTCGATCGTCTTAGAAAGGGTCCGGCATCGATGTCCACCGTCCTGTAGCGGTTTATCGATATCGTTTCCCGCTGGAGTGGATATTCAGCCGTCGGGTTTTGATGTCCCGTAAAGTCCGGAGGGTTCGGCAGGGACCCGGTGTCGTATCCTGACCGGCAGTGGACACTACCCAAGCTTCAACCGCACGAATGCCATGCCGCTCGTGCGGTCGCCGCCATAGGACGGGTCGAGCCCGCCGGGGGTAAGCGAGCGCGCGACGAGGCCACCAATGCCGACCTTCACGTTGCGGGTCAGTCGGAAGTCGCGGATCGTCCCGACCGATGCCTTGCCGACCGTGAATTGGGGACCATGAATCTGGCCTGGCGCGGGCAGCAGTTCATCGGTGTCGATCCGCTCGGCCCGTGCGAACACGGTCCAGCGATCGTCCGGCTTCACCGTCGCTTCGATCAGATAGGCGTCGAGCCCGGGACCGCGATGTCCGTCCGCATCGATCTCCGTCTTGCGGCCCCATGCGGCCGTCGCCGCGAAATAGCCGCGCGCGCCGATCGCCTTCGTGTAGATCGCGCTTGCCGACCAGCGCTCCTGATCCTCCTGCGGGGTAAGCTGCTCGGGCGATTTGATCCGCGCCCATGATGCTTGCAGTGCCAGCGTTGCGGTCGGGTTCCAGCTTGCGCGGACGGCCGTGGAGTCGAACCTGGGTGCCTCGATGTCGTAGCGGTTCTGGTCCGGCTCGCGCCCCTTGAACCGTGACGCCTCGATCTTGACGCCGTCTTCGATCAGTCCTGCGGTCACGACGCCGAAGGTGATGTGGGTGGAATCGAACCAGTGATGCGTGATCGGCGCTTCCGGCGAGTCCATGATCGACAAGCGGTGCATGAACGACCCGGGGCCGAATGCGGGTTCGCCCGGCAGCCCCGCGTAGACGAACACCGATGCGTCCTCGCCGATGCGACGGCTGTAGGAACCGGACAGCTCCATGAATAGGTCGTGCGGGTGCTGGCGGTCTACCAGCGGCGTCCGCCCGTCGGCGGTCTCCCCGGCCGCGAGCAGCAGCGGATAGCCGCGGCTGCCCATCAACGGGTCGGGCGACAGCATCGCGCGGAACGCCACGGTGTCGTGCGCGCTGAGCGCATTTGTCGCCATGCCCATCACCATACCCGAGGCGAAGAAACGATCGCCGCCGCGTGGGCCGCTCTGGTCGTCGTACACGCCGTTTAGCATCGCTTGGCCCATGATCGTCCAGTTGCCCGCCATTCGCATCACGCCCTGCACCGGGCTCGCATCGGGTTGCCACGCGGTTCCCGACGCCTCGCGCATCATCGAATAGGGACCGAACGCGGCGGGCATCCGCATCGTCTTCCGGTCGCCGTCCGTCATGCTCATGCCGGGCATAGCGGCCATGCCGTCATGCCGGTCCGCCGATGTCTCTGCCGGAGCGGGGGTGGGCGACGGGGCGGGGGCGTTCGGCATGGTCATGCCGGGCATGGCCTGCGCGAATGCCGATCCCGGTGCCGGGAGGGCCATGGCCGCAAGCAAAAGACGGGTATGCGCTCGGGCAGTAAACCGCTGCATGACGAACTCCGGGCCGACGATCCAGCCTATGCCAAAGTGCCCCCTGGGGGTATGTAGGTATCTATGGCGTTAAATGCTTGCCCGGACCACCCCCATGCCGATCATCGCAAACAGCTTGGTCGCCTGCACCGCGTCGAAGGCCAGGTGCGCGGCATCGCCGCGATGGTCGAGGACGGGCGCTACTGCATCGACATTCTGACGCAGCTTCACGCGGCGCGCGCCGCGCTCGCGCGTATCGAACGCGACGTGCTCGACGATCATGCCGCCGCCTGCGTCGCGCAGGCGGTCGCGTCGGGTGACCCGGAGGCGCAACGGGCAAAGCTGGCCGAACTGACCGAACTGCTGCGCCGCGCGCTTCGCTGATCCCGCGTTGCCCCGGCTTAACGCGCCATGCCGTCCAACCGGCTTTCCAGGCCATGGAACGCGAATGCCTCGATGGCATCGCCGAGGCGGTCGACCGTAAGACCCTTGGCATCCGGAGCCCATTTCGCAAGCCAGATCAGCGTTCCGAGCAGCAGTTGAACGACAAGTGCGCTTTCGCATGGGGCAACGCTGCCATCGGATATGCCCTGATCGATCAGCGTTTTCAGCTTGTCGCTGAGTCTGTCGCCCCATGCGCCGATCTTTATTCTCTGCATCTCTTCGAGGTATGAGTAGTCCCCGAAATATAATTGCTGACCGTTCTGTGTGGAGTCCTCGAGGAAGGCGTGAAGGAACCGGCGTAGTTTCTCGATCCCGGTTCCATCCGCTTGATCGGTCTTTTCGAGCAGTCCTTCGAAGCGCTCCAGCGAGGATACGTGACACTCGTAGACCAACGCCTGCTTATTGGGGAAATAATAGTAAAGCGTCGCATCTCGAAGGTCCAGGCTGGCGGCGATTTCCGTCATCGTCGCCAATGCAAAGCTCTTGGCGTTGATGATGCCGGTTGCGGCGCGCATGATCTCGAGGCGTTTCTTCGCGGACTTGCGGCCCCGCGCGGTCGGTTTCGGTACCGCGTTCACACCCTGTTCCATTCACCGCTCCCAAGCGCGCGTCATCCGGCATCCGTTCATAGGCATGCGAACCGAACCGGCAAGAACCGAAGCCGCTAGAAACTCTAGGTTGCATTAGGTTTTCGTTTGGCGCATCAGGACGGCGATAAGTCCCGGATGACTCGGGGCGGTCGGAACCTAGGAGCGGTTGATGGGCATCGGTAAATTGGCAGGGGTATCGTTGTTCGCGCTGGTGGCGAGCCAGCCGGCGTTCGCGCAGTCGGGGGTGCCGACGGCGAGCCAGGGCGCGGAGACGCAATCGGTCAATGAGCGCGACAGCGCCGCCAAGGCCAACCCCGCTCCCGGTCGCGCGGCAGCCGACGCCGTCCAGTCCACCGACGACATCGTCGTGACCGCCAACAAGCGCGAGCAGACGCTGCAGGACGTACCGATCTCGGTCGCGGTGACCAGCGAGCAGACCATCGATCGTGCGCAGATCCGCGATCTGGTCGATCTCCAGTCGGTCGTGCCTTCGTTGAAGGTCCAGCAGTTCAACACGGTCGGCCAGACCAATTTCATCATCCGGGGGTTCGGCAACGGCAATGGCAATGTCGGTATCGAAGGATCGGTCGGCGTCTTCATCGACGGCGTGTACCGATCGCGCAGCGCCGCTTCGCTGAACGACCTTCCCGAAGTCGAGCGGATCGAGGTGCTTCGCGGGCCACAATCGACATTGTTCGGCAAGAACGTCTCCGCGGGTGCGATCAACATCGTGACGAAGCGTCCGCAGTTCGATGTCGGCGGGCGGCTCGATCTGACCGTCGGCGATTATGGCGAACTCATCGCGAAGGCGACCGCGACCGGACCGCTCAGCGACACGGTCGCCATCCGTCTTTCCGGCACGGTGGACGAGCGCGACGGATATGAACACAATGTCGTGACCGGGCACAGCATCAACGACCGTAACCGTCAGTCGGTGCGCGCGGACATCCTGTGGAACCCCGTCGACCGGTTGTCGGTCCGGGTCATCGCCGATTACAACGAAATCAACGAGCGCTGCTGCGGCGCGGTACAGCTGTTCAACGGCCCCGCGACGCAATTCATTGCCGCACCGCCGCCGTTCGGTCTGGGTGCCGCGGTGACCGACCCCGCAACCAAATATAGTCGCAATATCGCCTTCGACCGGGACCCGACGAACCACATCGTCGGCAAAGGCATATCGGGCGAGATCGATTACGATCTGAGCTTTGCCAAATTCACGTCGATCACCGCGTACCGAGACCAGCGTGACGATACGACGGAAGACGTCGATTTCACGGGCGCAGACCTGTCCTACCGGGCTGACCAGACGCATACCAAGACGTTCACCCAGGAGGTCCGGCTGACATCGAGCGGAAAGGGTCCGTTCAGCTGGCTGATCGGCGGTTTCTACGACCACGAGAATCTCGACACGAGCAGCCAGATCAGCTTCGGATCGCAGATTCGTGCCTTTGCCGATGCGCTGAGCGGGCCGTCAGCCGCTTTCGCCGGCAAGTCGAACTTGTTCGCGCTAGAGTACTTACAGAGCCTCGTTACGCCTTCGATCAAGCCGGGTTCCACTTACTTTGCTGCGGGGCAGGGAGTAATTGCTCCTTACACGTTAAAGCAGGACTCTTTCTCCTTCTTCGGCCAGGCCGACTACAAGCTCTTCGATCGACTTACATTAACGGGAGGCGTCGCCTATCTCAGCGATCGAAAGGCTTCGACGTCTAACATTGTCCTTACCGATGCGTTCTCACAGCTCAACTTACAAAACGTGCCTCAGTTGGCGACACTCGCAGCGCTGGGCGTCCCTGGAATTACCGCCAATTCGTTCGGTGCGCTGGGCGCGCTTCAATTCTTTTACGGCAATGCGCCGACTCACGGACCGGTCAATTACCCCAATGCCAACGAGTCCGGCATCCTGAAGGGCGACAAGGTTACCTATCTGGGCCGTGCGACTTACGACCTCGGCCCGGTCAACATCTATGCAAGCTACTCGACGGGGTGGAAGGCGGGTGCGTTCAACCTGTCGACCGATGCGCGGGCCCCCGACGCGAACGGCATCGGTCGCACTGCCGATCCCGAGAACGTTACGCTCTACGAAGTCGGGGCCAAGGCGGCGTTCCACGGCGGCTATCTGAACCTCGCGGTGTTCAAGCAGACGATCAAGGGTTTCCAGTCGAACGCCTTCACGGGCACCGGCTACAGCCTGGTCAATGCCGGGCAGGAGTCGGTGAAGGGAGCCGAGATCGAGGCGGCGTATCGCCCGATCTCCTGGCTGTCGCTGACCGGTGCCGGAACCTATCTCGACCCCAGATACGATTCGTTCCTGCGCGCGCCCTGCGTCAGCTTCGATACGGTGCAGTGCCCGCTCGATCCGACGACGGGTCAAACGCCGCCGTTTCGTAATCTTTCGGGCCAGCGCCCGGCCGGTATCCCCAAATGGAGCACGTCTGCTTCGGCGACGATCAATCACGATTTCGGCACGTTCGGGGCGTTCCTGCGCGGCGAGTATGATTATTCGAGCCGGACGCAGCTGATCGATGTCGTGCCCGCGCAATATGGCAGCACCGAAACCAGCAACGTGAACGCCAGCCTCGGTTTCGCGCTGCCGCCACAGAAGATCGAGCTGCTGTTCTTCGTGCGCAATCTGACCAAGCACAACACACTCGTCGGAGCCTTCCCGACCGTCGCGCAGACCGGGAGTTACACTGGGTACACGAACGACCCGCGGACTTATGGCGCGACGCTGACCAAGCGTTTCTGAACCAATAAAGGAGAACGAAACCACCATGTCAGATCTGCCCGACACGAATCAGGCGCTGGATTTGGAGCAGTTGCGGGATCGCTACCGGGCCGAACGCGACAAACGCACGGCGGCGGGCACCGGCGAGCGGCAGTATCGCGACGTGGCGCAGGGTTTCGCGCATCTGCTCGACGATCCGTACGGCACCGCGCCGGAGCGTTCTGCGCTGAACGACGAAGTCGACGTGCTCGTGGTGGGTGCCGGGTTTGGTGGCATGATGGTCGCCGCCCGGCTCCGCGAGGCGGGCATCGCGAAAGTGCGTATCGTCGACGCTGCCAGCGATGTCGGCGGGACGTGGTACTGGAACCGATATCCGGGTGCCGCATGCGACGTGGAATCCTACATCTATTTTCCGCTGCTCGAGGAAACGGGCTACATGCCGGTCGAGCGCTATTCGAAGGCAGCCGAGATCCGCGCGCATACCAAGCGCATCGCCGAGCATTACGATCTGTACCGCGACGCGTTGTTCTCGACGCAGGTGAAGGCGCTCGATTGGGACGCGGCGGCGGCCTGCTGGACGGCCCGCACCGACCGCGGCGATGTCATGTCCGCGCGTTTCGTCGTGCTGACGACCGGACCGCTCAACCGTCCAAAGCTGCCCGAAATTCCCGGCATCGACGATTTTGCCGGCCACAGCTTCCACACCAGCCGCTGGGACTATGCCTATACCGGCGGCAGCGCGACGGAACCGCTGTCGGGTCTTGCCGACAAGCGCGTCGGGCTGATCGGTACCGGGGCCACTTCGATACAATGCGTCCCGCCGCTTGCCGCGTCCGCCAAGCATCTGACGGTCTTTCAACGCACGCCCTCGTCCGTCGATGCCCGCGACAACAGCCCGACCGACCCCGCATGGGCGGCGAGCCTCCAGCCCGGCTGGCAGCAGCGGCGGATGGAAAACTTCACCGCGCAGTTCACTGCCGCGCTGCCGCCGCACGACGAGGTGAACGACGGCTGGACGGTACTGGCCCGCGCCGTACGCGAAAAACTCGCCGACAATCCGCAGGGTCTGGATCCCGGCACGCTCCTCGAACAGGCCGATTTCGAGAAGATGGCGCAGATCCGGGAGCGCATCGGCAGGATCGTCGAGGACCCGGCAACCGCGGAGGCGCTGAAGCCGTGGTTCAGTCTGTACTGCAAGCGGCCGTGCTTCTCCGACCTGTATCTCCAGGCGTTCAACCGGCCCAACGTCACGTTGGTGGAAACGGCGGGATACGGCATCGATCGGATCACGCCGGGCGGTGTCGTCGTAGGCGATGTGGAATATCCGCTCGATTGCCTGATCTTCGCGACGGGGTTCGAGACGTCGACCAGCTATGCCAAACGTTCTGGCATGACGATCCACGGCGTCGGCGGCCAGTCGCTGACGGACAAATGGGCGAAGGGCATGTCGACGCTTCACGGCATGCATACCCGCGGTTTCCCCAACCTGTTCGTCATCAGTCAGGCACAGGCGGGCATGTCGCCCAACTTCCCGCACATGCTGAGCGAACAGTCGCTGCACCTTGCGCACATCGTCGCCGATTGTGCCGCGAGGGGCGTCCGGACGATCGAACCGTCCGAGGAGGCGGAAGGCGATTGGGTGCGGACGATCCTGCTGATGGCGGAAGGCCGGCGCAAGTTCATCGAGGCCTGCACGCCCGGATATTACAATAACGAAGGACGCGCCTCCGAAGCCGCCGCGCGGGGATCCCCGTTCGGTGCCGGCCCGACCGAGTTCGTGAAGCTGCTGCGCGTCTGGCGCGAGCAGGGCGATCTGGCGGGCATGGAGCTTGACGGCGAGCACGCGCGTGGCACCGCAAAGGAAATGCAATGACCGTCGCCGCTGGCCGCAAGTCGATCTTCATAACCGGGGCCGCGTCGGGGATGGGCCGCGAAACCGCGCTGTTGTTCGCCGAAAAGGGCTGGTTCGTCGGGGCCTACGACGTCAATCGGCCCGGTCTGGATGCGCTTCGCGACGACATCGGCGAGGCGAACGGATTGTTCGAGGTGCTCGACGTCGCCGAGCCGATGTCGTGGTCGTCAGCCATCGACCGGTTCGCGGAAGCGACGGGCGGCACGCTCGATCTACTGTTCAACAATGCCGGCATCGGCACCAGCGGCCTTCTCGACGAGCAGTCGTGGGACGACGTGATGCGGATCGTGAACATCAACTTCATCGGCGTGATGCTGGGCGTTCGCGCCGGCACTCCGTTGCTGAAACGGACACCGGGCTCGCTGTGCCTGATCACCTCGTCGTCCTCGGCGATCTTCGGCACCGCGGGCATTTCGGTCTATTCGGCGACGAAGCACGCGGTACGCGGATTGACCGAAGCGCTGTCGATCGAGCTCAAGCGGTACGGCGTGCGGGCCGCCGATCTCCTGCCCGGGCTGATCGATACCCCGCTGCTTTCGGACGGCATGCGCCGGATGGCACCGGGCGAGGGCATGTGGCGGCTGGTGAAGCCGCGCGAGGTCGCGGAGACGGTATGGGCCGCTTATGGTGCCGACACGCTTCACTGGTACATTCCCGCGGAGCTGCGGAATTTCCATCTGCAGGTCGTCGCCGAACCAGAGGTCGTTCGTGAAGAGCGCACCGCCTTGCTCGCAGCGATGACCGCCGCGGGCTGATCAACAAACGAGGCCGTCAATGTCGATACTCGAGACTATTTCCGCAGTCGTGTCGCCCGCCGCCAGCGACGACGATGCGATCAAGCGGCTGGATGCGGCGTATCGCGCCCAGCGGGCCGCGTTCGCCAGGGACCGCCGGCCGACGATCGAGGCCCGCCGGGAACGGCTGGGTGCGCTGATCGGCATGATGCTGGCCAATCGCGATCGTATCTCCATCGCGGTCGCCGAGGATTTCGGTGCCCATCCCAAGCCCGCTTCCGATCTGATCGAGGTGCTCGGGGTGGTCGGTCGCGCCCAATATGTGCTGGAAAACCTCGAACAGTGGATGAAGCCGGATCCGCGGCATACCGATGCCGCGATGCTCGGTACGGGAACCGCGTTCGTCGACTACCAGCCCAAGGGCGTCATCGGGAACATCGTTCCCTGGAACTTCCCGTTCGATCTGTCGGTCGGGCCGATGGTCGACATGCTGGCGGCCGGCAATCGGGTGATCGTCAAGCCTTCCGACTATACGCCCGCGTGCGCCGCGCTGCTCGCCGAGATGGTCGCCGCCGCATTCGATCCCGACCTCGTCACCGTCGCGGTCGGCGGTCTGCAGCTCGCAAAGGCGTTCTCGTCGGTGCCGTGGGACCATCTGCTGTACACGGGTAGTCCATCGGTCGGCCGACAGGTCATGACCGCGGCCGCTGCCAACCTGACCCCGGTGACGCTCGAACTCGGCGGAAAATGTCCCGCGATCATGACGCCGGGGTCGGTGACCGCGGAGAATGTGGAGTCGGTCATCGGCACCAAGCTGGTCAAGAACGGGCAGATGTGCGTGTCCGTCGATTACGCGCTGGTGCCGCGGGCGGATGTCGATGCGTTTGTGGACCATGCAAGAACGTATATGACACGTGCCGCACCCGATTATTCGCGCGGCGAAGACTGTACCGGCATGATCTCGCTACGGCATCTCGATCGTATCGAGGATATGCTGACGGAAGCGCGGGACCGGCAGTTGCGGATCGTCGCGCTCGAGGAGGATGGCCGGATCGACCGCGACACCCGTCGCATGCCGGTGTCGCTCGTCATCGATCCACCCATCGAACTGCGGATCATGCAGGAGGAGATTTTCGGTCCGATCCTGCCCGTCGTGCCGTATGACGATCTTGGGCTGGCGCTGGATGCCGTCAATTCCGGTGATCGCCCGCTCGGGCTTTACGTGTTCGGCGCCGATAAGGCGGTCACCGATCATGTGCTCGCATCGACGCATTCGGGCGGGGCCGCGGTCAATACCTGCGCCATCCAGAGCGCGCTGCCCTCGACGGGCTTCGGCGGCTCCGGTATGAGCGGGATGGGACGGCACCACGGCATCGAAGGGTTCCGCGAATTCTCCAACCCGCGCGGCGTCGTCGTGCGTGGTGACGGGGATTTGATCGATGTGTTCTATCCGCCCTATGCGAAGGCGGCAGGACTGGTTCAGGCCGTCTTGTCGGGTTCGTAAGGGAGGGTTCATGACCGCTGAGCATTTCGACATCGCTACGGATGCAGGGCGAAATTTCCTGACCGTGTCGATGCGCGGCCATTGGACGACCGAGACGGTGAACGCCTACAGGAAAGCGGTCATCGCTGCGGTCAGCGGGATGCTCGCAGCGGGAACGCAGCGCGGCGATCTGCTGACGCTGGTCGATGCGCGCGACCTGAATGCGCAGTCGCAGACCGTCGTCGCCGATTACAAGGCCAGCATGGACCGGGACGGACTTGTCCCGCGGCGATTGGCGACGCTCGTCTCCAGCGCCCTGCTCAAGCGGCAGGTGGACCGTATCGCAATCCCTAATCAGCGGGTGTTTACGGAAAAGACGGAAGCCATGGCCTGGCTGTTCGCGCCGGCCGACCCAGAGTGACCGAACAGCCGGTCCCGCCGTTCGAATCGCCCGTCGCCGCGCGATTGGGCGGAGCCGCCTGGGCCTGGGCCGCATTCCAGGGTGGGCGCGATCCCTACATCATCCTCGTCGTCATCTACATCTTCGTTCCCTATCTCGCGACCAGCGTCATCGGTGATCCGGTTCACGGGCAGGCGGCGGTGGCGGGCGGTGCCAAATACGCCGGCTGGATCGTCGCGCTCACCGCGCCGCTACTAGGCGCGACGGTGGACCGGATGGGTGCGCGCAAGCCGTGGCTCGCGGGCGTGGTCGCGATCATGCTACCGCTGCTGATCGCATTGTGGTGGGCCAAGCCCGCCGGAGCGGGACTGGACATCGGCACGATTATCGCCATCCTCGCCGCGCTGTCCGCGCTGTTCGCCTATTCCGAGACGCTGCACAACGCGCTGCTGGTGCCCGCTGCTGGCATGGCCAAGGCGGGATCGGCGTCGGGTTTGGGCCTGGCGTTCGGCAACTTCATGTCGGTCACCGCGCTCGTCTTTGTCCTGTGGGCGTTCGCGCTGCCCGCCAAGGGCGGCGGCGGGCTGGTGCCCACCGCGCCGCTGTTCGGGCTCGACGTGGCCGCGCACGAGCAGGACCGGATCGTGCCGGTGATCGCCGCCGTCCTGCTCGCGCTCGGCACGTTGCCGCTGCTCTTCCGGGTGCCGGACGTGGCCGCGACCGGGATCGGCTTCGTTCGGGCGCTGCGCTTGGCGGCGACCGACCTTAAGACACTGGTGCTGGAAGCACGGGGGCACCGCGATGCGTTGACCTATCTCGCCGCGCTGATGCTGTTCACCGACGGGCTGACGGGCATCCTGCTGTTCAGCGGGGTCTATGCGGCGGGCACGATGGGATGGCACACGCTGGAACTGCTTGTGTACGGCATGGTGTTGTGCGTGTTCGCGGTGGCGGGCGGCTTGCTCGCCGGCTGGCTGGACGGGCGGGTGGGTCCCCGGCGCGCGCTTCAGATCGAGATCACGGGCGTGATTATCGCGTTCCTGCTCCTGCTCGGCAACACGCCGTCGCTGCTGCTGTACCGGCCCTATGATCCTGCAGCGCATCCGCCGATCTGGAGCGGCCCGATCTTCCGGACCGCGCCCGAGCTCGCGCTGATCGGCTGCGCGATGCTCGCGGCGGTGACGGTGACCGCGGCTTACTCCTCCCGCCGCACGATGCTGACGCGGGTCGCGCCGGCGGACAAGATCGGCGTCTTCTTCGGCCTGTTCGTGATCGCGGGCACCGCGACCATGTGGCTCGGGCCGCTGCTCGTTCAGGTGACGACCGCGGCGACCGGATCGCAGCGCGCGGGGCTGCTGCCGATCGTGGGGCTGCTGGTCGCCGGCCTGCTGGTGCTCATGCTCGTCCGTGGCGGTGGCCGATATGCCGAGGATCGGAGTGCTGCGGGATCATATCGGTGATGCGGCCTTCGTATCCGATGAACAACGGAACGTTCCGTTGATAGGACGGCGTAGCGGGCGACCCCCTTCAGGCGGAAAACGAGTGGAAACGACCCGGGCCGCGGCAGTCGAATCGCTCGTTGACGAGACGAGCATGCCGGGCGCGGTCGGCGCGCACCCGGCCGATCTCGTCACCGACGCCGCGCGGCGGTTCGGTCGCCGGGTCGCCTACACGCTGGTCGCGCCGGACGGGGGCTGCGAAACGCTGAGCTTCGACGAGGCAGACCGACTTTCGGACGCGTTCGCCGGGTTCCTGATCGCGACGCTGGGCCTCAAACCCGGAAATGTCGTTGCCGTACAGCTCGCCAACGGCCTGCCGTTCCCCATCGTCGTGTTCGGGGCGTGGAAGGCGGGTCTGGTCGTGTCGCCGATCAACCCATATTACACCGTCACGGAAACCCGGCGGCAATTGCTCGACTGCGACGCACGCGTGCTCGTGGTCGATGCAGCATCGGTCGGGTCGATCCAGAGCGAGTGCGGTATCCCCGATCTCGGCATGATCGCGGTGCACGGGCCGGGTCTGAAGTTCGATGCCGCCGGCGATCAACCGATCCATGCGCCGTCGGGAGGAAAAGCCGAACGCTGCTGGACGTTAGCCGCCGCGTTGGATGGCGAATATCCTGCACCCCATGTCCGCCACCCCGTCGCCCTCTATCAATATACGGGCGGGACGACGGGCAACAGCAAGGCCGCTATCATCACCGCGGCCAACCTCGCGGCGACCAAATCCATGGTCTCGGGCTTCTTCGCGGGTCATGGTTCGCCGATAGCCGGCGGCACGGCGCTCACGGCGTTACCCCTGTATCACGTCTTCGCCTTCCTGTTCGGCATGCTGGTCTATATCGACGCCGGGACCAACAACGTGATCGTACGAGCCGCCGCGCCGGTCTCCAACTTGCGGCCGGCGTTCGAAGGGTTCGAGATCGACTGGATGGCGGGGGTCGACACGCTCTACGGTGGTCTACTCGGCGAAGAATGGTTCAAGGCATCTCCGCCGCGTATGAAGTTCGCGATCGCCGGCGGCGCGGCGCTTCGTCCGACCGTGGCGCTGGAATGGGAACGGCTCGTCGGTCCGTTGCTCGAAGGATATGGGCTTACCGAGACGACCGGTATCGTCAGCTGCAATCCGCCGACGGCCGCCCGTCGCATCGGATCGATCGGGTTGCCGGTGACGTCGTCCCAGGTGCGTATCGTCGACGAGGCCGGGGCCGAAGTCGCACCGGGTACTTCAGGCGAGCTGTTGGTGCGGGGTCCGCAGGTCGCTGCGGGCTACCTCGATCGGGCGAACGACGCCGATGCGTTCTTCGGTGGCTGGTTCCGAACCGGAGATGTCGTCGTCGTCGATTCGCTGGGGATGCTGACGATCATGGATCGCAAGAAGGACATGATCCTCGTGTCGGGTTTCAATGTCTATCCCAACGAGGTCGAAGCCGTACTCGCTACCCATCCCGACGTCGCCGAAGCCGCCGTCATCGGGATCGCAAGCGAGCGTACCGGGGAAGCGGTTCGGGCGTACGTCGTTTTGCGAAAGAACACGGCCAATGCCAGCGAACTGGACCGCCATTGCCGATTGTCTCTCGCCGCGTACAAGGTGCCGAAGGAGTTTGTCATTCGGCCGCATCTTCCCAAATCGCCGGTCGGAAAGATCTTGCGTGCGCAATTGCGAACATCGGCTGCCAGTCGATGAAGAGATTCGGTGCCCGCTCTTCGGGCGTCCCTCATTTCGGTGCGGGGTCGCCCGCCGCGATCACCGTGGCGCTTTGCACGATACGTTGACCGTCGGCGAAGGTGAAGGTGAAAGTCATCGCGCCGCCGGGCTTGATACCCGGGTTCACGCTGGACAGCATGACGTGCCGCCCGCCGGGCGCGAAGCGGACCAGGGTCTTGGCCGGGATGTCGATACTGGCAAGCGGCGTCATCGTCGCCATTTGGCCGGCCGTACCCGATTGATGCATCTCGGCCCGGATCGCCGTGTCGGTGGCGACCGAGATCAGCTTGGCCGGCGCAGGCCCGCCATGGACGTCGAAATACGCTGCCGCCGGTCCGGTGGCGACGGCGTTCAGGCGCACCCAGGCCGCATCGACATATAGCGGCTTCGGTTTCGAACAGCCCGCCAGTGCGAGTGCGGCGAACGACAGGGCGACGACAGGGCGCATGGTATTCCTAGCGGCGGTTGGGCCATGCTGCGATGGTAGAACGCCGGCAATCTTGCGGCAAGCCGAACCCCTCCTATATCGCGCCCAGTAACGGAGATGCGCGTCGCCGTAACGGGACGCGGATTTCCTTGGGCATTATCTTTGTGAGGGGCTGTAGAGCACACATGGCTAAAGTAATCGGTATCGATCTCGGAACCACCAACAGCTGCGTTTCGGTGATGGAGGGTGGCAAGCCCAAGGTGATCGAAAACGCGGAAGGCGCGCGCACCACGCCGTCGATCGTCGCCTTCGCCAAGGACGGCGAGCGATTGGTCGGGCAGCCGGCCAAGCGGCAGGCGGTGACGAACGGCGACAACACGATCTTCGCGGTGAAGCGCCTGATCGGCCGCCGCTTCGACGATCCGGTGACCAGGAAGGACACCGAGCTGGTCCCCTACGCGATCGTGAAGGGTCAGAACGGCGACGCTTGGGTGAAGGCGGGCGGCAAGGATTATTCGCCGTCGCAGATCAGCGCGTTCACGCTGCAGAAGATGAAGGAAACTGCCGAGAGCTATCTCGGCGAGACGGTGACCCAGGCGGTCATCACCGTGCCGGCCTATTTCAACGACGCACAGCGCCAGGCGACCAAGGACGCCGGGCAGATCGCCGGCCTGGAAGTGCTGCGCATCATCAACGAGCCGACCGCGGCGGCGCTAGCGTACGGACTGGAGAAGCAGGACGGCAAGACGATCGCGGTCTATGACCTCGGCGGTGGTACGTTCGACGTGTCGATCCTGGAGATCGGCGACGGCGTGTTCGAGGTGAAGGCGACCAACGGCGACACCTTCCTGGGCGGCGAGGATTTCGACAACAAGCTGGTCGAATATCTGGCCGAGGGGTTCAAGAAGGACGAGGGCATCGACTTGTCGAAGGACAAGCTCGCGCTGCAGCGTCTTAAGGAAGCCGCGGAAAAGGCGAAGATCGAGCTGTCGTCGGCGGCATCCACCGAGGTCAACCTGCCCTTCATCACGGCGGATCAGAATGGCCCGAAGCATCTCGTCAAGACGATCAACCGCGCCGATCTGGAGCGTCTGGTCGATAGCCTGATCCAGCGGACGATCGAGCCGATGAAGAAGGCGTTGGCGGATGCCGGGCTGAAGACCGGCGACATCAGCGAAGTCGTCCTGGTCGGCGGCATGACCCGCATGCCCAAGGTGCGCGATGCGGTGAAGGCGTTCTTCGGCAAGGATCCGCATACCGGCGTCAACCCGGACGAGGTCGTGGCGATGGGCGCGGCGATCCAGGCGGGCGTGCTGCAGGGCGACGTCAAGGACGTGCTGCTGCTCGACGTGACGCCGCTGTCGCTCGGCATCGAGACGCTGGGCGGTGTCTTCACCCGGATGATCGATCGCAACACGACGATCCCGACCAAGAAATCGCAGACCTATTCGACCGCCGACGACAATCAGGGTGCCGTCACGATCCGCGTGTTCCAGGGCGAGCGCGAGATGGCTGCCGATAACAAGATGCTCGGCAATTTCGATCTCGTCGGCATTCCGCCGGCACCGCGCGGCGTGCCGCAGATCGAGGTGACGTTCGACATTGACGCCAACGGCCTCGTATCGGTCAGCGCCAAGGACAAGGGCACCGGTAAGGAGCAGCAGATCCGGATCCAGGCATCCGGCGGTCTGTCCGATAGTGACATCGACCAGATGGTGCGTGACGCCGAGAAGTTCGCCGACGAGGACAAGAAGCGTCGTGCGGGTGCCGAGGCGAAGAACAATGCCGAGAGCCTGGTGCACACCACCGAACGGCAATTGGTCGACAACGGCGACAAGATCGATGCATCGCTGAAATCCGAGATCGAGGCGGCGATCGCCGAGACGAAGACCGCGATCGAGGGCGGCGAGCCCGATGCGATGAACGAGAAGTCGCAGGCGTTGGCCCAGGTCGCGATGAAGATGGGTCAGGCGATCTACGAGAAGCAGCAGCAGGCCGAGGCGTCTCCGCAAGGTGGCGACACGCATGGCGAGCCGGCCAAGGACGATGTCGTCGACGCCGAATTCTCGGAAGTCGACGAGAAGTAAGAGTGATGCCGTCCTATCCTTCCGCGGGTCGGACCGTCGTGAGGACCTTCACTCGATCCGTCATGCCGGGCTTGTCCCGGCATCCATCGCGCCGCGTGTCCATCAGGCGATGGGACTCGCGGAGGGATGGACCCCGGGACGAGCCCGGGGTGACGGCGGTAGGGTCGTACGCTCTGGCTGGATTGGGGTCGCGGGCGACAACCGGGGGCGGTCAATGAGCACGCAAGTCGATTATTACCAACTGCTCGAATGCGAGCGCAGTGCGGACGCGACGACGATCAAATCGTCGTATCGAAAACTCGCAATGAAATATCATCCCGACAAGAATGCCGGATGCAAGGACAGCGAGTCGAAGTTCAAGGCCGTCAGCGAAGCCTATGACGTCCTGAAGGACCCGCAGAGGCGCGCTGCCTATGACCGGTTCGGCCATGCTGCGTTCCAGAATGGCGGCAGTGGTGCGAACGGTGGAGGCGCGCAGGATTTCGGTGGATTCTCCGACATCTTCGAAAGCGTCTTCGGCGAATTCATGGGCGGGCAGCGTGGCGGTGGCGGTCGTCAGGCGCAGCGCCGCGGCGCGGATTTGCGCTACGACATGGAGATCACGCTCGAGGAGGCCTATCACGGCAAGTCGACCGAGGTAACGATCGACGTCTCCGCGCCGTGCGACACCTGTCACGGCGCAGGTGCACGGCCCGGGACCCAGGCGAAGACGTGCCAGCAGTGCGGGGGCCATGGCAAGGTACGGGCGCAGCAGGGGTTTTTCGTCGTCGAGCGTGCCTGCCCGATCTGCCAGGGCGCGGGTGAAGTGATCGCCGATCCGTGCCCCGATTGTCGCGGCGAAGGCCGGGTGGAGAAGACCAAGACGCTGTCGGTGAACGTCCCCCCCGGCGTCGATGAAGGCACGCGGGTCCGGCTGACGGGCGAGGGCGAGGCCGGCGCGCGAGGGGCACCAGCGGGCGATCTGTACATTTTCCTGCACGTGAAGCGGCACCAGCTGTTCGAGCGTGAAGGTACGACCTTGTTTGCGCGCGCACCGATCAGCTTCACGACCGCATCGCTCGGCGGGACCATCTCGATCCCCGGGCTCGACGGGCAGACGCACGACATTCGGATCCCCGTCGGCATCCAGTCGGGCAAGCAGCTCCGCCAGCGCGGTGTCGGCATGCCCGTGCTGCAAGGCAGGGGGCACGGCGATCTGGTCGTCCAGATCGACGTCGAGACACCGACCAAGCTCAGTCTTCGCCAGAAGGAATTGCTGGAGATGTTTCGCGAGACCGAGACGGGCGACGAGTGTCCGGCGAGCCAGGGCTTCTTTGCCAAGCTGAAGGGTGTGTTCGCTGGAGAGTAGCGCTGCCGCGAGGGTGCTCAGGCCTTCACGACGTTCTCGCGCGATACGATGAAGTCGCAGCCGTGCAGGTCGAGGAACGACTCCTCATCGGGCCTGATCCGCTGAAGATATTCGGAATCGGAGAAGCAACGCTCCAGCGCCTCGACATCGTCGAACCAGAGTTCTGTCACGCCATCATACTTGACCGGGGGCATGCCCGGCAGCTCGACAGGCAACGCATGCTGCTGAACGTAGCGCCGCACCGTCGCCTTAACCACCGCCACCGACATGAATAGATCGGCATGGATGTTCCGGTGATGCTCGACGAACTGATCATGGGTCAGCGACGGCTTGCGCTTCAATAGAATGGTGAACTTGACCATGATCTGTCCTCTGCCGGGCGCCGCCGGCGGGACGATGCGTTGCTCAAACGGCGGCGGTGGTGCCAAGTTCCCGGCCGTCCGCCCGCGTGGAACGGCGAAGGCGATCGTCAACCCTGCCCTTGCCGCCCCTTCGCGTCGAAGGGGCGGGGGCCGATGGATCAGAGGGTGGAAATGACCACCCCGACCACCAGCGCCTGGGCCGCGATCGCCAGCATGGTGCTGGCCACGGTCTCGAACATGCGCATGGTAAGTCTCCAATGCCGGTGATATATCCGACAAGGGGGATGTGGGTATTATTGCCAAGTTGCGCAATATTGTTTCGCGTTGCCGCGATTGCATCAAACGCAATCGTGTCAGGGTAGCGTTTCGGCAGGGCCGACGCCCCACAGATTGCCGGTCTCCACGAATCCGGCCTGCCCCTTGACGTCCAGCCGACACCATCCGCTCCCGCATTGCCCGATCCGGCCGACGACGCCGGGGGCCGCGCGCCATACGAGATGAGAGTTTGCACTTGGCTGCTCGTGCATTTCCACCGGCTGCGACGAGCGGACGATCGCGGTGCGCGCGTCGCGAAGCAGCCGGTCCTCCATCCAGCCCTGCACGCCATCGGGGTCTTCGATCTTGCGCCATGCCTTGTACGTCGCGATGACACGGACGGGCAGGTCGGCGCGCTGGTAAAGCCAGCTGGCGGGGTAAATCCGGGCGGGGCCCGTTCGCATGCGTGCACGCCCGGCACCGATCGATGCGAAATAGGGCAAGGTTCGCTTCGTGCTTGCCCCGAGCGTCGCGGTCGGCACCGCGATCAGCAACACCGTGCCGCCGAGTACCGCTTTCGCCGCGAGAGATCTGATCACCTGATGCATCCATGCCTCCTATCGCGAGGTCGGCCCCGGCATCAACCACCGTTGACGCCGCCGCGCCCCTTCGCCAAGTCATGCGCGATGCCCGACACGCGCCGCTGCCCGGACCCGAAGGTCGTCGTGACCCGCGAACTGCCCGATATCGTGATGGCGCGGATCGATGCGCTGTTCGACGCGACCAACAACCGCACGGATGCCGAGATGACGCGCGATCAGCTGGCCGATGCGATGGCGGCCTGCGACGTGCTGGTCCCGACCGTAACCGATGAGATCGACGCTGGGCTGATCGCGGACGCCGGCGATCGGCTTCGGCTGATCGCGAATTTCGGTGCGGGCGTCAATCATATCGACCTGAAGGCGGCGCGCGCGCGCGGTATCATCGTCACGAATACGCCAGGCGTCCTGACCGAAGATACCGCGGACATGACGATGGCGCTGATCGTATCGGTGCCGCGACGGCTCGCGGAGGGCGAGAAGCTCGTCCGGTCAGGCGAATGGAAAGGCTGGAGCCCCGGCGGGATGCTCGGCCACCGGATCGGCGGCAAGACACTCGGGATCGTCGGCATGGGACGGATCGGCCAGGCGGTCGCGCTGCGCGCGCGGGCGTTCGGTCTGTCGGTCCATTACCATAATCGCCACCGATTGCCCGCGGTGCTCGAGGCGCAGCTGGCCGCGACGTGGCATCCCGATCTGGACGATATGGTGCGCGCGATCGATATCCTGACCATCCACACCCCGCGCAATGCCGATAGCGAGAATCTGATCGATGCCCGGCGCATCGGGCTGCTGCGCGCGCATGCGTATGTCATCAACGCCAGTCGCGGCGGCATCCTGGACGAAAATGCCCTGGTCGATGCGCTGGAAGGGGGGCGGCTGGCGGGGGCCGGGCTCGACGTATGGCGTCACGAACCGACGATCGATCCCCGGTTGCTGGCGCTGCCCAACGTCGTCATGACCCCGCATATGGGTTCGGCCACCTATGAGGGTCGTGTCGCGAGCGGGGAGCGGGTGATCGCCAACATCCGTATGTGGGCCGACGGGCACCGGCCGCCGGATCAGGTATTGGAGGGGTGGGCTTAAGGCTCGCTGCCTAAAGCGTCGCACCGTCGCGTCGAGAGCCGAACCGCGATGTATCCCGTCCGTTACGATATCCGTCTTAAAGATGAGGATTGTCGGGGGACAACGGTCGCATCATCAATCCCCCGTTAGGATACGGTCCACCAACTGCTTCACGCTCGGTACGAAGCCGTTGGAATAGAACGGGTCGCGCTTGAAACTGTACGCCGTGTGTCCCGCGAACATCAGGTTCCGTTCGGTATCGCCGCCATGCGCAATGTCTTGCAGAGTCTTCTGGATGCAGAAGCTGCGCGGATCGGCCAGACGGCCGGTCGAATTGGTCTCGGTGTCCGCCCAGCTGGAGAACGCGCATTGCGACAGGCAGCCCATGCAATCCGCCTGGTCCTTGCGGATCATCTGCTTGTCGGTCGGCGTCACGAACACGAGCGTATTGTCCGGGGTCTTCAACGCGTCGGTGAAGCCTTCGCCGTACCAGGCGCGCGCGCGCAGCAGGTCGTTGCGGGTCACCCAGAAATTCCGCCCCTTCACGCCGACGTCGAGCTGGAAGACATGATCGCCCGCTTCCTGCGTCGAGAACGCGATCTGTCGATCGGAGCGTGCTTCGAGATGGCGGAGAAACGGATTGCGCACCGCCGACGAATAGAACCCGGTCGGCGAGAAACGATGGAGCAATATCTCGCCCTCTTCGAGCGTCGACAGCCGGTCCTTCCACCCCTGCGGGATCGGGCTTTCCCGCGTCAGCAGCGGTCGCGTTCCGTACTGGAACATGATCGCGCCGAGTTCGGGGTTGTCGATCCAGTCGTTCCAGTCGCGCAGGTACCAGACGCCGCCGGCCATCACGATCGGCGTCGTGTCGGGGATGCCGCCTTCGCGCATCGTGTCGCGGAGCGCCTTGACGCGCGGATACGGGTCCTCGGGCTTCAACGGATCCTCGGCGTTGGACAGGCCGTTATGCCCGCCCGCAAGCCAGGGGTCCTCGTACACCACCGCCGCCAGCCATTCGGCCGCCTTGGAATAGGCACGCTTCCATAGCGCGCGAAAGGCGCGGCCGGAGCTGACGATCGGCAGATAGCTGACATTGTACGACGCCGCGATCTCGCTCAGCTTGTACGGCATGCCCGCGCCGCAGGTGACGCCGGCGACAAGCCCGCGGGTGCGTTCCAGGACGCCGTGCAGCACCCGCTGCGCCCCGCCCATTTCCCACAGCACGTTGATATTGATCGCGCCCTTGCCGCCTGCGATGTCGAACGCGCGCTTGACCTGCTGCACGGCACCCTCGATCGCATATTCGATCAGTTCTTCATGCCGTTCGCGCCGCGTCAACGTGCGGTAGATCTGGGGCACGATCTTGCCGTCGGGATCGTAGCTGTCGGCATTCACCGCGGATACCGTACCGATGCCACCCGCCGCGGCCCAGGCGCCCGCGGACGCGTGGTTGGTCGCGGCGACGCCCTTGCCGCCCTCGACGAGCGGCCAGACTTCGCGGCCATTATAGACGATCGGATTAAGGCCTTTGAACACGGGAACGGGCTTCCTTTCGAGCATCAGCTACGTTGCGCTATAGCGTAAGGTTGCGTTCGGGCGAGCGAAACCTGGCTAGGCCAAAGCCCCGAGGCGGCCCATTGCACCCTCGTACAAAGCACGATACCGGGCGATCATCAACGTCTCGTCATATTCGGCGCGCGCCTTCGTCCGGTTCGCGGCACCCACCGTCCCGCGCAGATCGGCGTCGAGCAGCAACGGCTGGATCGCATCGCGCAAAAACACTTCGCCCGCCGCCTCCGCGATGAACGGCGCGTTTTCGGGTGCGACCATCAGCGGCACGTCGCCCACCGGCGGCGCGGCGATCGGCAATCCAGCCGCCATCGCTTCGACGACGGAGATCGGGAATTGCTCGCTCAGTGACGAGAGCGCAAGGATATCGAACAGCCCGACATAACGGTGCGGCCGATCGAGGAAACCCGGCATCACCAGCCGGTCCGCGATCCCCATCGCCGCCGCGGCCTGGCGGATCGTGTCGCGTTCCGGCCCTTCGCCGACGATGACCAGACGAAACCGGCCCGACAGGCCACCGCACGCGCGCACCAAAGCGGGCAGGTCCTTGACCGCACGCAGGCCGGCAACCGCCCCGATCACGACGTCCTTCGGCCCGCGGACGAGGCCGGGTATCGCCTTCGGGTCGGGCTTGCCTGCGAACAGCGCGGTGTCGATGCCGTTGACGATGCGATGCACGCGCGCCGACGGCTGCTTCCAGGTCTTGCGCGCGATTGTCTCCAGCGCCTGCGACGGCACCACCAGCGCATGCGCCGCGCCAAGCGCGATCCGGCGATAGACGTTGCGTTGGGTCTTGAGCCCACCGGCTTCGTCCGCGTTGAAGCCGTCCTCGTGGTGGACGAGCGGTGGCGCGTCTCTGGCGAACACGCGCCGTGCCATCGCGCCGTCGATCGCACCCCAGTTATAGCTCAGTACGAGATCGAACCCGCGCATGAACTGCGCGATCGCCTCGTATCGCGCGACCGATGGTCGGCCCGTCAGCGGGGGCGGGTCCTGCGCGATCTCGTATCCGATGTGCTTCGCGATACCGATCGTCGCACCGGTCGCGCCCGGCACGCCGGATACGATCACGTGCCGCGCAGCCGCGCCGAACGCGTTCATCAGCCGGACGGCACGCGCCTCCTTGCCGCCCCAGTCGAACGAGGAATGGAGGTGGAGGATCTTGACGGAAGCCGGCATGCGATTGGCGTTAGCGTCTATTGCGACGTCTCGCTATCGCAGCGGCACCTGCGCCTTCGGAAACCCGTCCCATGCCTGGTCGTAATCCTCGTCCAGCGCGCCCGTCTCCAGCGCGAAGGCGGTCGGGTGGAAGACCCACCGGCTTTCGATCATGAACGCCATCGTGCCGTCGATCCTGTGCGGCTTCAGGTCCGCCGCCGACGCTGCCTGCCACGTCGCGACGTCGGGGCCATGGCCAGACATCTGGTTGTGCAGCGACAGTGCCCCCGGCCGAAACCCTTCCGCCTTCGCGTCATACGCGCCGGTGATGAGCCCCATGCATTCGCTCATGACGTTGCGGTGGAACCAAGGCGGGCGGAACGTGTCTTCCGCGACCATCCAGCGTGGCGGGAAGATCACGAAATCGACGTTCGCGGTGCCGGGCACCTCGCTTGGTGAGGTCAGGACGGTGAAGATCGACGGATCGGGATGATCGAAGCTGACCGTGCCGATCGTGTTGAAGCGCGCCAGATCATATTTCCACGGCGCATAATTGCCGTGCCACGCGACGACGTCCAGCGGCGAACGGCCGAGCTCCGTCGTCCACAGGCTGCCGAGGAATTTCTGGACAAGTTCATACTCGCCCTCGACATCCTCGAACCACGCTACCGGCGTTGCGAAATCGCGCGGATTGGCAAGGCCGTTCGCGCCGATCGGGCCGAGATCGGGGAGGCGGAAGGGGCTGCCATGGTTTTCCGCGACATAGCCGCGCGCGTTGCCGTCGGGCAGCATCACGCGGAAGCGCACGCCGCGCGGAATCAGCGCGATCTCGCCGGGCTTCACGTCGATCCGGCCGAGTTCGGTCAGCAACGTCAAGCCGCCGCGTTCGGGCAGGATCAGCAATTCGCCGTCCCCCGACACGAAGGCGCGGTCGGTCATGTCCTTGCTGGCGGCGTACAGATGCATCGCAACGCCGGTCTGCGTCGCGGGGCCATCGCCCGCGACGAGCATCGTCGTCAGGCTGTCGAGCCAGTCGGCGTCGGCGTCCGCTTCGAGCGGCCCCCAGCGCAGGCGGTTTGGCGCAAGGGGGTGTTTGTCCGTACCGGGGGCGAACCGCTTCGCCCCGTCGTAACGGATGAACGCGGGATGTGCGGCGGAGGGGCGCAGGCGATAGAGCCAGGAGCGGCGGTTCTCGTGGCGTGGCGCGGTAAAGGCGGTGCCGCTCAGCTGTTCGGTGTAGAGGCCGAACGGCGGTTTCTGCGGCGCGTTGCGGCCGACGGGGAGGGCGCCGGCGACGGCTTCGGTCGCGAAGTGGTTGCCAAAGCCAGTCTGGTAGTCGGTCATGGTCTGATCCTCGAACCCCTCTCCCCCTGTGGGAGAGGAAGGTGCCCGCCCGCGTTAGCGGGTGGGAGGGTGAGGGGCACGGTGCAGGGATACACCCCCTTCATCCGGCGCTACGCGCCACCTTCTCCCACAAGGGGAGAAGGGTTCAAGCCTCCGCCTTCGCCGGCACCACGCCGCGACGGATCTGATCCAGCTCGATCGACTCGAACAGCGCCTTGAAATTACCCTCGCCGAACCCGTCATTGCCCTTGCGTTGGATGATCTCGAAGAAGATCGGCCCGACCATATTCTCGGTGAAGATCTGCAGCAGCAGCCCGCCGCCCGTCTCCGGCGCACCGTCGATCAGGATGTCGCGCTTGCGCATTTCCTGAACGTCGTGGTTGTGCCCGGGCAGGCGCTTGTCGATCAGGTCGAAATAGGTCTGCGGCGTCGTCTGGAACCGGATGCCGTTCGCGCGAAGCCTGTCGACGGTGGCGAAGATGTCGTCGGTCGCCAGCGCCAGATGCTGAATGCCTTCGCCCTTATAATCCTTGATGAACTCCTCGATCTGCGAATGCTCGTCCTGGCTTTCGTTCAGCGGGATGCGGATCTTGTCGTCGGGCGCAGTCATCGCCTTGCTGAACAGGCCGGTCGCCTGGCCCTCGATATCGAAATAGCGGATCTGGCGGAAGTCGAAGATCGTCTCGTAATAGTTCGCCCAATACGCCATCCGCCCGCGCTGCAGATTGTGCGTGAGGTGGTCGAGCGCGTCGAGGCCGACGCTGTTGTCGTCCACGCCGGCACCCGCGACCGGCGTGAAGTCGGTGTCGTAGATCGAGCTGTGGTTCTGCCCGACCAGATACAGGTTCGCGCCGCCGATCCCCTCGATCGCCGGAATGTCGAGTTCGCCGGGGCCATGTTCGCCCGTCACCGGCGTCGCGCCGCGCTCGACCGCCAGCTTAAGCGCGGCATCGGCATCGGCGACGCGGAACGCCATCGCGTTGGCGGACGGCCCGTGCGCGTCGCGGAACCCCGCGACCTGGCCGGCCCCGTCCATGTTCAGCAGGAAATTGATGTCGCCCTGCGCGTACCGGCGGACGTTCTTGGACTTGTGGGTGGCGACATGGGTGAAGCCCATCTTCACGAACAGGTCGGCCAGCGCTTGCGGATCGGGGCCGGTGAATTCGACGAATTCGAAGCCGTTCAGGCCCATCGGATTGGCGACGTCGGACATGCGCGATTCCCTTGGTGATTTCAGATGAAACTATATGCGATGATGGTGGTGGGGTCAAAGCCTGCGTGCGTCACCCCGGGCTTGTCCCTGGGTCCAGAGTCTCACAGTACAACGCTCGTTGATCCTCGACGTCCTGGATGCCGGGACGAGCCCGGCATGATGATGGTGGTGGTGAATTGACCGATCTCAAACTCGACGATTTCCTTCCCTACCGCCTTTCGATCGCATCGAACGCCGTCTCCGATGCGATCGCCTCCACCTACCGGGCGCTGTTCGGCCTGCGCATCCCCGAATGGCGGCTGATCGCGGTCATTGCGGAAACGTCGGGCATGACGCCGCAGGCGCTGACCCATGCGACGCGGATGGACAAGGTCACGGTCAGTCGCGCCGCCGCCGCACTGGCGAAGCGCGCGCTGATCGAGCGGCGGCCCAATCCGGACGATCAGCGATCGCATTCCCTGTCGCTAACGCCGGCCGGCCGGGCGCTGTACGAACAGGTCGCACCGAAGGCACTGGAGATGGAGGCCCGCCTTTTCGGCGGGCTGAGCGCCGACGAGCAAAAACAGTTCCGCGACCTGATCGGCCGGATCGAGGCGGCGGCGGCCGACCTGGAGGCTTGAAGTCCGTGGCCGGGCTGGCCTAAGCGGCACATGACCTCCCCAGGCCAGACCGAACCGCTTTACGGAGGATATTCGCATGATCGACCGCGCCGGCCTGAAGGTCGCAGAACCGCTCGCCCAGTTCGTCGAGGAGCGCGTACTGCCGCCGCTCGGCATCGCCGCCAAGGCCTGGTGGCAGGGTGTCGCCGGCATCTTCGCGCGGTTCGCGCCGGAGAATGCCGCGCTGCTGCAGCGTCGACAAGACCTCCAGGCGGCGATCGATGCGCGCTACGAGGCCGGTGAGGCGGTCGATGCGGCGTTCCTGCGCGCGATCGGCTATCTGGTGCCCGAACCCGCGCCGTTCACGATCGGCACGACCAACGTCGATGCGGAAATCGCGACGATGGCGGGGCCGCAACTGGTGGTACCGTCGCTGAACGCGCGTTTCGTGCTGAACGCCGCGAACGCGCGGTGGGGCAGCCTGTATGACGCGTTCTACGGCACCGATGCGCTGCCCGGGAAGGCCGCGCCGGGCGGGTATGACGCGGACCGCGGGAGCGCGGTCGTCGCGGCGGCGAAGGCTTTCCTCGACGAAGCGGTGCCGCTCGGCAGCGGGACATGGGCCGACTTCATGGGGGGCGAGCCGGCGCTGTGCGATCCTGCGCAGATGGTCGGCCGGTCGGGCCGCAACCTGCTGTTCCGTCACCACGGGCTGCACATCGAACTGGTCATCGATCCTACCCATCCGATCGGCGCGACCGACCCGGCGCATATCGCCGATGTCGTCCTCGAGTCGGCGCTGACCACGATCGTCGACCTGGAGGACTCGGTCGCCGCGGTCGATGCGGTGGACAAGGTCGCGGCCTATGCCAATTGGCTTGGGCTGATGGACGGTACGCTGACCGAGACGTTCGAGAAGGGCGGCCGAACGATGACGCGTCGCCTGAGCCCCGATCGCATCTACCAGGCGGCGGACGGGGCGCTGACCTTGCCAAGTCGCAGCCTGTTGTTCGTCCGCAACGTCGGCCACCTGATGACTACGCCCGCGATCCTGCTCCCGGGCGGCAAGGAAGCACCCGAAGGTATCCTCGACGCGATCATGACCTCGACGATCGCGCTGTTCGACCTCCGCCATCTGGGCGCGCTTCGCAACAGCCGCACCGGATCGGTCTATATCGTCAAGCCCAAGATGCACGGGCCCGACGAATGCGCGTTCACCGACCGGCTGTTCGACGCGGTCGAGGACCTGCTCGCGCTCGATCGTCACACGATCAAGGTCGGGGTCATGGACGAGGAGCGGCGGACCTCGGTCAACCTCGCCGCGTGCATATATGCGGTGCGCGACCGGATCTGCTTCATCAACACCGGCTTTCTCGATCGCACCGGCGACGAAATCCACACCGCGATGCGCGCCGGGCCGACGATCCCCAAGGCGGAGATGAAGGCGACCGGCTGGATCAGGGCGTATGAGGATCGCAACGTCCGCATCGGCCTGGCACACGGCCTGTCGGGCAGGGCGCAGATCGGCAAGGGGATGTGGGCCGCGCCCGACCGCATGGCCGACATGATGGCGCAGAAGATCGGGCATCCGATGTCGGGCGCGAACACCGCCTGGGTGCCGTCGCCGACCGCGGCGACGCTGCACGCGGTGCATTATCATAAAGTCGACGTCTTCGCGCGGCAGGAGGAGATCGCGGCCGAGGCGGTTCCACCGGTCGAGGCGATCCTGACCGTACCCGTCGCGGGCGGCCGCAACTGGACCCCGACGGAGGTGGCGCGGGAACTGGACAATAATGCGCAGGGGATTCTCGGCTATGTCGTGCGCTGGGTCGATCAGGGGGTCGGCTGTTCCAAGGTGCCCGACATCGACGATGTCGGACTGATGGAGGACCGCGCGACGCTGCGCATCTCGTCGCAGCACATGGCGAACTGGCTGCTCCACGGCGTCGCGACGCCGGCCGATGTCGATGCGGCGCTGCTTCGCATGGCGGCGAAGGTGGATGCGCAGAATGAAGGCGACTCGGCGTATCGCCCAATGGCCCATCACCCCGAGAGCCTGGCCTATCAGGCGGCAAGAACGCTGGTTTTCGAGGGTGTTGGCCAGCCAAGTGGGTATACCGAGCCATTACTTCACGCCTTTCGCGCGCGGGCTAAGGCGAAAAGCTGATTTTGCCGTTGAACCTCGTTCCCGATCGTGCGTTAGCGGGTAGCGGGTGGTGAACCGGATACGGTCGCCCAAAGGGGCTTCGGGTGGCAGGTTCGATCGGTCGTCGGCATTACTGGATCGCGGTCGCGCTGATTGCCGGCACGCCCGCGCTCGGCCAGCTGCAGAAAGCGGGTACCGCACCGGTGCGCGGGCCGAAAGCGCCCAAGCCCGACGCCGGCCCGACACCCGCCGATGCCGCGCCCTCGACCGTCGATGCGCCGATCGTGACCGAGCAGCAGTTCGACAGCGCGATGCCGCCGCTGAGCGGGAACATCAACGCACCGCTGGAGCCGATGGCACCACTGCCGCCAGCGACGACGGACTCGAAGGCGACCGGAACCCCACCTCTCTCGGTATCGCCGGTCGGGCCCACCACAGCGGGCGCGCTGCCGCCGACGGTGGCGGAGGACCCGCAACTGACCCAGCCGCTGACGCCGCTCGCGGGTTTCGACACGACCCCGCTGGAGACCGCCGCCGACATCAAGAACAAGGACGCGCCGGCGATCCGTTACCGGACCGAGGTCAAAGGGCTCGATGCGGTCAAGCTCACCAGCCAGTTCAAGGCGCTGTCCGCGCTGGAACAGGGCAAGGGGAAGGCGGCGAACGCGACCCAGATCAACGCGCGTGGCAAGGAGGACGAGGCGCTGGCGGTTCGGTTGCTGAAATCGCTCGGTTATTACGATGCCACCGCCATTTCGTCGATCGAGACGGCGTCACCACCTGCCGGCTCCTCCGAGCCGGCTAGCTTGCGCGTGACGCTGAGCGCGCAGCCGGGGCGGCTGTACACGCTGTCGTCGATCGCGGTGAACACCCAACCGACGATCCCCGCCGATCTCGTCCGCACCGCGCTGCCGCTGAAGGTCGGCGATGCGATCGACGCGGCGCGGATCGAGGGGGCGGAGGCCAATGTCAGCCTGACGCTGCCGCAACAGGGATATCCGTTCGTCAAGGTCGGGCAGCGCGACATCCTGCTCGACGATCAGGCGCTCAAGGCGACGGGCGCATATGTGCTGCCAGTCGAAACCGGCGCGCGGTCGTCGTTCGGCAAGCTCGTCACGTCGGGCGATCCGGTGTTCAAGCTGGATCATCTGAACGTCTTTCCGCGGTTCGACGACGGACAATTGTACGATTCGCGCCTCGTCGACGATCTGCGCGACGCACTCGTCGCGACCAGCCTGTTCTCGAGCGTATCGGTCGAACCGCAGCCGACCGACCGGGTCAATCCCGACGGCACGCAGGCGGTCGACTTGCTGATTCGTCAGGTACGCGGACCCTATAAATCGTTGGCGGGGACTGCGGGCTATTCGACGGGTGAGGGGTTCAAGCTTCAAGGATCGTTCACCAACCGCAACACCTTCCCGCCCGAAGGCGCGATGATCTACACCGTCGTCGCGGGTACGCAGGAACAGGGGTTGTCCACCACGTTCAAGCGCGCGAACGCGGGCAAGCGCGACCGGACGGTGACGCTCGTCGCATCGATCGATCACTCCAATTACGACGCGTTCAACGCGGATACGCTCACGCTGTCGGGGCGGATCAGCTATGACTCAACGCCGATCTGGCAGAAGAAATTCACCTATGCCTATGGTTTCGAACTCGTCGGCACGAACGAGAGCGTGTATGATTTCGGTATCGGCAACCGCGTGCGGCGGACGTATTTCATCGCTGCGTTGCCCGGACAGGCCGTGTTCGACCGCTCGAATGATCTACTGAACCCGACCAAGGGCTACCGCCTGAAACTGAACCTCAGCCCCGAAACGTCGGTGCAGGGATCGATCAGTCCCTATGCACGGACGATGGCGGAGGGGGATTATTATTTCCCGGCGACACAGGCGCTGACGCTGGCCGGGCGGGTGCGCGTGGGATCGATCGACGGCATCAGCCGCGACGATCTGGCCCCGTCGCGCCGCTATTATGGCGGCGGCGGCGGGTCGGTGCGGGGCTACGGGTTCCAGCGGCTCGGGCCGCTCGATCCGCAGGGCAATCCGGTCGGCGGGCGTTCGCTGAACGAATTCTCGCTTGAGGCGCGCTACCGGTTCGGCAATTTCGGGGTCGTGCCGTTCCTCGACGGCGGGCAGGCCTATGAAAGCAGCATCCCCAAATTCTCCAGCCTGCAATATGGTGCCGGGATCGGCGGCCGAGTCTACACCAATTTCGGGCCGCTGCGATTCGACGTCGCAACCCCGCTGAACAAGCGGCCGGGTGACGGCAGGATCGCGCTCTACATCTCGATCGGGCAGGCTTTTTGATGACCGACGAGACCCCCGAAGGCGCGGCAGTCGCCGTGCATCGGCCCTTGTGGCAGCGTATCCTGAAATGGATCCTGCTGACGTTGCTCGGCATCGTCGTGCTGCTCGGGGTCGTTCTGGTCGGGATCAACACCGACCCGGGTCGGCGTTTCGTCGCGGATCAACTGGGTGGGTACACCACCGCGTCCGGGCTGAACATCAAGGTCGGGCGGATCGAAGGATCGATCTACGGCCGGATGTCGCTGTCCGACCTGCGGGTCAGCGATCCCAAGGGCGTGTTCCTGACCAGTCCGCGGCTCGACGTCGACTGGCGACCATTTCAATATCTGCACAACCATATCGACGTGCGCTCGCTCGACGCGGGGCTGATCACGCTGGCGCGTAAACCCGTGCTGAAGCCGACGCCGAGCGATCCCAACGCACCGCTGTTGCCCGATCTCGACATCGACATCGCCCATTTGAACATCGCGCGCTTCGTGATCGCGGTACCGGTCACGGGGCAGCCGCACATCCTCAGCCTCGACGGCGCGGCGCATATCGCGAACCGGCGCGCGCAATTGACCGCGAACGCCGCCGCCTTGCGCGCGCCGGGTGTGGCCGGCGGCGACCGGTTGAAGCTGGTGCTCGACGCGGTGCCCGATGCGAACAAGCTGGACGTCGACGTGCGACTGGATGCGCCGACCGGCGGCGTCGTCGCAACGATCGCCGGGCTGAAGGCACCGCTGAGCGTTCGGGTCGGCGGCAAGGGCGGCTGGGCGTCTTGGCAGGGGCGTGCGCTTGCGACACTGGGTTCGGGGCAGCTCGCGGACCTCGGCGTCGTCGAACATTCGGGACATATCGCGATCCGCGGTCTCACGCGGCCCGGGCTGTACATGCCTGGAGGCCCGGTCGAACACCTCGCGTCGCCCGCGCTTCAAGTCGCGATCGACACGACGCTCGACCAGCGCAAGGCGGATACGCGCATCAAGCTGACGTCCGGCGCGCTTGCGGTCGACGCAGGCGGGCTGATCGATCTGGCGGCGAGCCGCTTCTCGAACTTCGCCGTCGATGCGCGGTTGCTGACACCGGGCGCGATCGCGCCGCAGCTCGCGGGGCGCGACGTCGCGGCGCGCGTGGTACTGGACGGCGCGTTCGCGACGCCGACGGTGGACTACAAGTTGCGCGCCGGTGCGATCGGTTTCGCCGGGACCACGGTCGAGGATGTGTATGCCGAAGGTCTGGCCCGGGTCGATGCGAAGCGAATCCTGATCCCGGTCAAGGCCCGGGCGCGCCGCGTCACCGGGCTGAACGCCGCGGTCGGCGGGTTGCTGAGCAATGTGACGATCGCCGGCGATTTCGCGATTCAGGGCGTCAATGTCCTGACCGACAATCTACGGGTGCGATCGGACAAGATCGACGCGACCGCGATCGTCGTCGCGAACCTGTCGACCGGGCGCTATACCGGCGCGCTGAAGGGGCGGGTGAACGACTATAGCGTCGACGGGATCGGCATCGTCAATCTCGTCACCGATGCGAAGCTCGTCACCGCACCCGGTGGCGGATTCGGCATCAAGGGGCATGTGGTTGCGAAGACCGCGAAGCTCTTCAATGTCGGGGCGGCAAGCTTCCTCGGCGGCAACGCGGTCGTCGCGGCCGATCTGGACTATGCGCCAAGCGGAATCATCGCCGTGTCGAACGTCCGGCTGAACGCGCCACAATTCCGCGTGACGAGCGGCAGCGGACGGTACGATCCCAAGGGGGGAATCCTGTTCCAGGCGGATGCCTATTCCACGCAATACGGGCCGCTGACCGCGCGGGTGACGGGGACGGTCAACGACCCCGTCGTCGTCCTGACCGCGGCGCATCCGGGCGTCGGCGTCGGGCTGGTGAACCTCCATGCGCGGGTCGTCGGGCGGAACGGCTCCTATGCGGTGCTGGCGAGCGGTGGCACGAATTACGGGCCGTTCAAGGCGGACGTGCTGATCACGCCGGGCAAGACCTTGGCGGTCGACGTTCACCGTGTGACCTTTGCGGGCGTCGATTTCATGGGTCGCATCGTCCAGATGCCGGCGGGGCCGTTCGCCGGCCGGCTGACATTCGGCGGATCCGGGCTCAACGGTGTCCTGAACCTTGGCGCACAGGGCAAATACCAGCGCGTCGACGTCGATGCGCGTGCGAATGGCGCGAAGATACCAGGCCTGGTGGATTTCACGATCGGTCGCGCGATCGTGGTCGCGCATGCGGTGCTGACGCCGCAGCCGCAGATCGTCGCCGACGCGCAGGTCGCCGATGTCCGCTACGGCGCGGTGGTGCTGTCCGCGGCGCGCGCAAAGGTGAATTACGTCGGCGGTCGCGGCACTGCGCAGGCGCTGGTGACGGGGTCGAGCGGCGTGCCGTTCCGCCTTTCCGCCAATGCCAAGCTGTCGCCGAACGACTATCTGCTGGCCTTGCAGGGCCAGGCGAACGCCATCGATTTCCGCACCGTCAATCCGGCACATGTCGTGAAGGCAGGCGCGGACTATCGCCTCGCCCCGACGCAGATCGGTTTCGGTCCGGGCACCAGCGGCGCGAAGACCGGCGGATCGCTGCGTCTCGCGGGCAGCTATGGCAAGGGGCTTACGGTGCAGTCGCGGCTCGACCGGTTCGACCTGTCTGTGGTCAACGCGCTGATCCCGAATCTCGGCCTTGCCGGACAGGCGACGGGCAGCCTGGATTTCAGCCAGCCGGCCACGAACGCGATGCCGAAGGCGGATGCGCGCGTGACCGTCAGCAATTTTCAGCGTTCCGGGCTCGCGGCGGTTTCCGAACCGGTGGATATCGAATTCGCCGGTCGGCTGTTGTCCGATGGCGGCGAAGCGCGTGCATTGGTCAGGCGCGGCGGGACCGTGGTCGGTCGCCTGCTGGCATCGCTCCGGCCGTTGCCGGCGGGCGGGGGGTCCTGGTCGACGCGGCTGATGGCTGCGCCCTTGTCGGGCGGTATCCGATACAACGGACCTTCCGCGGTGCTGTTCAGCCTGGCGGCGGTGCCCAACCAGCAATTGTCCGGGCCGATCGCGGTCGCGGCGGACTTCTCGGGCAAGGTGAGCGCGCCGCTACTGCGCGGGCTGATCCGCGCGGATAATCTGACCTACGACAACGAGGTTTATGGCACGCGGCTGTCGCAGATGCGGATCGCGGGACAGTTCACCAACGACAAGCTGACCATCTCCACGCTGGACGCGAAGGCCGGCGATGGCACGGTCAAGGCGCAGGGATCGATCGGCTTCGCGGCGGACAGCGGCTTCCCGATCGATTTCCAGGCGACGCTCGACAAGGCGCAATTGGCGAAGAGCGACGCACTCGGCGCTACCGCGACGGGGAACATCCACCTGACCAATGGCGCGAACGGCGGGCTGATCCAGGGGACGCTGACGATCCCCAACGCCCGCTATGCGATCATCCGCCAGGGTTCGGCCGAGGTGCCCGAACTGACGGGCGTACGGCGCAAGAGCGCGGTCCATCCCGCACTGCCCACCGATCGCCCGGCACCGCCCGCGCCGACCGGGCTGTTCAAGCTGGATCTGACGATCAAGGCGCAGAACCAGCTGTTCGTGTCGGGCATGGGCCTCGAATCCGAATGGTCGATGAACTTGCATATCGGCGGCACCAGCGTGGCCCCCGAAATCACGGGCGGCCTCGATCTCGTCCGCGGCACCTATTCGTTCTCCGGCAAGAATTTCGAGGTGACGAAGGGCACGATTCGCTTCCGCGGCGGCGCGCTTGCCGATCCGGATATCGATATCAGCGCGTCGACGACCGCGAACGGCATTACGGTCATCATCAACATCACCGGCACCGGCGAACATCCGCAAATCGCGTTCACCTCCACGCCGACGCTGCCGCAGGACGAGGTGCTCAGCCGCTTGCTGTTCGGGACCTCGCCCGAAAATCTCTCGGCGATCGAAGCGCTGCAACTGGCCTCCGCGCTCAATTCGCTGCGCGGGTCGGGCGGCGGCGGGCTTAATCCGCTCGGCAAGCTGCGCTCGGCGATCGGGTTCGACCGGCTGCGCATCGTCGGCGCGGACTCGACCACGGGGCAGGGGACGTCGCTCGCCGCGGGCAAGTACATCACGAAGAACATCTATGTGGAGATCGTCAGCGACGCGAAGGGCTTCACCGCGACGCAGTTGACCGTCGCGCTGACCCGGACGCTCAGCGTGCTGTCGTCGGCCGGCTCGTTCGGCGGCAGCAACGTCAACCTGAAATATTCCCGCGACTTCGGCGGGGCCAAGCGATAGGTTCCTGCCCGCAACCGATCGATAATCGGGCAGGAGGACGCGGGATGGCCAGCAGCGCGTTCGAGCATGTCGACGTGATCGTCGTCGGTGCCGGCCTTTCCGGCATCGGCATGGGCTATCACCTGCAAACCCGCTGTCCGGGCCGGTCCTACGTCATTCTCGAGGGGCGTGCGGCGATGGGCGGGACCTGGGACCTGTTCCGCTATCCCGGCATCCGGTCCGATTCCGACATGCACACGCTCGGCTTCGTGTTCCAGCCCTGGACACGGGCGAAGGCGATCGCGGACGGCCCCTCGATCCGTGCCTATATCGAGGAGACGGCGACGACGCACGGGGTCGACCGTCAGATCCGCTACGGGCATCACGTGAAGACTGCCGCCTGGTCGACCAGGGACGCGCGCTGGACGGTGACCGCGACCGGCCCCGACCAGGAACCGGTCACGATGACCTGCAATTTCCTATGCATGTGTTCGGGCTATTACGATTATGCCAAGGCCCACTCGCCCGAATTCGCCGGGGCGGCCGACTTTGCGGGGCGGATCGTCCACCCCCAATTCTGGCCCGAAGACCTGGACTATGCCGGCCGGCGCGTCGTCGTGATCGGCAGCGGCGCGACGGCGGTGACGCTGGTGCCCGAATTGGCGAAGCGGGCAGCGCACGTCACGATGCTGCAACGGTCGCCCACCTATGTCGTCTCGCGGCCCGCCGAGGACGGTGTCGCCAACTGGCTGCGCGCGCATTTACCGGGCAAGCTGGCCTATGGGCTGACGCGGTGGAAGAACGTGCTGTGGGGCATCGTCTTCTTCCGCATGGCGCGCAGGCAACCTGAAAAGATCAAGCAGCGTATCCTCGGCATGGTCCGCGACCATCTCGGCCCGGATTACGACATCGCCACGCATTTCACGCCGCGTTATAACCCCTGGGATCAGCGGATGTGCCTGGTGCCGGATGGGGACCTGTTCGGCGCAATCACGACGGGCAGGGCGGCGGTCGAGACCGCGACAATCGAACGCTTCACGCCCGTCGGCATCCGTCTCGCGTCGGGCAAGGATCTGCCCGCCGACATCATCGTCACCGCCACCGGCCTGGAACTGCAACTGCTGAGCGGGGTCGCATTCACGCTGGACGGGGCACCGGTCGATCCGGCGAAGACGCTGCATTACAAGGGGATGATGTACGAAGGCGTTCCCAACATGGCTTCGGTCTTCGGTTATACCAACGCGTCCTGGACGCTGAAGGCGGACCTGACCGCGATGTATGTCTGCCGGTTGCTGAACACGATGACGCGCCGCGGGCTGCGGCAAGCGACGCCGCGCAACGACGATCCGACGATGGCGACCGAGCCGTTCCTCGATTTCTCGTCTGGCTATGTCCAGCGCGCCGCCGGCAAATTGCCGCGACAGGGGACCAAAAAACCCTGGAAGCTGAACCAGAATTACGCGCTGGATATCCTGGCGCTGAAATACGGATCGGTCGACGATAACATGGTCTTCACCAATCCGGCCCCGGCCAACACTCGCGTCGCCGCCTGATATGGGCTCTGCGTAGCAACGGAGCGGAAGACCTCAAGAACTGCGAGATCATGCATGCCCGCTGCACCGCAAAAAAACGATTGATCGGTTCGTTCGAACGAATTAGGCGGCGGCGATGCTGCAGACACGTCTCCTCGATATCGCGGTCCGCGAGTTCGGCGCGAAGGGTATCGACGGTGCCTCCACACGGGGTATCGCCGCCGCGGCAGGGACGGCGATGTCTTCCATCACCTATCACTATGGCGGCAAGGAGGGGCTGTACCTTGCTGCGGCAGACCATATCGCGGCGCAAATGGCCCGCGAAATGGACGGGTCGCTCGACGTGCAGCACGAGTTCGCATCCAACGATCCAATCGCGGCGCGCAAGCATATCCACCATTTGCTGTCCACCCTGGCAGACAAGATGGCGGCCGACGCGACTGGCGACTGGTCGCTGTTCATCATGCGCGAACAGCTCGCGCCCAGCAAGGCGTTCGACCGCATCTATGCCGGCGTGATGGGACAGATGCTGGAAATGCTTGCGAACCTTGTCTGTATCGCCAGCGGATCAAGGGATCCACGCGCCGCGCGCATCATGACGCTGACATTGTTCGGGCAAGTCATGATCCTGCGTGGATCGCGCGCGGCGTGCCTCAAACTGCTCGATCGCGACGCGATCGAACCCGATGATTTGACCGACATCAAGGCGCGGCTTCGTGTCAACACGGATGCCATGATCGACCGGCTGACCGCCGACGAACGGGGGACGCAATGAGCGACGCGAAGACCGACGGGCCGGACGAGGATCGCGGCGAAGACACCGGACATGCATCTCGCGGCGGCAGCGACCGCGATAATCCGGAAAAGCCGGACGACGGCGCGAACGGTGAGGAGTCGGAGGACGATCCGGACGAGGACGAAGACGCGAAGAAGAAGCCTTCGATCTTCAGGAAGCCGTTGTTCTGGATCATCCTGATCGTCGTCGTGACGGTGCTTGTCGTCTTCGGCGTGCTATATTGGCTCAACGCGCGGCAGTTCGAATCCACGGACGATGCGTTCGTCGACACGCATATCGTCCGGATCGCGCCACAGGTGGGCGGGACGCTGGTCAAGGTCGCGGATGTCGACAACCGCCATGTCGAGGCGGGCACGCTGCTCGGCGTGATCCAGCCCACCGGCCCGGAGGCGCAGCTTGCCGAGGCGCAGGCGAACGTCACGCAATCGCTCGCCCAGGTCGCGCAGGCCCGTGCCCAGGTGACTGCCGCGGTCGCACAGCGCAACCAGGCAGCGGCGCAATCGCGCGGCCCGCTGGCGACCGCGGTGAAGGCCGAACAGGATCTGGCGCGGTATCAGCAACTCGCGCAGATCGATCGCGCGGCGGTCTCGTCGCAACAGCTCGATCAGGCGCGCGCGACCGCGGGCTCGACCGCCGCGGACGCGCGCGCAGCCCGCCAGTCCGTCGCAAGCGCGGGTGCGCAAGTGCTGGTCGCCGAACGGCAGGTCCGGGCTGCCCAGGCGGTCGTCGGTGCCCGGCGCGCCGCGGCCCAGCAGGCGCAGGTGACGATCGGCAATCTGTCGCTGCAGGCCCCGGTCGCGGGTCAGGTCGTCAACCGATCGGTCAATCTGGGTTCCTATGTCGGGCCGGGCACGCAGCTGATGGCACTGATCCCGGACAATCTGTGGATCACCGCCAATTTCAAGGAAACCCAGCTGACGCTGATGCGCGTGGGTCAGGGTGTCGCGATCACCGTGGATGCCTATCCCGACGTGAAATTCCTCGGTCATGTCGATTCGATCCAGCGCGGTGCCGGGCAGGCCTTCTCGTTGCTGCCCGCGCAGAACGCGACGGGCAATTACGTGAAGGTCGTGCAGCGGGTGCCGGTGCGGATCACGTTCGACATCAAGAACGGCCCCGATCCGCGCCATTACGCGATCGGCCCGGGCATGTCGGTGATCCCGACCGTAAAGGTCCGCTGAGCATGGCGAGCGCGGCGCGCAGCGACGGTTGGGATCCGACCCGGTCGGTCGCAGGCGGCCTCAATCCGTGGCTGATCGTCGCGATCATCTCGATCCCGACCTTCATGGAGGTGCTCGACACCTCGATCGCGAACGTCAGCCTGGAATATATCGCCGGCGGCCTCGCCATTTCGAACGACGAGGCGACATGGGTGCTGACCAGCTACCTCGTCGCCAACGCGATCATCATCCCGATCTCGGGGTGGCTGTCCGACACGATCGGGCGGAAACGCTATTTCCAGATTTCGATCGCTTTGTTCACGATCTCCTCCTTCGTCTGCGGGATCGCGCCGAACCTGACGGTCCTCGTCCTCGCGCGCGTGTTCCAGGGGATCGGCGGTGGCGGGCTTGCGCCCGTCGAACAGTCGATGCTCGCGGATACCTTTCCGCCGGCCAAGCGCGGGCTGGCGTTCGCCGCGTTCGCGATCGTGGTGGTGGTGGGCCCCGTATTGGGACCGACGCTCGGCGGCTACATCACCGAATTCTATAGCTGGCACTGGGTGTTCCTGATCAACGTGCCGGTCGGGATCGGTGCGTTGCTTGCGGTACAGACCTTCGTCGACGAACCCGATCCGATCAAGCAGGACCGCGCCAAGCGGCTGAAGGACGGTGTCCGTATCGACTATGTCGGGGTCGCACTGGTCGCGCTGGGGCTTGGTTTCCTGGAGATCGTCGGCGACCGCGGCGAGCGCGAGGACTGGTTCTCCAGCCCGATGATCCTGGGTGCCGCGATCGTCTCGGGGGTGTCCCTCATCGCGCTGGTGATCTGGGAACTCAACCACGACGACCCGATCGTCGATCTGCGGCTGCTGAAAAAACTCAATTTCTCGATGACGTTGCTGGTTATGATGATCACCGGGCTGATCCTGTTCGGAACGACGCAGGTCATTCCGCAGATGTTGCAGCAGGTGCTCGGCTATTCGTCGCTCGATGCCGGATTGGCGCTGACCGCTGGCGGGGTCGCGACGCTGATCGCGGTGCCGTTCGCCGGCGTGCTGACCGGCAAGATCGATGTCCGGATCATCCTGATCTCCGCGCTGCTGGTACAGGCGGCGGCATTGTGGAACCTGTCGCACTTCACCGCGGACATCACCTTCTGGGATGCGGCGACAGCGCGGCTGTACCAGGCGATGGCGTTGCCGTTCCTGTTCGTGCCGATCAACGCGGTCGCCTATGTCGGGCTGCCGCAGCGATCGACCGCACAGGCGTCTGCGTTGTTGAACGTCGCGCGCAACCTGGGCGGGACGCTCGGCATATCGTCGGCGCAGACGATGCTCGCGACGTATCAGCAGGTCCATCAGTCGCGGCTGGTCGAGGGGCTGAATCCCCTGAACGGCAACTACACGCAGTGGCTGGGCCAAGCAGGACTGGCCCTTACGGGTTCGCCCGATCAGACGACGCTTGGCGTACTGTATCAAACCGTACAGCGCCAGGCCAACATGCAGGCATTCATCGGGGTGTTCTGGACGCTGATGATCGTGGTTCTGGTGGTGACACCGCTGGTGCTGCTGATGCGCCCCGCCAAACCGGGCAAGGTACAAGGGGGGATGGGGCATTGAGACGTCCGCGTCGCGTATCGCTGCTCGTTCTGGCGCTGACCGGCTGCACGGTCGGCCCGAACTACACGAAGCCCGAGACGGGCGTCCCTGCGGCTTATGCCGGACCCGTCGCGCCGGGTTCGACGGTCGATCCGTCGACATGGTGGACCGCGTTCGGCGATCCCCAGCTAACGGACCTCGTCCAGCGCGCGCTGAAGGGCAATCCGGACGTGCAGATCGCGGCGTCGCGCGTGCGTCAGGCGCGGCTGCAAATCATCGTCGCGCGTTCGCAAGGGCTGCCGCAAGTCAATGCGGATGCCAATGTATCGAACGTGGAATTCAGCAAGAATGCCGGTCTGGCGTCGATTGCGAAGGCGTTCAGCGGCGGGGGCAGCGCCGCCGGCGGGAGCGGCACTTCGTCGGCATCGGGCATCGCCTTGCCGGGTAGTGGCATCACGACCTTCGCCGTCGGGTTCGACGCGAGCTGGGAACTCGACATATTCGGCGGGGTCCGTCGCAATATCCAGTCGGCACGCGCGCGGACCGAGGCGGCCGAGTGGAACCGGCGGGACGCGGCGGTTATGCTGGCCGGCGACATAGCGCAGGCCTATTTCGCGCTCCGTCTCGACCAGAGTCAGGCGCAGGTGGTAACCGACGAACTCACGCGGCAGCGCCGGGCGTTGCAGATCGCGGGTGACGTCGCGTCGGTCGGGCTTACGCCGACCATCAATGTCACCCGCCAACGCGGCCAGTTGAACGCGACGCAGGCGAGGCTGGCACCGATCCAGGCGGATATCGCGGTACAGATCCATGCGATCGGTGTTCTGCTTGGTATTCAGCCGGAGGCATTGTCGACCGAATTGGCACCGCCGCCGGTCGTCCCGCTAACCGTGCCGGCGGTACCCGCGGGCCTGCCGTCGGACCTGCTGCGGCGGCGGCCCGATATCCGGGCGGCGGAACGTCAGCTGGCGGCGGCGAATGCCGATATCGGTGTGGCGGTTGCGGACATGTATCCGAAATTCTCCCTGACGGGGATGTCGCAGCTGATTTCGACCACGCTGGCAACCTTGTTCGAAGGGAACAGCCTGCAACTGACGGGGACCGCGATGGCGCAGTTCCCGCTGCTCGATTTCGGACGTCGTCGTGCGACCGTGGAGAGCCGTAGGGAGGATCGTACCCAGGCGCTCGTGAATTACCGTTCGACGGTACTGGGCGCGCTGCGCGACGTCGAGGATGCGCTGGTCCAGCTACAGGCCGAACGCGACCGCAATATCGTGCTGACACGCGCCGTCGCCGATCAGCAGCAAAGCGCCACCGCGATCGAGGCGCAATACCGCACCGGTTTCATCGCGCAGGACAGTCTTCTGAACGCTCAGACCGACGTCCTGACGGCGCGCGAGCAGCTCGCGCAAAGCAATGCCCAGTTGCAGCAGAAAACCGCCGCGCTGTTCAAGGCGATCGGCGGTGGATGGTCGGAAACCCCGGTACCGGAGCGGCCGGCGGACTGAGGACCGGCGGATAGTCGGCCTGTTCTTTCCGATACCGGCTTGCCATCGAGTCCCGATTCGGGACCGCTATTTGATTAGGCAAGGCAACCAAAAGAATCTGTCGCTGCTACCCGCGGAGTGGTCAGCGAATAAAAGCTCGAGGATAGGAAAGTCGTTGTTTTACAACGAGATTGCCATCCCCGAGCCGTCATTGACCAATTACCAGGGCTTGATCTGGTCACCATAGATCAGCGCGAGAATGAGCTTCAGCATGATGTTCTCCCTTGTTCGCATCACGTTGGATGCGGACAGGCATTACCAGTTTCTTGATACATCGGCAATGTGGTTGCCGATGCGTTAACCTTTTGCTTTCGCTCCCGCCGCGTACTTTAAAGATATGTTCAGTCGCAGCGCGTAGGCGACGAGAATGACCGATCACGCGTCAGAAATTTCGAAGGTTACAGCACCGGTCGATGGCATGTCGCGACGGTCGGTTCGACCGCTTGCGACGCTGTCGGCTGCGCGCGATGGCTGGCGCTTCGTGATCCTTGTCGAAATCGAGAATTTTACGGTTCTGCGGCGGCAACATGGTCGCGCGCGGACCGATGCCCTGGCCGGGGAAATCACCGCTACGCTACGCGAACTCGTCGACGGCGCGACGGCCATCTCGATCGGTCGCGGTACCATCGAAATGACGTTCGAAAGCGAGCAGCGGATCGCGCTGACTACAGCGATCACAGCGATCGAGACGGCGTTCGAGCGACCGGTCGATGTCGACGGCGAGGATCAGCAGATTGACCTGCTCGTCGGGGCCGCGGCCACGTCGAGCCTGCGTCGCGACGATGTCCGCCTGATCGAGGCGGCGGAACGTGCGTTGGCGATGGCGCAGGTCGATCGGGTAGCGGTGGTTCACGACGTGACCGGATCGCCCGAGACGGTCGATCGGATCGCGCTGGCCCGCGATTTGTCGCACGCCATCCTGCGCGACGAACTGATCCTGCATTATCAGCCGAAGGTTCATGTCCGACGGCAAGAGATTGCGAGTGTCGAAGCGCTGGTACGCTGGCGGCATCCCGTGCGCGGAATGATCCAGCCGAACGACTTCATCCCGATCGCCGAAGAGTCGCGGGGAATCGTCGCGCTCACGCTGTGGACCATCCGCAAGGTCATAACCGATCAACGAACCCTGGCCGAACACGGCCACGACCTGACCGTCTTCATCAACATCGCGGGTGTCCTTCTCGGCGATACGCGGTTCGTTCGTCAGGCGTGCACGCTGATCCAGACCAGCGGCGCTAAAATTGGGTTCGAGATCACCGAGACGTCGGTCATCCGCGATCCCGAGAGCGCGATCGCCAATCTGAAGGTTTTCGCGGGCATCGGCATCACGATCGCCATCGACGATTACGGGGCCGGGCTTTCTTCACTGGCGTATCTGAAGCAATTGCCGGCCAAGGAACTCAAGATCGACAAGCTGTTCGTTACCCAGCTTACGAGTTCGAACCGCGATCCGCTCATCGTGCGCTCGACGATCGATCTTGCCCATGCGCTCGATATGGAAGTAGTGGCGGAGGGCGTCGAGACTCCGTCCGCGCTCGCGTTGCTGTCGGTCATGGGCTGCGACATGGTGCAGGGATATCTCATAAGCCGCCCCATCGCGATCGAGGCGCTGATCGACTTCCTAGATAACGATCGGCACGTTGCGACCGCCGAGAACTCGCGGGCGGCGCTAGGTCGAATGGCCACGGTTTGGAAACGCGGTTGACGTGGTGATGCGAACCGTACGTCGTTTCGGTTTAGCGATTACGCTCTTTCTGTCCTGTATATCCGTGACAGTGTTCGCGATGGATATTGACCAGCAGCAAGTCGATCCCGGCATCGCTGATGCGCGAGCAGCTATGCTAGTCGATCCAGGTGCCGCGCTAAAGATAGCTCGCTCCGCTTATGGCCGCGCAGTGATTATTCACAACGCGGCGGACCGCAGCCTTGCTATCGCTACAGCGGCTTGGCTTGAAGGCGAAGCGCTCAACCGACTTGGCAATCCAGACGCCGCGACACCTTTAGTGGATCAAGCATTATCTATCGTGGATAGGATACCGCATACCGATAAATTAAAAGCCGAGATTTTACTGACCAGTGGAAGTATCGCGGGCGCGACGGGGCAGGTATCGACGGCACTGGCTAAGTTCCAATCAGCCTATACAATTTTCCGGCGGTTGAATGACAGCCGGAATACGGCAGTCAGCTTATTATGTATCGCATCACTCTACAGCGACGCAAATGATAACCTATCGTCATTGAAATACCTTAATCAAGCTTCCGACGTTTATCGCGGAGATGACAACATGCTGTTGTCAATCTACAACAATAGCGGTTCGAATCTTCAAGATATCGGTCGGCTCGCCGAAGCTGAGGCTCAGTATCAGAAAGCATTGACACTGGCTCGTAAACTCAAGAGTCCATTGCTTCAAGCGCGGGTTTTAGGCAATATAGGACGGGTGCGCTTAAAGAACGACGATACCGAACGAGCTGCCGCCGCGGTCGGTGACGCAATGCGATTGGCTGATAGCGGCGAGGCGGCAGTATGGAAGCCCCAGCTGCTCGCAATTGCCGCACAAATCGCACTGCAGCGGCATGACTATGTAGAGGCGAGAGCGCTGATCGCCGAGCGGTTTAGCGGCGTAAATCTCAGGACGACGACGCTGTCCTTCCGTGAAGCGCATCAGACAGCGTACGAGACCTATCGCGCCCTCGGCGACACCGAGCAGGCGCTGGTGCATCTGGCAGCGCTCAAGCGGCTCGATGACAAGGCGACGGCGCTTGCGACGTCGACCAGTACCGCATTGATGGCCGCCCGGTTCGATTTTGCGAACCAGGAGCTGCGTATTACCAAGCTGAAATACGACGAGGGTCAGCGGGCGGTCGCATACGAACGCGCGAACGCGCAGGCGCAGCGCTACATGTTTCTCGGCGGCGCCTTTGCTACCGCCATCGTCATCGGACTGTTGGTCTTCGCCCTCGTCACGGGCCGCCGCAGCCGGCTGCGCGTCGATGCAGCCAACGAGGTTCTGGCGCAGACCAACGCCGCGCTCGGCAAGGCGCTGGCGGCGAAGACCGAGTTCCTGGCGACCACCAGCCACGAAATCCGAACGCCGCTGAACGGTATTCTCGGCATGACGCAGGTCATGTTGGCCGATGCGGCGATCGGGGGCGATACACGCGACCGGCTCGGGATCGTCCATAGCGCGGGGATCACGATGCGTGCGCTGGTCGATGACATCCTGGATGTCGCGAAGATGGAGACGGGCAACCTGACCATCGAACGCGCGCCGTTCGACCTGGCCGCGACGATCCGCGATGCGACCCGGCTATGGGACGGTCAGGCGACGGCCAAGGGCATCGCATTCTCGTGCGATCTCGATCGTTGTCCGCAGATGATCGAAGGTGACGCGGCGCGGGTCAGGCAGATCGTGTTCAACCTGCTGTCCAACGCGCTGAAATTCACGCCGGCGGGTACCATCGCGCTGGTCGTCGAAACCGATGGCGACGATCGGTACCGGATCGCGATCACCGACACCGGGATCGGCATTCCGGCGGACAAGACCGATCAGATCTTCGAATCCTTTCGCCAGGCGGATGCCGGTACGACTCGCCAGTTCGGCGGAACCGGCCTCGGCCTCGCGATTTGCCGCAACCTCGCGCGGGCCATGGGCGGCGATATCGCGGTCGACAGCATTCCGGGCGAGGGATCGACGTTCAGTGTCCTCCTGCCGCTCGTGCGCGCGCTGATGCCCACCGCGAGCGAGACGATCGGGCAAAGCGGCTCCGGTATCCTGATCGTCGACCGCAATCCGATCAGCCGGGCGATGCTGCGCGCCCTGCTGATACCGCGATCGGGCATTGTCACTTTCGCGTCGTCGGCAGCGGACGCGCGGGAAAGCTTGCTGCGCATGCAGGTCGCGCATGTGCTGATCGACGATTCGACGATACGCGGCGAAGCCGATCCACTCGCCGCCACGACCCTGCTGGCCGAGACGGCGCGTGCGGGGGGCACGAAGACGGCGTTGCTATGGCCGGTCGTCGCAGTGCAAGAACGGGCGGAACTGATGGCTACCGGAATCGACCTTCTCATCGCGAAGCCGGTCAGCGGATCGGCGCTCGTCGATCAGCTGTTCGGTTCATCGGCACCCGCAATCGAGAATTTCGTTTCACGTGCAGCATGACGTCATAGCGCTCACTGATATGATACTCTATGGATCGCCTACCGTCAGCAATGAAAAGCAACGGATATGAACGTACTTTTCATCGAAGATGATCGGATGAACCGGCGGGTCGTGAAGGACATGCTGGACGTTGCTGGCGCGACCATGACGGAGGCGGACAGCGCGGAGGAGGGGCTGCGGCTGCTCGATCAGAATGATTACGCCATGCTTCTGGTCGATTTGCGGATGCCCGGCATGGACGGCCTGACCGCCATCGGCCATATCCGCGCGCGCACCGACGCGAAGGCCGGCGTTCCGATCATCGTCGTCACCGCGGATGCCGCGCTGGACCTTCGCGATCAGTGTCTGGCGGCGGGGGCGGACGAGGTGCTGTTCAAACCGGTTGCGATGGACGCGCTGTTCGACGCGATGGGACGAATCCTCGCGCGTGCCGCCGATGGCGGAACGATCGTCTGAACGCTAACGATCGGCGGCACCATCGATGCCGCCGACGGACTTACTTCGGCAGGACGACGCTCGGTCCGATCGTCGCGACGACCTTGTGCGCGTCGAACGCACGGATATCGCCTTGCGGGATTGCGCCGTGACGCATCACGATCTCCGCGGTCGCCTGGAACCGGTCGATCGTCTGCACGTCGAAATCGTCGCCGAATCCGCCAAAGCCGCCGAACCCGCCATAACCGAACCCGCCGCCGAAACGACGCCAGCCATAACCGCGGCCGTAGAAATTCCACGACGGACCCCAATAGCCACCGAAGCCGCCATAGCCCCATGGGCCACCGAGGCCGGGCGTGGCGTAGGTCCGCGATTGCAGTTTCGTATCGCGGTCGGCCATCAGGAAATAGTCATAGCCCTGTTCGAGCGTCAGCTGCGCCGCGCGGAAGAACAGATAGCGCTCGACCGTGTCGCGCGACGTCACGCTGTTGCCGGCAAAGCTGACGAGGAAGCGGCCGGGCTCGATCTGCCGATCGCTATAGCCCTGGCGTTCGAAGCCTCGTCCGGTTGCAGGGCGGAACGTGGTTTCGGTCGCGCAACCCGCGACCATCAGCGTGCTCGACGCAAGCGCTGCAAACATGATCTTGCGACCGATTGAGAAAGCCATGTGTCATCTCCGTCCGGGTACCAATGCGGTGGATGGTTCCGTATTGGCTATGAGATGTGGAACGACCGATGAACGACTTCGCTCCGTGAACGATTATTCATCGCCCGGCCGACGATGGTAGAGCGTGCCGAATGCCGCGGGACCGGCGCTGTGTCAGGCACCCAGCAAATGCAGCGCGATGTCGCATGCCCACGCAACGCGCCGGTGTAGGATGCGAAACATGACTGTCGGCGCGACCTGTCCGGAGCGGAGCAGGCTGGTCATGCCTCCGCCCGAGATCGCTGCCACGCTGAGCGTGCTTGGCGGCAGATGGAAAAATCCTGATCCTCTGGCAGCTGCTTGCGCGCACGTGCCGCTTCAATGAGCTTCGGCGTGCCATCCCCCGGTATCAGCCAGCACATGCTCACCTCCAGCCTGCGCGAGCTGGAGGACGAGGGGATCCTTTATCGGCAGGTGTTCGCGGAAGTGCCGCCGCACGTCGAGTACCGGCTCACCCCACATGGCACGACTCTGGGCGAGGTGCTTCGGGCGATGGCGGAGTGGGGCGGCACGCATTTTGCCCGTGCTCGATGATAGGACGTGCGCCGACGGGTGCAGCCCTCCTGCGGATCGATGTCGTAGCACGCGGCCCATTGCCGCCCCCGTGATGGCCCCTCCGCCCCCTCGATCGCCATCGAGGCCGCGATGGCCGCGGGATCGAGACACCAAAGGAGGTCGGACATGCCGATCATCGGCATCTTCGAGAAGACCGGCAACGCATGCACCGGCGCGATCACCCACGCCCAGCGTCAGGCCGAGGGCGTCCGCATCGCTCCCGAGGAGAACCGCGTTAGCGAAGACGTCCCCAGCCACGGGATTTCCGGGATCGTGTATGATACGTGTCGACCATGACCCGTGCCGAGCGCCTGTTTGCGGTTCTGCAATGTCTGCGCCGCCACCGCTTTCCGGTGAGCGCCGCGTCGCTTGCCGCCGAGCTTAGCGTCAGCGTGCGGTCGATCTATCGCGATATCGCCAGCCTGCGGACTCAAGGTGCCACCATCGAGGGGGAGGCGGGGATCGGCTTCGTCCTCAAGCCGGGGTTTCTGCTGCCGCCGCTGATGTTCAGTGAGGACGAGGTCGAAGCGATCGTGTTCGGCGCGCGCTGGGTCGCGATGCGCGGTGATCGCCGCCTCGCGCATTCGGGCAAGAGCGCGCTCGCCAAGATCGTCGCCGTGCTGCCGCCCGAGCTTCGTGAGGAGGCGGACCTGTCGTTCCTCCTAGTCGGGCCTGACGATGCGATCACAAGCGATGAGCCTCACCTTCCGCTGATCCGCGATGCGATCCGGCGCGAACGCCCCCTCACGATCACCTACGTCGATGCGGCGGCCGGCTCGACCGAACGTAACGTCTGGCCCATCGCTTTGGCTTATTTCGATCGCGCGCGGATCATCATCGCATGGTGCGAACTGCGACAGACGTTTCGCCACTTCCGGACCGACCGCGCGACGATCCTCGCTGTCGGCCAGAAGCGCTATCCACGACGCCGCGCGCAGCTCGTTGCCGAGTGGCGTCGCCTGGAAGGGGTACCGTCGCCGTAGCGATCGACTCTATCATGCTGACAGTTTCTGTCGCAGCCGGGGCGTAGGCTGACCGTCTCTTTCAAGGGAACGCCGATGCTCCAATATTCCCACATGACGACTACCGACCTGTCGGCTGAGCTGTTGTTCACGGCTATCGCCGCGATCGAACGCTGGCCGGAATGGGATCACGAACTTGAATGGGCCCGGATATCGGGCGAGGTGCGCGTCGGCGCGCCCTTCACGCTGAAGCCCAAGCGCGGCCCCCAAGTCGCGATGGCGGTTGTCGATATGCAGCGTCCGACTCGCTTTTCCGATCTTGCGCGCCTGCCGCTGGCCCGGATGCGCACCGACCACCAGTTTGCGTCGAGTGGCACCGTAACGACGGTTACGGTAACCATCTCCATATCCGGGCCGCTCGCGTTCGTTTGGGACCGCGTCGTTGCCCGCAAGCAGGCGGCGGGTGCGCAGGTGCAGACGGCCGCGTTCCTCGCTTTCGCGCGCGCTTTGGCATGAAGCCCCGCCCGGCGCGGTCCGGCCCCGGCTACGCATAGGCCGGCAGCGATCCTCCTCGGAACCCTGCGTATATCCGTGCGTAGCCCGTGCGGTGGCCTATTGCTCTCGCCGGCAGAAATGAGCGTCATGGTATTCGCCATGCGTAAGGCTCGCGATCCCATTCCCGAGGCTGCGGCATGTGAAGGACCCTGACGATGGTGGCATTCGATCAAGTCGAACCGACGATGGCAGAGCCCAGACTATGGCGGCGCGTGGCGTTGAGAAGCGGCCTCGCCGCTCTGGTTGCAGTAGCGGTGCCACGCCACGCCGCGGCAGCGGGCGGCTCATTGGCGAAGCCCGGGTCCGGCGTACATCCCGACGAATCGACGGACCGCGTCGCGATTACCGACGTGATCATGCTCGAGCGCTGGGCAAGAGAAACCCACAACGCCGAAGTCGCAACTTCGTGTTACCATCCTGATGCGTGGGTCGAAGTCTCCTGGTTCAAAGGCACGGCGTCGGCGTTCATCGAGACGGGAAAGCGCGAGCCGTCAGATACGGTCAACTTCGATTCGATGAGTCCTCCCGTCATCTGGGTACGGAACGGCCGGGCGATCGCCGAAACCTCCTGTGCCGTCCATACCGTCCTGGCTCTGGACGGCATCGACGTCATCAACATCAGCTATACCCGTCTGCTATGGCGTCTCCAGAACGTCGCCGGTCGATGGCTGATTTCCGGTTTGCGGGGGATCTACATCCGGGACACGTTGGCTGCCTGCGGGCCGAACCAGGACGTCAAGGTCGACGAAAGCAAACTCGCCGGTTTCAGGGCATCCTATCGCTACCTGAGCTACGTGCTCGCGGCGAGCGGCCGACCCGCGCGCGACGATCTTCCGGGCGTGGATCGCCCCGAAACGGTCGATGCCTTGCGGGCGGCAGAACGCCGGTGGCTGGAGCAGGTCTGATGCAAGGTCGGCGGCGCGGGCGGCACATGGTCGATGGCCCGTGCCGAGCTGCGATCCGCTTGCCGATGTCCGTACCGATCGCTTGTTTCTTGAGCGCCCCGTGACCCTTTCCTCGCACGAGGCTCTCGATCGGCTTGCCGTCACTGACATGATCGTACGCGAGCGCGCGGCTCGCGATGCGGGGTTGTGGTCGGACATGGGCGCGTTCTACCATCAGGACTCGACCGTCGACATATCATGGTTCACCGGCAGCGGCGTGCAGTTCACGGCTGCCACCCGGGAAGCGGCGGGCGGTCCCCTTTATACGTTCCACCAAATGGGCGCATCGGCCGTAACGGTCCTGCGTGATCGCGCATTGGTCGATTCGAACTGTACGGTACACGCATTCACGGCGGTGGACGGCGTCGATGTCGATGTCGTCAGCTACTGCCGTTTGCAGTGGCGCGCGCAGCGCGACGGCGCGCACTGGCTGATTGCCGGCTTGCGCTCGATCTACATACGCGACGTGCTTGCAGCGGTGAACCCGCAGCAAGTGCCCGAACTGGACCTCGCGCTGCTGGCAGGGTTCCGGCCGTCGTATCGCCACATCGCCTATCTGGCGGAGAAGAGCGGATCGACGGTCCGCGACGATCTCCCGGGTGTCGATCGGCCCGAAACCGTTGTCGCGTTGCGCGCAGGCGAACGGATGTGGCTGACGCAAGAAAGAATCGGAGCGTATGATGGAGAAGTATACCTGCCGAACCCGTAACCGCCCTCCACCAAATAGACTTGGCTTGATCGTCGTTCATTGCCAGGAAACCGATATCGAGCGCCGAGGAATTTGATATAGGAAGCAGCTTTTCTGCCGGCTCTTACGTTCGCGTTCCGGTTAACGAACTATAAAATGCACTGTAGCAGCTGATGAGGCTTTCACTGACTTCGAGCCCTTATGTCGGGCGTGGGCGCAAGATAGGGGTGCCCGACCTCATCCCGAACGGCGAGGTGCGCGGCGGCGAGGCGCTCGACCTGATCGAGGCCCGGGGCACCGGCCATCCGGGCGGCGTCGGCACGCTGCACGCTGGTGCCGCGGTCGGCGTGCTCGCCGCGCCCGCCTACGCCGCAGGCTCCAATATGCCCTGAGGTGCCGCTCCAGTCTATCCTTGACTCGAGCCAAGTGCCCGTCGCCAGACGACGGCGGACGAAGTTCGCACTTTCGTTCCGAATTGGCTCCCTGAGTAGGATTCGAACCTACGGCCACTCGATTAACAGTCGAGAGCTCTACCGCTGAGCTATCAGGGAATACCGGTGCGGGGGTTCCTATACCTGCGCGGAAGCGCGATGCAAGTCCTGCCAGGGGGTACGAGGCCGACGCCGCAAAGCCGTGCCGTCGGTCGTCGCCCGGGGGCGACGCGGGCCGCGCTTGGGTGAGTCCGGCCGCAATGTGCGGCTGCCCACCCTACGCGATGAACTGTTCCATCGTGATCCTGTCGTCCAGCGCGTGTTCGGGGTCGAACAACAATGTCAGTTCACGCGCGCGATCCATCGCGACGTCGATCCGCGCGACGTTGCGGACTTCGCGCTGGTCCGCCACGGCGGAGACGGGGCGCTTGTCGGCGTCGAGCACGCGGATCGCGATGCGCGTCTTGTCGGGCAGGATTGCGCCGCGCCAGCGTCGCGGACGGAACGCGCTGATCGGCGTCAGCGCGATCAACGCGGAGCCTAGCGGCAGGATAGGCCCATGCGCGGACAGGTTGTAGGCGGTCGATCCCGCCGGCGTCGCCGCCAGCAGGCCGTCGCACGCGAGATCGGGCAGCACGATGCGGTCGTTGACCGTCACTTCCAGCCGCGCGGTCTGTCGCGTCTCGCGCAGCAGCGACACCTCGTTGATCGCGGGCAGCGTATGGATGCGCCCGTCCGCCCCCTCGATCGTCGCGGACAACGGCGTGACCTTGAACGGTTTCGCACGCGACAGCCGGTCATCGAGGCCGTGGCGACGCCATTCGTTCATCAGAAAGCCGACCGTGCCGAGGTTCATCCCGAACACCGGCACGGCGGGTCTGCGGCGTTCCAGCATTGCATGCAGCGTCTGCAGCATGAAGCCGTCGCCACCAAGCGCGATGACGACATCGGCATCGTCGACATCGACCCAGTCGGCCGCGTCCGCCAGTTCTGCCGCCGCGACCTGTGCGGGGGGCGTCGGCGAGGCGACGAGCGCGCGCCGCGGATAGTCGGTCATCCGCCCCCCGGCGCGAAGCGAGTCATCCGCCGGTGACGCTCATATGCCGCGCCACTGCGGGTGCCTCGCCGACACCGATCCGGAAGTCGTGGCGCGCGGGTTTGGCGGCGAGGCCGTCGTCGATCGCGGCGTCCAACCCGGCGATCCCGCCGCCGCGCAACGCGGTCTTCAGGTCGACCCGGTCGTCATGCCCCAGACAGAGATACAGCAGGCCCTCCGTCGTCAGCCGCACCCGGTTGCAGCCATCGCAGAAATTGGCGGTCAGCGGCGAGATCAGGCCGAGGCGCGTTTCGGTACCCTCGACCCGCCAGTAGCGCGCCGGCCCCCCGGTACGCCGCCCGTCGCGGACCAGCGGAAACCGGCCCGCCAGATCGTCGAACACTCGCGTCAGCGGCAGGAAGCGGTCGACCCGGTCCTCGTCGATCGCACCCAGCGGCATCGTTTCGATCAGCGACAGGTCGAGCCCCTCGTCCGCGCACCAGGCCAGCATCGACCCGATCTCGTCCTCGTTCAGGCCGGCGAGCGCGACCATGTTGATCTTCACGCGCAGCCCTGCGTCGCGTGCCGCCATGATTCCGGCGATGACCTTCGCGACGTCGCCGTGCCGCGTGATGAAGCGGAACCGGTCTGGATCGCGGCTGTCCAGGCTGACGTTGATCCGGCGAATGCCCGCATCGACCATGGCCTCCGCATGGTCCGCCAGCCGCGTGCCGTTGGTCGTCATCGTCAGCTCGTCCAGACGCGTACCGACATGCGACCCCAACCGCTGGACAAGATCGCCGACGTCGCGGCGTACCAGCGGTTCCCCGCCGGACAACCGGATTTTCGTCACGCCGCGCGCGATGAAGCGTTCGGCAATGATCGCCATCTCGTCGAGCGTCAGCAAGGCGCTCCGCGGCAGGAAAATCATCTCCTCCGCCATGCAGTAGCGGCAGCGCAGATCGCAGCGATCGGTGACGGAGATACGCAGATAGCTGATCGTCCGCCCATGCGCATCGACGAGCGGCGCGGGCTCGGGCGCAAGCGCCGAAACGCGGTCTGGAACAGGGGCGATCGTCACCGGCCAGAGCTAGGACGCGTGCGCCGTATCGACAACCCCCTACCGGGATCGGCCCCTACCGGGATTGGCGCAGGGGGGCGTGGCGGCTACGGTCGGGTCATGGGGCAGGGTAAAGACGAGAACACGAACGCACCGGCGGCATTGCTCGTGCTCGCATGGCGAGATCAGGACGCGCTGCTGGCACGGATCGCCGATCCCGCATGGTCGGCGATCGTGCCGCACCGCACTATCGACCCGGCGAGGGCATTCGTCGACAGCGGCGCGTCTGTCGTGCTCGTCGATGCGCGGGGTTCGATCGATCCTGCGCTCGAGGCGGCAGGCGGTCTGGGCGGCCTGATCGAATCGCGATCGGCGGCGCTGCTGGTGCTGCTGGCCCGCGGCGATACGGAAATGCTCACCGATTTCTATGCCGCGGGTGCGACGCATTTCCTCATCGACTCAGGCGATGCCAGTGAAGTGCGCGAGGCGATCCGGTTCGCCGCGCGCCATGCCGAACGCACCGGCGGTAAAGGCGATCCGGAGGTCGAACGGCGTGGCGGACCCACCGATGACCGCGACGCGGGCGATGCCCGCCGCTGGCTCGATGCGCGGATCGCCGCGGGTCTGCCGGTCGGGGTGGTACTGGCCTCGCTGTCGCGGCTCGACATCGTCAACGCGGCCTATGGTCGTCCGGTCGGCGATGCGTTGATCGACGCCGCTGGGCGAAGGATAGCGACGACCGCACGTGCCGTCGGGGGCGAGGGGCTGCTGACGCTCCGGATCGGTGCGGCGGAATATGCCCTGCTGGTCGAGGACGCGACCGCCGATCGGATCGAGGTGCTGGCGGCTCGGCTGGGCGAGGCGCTGGCGCGGCCCTTCATCGTCGAAGGCGCGACCGCCGCGCTTGGATCGCGGCTCGGCGTCGCGCTGGCGGATGCCGGGGACGACGGCGCGGCCCTGATGCGCCGGGCGAGCATGGCGCTGATTCGCGCAAAGGCGAGCGATGGTGCGACGATGCACGTCGCCGACGCGGAAGGTGCGACATCGATCGATTCGCTCGCGGTCGATCTGCACCACGCCATCGAGCGCGGCGAGATCGACATCCTGTTCCAGCCGCAAGTGGAGATCGCAAGCGGCCGGATCACGGGCGTCGAGGCGCTGGCGCGATGGGAACATGGTGCGCTCGGCGTGCTGGGGGCCGAGGCACTGTTCGCCGCCGCCGAGCGTGCCGATCTGGGGATCGCGCTGTCCGAACATATCCAGCGGCTGGTGCTGGCACGCGCGGCGCGCTGGCCGCAGGCCTTGGCGGGCTTGCGCGTTTCCGTGAACCTGACCGCGGCCGATGTCGCGCGCCCGGGCTATGCCGCCCTGTTCCTCGCGCGTCTGGATGCCAGCGGTTTCCCGCGCGGACGTCTGACGATCGAAGTCACCGAATCGGGGCTGATGGAGGACCTGACTGCGGCTTCCGCCTTCCTCGCGGCGTTGCGCGGGGCGGGATGCCGGGTCGCGATCGACGATTTCGGGACGGGCTATTCCAGCCTCGCCTATCTGAAGACATTGCCGCTCGATTATCTCAAGATCGACCGCGCGCTGACCCGCGACATCGGCGGATCGGCGCGCGACCGGGTCGTCGTGGGCGGGGTCATCACGATGGCGCGCTCGCTCGGACTTGGCGTGATCGCCGAAGGGGTCGAGACGACCGACCAGCGCGCGTTGCTGGCCGCGGCCGGTTGCGACCTGTACCAGGGTTTCCTGACCGCACCGCCGCTCGACGAGGCGGCGCTGGTCGCGATGATGGCGGGGGAATGACGATGCGGTGGACGCTTTTACCGGTGGCGGCGATGACGATGGCGGTGACGCCGGTGGCGGCATGGCAGGCCGGGATCGACGGGGCGATGACGGCCAGCGCGGCGGGATGGAATGCGGGTAAGCTGGACGCGTTCGTCGCGATCTACGCCGACGATGCCATTTTCGTTACGCCCGGCGGGTTGATCCACGGCCGGCCCGAAATCGCCGACCATTACCGCCCCAGTTTCATCGCGGGCAGGAATCGCCGCGGTCGGCTGTCGTTCGATCTGCTTCGATATCGCCCGCTCGACGATTCGCACGTCATCCTGTTCGCGCGCTGGCACCTGACACCGGGCGATCCGGCAAAAGCAGCGGAGCACGGCATGACGACGCTCGTCTTCGAACAGCGGCCCGAGGGGTGGAAGGTCATTTCGGATCACAGCAGCTGATCTCGTCACCCCGGGCTCGTCCCGGGGTCCAGGGCCGCAGCGGGATCGGCGCGCGGCTCTGGATGCCGCGACGAGTCCGGCATGACGGACGGGGACGCACCGTCATCCCGCCGCCTTCGCCAACCCCTTCGCCAGCTGCAGCGCGCCGTGAAGCCGCGCCTTCGCGTCGGGCCAGGCGCGTTGCAGCACCAGCTTGCTGTCGGGTCGCAGCTTCGCGAGACCGTCGAGCCGCGCGACATAGGCCAGCAGCCCCTCGACATTGGGCGGCTTGTCGTCGTGGAAGCCCACCAGCACGCCCTTCGGTCCGACATCCATCTTCGCGATGCACGCCCGCTTCGACGCCAGCTTGATCTCGATGACTCGGATCAGGTTCTCGGTCGCGTCGGGCAGCGCGCCGAAGCGGTCGATCAGCTCGGCCGCGAACGCCTCGATCTCGCTCGCGGCGTCGAGTTCGTTGAGGCGGCGGTACAGCCCCATGCGCAGATCGAGATCGGGCACATAGTCCTCGGGGATCAGGATCGGCGCATCGACGGTGATCTGCGGGCTGAAATCGCGTGGGGCGTTACGGATGCCGCCCGCCTTCGCATCCATGATCGCCTCCTCCAGCATCGACTGGTAGAGTTCGAAGCCGACCTCCTTGATATGCCCCGACTGTTCGTCGCCCAGCAGATTGCCGGCACCGCGGATATCGAGATCGTGGCTCGCCAGCTGGAACCCCGCGCCCAGCGAGTCGAGGTCGGACAGGACCTTCAATCGCTTCTCCGCCGTATCGGTCATCTGCCGGTCGGGCGGGGTGACGAGATAGGCATAGGCCCGCGTCTTCGATCGCCCGACGCGGCCGCGCAGCTGGTACAACTGCGCCAGCCCGAACCGGTCGGCGCGGTGGACGATCATCGTATTGGCGCTCGGGATGTCGAGCCCGCTTTCGACGATCGTGGTCGACAGCAGCACCTCGAACTTCTTGTCGTAGAATGCGCTCATCCGCTCCTCGACCTCGGTCGGGGACATCTGGCCATGCGCGACGACGTAGCGGACCTCGGGCACCGCCTCGCGGATGAAATCCTCGATCTCGGACAGGTCGGCGATCCGCGGCACGACGACGAAGCTCTGCCCGCCGCGATAATGCTCGCGCAGCAATGCCTCGCGCAGCACGACCGGGTCCCAGGGCATGACATAGGTGCGGACCGCCAGGCGATCGACCGGGGGCGTCTGGATCACCGACAGCTCGCGGATGCCCGACATCGCCATTTGCAGCGTCCGCGGGATCGGCGTAGCGGTCAGCGTCAGCATGTGGACGTCCGCTCGGAGGGTTTTCAGCCGCTCCTTGTGGGTGACGCCGAAGCGCTGCTCCTCGTCGACCACGACGAGGCCAAGGTGCTTGAAATCGATCGACTTCGCGAGAATCGCATGCGTGCCGACGACGATATCGATCGTGCCCTCGGCCAGCCCATCGCGCGTCTTCTTCGCTTCCGCCGCGGTGACGAGGCGCGACAGGCGACCGATCTCGATGGGGAAGCCTTCGAAGCGCGCGACGAAATTGTTGAAATGCTGGCGGGCGAGCAACGTCGTCGGGCAGACGACCGCGACCTGCTTGCCCGCCAGCGCCGCGACGAACGCAGCCCGAAGCGCGACCTCGGTCTTGCCGAAGCCGACATCGCCGACGATCAGCCGGTCCATCGGCTTGCCCGCGGACAGGTCGACCATGACGTCGTCGATCGCGCGGTCCTGATCGTCGGTCTCCTCGTACGGGAAGCGGTCGACGAAGCTCGGATAGCCGCTCGAATCGCGTTCCAGCACGTCGCCCGGCCGCACCGCGCGTTCGGCGGCGACCGCGATCAGGTCACCCGCGATCTCGCGGATTCGCTCCTTCATCTTCGACTTGCGGCGCTGCCACGCCTCGCCGCCCAGCCGGTCGAGCGACGCGCCGTCCTCGCCCGATCCGTAGCGCGACAGGACTTCCAGATTCTCGACCGGCACGAACAATTTGTCGCCGCCCGCATATTCCACCGCGACGCAGTCGTGCGGGCTCTGGCCGACGGGGATCGAGGTCAGCCCCTGATAACGGCCGATGCCGTGATCCACGTGCACCACGAGATCGCCCGGGGTCAGCGTCGCGAGTTCCGCCAGGAACGCGTCCGCCGACTTCTTGCGCTTGCGCCGCCGGACGAGGCGGTCGCCGAGCATGTCCTGCTCGGTGAGGACGGCGATGCCGGGGGCGGTGAAGCCGTGGTCGAGCGGGAGGACGACGAGCGCGACGCCCGCGGTCTTGCTGGTGTCGGCAACGCCCAGCGCTGCCTGCCAAGTCTCCGCTGCCGTGCCGCCGTGCAGCCCGTGATCCTTCAGCAACCCCGCGAGCCGCTCGCGCGATCCGGTCGAATAGCTGGCGAGGATCGGCTTGCGGCCCTCCTTGCGAAGCGCGCCGATATGCTCGACCACCGCCTCGTAGATATTCGCCCCGCTGTTGCGCTCCGGCCCGAAATCGCGGGGACCGTCGACTCCGAAATCCAGCACCGTCGCGCTTTCCGGCTCATGGAACGGGGTCGCGATGTGCGACCGTGCATCCGTCAGCGCCTGGGTCCACTCTTTCGCGTTTATATACAGCGCCTTAGCGGGAAGTGGCCGATAACTTCCCGGCTGCGAAGCCTCCGCGCGCCGGCGATTCTCGAAATAATCGGCGATCGCCTCCAACCGCCCCTCGGCCGCCTGCGCGACGCCCGCGTCGTGAACGACGATCGCCTCTTTCCCGAGGTGATCGAACAAGGTCGCCAGCTTTTCCTCGAACAGCGGCAGCCAATGTTCCATCCCCGCCTGACGCCGCCCGTCCGAGACCGCCTGATAGATCGGATCGCCCGTCGCGGTCGCGCCGAAGCTCTCGCGGTACCGGCTGCGGAAGCGTTTGACTTGCTCGGCATCGAGCAGCGCCTCGGACGCGGGCAGCAGCGTGAAGCCGTCGATCCGCCCCGTGGTCCGCTGGTCCTGCGGATCGAACGTCCGTACGCTCTCGATCTCGTCGCCGAAGAAATCGAGCCGCAGCGCCTGATCCTCGCCCGAAGGATAGAGATCGACGAGGCCGCCGCGGACCGCATATTCGCCCTGGTCATGGACGGTATCGGTGCGGACATAGCCGTTCGCCTGGAGCAGCGTCGCCAAATCGTCGCGCCCGATCCGCTCGCCGGGCGCGAGCGAGGCGACCAGCTGGCGGATGCGGAACGGGGTCAGCACGCGCTGCGTCGCGGCGTTGACCGTGGTCAGGACGAGTTGCGGGCCTTTCGGGGCCGCCTGCAACCGGTGCAGCGCGCCGATCCGCTCCGCCATGATCCTGAGCGTCGGTGATGCGCGGTCGTAGGGCAGGCAATCCCAGGCGGCGAATGGCACGATTTCCAGGTCTGGCGCGAAGAACGCCGCCGTCGCCGCGATCGCCCGCATCGCGGCGTCGTCTGGCGCGATGAATACCGCGCGCGACGGTGCGGCGCGGGCAAGGTCGGCGAGCAGCGAGGGCAGGAAACCGGTCGGAACGCCCGCGAGCGTCAGCGGGGCCTTGGCGGTCAGGATCGTCTTGAGGTCGGGCATTTCAACTTTCGTCACCCCGGCCTTGTGCCGGGGTCCAGGGTACAGAGCGCCAAGGGCCGTTGGTCGCGGAACCCTGGACGCCGGGACGAGCCCGGCATGACGGAGGTTACTCCGCCACCGTCACGTAATCGATCGAGCGCATCGCGTGCATCATCGGCCCGTCCCATAGCGGCGGACACGCGATCGATCCGATCGCCCAGCCCATGATGTCGACATCCTGCTCCTCCAGCAGCGCCTCGAACCAGTCGAGTTCTGCCGGGTTCCACGACACGGCATGGGCATCGAAGAACCCGCCGATCATCATGTCGGCTTCCTTCGTGCCGCGGTGCCAGCTGCGGAAGCGAAGGCGTTTCAGGCGGGTTTCGTGGTCCATGATGCTCCAACGGCGAAGATCCGACTTTCCTAACCGTTCGCCCTGAGCTTGTCGAAGGGCCCTTCTTTCTTCTACGACGGATGCAGAAGGGAAGGGGCTTCGACAGGCTCAGCCCGAACGGGAAGAGAGTGCCGGATACCGGCAGATAGTCATGCGCCCCGAAATCCTCAATCCGCTGTTTGCCGAGATCACCGCGCTGAAGGGCGTGGGGGCCGCGATCGCCAAGCCGCTCGAACGGCTGGGGCTGGCGCGGGTGGTCGATGTCGCATTCCACCTGCCGACCGGCTTCCTCGACCGCGTGCCGCGCGACGAACTGGACGAGGCCGATATCGGGCGAACGATCGCGATCACCCTGACCCCGCGCGATTACCGGTCGAGCGCGGGTCACGGGCCGACGCGAGTCAACGCCTATGACGCCAAGGGCAATCATGTCGGGCTGGTCTATTTCGGCGGGTCTTCCGGCTATGCGAAGAAGCTGCTCCCCGCCGGCGAGGCGAAGCGCGTGTCGGGGCGGCTCGATCGCTACGGCCAGGAATTGCAGATCGTCCATCCCGAACTCGGCGAGCCGGGCGAGGATTTCACCGGGCGCGAGGCGATCTATCCGCTGTCGGAGGGCCTCACGTCGCGCCGCCTCGCCGCCTTCGCCGCGCAGGCGATCGCGCGTGCGCCGGCGCTGCCCGAATGGATCGAGCCGGGGCTGAAGGCGCATCGCGGCTGGCCCGATTGGCGCGCGGCGCTGGAGCGGATCCATGCCGACCCGGCGGATGCGGAGGCGCGCGAGCGGCTGGCCTATGACGAGGTGTTCGCGAACCAGCTCGCGATGACCTTGGTCCGCGCCGACACGCGCAAGCGCCGCGGCCGTGCGCTGGCGGGCGACGGGCGGCTGCGCGACATGCTCGATCTGCCGTACACGCCGACGGGCGCGCAGGCGCGGACGATCCGAGAGATCGAGGGCGACCTGGCGCAGGAGGCACCGATGCTGCGGCTGCTGCAGGGCGATGTCGGATCGGGCAAGACGCTGGTCGCGGCGATGGCGCTGCTGATTGCGGTCGAGGCGGGCGCGCAGGGGGCGATGCTCGCGCCGACCGAGATCCTGGCGCGGCAGCATTACGAAACGTTGCGATCGTTGCTTACCGGGCTGCCGGTCGAGATTGCGGTGCTGACCGGGCGCGACAAGGGGCGGGTGCGGGAGGCGACGCTGATGGCGCTGGCGTCGGGGGCGATCGATATCCTCATAGGAACGCACGCTATTTTCCAGGAAGCGGTCGGGTATCGCGACCTCGCCTTGGTGGTGGTGGACGAGCAGCACCGGTTCGGGGTGGCGGAGCGGATGATGCTGCAGGCCAAGGCGATCCGGCCGCCGCATCTGCTGGCGATGACCGCGACGCCGATCCCGCGCACGCTGACGCTGGCGCAATATGGCGAGATGGATGTCAGCCGCCTCGACGAGATGCCGCCGGGGCGGCAACCCATTGAGACTAGGGTAATTTCCGAGGATCGGCTCGACGATGTCGTCAACGCGCTCGGGCGGCATCTGGGGGATGGGGGGCAGGCCTATTGGGTGTGCCCGCTGGTCGAGGAGAGCGAGAAGAGCGACCTTGCTGCGGCCGAGATGCGTGCGGAAACGCTGCGGGCGCGGTTCGGGGAGCGGGTCGGGCTGGTGCACGGGCGGATGAAGCCCGCGGAGAAGGATGCGGTGATGGCGGCGTTCTCCGCGGGGACGCTCGGCGTGCTGGTCGCGACGACGGTCATCGAGGTGGGCGTCGACGTGCCCAATGCGACGCTGATCGTGATCGAGCATGCCGACCGCTTCGGTTTGGCGCAGCTCCACCAGCTGCGCGGGCGCGTCGGGCGGGGCGGGGGGCGGTCGGTGTGCCTGCTGGTGCGCGGTTCGGCGCTCAGCGAGACGTCGCGCGCACGGCTGGCGCTGATGCGCGAGACCAATGACGGTTTCCGCATCGCCGAGGAGGATCTGCGCCTGCGCGGTGCGGGCGAGATACTCGGGACGCGCCAGTCGGGGGAGATGGCGTTTCGGTTGGCGACGCCGGAGATGATGGCCGACCTGCTGCAATGCGCGCATGACGATGCGCGGTTGCTGGTGGATCGTGATGGGGGCTTGGCGGGGGAGCGGGGGCAGGCGGCGCGGGTGTTGCTGTATCTGTTCGAGCGGGATGCTGGGGTGGCGTTGCTTCGGTCAGGGTAAGCGCCGTTCGACCCCGACAGTCTTAATATCCCCCAGTCAATCGGTTCGAAGATGAACTGCGCAATCCGGGCTTACATCTTACCCAGTTACCACTAATCGTCGAATTTGCCTTGTATCTCCAGCATATACCTCGTTCATTTAGTTGATTCTCCTCTTCATTGCTCTCGTCGCAAGCACGGTTCCAAGCTTGCTCTTGCCAAAGCTTTTTTCGATCGCTGGAATGGTCAAGGCAGTATTTATTACTCTTTTCGACGTCATTTATTACCGATCGCTCCTCGCTAGTGAGACCAGCCGAAATGGTATGGCGAGGCGTTGCGGCGCTTGAAGCCATCGAAACGGTGATGTTTGTAGCGATGAAATACAAAAGAAAATTCCTGCCACAAAGTTTATTATCGAACATGGACGATCCTTTTGCCGAATCTATCAATTTGAGGCGAAAGATATGGACAATTAAACGGCAATTTGCGTGCAGTTTACCGCAAACACCCATCCAACCCATCGCCCCGCACCGTCCCCACCCGCCGCGCCAGCGTATCGCCATGCCGCCGCACGAACCCATGCGGGTCGATCGCGGCGCGCTTCTTGGGCAGCGGCAGGACGGCAGCAATGCGGCCGGCCTCCGTCGGCGACAAGTTCGACGCGTCGTGCCCGAAATATCGCATCGCACCCGCGTTCGCGCCGTAGGTGCCGATGCCGGTCTCGGCGATGTTGAGATAGACCTCCATGATCCGGCGCTTGCCCCACAGCGCCTCGATCAGGACGGTGAAATACGCCTCGAAACCTTTCCGGACATAGCCGCCGCCCTGGAACAGGAAGGCGTTCTTCGCGGTCTGCTGGCTGATCGTGGAGCCGCCGCGGATGCGGCCGCCTTGCGCGTTGCGCACCGCCGCGCCGGCCAGCGCGTGCCAGTCGAAGCCGTGGTGCTGGCAGAAGCGGGAGTCTTCGCCGGCGATCGCGGCGCGGGGCATGTCGGGGTCCATTCGGCTGAGCGGCATCCAGGTCTTGGTGACGCCGTGGCCGGCGATGACGTCGCCGAGCATGGTGAAGGTGAAGGGTGGGGGCACGAAGCGGTAGAAGCCGACCCACAGCACGGTGACGAGGACGAAGCCGAGGATGGCCTTCAGGAGGATGCGGAGGGCGCGGATCATGGGGTGATCCTAGAGCAAGAGGGCTGGGGATTGGAACGGCTCTTGGTATGTTGCACCAGACATCCCTGCGCCCACCCCGGCGAAGGCCGGGGCCCAGTCGGGAAAGCGGCCGTGAGGAAACGCATCGGATCGTCGCGGCTGTCCCCCCGACTGGACCCCGGCCTTCGCCGGGGTGGGGGAGGGGGCAGGCGGGCGTCGCCATGGGCGAGAGGATCGCCGCCGCCGCGCACCCTCCGTCACCCCGGCCTTGTGCCGGGGTCCATCGTGCCGCGCGCTTGGCGCTCCTGGTTCGAGCGGTGCGCTTGCCGCGCCATGGACCCCGGCGCGAGGCCGGGGTGACGGAGGGTTGGCGGATGATCACACTCAAGAATGGGTGGCTGGTGCCACCATCACCGTCACCCCGGCCTTGAGCCGGGGTCCCGCTTCTGCTTGTCCGCTGAAGAAGCGGGGCCCCGGGTCAAGCCCGGGGTGACGGGTGGGGGGGCGCTGATCGCAAGGTTTCGTCATGCCGCGTTTGTCCCGGCATCCAGAGCCACGCACGTTCGACTTGTGGCCCTGGACCCCGGGACGAGCCCGGGGTGACGAAGGGGGTCAGGCGTGCGTCCGCATCCCCGCCAGGATCGCCGCGGCCGCCGCGATTCCCGTCTCGTACGCGCCATGCGCGGTCGAGAAATCGGTCGGGTGGCAGGCCTCGCCCGCGAAGAAGATGCGGTCGTCCACCGGCTCGGCCAGTACCTGCCGCTGATGCGCCTGGCCGATCCGGGCATGCGAATAGCTGCCATGGATGAAGGGTTCGTGCCGCCAGCGGCTCGCGCCCGCCGGGGTCAATCGCCGCCGCCAGTCGCTGCCGAGGAGCGCGACCAGTTCGTCGATCGCAAACGCCGTCGCCGCGCCTTCGTCGTCCAGCGCCTCGGCACAATCGCCGCCAAAGAAGCTCTCGATCACCGGCAGGCCGAACGGGGAAAGACGATGGCTGGCGGTGCAATGGCTGTGCGGATTGCCGGTCAGATGCGCATTGGTCGGCCATGCGGGATCGTCGACCAGTGTGAACGCCTTGTCCGCCAACCCCAGCGGCAGCGCGGCGGCGGCGTCGTGCTTGGCGGGTAGTGGGGGATCGAAGACGAGGCGCTCGAACGCCGTAGTCGGCAGCGCGACGATCACGCGGTCGGCCTCGATCGTGCCCGCGGGCGTCTCGACCCGGATGCGTCGGCCGCGATGATCGATGCGGGTGACCGGCGTGTTCAGCCGGACGGGGACTTCGGCGGCGTGCGATGCGATCAGCGTGCCATAGCCTTCGCGGACCGCCCAATTGTCGTCGGTCGACGCGTTCTCATAGGCCGCCCAATCGTGGAGCGAGACCTGCGACAGCGGTGCGCCGTTCGCATAGCCGGAGATCGAGTCGATCATCGGCCGCCAGCGATCGTCCGTGGCGACGAAGTCGGACAGCGGGCGGTCGGGGCCGTCGACCGCCGCCATCGCGGCCTCGTTCCAGCGCGCGAAGGCGGCGTGTGCGGCTGTCTGGTCGGCGGGCGGGAAGCCGAGGTCACGCCACTGCGTGCGCCAGTTGGCGGGAGCGCGGTCGACGGTGAAGCCGGTGGCTTCCGCGATGCGGGTCCAGGGATTGCGCTTGGCGGAGTGAAGCCAGCCGCAGCCGAGGTCGACCACCATCCACCCCGGCGAAGGCCGGGGTCCAGGGGCGCGCGTTCGGGTGTCCGTTGCTGCGTTTACCCAACTGGACCCCGGCCTTCGCCGGGGTGGCTCGGAAAGAGTAACACTCCGCGCCCGCCCCCCAAGCCGGTCCTTCGCCTCGACCAGCAGCACGTCCTCGCCGGCGTCGTGCAACGCCCGCGCCGCCGCGGTTCCCGCCGCACCGCCGCCGATGACGACGGTGCCGACCATCTACGCCGCGATCAGGCGCTTTTCGCCGGCGATCCGCATCATCGCCTTTTGCAGCTTTTCGAACGCGCGGACCTCGATCTGGCGGACGCGTTCGCGCGACACGCTGTAGACCTGCGACAATTCCTCGAGAGTCTTGGGATCGTCGGTCAGCCGGCGCTCGGTCAGGATGTGCTTCTCGCGGTCGTTCAGGTCGTCCATCGCATCGACCAGCATCGAATGGCGGACGTTCGCCTCCTGCTCGTCGGCGACGATCTTGTCCTGAAGCGGCGCGTCGTCCTGCAACCAGTCCTGCCACTGGCCCTCGCCGTCTTCGCGCATCGGCACGTTCAGCGAGGTGTCGCCGCCCATCGCCATGCGGCGGTTCATGCTGGTCACCTCGGCCTCGGTCACGCCCAGGTCGGTCGCGATCTTGGCGACATGTTCGGGGCGCAGATCGCCGTCTTCGAACGCGTCGAGCTTGGACTTCATCCGGCGCAGGTTGAAGAACAATTTCTTCTGCGCCGCGGTGGTGCCCATCTTCACGAGGCTCCACGACCGCAGGATATATTCCTGGATCGACGCGCGGATCCACCACATCGCATAGGTCGCGAGGCGAAAACCCCGATCGGGTTCGAACTTCTTTACGCCCTGCATCAGGCCGATATTGCCCTCCGAGATCAGCTCCGACGTGGGCAGGCCATAGCCGCGATAGCCCATCGCGATCTTCGCGACGAGGCGGAGGTGGGAGGTGACCAGCTGTGCCGCCGCATCCGGATCGCCATGCTCCTGGAAACGCTTGGCGAGCATATATTCCTGCTCGGGCTGGAGCAGCGGGAATTTCTTGATCTCGGCGAGGTAGCGGTTGAGACCGGCTTCGCTACCGAGCGCTGGGATCGTCGCGGGGACGTTGCTGCGGGCTGGCATGGTTCTTACTCCCTCTTTGGACCTCGCCGCACTGCGGCACAGACCCGGTATCTATACGTGAAGCTGACTGAACAGTTCCTGCATGTCGGCGGGCATTTCGCTTTCGAACGCCATCGCAACCTGCGTTATCGGATGGATGAACCCCAGCCGCGCCGCGTGCAAGGCCTGGCGCCGGAACCCCAGCCTTTCCAATAACGCGCGTTTCGCCCCGCCGCCGCGGCCATAGACCGGGTCGCCGAGCAGCGCGTGGCCGATCGAGGCCATGTGGACGCGGACCTGGTGCGTCCGTCCGGTCTCCAACCGGCATTCGACGAGCGCCGCGCCCTGGAGCGGCTCGATCGTGCGGTAATGCGTCACCGCGCGCTTGCCGCCTTCGACGATCGCGATCTTCTTGCGGTTCTGCGGACTGCGCGCGAGCGGGGCGTCGACCGTGCCGCTGGCGGGGGTGGGGACGCCGGTGGTGATCGCCTTGTAGCGCCGGTCGATGCTGTGATCGTGGAACTGGCGGGCCAGCCCCTCGTGCGTGCGGTCGGTCTTCGCCGCGATCATCAGGCCGGACGTGTCCTTGTCGATCCGGTGGACGATCCCCGGCCGCGCGACCCCGCCGATCCCCGACAGCGATCCGCGGCAATGGTGGAGCAGCGCGTTGACGAGCGTGCCGTCGGGATTGCCCGCGGCGGGGTGGACGACCAGGCCGGCGGGCTTGTCGATCACGATGAGGTGTTCGTCCTCGTACGCAATGACGAGCGGAATATCCTGCGCCTCGTTATGTGCGGGCGTCGGGTCGGGCAGCGCGATCGCGAAGACCTGGCCACCCGCGGCCTTCTTGGCCGAATCGCGCCAGGCCAACCCGCCAAGCGACACCGCCCCGCTCGCGATCAGCACCTTCAACCGTTCGCGCGACAGCGTCGGCACCGCGTCCGCCAGCGCGCGATCGAGCCGCCAGCCATCCGCCTCGCCCGCGATCGTCGCTTCGATGATGGAAACCCCCCGGTTCATGTGGCACCGATGTGGCGATGGGCCGCATGATTTCAACCGAGCTGTTGGCGCGGATCGTCGCGGAGGCGGCGGTATCGCCGGGGGTGGAGGTGTGCGGGCTGCTGCTGGGGCGGGGCGGCCATGTCGAGGAAGCACGTCCCTCCCGCAATGTCGCGGCCGATCCATCGTGCATGTTCGAGATCGACCCCGCCGCCCTGATCGCTGCGCACCGCGCGGCGAGGGCAGGTGGCCCCGCGATCCTCGGCTGCTACCATTCGCACCCGTCGGGTTCGGCGGAACCATCGGCCCGCGACGCGGCGGATGCCGTGGCGGAAGGGTGGTTGTGGGCGATCGTCGCGGGGGACGGGGTGCGCGTCTGGCGGGCGGTTGCGGGTGGACCGGTATGGGGGCGGTTCGAGGAGGTTTGTTGACGGCAGAGATCGACGGCGAGCGGTCCGGCGGTTTTCGGACCGGCGATTCCCAGAGTTGCCGTTCCGCTCGTGCCCGGCTTTCCCGAAAACGATGGTATTTAGGGTATCACGGCAAAGGGGGATCGTTGGCGATTACCACCTTTCCGGCCTTAGTCTTAAGACGGATGGCTGGAGGAACAGTAGGGTTGGTCGGATAGCTCTGGCCGTCAAATTGCAATCGCGCTTCGTACCCGTTGATGATTCCACCGCCAGCGACGATGATGCCCAAATCGTGCCACCCATGCGTGATGCTCGGCAGAACGCGGACTGGCGGGCGGCGATCGAAATATTTGAAATCTGCCGGTAGCCGGCAGCAGTCAGGGACAGGACATAGAGGTCACAACCTCCGCTGCCGCACTCATCGAATTGTAGACCACCGGCAATTGTCGACATCGCGTAGATCAGCGCCTCAGGGCGTTTATCGCCATCAAGGTCAACCAACGCGACACTGTACCGAGTAAGATGATGGTCCTTCACGAAGGCCATGACGCCGGGCGTCATCATGGTGCTCAAAGATGCCGCGCCAAGAAGCATCATTGCGATCGACGATATCATGATCCACGCCCGCCAGCTAATGAGGTGCGGTCCATAGCATGGTTCTACCGTCTGGTCTTCTACAAAGGACCGTCGTTTCTTAAACAGCGGGCCTCGACCTACTTTCTTATAATAGCCATTTTATTGGATAGATCGAAGGATACAAACTCTTGGTATAATCCTTTACCTACACCGGGAGTTCTTACATATGCCCCCCAGCGGAATGTCCTAGCTATAGTATCACACGACATAAACTCAACACGATCAAGAACCCGACCATTAAAAAAGTCGTTTAGCTTTGATGTCGCATCACTCACCGAGGTGCCATCAACCAGTATACTGGATATGGATGTGCCTTCGTATAACCTAGTGTCTATCGTTATCTCGGCGTGCATAGAGCCACATGTAACACGACTTATAGTCTGTCTAGAAGACGCAGTTTCGGGATCCCTCATCCTAATGTCGGTGGGGCTAGACGCCTGGGCGCTTAATGACATTAATATCAACAAGGATTGAAACATGACTAATTAGTTCCGCTAAAGAAGGTATCAGTCCTTAATTATACGACGGATTAGAAGCGTCTCGTCCATCTAACCCAAAGCTCTTCCATAATCACCGCGACGGCATAGCATGGTGCGGGATAAAAGTGGGCGCGGTTTCATATAGATGGTAGCGCGCTGGCGTTGGCGTTGGCGGCGGGGGCAGCTTGGTTGAGCCGTCCACGGCGACCAACCATTGCTCCCAGACAGTGTATGCTCGAGTTTCGGTAAGACGTGTCAAACAGATAGTCGCGAACGAACCAGCAATCGTCCCACCGGCATATTCTCTAGATACAGCGCTACATTCGGCATCACGGTATGTTTCCCACGCCACTTTGGCTTGATCGAACGCTTTCACGGCCCCAGCCTCCATAGCGTTTGATCCAACATATGAGTCGATCTCTATCGCTCGCTGGCGGGCGGCGGCCATATATTGGGATAGGAGCTTATTTGCCTTAGCTAGCTTCTCGTTCTGACAAGCTTGATCGTCCGGGGTGCTCGTCCCAAGACACGGATCAGCAGCTTTTGCCTGCAAAGGCATAGCTACCGCAGCGATGGCGTAGAAGATCAAAGTCGACATGCCGTTCCTTTATATGTTCCCGGGCTTACGGCCGAAAGCTAAAGCCTGCAATCATCGCTGGAACAAGACCGTCCGCCCGCTCCGGCTTCCCCCGCAAACGAACCCGTAGCGGGAACGCCTCCCCGGCGATCGCCCCGGCGGCTGTCCAGGTTTCCGCTTTCCCCAAACCTCTTCCCGATTGCTCGTTCCCGAGATTGGCGCTCGGAGATGGAGAACCGGGAAAGATCGCGCCGACCGAACGGCTGCTTCTCTATCGCGGCCTGAGTCAACAGGCGCAGGGCACTCCCCGCCGCCGCGAGTGCGCCGGTCTGATGAATTGGTAGGCACCGAAATACAAATACTGTTTTTCTCCCGGGCTTGAGATCGCCACACGGGGTTCGTGCTTCTCTCCGGGGTCGGCACGTGGCCGCCCCATGATGGGGTAAGAGACAGCGGCGTGGATCAATCTTTTGGACGCCCTTGCCACTAGCGACAGGGCTGCAGCCATTACGATCTCACACCACCTTCATCCCCGTGAGGACATCTTCCTGCCGAGGCAGAACCGCGAAAGCTCCTGTTTGAGATCGTATCAGGCGGCCGCGGCCGCGGTGCCGGGTTCGTTGCCCCAGCGGAAGTCGGTGCCGTCCGTCCACATGCGGTGGAGCACGACGGCCAGGCGACGCGCGACGGCGACGATGGCGCGCCGCATGCCCCGGCGCTTTGCGACCTTCATCCCCCAAGCCTTAAGCCACGACCAATGCCGGCTTTGGGTCATCAGGATCTGCGCCGCTTCGTACAGCATCGTTCGCAGCATGATGTCACCGGACTTTGAGATGCCGCCATCATAGTCGATCTCGCCCGACTGATGCCGCCGGGGTGTCAGCCCGGCATGCGCACCAACCGCTCTGGAATGGACGAAGCGCTGCGGCTGGTCGATCGAGGCCCGATAGGTGAGCGCAACTACCGGGCCGACCCCGGGCGCGGTCATCAACCGCCGGCATACCGGATCGTGCCGGACCGTGTTGAGTAGCATCTTGTGGAGCGTGGCCAGCTGCTGGCGCATCACCCGCCGCACCGTCAGCAGCGGCTCGATGATCGCCGCCAGTCGTGGGAAGCCTCGACCAGGTGACGGATACGAGCCTCGTAACCGATCGTGCTCACGATACCGACCTTGAGGCCGAAGTTGCGCAGCGTGCCGCGCATGTCGGACTCGATGTCGATCAGCTTGCGCTGCACAAGCTTGCGGCTGGTCAGCAGCATGCGCTGCTCCTGCGCGGCCAGCGTCTTCACGTGCACCGGCTTGAACAGGCCGACCGCATCATCTGGGCGATCCCTCGCGCGTCGTTGCGGTCCGACTTGTTGATCTGCTGCGCCTGCAACAGAGCCTTCATGTGGCGGGTCTCGACGCAGATAACCGGCAGCCCCCGCCTCGCTCAGCCCGTTGACCAACCACTGCGACAGCGGCCCGGCCTCGATACCGACCCGAACATAATCGCCACCGACCGACGTCAGCAGTACGGCAATGTCATCCGGCTCGGTCGGCACCTTGCGCTCGCACACCACCTTGCCAGCATCGTCCACTACGCATACCGACGTCTCCTTCACCGAAACGTCCAGACCCACAAAATGCGCCATCGCTCCACTCCTTCCCTCGATGCACGAGGTCAGGCTGACCCCGATCCAGGCATCGTACGTGAAGCGGCTGCAATCTCGCCAAGATCGATATGCAGCCGCCGCGATACACCATCTTTCGGTAGCTGATGGCCTACTTGGACGTCGATGTTTGGGGCTGAACCCGAGCCTACCCCCTGTCCTACAAACCGCCGCCCGTGCCATGGCTGAGCGATGCCCTCCCACGCCACCCCGCTGTCCGTCGCCCTTGCCCGACCCCCCGTAACCCCTTGTTTTCCGCCAAAGTGGAAAGTGCATGGCATGCCTCCACTTCCTCCACTTCCAGCTCCGATCCGCGCCATCCCGGACGCCATTTCCCGCCCGCCGCCTTGCGCCCGCGACTCGCGCACGTCACAAGCGGCGCATAGTTTCAGGAACGCCCCATGCCCGTAAGTCCCGTCGATTTCGCCAGCCTGCTCTGTTCGCGCCTGTGCCACGATCTGTTGTCGCCGGTCGGTGCGCTGAACAACGGGCTGGAGCTGCTCGCCGACGAGACCGATCCGGCGATGCGCGAACGCTGCATGGACCTGCTCGCGGAAAGCGCGCGGACGTCGGCGAACAAGCTGAAGTTCTTCCGCCTGGCGTTCGGCGCGGCGGGCGGGTTCGGCGAGATGGTCGATGCGCGCGAAGCCAGGACCGCGATCGAGGGATTGTTCGCGGACAACAAGCGGCTGACGCTGGCGTGGATGGTCGAGGACGAGGTGCTGCCAAAGGCGGCGATCAAGGTGCTGCTGAACCTGGCGATGATCGCGGGCGACGCGCTGGTCCGCGGTGGTAAGCTGGACATCGGCGGCGAGAGCAATGGCGGTCAGGTCGAGATCGCGATCAAGATCGAGGGACCGCGTATCCTCCTCGATCCCGATCTGCGCCGCACGCTGGTGGAGGGGGAGGGCGCCGACGGCGTCACCGCGCGGGCGGCCGCCGCGTATCTGGTCCATACATTGGTCGCGCAAGGCAAGGGCCGGGTGCAGGTGTCGGAGCCTGCGGACGCGGTCATGATCTTCGGCGCGGCGTTCACGGCGGATGCCTCTGCGGGGTAACCGGAGGCGGGGCGGGTAAACGCGGTCTTAACCCCGAGCGGTGCAAGACGGCACGCGGCCACAGACGCTCGGGAACCCATGGACGATCTGCTTCAGGAATTCATCGCCGAAACCCGCGAGACGCTTGCAGCGCTGTCGGGCGAGATCGTGGCGTGGGAATCGATGCCGGCGGACCGGTCGCGGCTCGATTCGATCTTCCGGTTCGTCCACACCGTCAAGGGCAGCTGCGGCTTTCTCGACCTGCCGCGCCTGCTGCGCCTCAGCCATTTCGCCGAGGACGTGCTGGCGGCGGTGCGCGACGGCGTGCGTATCCCCGATGCGGCGCTGGTCAGCGCCGTGCTGGCGATCGTCGACCGGATCGGCGAGGTGGTCGAGGCGATCGATGCCGGCATTCCGCTCGACGATTCGTCCGAGGACCTGCTGATCGCGGCGCTGGCGGAAGATGCCGCGCCCGCCGCCGCACCGGTCGCGCAGACGATGGTGCCGCGCGCGCCGACGCGCAGCATCCGGTTGAACGTCGATCTGCTCGACCGGATGATGAGCGGCATGTCGGACATGGTGCTGGCGCGCAACGAACTCGCGCGGCGGCTGCGCGACGAGGTGGTCGATCCGCGGGTCGAGACCGCGCTGGAGCGCCTGTCGCTGACCGTGGCCGAGATGCGCGAGACCGTGACGCGGACGCGCATGCAAAAGATCGAGGCGCTGTTTTCCGCGCTGCCGCGCATGGTGCGCGACACCGCGGGCGAACTGGGCAAATCCGTGACGCTGGATATCGACGGTGCGGATGTCGAACTGGACCGCGAGATGATCGAGATGATGCGCGATCCGCTGGTCCACATCATTCGCAACGCGGTGGACCACGGCCTGGAATCCCCCGCCGATCGCCGCACCGCGGGCAAGCGCGATACCGGGCAGTTGACGGTGTCCGCGCGGCAGGCAGGCAACCAGATCGTGATCGAGATCGCCGATGACGGTCGCGGGATCGACGTCGCCGCCGTGGCCGCGAAGGCGGTCGCGCGCGGGCTGCATACCGCGGCGCAGGTGGCCGCGATGGACGAGGCGCAGAAGGTCGCTCTGGTCTTCGAACCCGGCCTGTCCAGCCGCGACAGCGTCACCTCGATTTCCGGGCGCGGCGTCGGCATGGACGTGGTGCGCGCCAATATCGAACATATCGGCGGCCGCATCCTCCTGCAGAACCGGCCGCGCCAGGGTCTGACGATCGTCATCCTGGTGCCGCTGACGCTGTCGATCCTGCCGACGATCGTCGTCGGCGTAGGCGGCGAACGCTTCGCGCTTGCCCGGCAGTCGGTCGAGGAGATCGTCAAGCTGTCGGGTGCCTCCGTGCGGACCGACGTCATCGGCGGCCGTCCCGTGGTCACCGTGCGCGGCCGCCGGTTGCCGCTGGTCGATCTGGCCGGGCTGATCGGCGTCGGCACCCCGTCCGCGGAAACGCTGGCGATCGTATCGACGCGCGACGGCACCTATGCGCTGGCGATCGAGGCAGTGCTGGATACCGAGGAACTGGTGGTGAAACCCGCCGCGCCGGCGGTGATGGCGACCGGGCTGTACGCCGGCCAGACCTTGCCCGACAGCGGCCTGCCGATGCTGCTGCTCGACGGCGCGGGGATCGCCAAGATCGCCGGGCTGCGCTTCGACCAGCTGCTCGTCCAGGAGACCGAGGTCGCGCAGACCGAGGCACCGGGTGTAGCCGCCTTGCTGTTCGAGGATCTCGACGGTCGTCGCAGGGTCATGCCGCTCGCCGCGATCGACCGGGTCGAACAGGTTGAGGCCGCCGCGGTTCGCCACAGCGCCGGGCGGTTGCGGATCGCGATCGGCGGCAATCTGATCCTGCTCCACGCGGTGGCGGATCATGCCGTTCGCCCGGTATTGACGGTATTGCGGCTGACCGACGGCGTACGCGAGATCGGCTACGCCGTCGCCGACCCGATCGAGATCGTCACCCTGCCCGCGGATACCGCACCCGCTTACGGGAACGGGCCGATCGCGGGCGTGGTGATGATCGAGGGCGAACAGGTCGAACTGATCGACATCCATGCGATGTTCGCGGGCGAGGAGGGACCGGTCGCGGGCCGGACGATCTGCCTGTTGAACGACGATGCCGGCGGCTGGATGCGCATTTTTCTTCAGCCGGCGCTGGAGGCGAGCGGCTATCGCTGCGTCACCGAATTTCCCGCCGGCGAACGACCCGCCATCGCGCTGGCGATGGAAGGCGCGGTCGAGACGCCGGGCCTGCCGACCCTGCGGCTGCGGCGCGACGTCGGCCGGAACGGGCCCGACGACGCCAGTATCTACCGGTACGATCGTGCTGCCCTGCTGGACGCCATCGCCACGCACGTCCGCACCGGAAAGGCCGCCTGATGGAATTGTTCCTCGTCGCACAAATCGCCGGTCGCTGGGTGGCGATCGATACCGGTCAGGTCGAATCGGTCGTCGATCTGGGCGAGATCGTCGCGGTTCCCGGGGCCAGTCGCGCGATCCGGGGGCTGGCTGCGCTGCGGAGCAGGGTCGTGACCGTGGTCGATACCGGCACCGCACTCGGCATCGATCCGACCCCCGCCGATACGACGCGCGCGGTCATCACCTGGATCGACGGGCATCATTACGCGGTGCTGGTCGAGGCGTTGGAGGACGTCCGCGAATTCGTGCGCCAGCCATTGTCGCGCGGGCTGGTGCTGGATCGCGGCTGGGCGACGATCGGGACGGGCCTGATCGAACGCGACGGCGAACCGCTGCTGATCGTCGATCTGGCCGCTCTGGTCCCGACATTCGCCGCCGCTGCTTAACGCGACGCTTACGCTTTGCTGTCACACACGCGCTATCCAGCGGGGAAGATCATTCCATGAAGACCTGTCTTGTCGTCGACGACTCCAAGGTGATCCGTAAGGTCGCGCGTCATATTCTGGAGACCATGGACTTTGCGGTGAGCGAGGCCTGCGACGGGCGCGAGGCGCTCGACGCGTGCATGTTGGCGGCACCGGACGTCATCCTGCTCGACTGGAACATGCCGGTGATGAGCGGCATGGATTTCCTGCGCGCATTGCGCGAGTCGACGATCGTCAAGCGGCCGAAGGTCGTGTTCTGCACGACCGAGAACGGCATGGCGTATATCCGCGCGGCCATCGAGGCGGGCGCGGACGAATATGTCATGAAACCGTTCGATCGGGACACGCTGGAAAGCAAGCTCCAGATCGTCGGCATGGCCTGATCCGGCGTCGGACGATGATATCGGCATCTCCCGTTTCCGCGCGCAACGTTCCGCCCGATCACCGGTCGGTGTTGATCGTCGACGATTCGGCGGTGGCGCGGTCGATGATCGCGCGCATGGTCGACGCGAGCGACCGATACGCCGTTGCGGGGTCCGTCGCGAACGTCGACGCCGCCTTCGCCTTCCTGATGCGCGCACGCGTCGACGTCATCCTGCTGGATCTGGAGATGCCGGGCGTGAGCGGCCTGACCGCGCTGCCCGATCTCATCACCGCCGGGCGGGGCGCCAAAATCCTCGTCGTGTCGGCGTCGACTCCCGATGGCGCATCCGCCACGGTGCAGGCGCTCGCCCTCGGTGCGGCGGACACGCTGGTGAAGCCGGGTGCCCAGACGACGTCGAGCCGTTTTGCCGAACTGCTGTCCGAACGGCTCGATCGGTTGTTCGACCCGCCCGCGCTCGTCGTACCCAGGGGTGCCGGCGCGGCCGTCGAGCCGAAGCTGTCGGCGGCACCGCCGTGTCCGACATCCGCAGCATCGGGACGCGGTACGTTCGATGTCGTCGCGATCGGCGCATCGACGGGCGGGATTCACGCGCTTAGCCTGTTGTTGCGCGAATTGCCCGCATCGTTCAGCGCCCCGATCCTGATTACGCAGCATCTGCCCACGACCTTCATGTCGCATTTCGCGGCGCAGCTGGCGGTGCTCGGTGGCCGACCGTGCGACGTCGCCACCGATTACATGCGGATCCGCCCCGGCCGGATCGTCGTCGCGCCCGGCGATCATCATATGAAAGTCGTCGCATTGACCGACGGTGCGGCGATCCGGTTGATCGATGATACGGTCGCCAGCGGCTGTCTGCCGTCGATCGATCCGATGTTCGACAGCATCGCCGAGGTCTTTGGCGCAAGGGCGTTGGGCATCGTGCTGAGCGGCATGGGTCGCGATGGCTCGACCGGGGCCGTCAGCCTGCATCGGGCCGGCGGCACGGTCATTGCACAGGATGTCGCCAGCTCGGTCGTATGGGGCATGCCCGGCGCGGCGGTGGCGACGGGCGTCGTCAGCGCCACGATGCCCCCCGACGCGATCGGCCGACTGATCGCGGCGCGTCCGAAGCCATGATCCACGAACCGATCCTCGCATCCGGCGCATCCTCCACCACGGTCAGCGTCCTGACCGCGCTGCTCGAGGCGCGGACCGGGCAGCAGATGGCTGCGTACCGGTCCTGGCGGATCGACACCGCGCTTAAGCCGCTGCTGCGCGACCGCGGCTTCGACTCGCTCGACCGGCTCGTCCAGCTGTTGCTCGACGGGACCGAGCCGACGATCGGCGATGCCATCGTCGATGCGCTGCTGAACCAGGAAACCTCGTTCTTCCGCGATGCGCAGGTGTTCGACCTGATCGTCGAGGCGGTCGCGGCGGTCGAGGGGACGGGTCGCGTGCCGCGTATCTGGTGTGCGGGTTGCTCGACCGGCCAGGAGCCGCTGTCGCTGGCGATGGTCTTCGCCGAACGTGCCGAAGACACCGGCAAACGCGCGCCGGAGATCGTCGCGACCGACGTATCCCCCGCCGCGATCACGCGGGCGAAGACCGGCCGCTATACCCAGTTCGAAATCCAGCGCGGATTGCCGATCCGGCGGATGATGCGCTGGTTCGACAGTGAAGGTGCGGACTGGACGGCGAAGCCCGTATTGACCGGCGCGGTTCGCTATAGCCGCCACAATCTGGTCGGGGGCCGGCCGCCGCCCGGACGGTTCGATATCGTGCTGTGCCGCAACGTGCTGCTGTACCTCGCGCCCGAGACGAAGGCGACGGCGTTCGCGGGGATCGCGGCCGCGATGAACCCCGGCGGGACGCTGGCACTAGGTGCTGGCGAGACGGTGATCGGCCAGACCCGTGCCTTCACGCCAAGCAAGACGCATCGCGGGCTCTACACGCACACCGGCTGACGGTTTACATTGCTGGGCCGCTCGGCCAAGCATCCGCGGTGACGTTTTCGCTACCGATCATCGAGACGCCCTCGCCCAATTTCGACGAACGCGCACTGCCGGTGTCGATGATCGTGCTACATTATACCGGCATGAAGGACGGACCGAGCGCCATCGCGCGATTGCGCGATCCGGCAGCGAAGGTCTCCGCGCATTATATCGTAGCGGAGGACGGCACGATCGTCCGGATGGTCGCGGAGGACAAGCGTGCCTGGCATGCGGGCCGGGCGCATTGGCGGACGATCGACGACGTCAATTCGGCCAGCATCGGGATCGAGATCGTCAATCCCGGGCATGAATTCGGCTATCGGCCGTTTCCCGACGAGCAGATCGGCGCGCTGGTGCCGCTCGTTGCGGATATCAAGGCGCGCTACGGGATCGGTCGGGGCGACGTGGTCGGCCATTCCGACATCGCACCCGCGCGCAAGCGCGATCCGGGTGAACTGTTCCCCTGGCACACGCTGGCCCGCGTCCGCCTCGCGCTGCCGCGACCGACGCGTAATCTGATGGACCCGATGTGGACCGAGGCCGGCTTCCTGCTGGCGCTCGAACGCTTCGGCTATGACGTCGAGGACCGGATGGCCGCGATCATGGCGTTCCAGCGCCGCTTCCGCCCCGAATTGATCGACGGCGAGATCGACGGCGAATGCCGCATGATCCTGCTCGCGCTCCTGCTTCCCAAACCGCAGGGCGACGACTAGAGGAGAGCATGTCAGAGGGTCGGGCGGCCGCGGGCGTTTTCGGACGCGCGAGGAAAGTCCGGGCTCCATGGAACGACGGTGCCGGGTAACGCCCGGCGGCCCCGGGCTCGATCCGGGGTCAGGGAAAGTGCCACAGAGAGCAGACGGCTACGGCTTCGGCCAAGTCAGGGTGAAAGGGTGCGGCAAGAGCGCACCGCGCGACCGGTAACGGAAGCGGCACGGCAAACCCCACCGGGAGCAAGACCGAATAGGGATGGCATGGGGTTCGCCCCGGGGCGTGTTCCCGCCTGCCGTCCGGGTTGGTCGCTTGAGGCGGCGCGCAAGCGTCGTCCTAGAGGAATGGTCGCACACCTCCTTTACGGAGGGGACAGAACCCGGCTTACAGACCCTCTGGCAATTTCCCGTCCGCCGGCACACCGTAAAGGTCGTGCTCGTCCGCATCCTCGACGACGACCGGTACGATATCGCCCACCGCCAGATGTCCCGCGTCGCGCAGGAAGACCTCGCCGTCGATCTCGGGCGCATCGGCCTTGGAGCGGCCAGTGGCCCCGCCGTCTTCATCGACCGCATCGATCAGTACGTGGATCGTTCGGCCGATCTTCGCGGCGAGCTTCGCGGCGGAGATCGCGGCGGTCCGCTCCATGATCCGGGCGTAGCGTGCCTCCTTCACCGACTCGGGCACCGGATCGGGCAGGGCGTTCGCGGTCGCCCCCTCGACGGGTTCGAACCGGAACGCGCCGACGCGGTCGAGCTGCGCCTCGTCCAGCCAGTCGAGCAGATACTGGAAATCGCCTTCCGTCTCGCCGGGGAAACCGACGACGAAGGTCGACCGGATCGCAATGTCGGGGCAGATGTCGCGCCAGGCGTGGATGCGGCTCAGGACCTTCGCATCGTTCGCAGGGCGCTTCATCCGGCGCAGCACTGCGGGCGCGGCGTGCTGGAACGGGATGTCCAGGTACGGCAGCACCAGCCCCTCCGCCATCAGCGGGATGACTTGGTCGACATGGGGGTAGGGGTAGACATAATGCAGCCGCACCCACGGCGCGATATGCCCCAGTTCGCGCGCGAGATCGGTCATGTGCGCGCGGACCTCGCGGCCGTGCCAGGGGCGCGGCTGATGGCGGATGTCGACGCCGTAAGCCGACGTGTCCTGGCTGATGACCAGCAACTCCTTCGTCCCCGCGGCGACCAGCTTCTCCGCCTCGCGCAGGATCGCGTCGGGACGACGACTGACCAGATCGCCGCGCAGGCTCGGGATGATGCAGAAGGCGCAGCGGTGGTTGCAGCCTTCGGAGATCTTCAGGTAGCTGTAATGGCGCGGCGTCAGCTTCAGGTCGGTATCTTCGACCGCGCCGCCTGCCGGGTGCTCCCTTGTACCGACGAGATCGAGATAGGGCGACCGTTGGGCGGGGGCCGCCAAATGGACCGCCTCTACCACCTGTTCGTACTGGTGCGCGCCCGTGACCGCGAGCACTTGCGGGAAGCGCGTCCGGATCGTCTCGGCTTCCTTGCCCATGCATCCGGTCACGATGACGCGGCCGTTCTCTGCGATCGCCTCGCCGATCGCCTCCAGCGATTCCTCCTTCGCGCTGTCGAGGAAGCCGCAGGTATTGACCAGCACGACGTCCGCGCCCGCATAGTCGGGCGACATGCGATAGCCGTCGGCGCGCAGCTTCGTCAGAATGCGTTCGCTGTCCACGAGGTTCTTCGGACAGCCGAGCGAAACCATGCCGACGCGCGGCGGGGAAGGGAGACGGGTTGCCATTGGAGGTGCGGCACATAGCGCCATCCGCCATATTTTTCCAGCGCTTGCATTATTCCCGTTCCCCCGCGAAGGCGGGGGTCCAGTCCGGACGGCAGGACTGGACCCCGCCTTCGCGGGGGAACGGGGAAGGCGATGCTCGCAATTGGCCTGATGTCCGGCACCTCGCTCGACGGCATCGATGCCGCGTTGATCGAAACCGATGGCCGCGACCATGCCCGGCCGATCGCGTTTCGGGGCGAGGCCTATTCCGACGCGGCGCGCGCGCAACTGGCAGAGGCGACCGCGGCGGCGCTGACCTATGACCGTCCGCGCGCCAGTCCGCCTTTGATTGCCGCCGCCGAACTGATCGACCGTTGCCACGTCTTCGCGGTGCGCAAGCTGTTAGCGGATGCACAGGTTGCCGCCACGGATATCGACGTCATCGGCTATCACGGCCAGACCGTCGCGCACCGGCCCGACCGCGGCTGGACGTGGCAGATCGGCGATGGCGCGGTGATCGCGGCGGCGACTGGGATCACGACGGTGTCCGATTTCCGAAGCGCGGACGTCGCTGCCGGCGGGCAGGGGGCACCGCTATTGCCGGTGTACCATGCCGCGCTGGCCGCCGGGCTGGAGAAGCCGCTGGCGATCCTGAATCTGGGCGGCGTCGCGAACGTGACCTGGATCGGCCCGGACGGCGATCTGGTGGCGTTCGACACCGGCCCGGCGAACGGCCTGATCGACAGCTGGGTCGAGGAGGCGCGCGGGCTTCGCTTCGACGAGGGCGGTGCGATCGCCGCCGCCGGGCGGGTCGATGATGCCGTCCTGACCGCGATGCTGGACAATCCCTGGTTCGACGCGCTCCCGCCCAAATCGCTCGACCGCGGCGACTTCACGATCCAGCCGGCTCGTGGCTTGTCGGTCGAGGACGGTGCCGCCACGCTAACCGATTTTACCGCACAGACCGTTGCACTGGCGCTTCGTCTGTTACCCGCAATACCGCGCCGGTTGATCGTCGTCGGGGGCGGGCGCCACAATCCGACGCTGCTGCGCGCCATCGCGAATCACACCGGGCTGACCCCCGAATCGAGCGACTCGCTTGGATGGAACGGCGACTCGGTGGAGGCGGAGGGCTTCGCCTATATGGCGGCCCGAACGCTGCAGGGGCTGCCGATCAGCTATCCGGGGACGACTGGCACACCCTGTTCGGTCGTCGGCGGCGCGATCCACCGTATGTAAGCGTCGATTGGACGAAACGGCGGATTTGTTCATGGACTCCGCGGCGCGCCATTATCACACGTTAACTCTGGCGAACCGGGAGGGACCGTCCCGCATGGAATCCGATCTTCGATATTATACGCGGCGTATCAGCATGGAGCACCGGGCGGCGGCATGCGCGGTGACTGCGAAGGCGCGCGACCGCCGGCTGCAACTGGTCGAACGCTACCGTGCGAAGGTGGCCGAACTCGTCGGCTGAGCCTCAGCGTTTCCGCGTCAGTTCGCGCATGCCCTCGTCCAGCCCGCCCAGCGTCAACGCATACATGCGATCGTTCATCAATTCGCGGATGATGCCGATCGATTGCGAATAGCCCCATTGCTCCTTCATCACCGGGTTCAGCCACACCGCCGCCGGATAGGTCGTGGTCAGCCGGTGCATCCACGCCGCCCCCGATTCCTCGTTGAAATGTTCGACCGATCCACCGGGGTGCGTGATCTCGTACGGACTCATCGACGCGTCGCCGACGAACACCAGCTTATAGTCGTGGCCGAATTTATGAAGCACGTCCCACATCGGCGTGCGTTCGGCGAAGCGGCGCTTGTTGTCCTTCCACACGCCCTCGTACGGGCAGTTGTGGAAGTAGAAGAATTCGAGGTTCTTGAACTCGCTGGTAGCCGCCGAAAACAGCTCCTCGCATAGCTTCACGAACGGGTCCATCGATCCGCCGACATCGAGGAACAGCAGCAGCTTCACCGCATTGCGCTGTTCCGCGCGCATGACGATGTCGAGATAGCCCTGCCGCGCGGTGCCCGCGATCGTGCCGTCGATGTCGAGTTCGTCCGTCGCGCCTTCGCGCGCGAAACGGCGCAGGCGGCGCAGCGCGATCTTGATGTTGCGCGTGCCCAGTTCGCGCGTGTTGTCCAGGTTGCGAAACTCGCGCTGGTCCCAGACCTTCACCGCGCGCTTGTGCGTCGACTCGCCGCCGATCCGGATGCCTTCGGGATTATAGCCCGAATTGCCGAACGGGCTGGTCCCGCCGGTGCCGATCCATTTGTTCCCGCCCTGATGGCGTTTTTCCTGTTCGGCCAGACGCTTCTGGAGCGTATCCATGATCTCGTCCCAGGAGCCTAGCGCTTTGATCGCCTCCATTTCCTCCGGCGTCAGAAACTTCTCCGCGACCGCCTTCAGCCAGTCGGCGGGCAGTTCCTGCCCCTGCGTCCCGAACGTCGTGGCGATCCCGCGGAACACCTTCGCGAAGACCTGATCGAACCGGTCGAGCAGCCCCTCGTCCTTCACGTACACCGCGCGCGAGAGGTAATAGAAATCCTCCGGCGTCCGCTCGATCACATCGGCGTCCAGTGCCTCGAGCAGCAGCAGATGCTCCTTAAGGCTGGCAGGGATGCCGGCACTGCGCAGCTCGTCGAGGAAATTCAGGAACATGCCGGCCTCAGTCGCTGACGCTGGTCGTCGTGGTGGCGACGGGGGCCGGGCCTGCGGGCACCACCGGCAACTCGATGAAGCTCGCCTCGCGCGGGGCGTGGAATATCGTGACCGTCGCCTTGCGGTAATCGGCCGGCTTCGCGTCGAGGATATTGGCGACATAGGTCTGCGGGTTGCGGTCGTAGAGCGGGAACCAGCTCGACTGGATCTGCACCATGATGCGGTGGCCGGGCAGAAACATGTGGTTCGCGTTCGGGAGCGCGAAGCGGATCGTCGTCGGCCGGTTGGCGACGAGCGGTTCGGGGGTGCCGAACCCCTTCGCGGCATAGCGCCCGCGGAAGATATCCATCGCGATGCCGAGCTGATAGCCGCCCATTTCGGGCTTTTCGGGATATTCGTCCGGATAGACGTCGATCAGCTTCACGACGAAATCGCCATCGGTGCCGGTCGTCGCGGCGATCAGGTTGACGACGGGTGCGCCGCCGATCGCGACGGCTTGCGTGAGCGCCGGGGTTTCGTAGACGAGTACGTCCGGGCGATCCGCGAAGGCGCGCTGGTCGTCCGCGAGCCAGCGGCCCCAGGTCGATCCCTTGGCATAGGTCGGGCGGATCGGGCGCAAACGGTACGGGATCGGCTTGGCGGGATCGGAGACGTAGCTGTCGCTCGCGGCGTCGGCGGTGCGCACGAGCGGACCTGTGAAGGACAGCTGGCCGGCGGGTGCCAGGTACAGCCGCTGTACGGGCGACGCACAGCCGGCGCTGCAGGCCTGCGGCCAGTGATCCAGCCTTTGCCAGTCGTTCGCGCCGGTCCGGAACGCGAGTACCGGCGGCAGGTTCGCCGAGCTACCCCCGGTTTTGAGATGCTCGTCCAGAAACGGCAGCATGACGTTGCGGCGGAACCAGAGCGCGGTATCGCTGCCGAACTGAACCGCTCCCAGCGACGACCCGTCGCCCGCCCAGCCGCCATGCTTCCACGGGCCGATGACCAGATGGTTGACGTGATCCCGATCGTTCCTGCTCACCGCCTCATACGCGGCGACCGCGCCGTACATGTCCTCCTGGTCCCATTGCCCGGCGACCCACAAGGTCGGTACCGTCTGTTTCTGTTTCGGCAGGATTTCGTCCAGCGCCTGCGCATGCCAGAACGCATCATAGGCGGGATGGTCGTGCATCCGGTTGACATAGGGCAGCTGGCCAAGCCCCCGGCTCTTCACGAAAGCGGAGGCGGAACCGGCGCGCAGGAAAGTATCGTAATCGTCGTACGCATCACGCCACAGATCGCCCGCATCGCCCTTCGCGGCGTCCTGCGCATAGTAATAGTCGTATCCGATTAACCGGAATGCGCCGCCGTGGAAATCGTCGTCGTTCATCCACGTATTGATGACCGGATTTTCCGGCACCGCGGCCTTCAGTGCCGGATGCGGATGGACCAGCGCCATCGCCGCCATCATGCCGTCATAGCTGGTGCCGGCGATGCCCACGCGGCCATTGGTACCGGCGACATGCTTCACCAGCCAGTCGATCGTGTCGTACGCGTCGGTCGAATGATCGATGCCCGACGCGTTGAGGGGCCCCGCCAGCGGGCGCTCGTTGACATAGGCCCCTTCCGACCCGTGCTTGCCGCGGACGTCCTCGAACACCAGGATATAGCCTGCCGTCAGCAGCATCGCGTTGGCGGGCGACACCAGCATCGCGCCGTGCGCGCTCGACGCCTTGCTGCTCGAATCGTCGGCTCCATAAGGCGTCCGGTCGAGCAGGATCGGCGCGTCCTTCAGGCCCCTGGGCGACAGGATGATCGCGTGGAGCTTCACGCCGTCGCGCATCGGGATGTCGACTTCGGTCCGGCTATGGTCGAAGCCGGTATTGGCGGGGGTGAAATGCGCCGGGATGTCGGGCGGCAATTGCTGCGCCGATGCGGTGCCGGACAATAAGAGGAGAAGGCTCGCGAAGCATGCGCGCATGGGTCGTTCCGTCGATCGAGGTCGACGCAGTCGTGCCAGTGCAACCGTCCCTAGCGCAACCTCTTAGTGGGCCCGCCGCCCTGCATCGGGGACATAGGCGTCGATCAACGCGGCGACGTCGTCGGGATGGCGTCCGGTCAGCCCGCGCGTCGGCGGCCCGGGGGCGTAGACGAAGCCGCTGACGGGATAGACCGTCGTGCCGAGCCCGTCCGAATCCCGGTACCAGACCTTCACGTCGGTCCAGTCGTTGTTCGGCGAGACGTCGTACAACGTCACGTCCTGTTCGGCATGCCCACGCTCGCCATTCTGCCGCGACCAGTTGGCATGGGTCAGCATGACGACCCGGCTTTCGACGATCCGGCTGATGACGGCGACATGGCCGAGCGGCAGGCGGCCGGTGCGGCGAAAGACGATGACCGCGCCGACTTCGGGCCAGTGGCCGCGTTCATATCTGCCCTGTGCCTGGTCCCACCAGCTCCAGGCGTCGCCGTAGATCTCGATCCCCGACGCCGCGCGCGCGAACGGCACGCATTGGCCGACATAGTCGAGCAGCGGCGCGGCGACGCCGGGCGCAGAGACGGCCATGGAGGCGATGAGGAGGCCAAGCTTGCGCCACGCGATACGCATGCACTCTGTCTAGCGGGGCGGGGTGACCTCTGGGTTAGTCGATGTGGTTAACGGAAAGATGTGCGGAACCATCATTTCCGATCTTTATCATCCTATGAATCATAGACATTCTTCAGATGACAAGAGTGACACCTCATAGCGGCGACGACGAAATGGAGAATGCGAATGAACAGGACGGGGGCGATGCTGGCGCTGGCTGGCTGCTTGATCAGCGCAACGGCGAGCGCGCAGAGTTTCAACTATTGGCCTGCGGCGGCAGCGGTCGGTGACCGCACGATGTACGTGCCGATGGGCACACCGCTGACGCTGATAACCCGCACGCAAGTGTCCACGAAGGACAACAAGTCCGGCGACCGGATTTATTTCACCGTCGCCGAGACGATGTCGTTTCGTGGGCAGGTCGTGATCCCGGCGGGTGCGGTCGCCGTTGGCGAAGTCGCGCGGTCGGATCGCAACGGACATCTCGGCAAGAAGGGCAAGATCGACATCAACCTGCTCTATGTCGAGACGCCCAACGGCCCGGTCCGCCTATCGGGCGGGGCCGCCAACCGGGGGACCAGCGGTGTCATTCCGTCGGTTGCGACGATCGTCTTCGTCAGCTGGCTCGGTTATTTCATTCACGGCACCAGCGCGCATATTCCGCCCAATGTACCGGTCCACGCCTATCTCGCAGAGGATCTGCACTTCGCGATGGGCACGCCGGCCCCCGCCGTCGCGGCGACCGCGGTCCAGCCGGACGTGGTCCGCACACTGCCCGCGAGCTTCGACGACGCGCACCGGTCGAAGGTCGTACAGACCGCGCAACGCTGATCCGTTCGGCATCCGCGGATTACCCGCGGATGCCGATCGCTTAGGGCCGGTTCGCCTGTCGCTTCGCCATGAACGCCAATCGTTCGAACAGCATCACGTCCTGTTCGTTCTTCAGCAGCGCACCGTGGAGCGGCGGGATCGCCTTGGTCGGGTCGCGGTTCTGCAGGACGTCGAGCGGCATGTCCTCGTGCAGCAACAGCTTCAGCCAGTCGAGCAATTCGCTTGTCGAAGGCTTTTTCTTCAGCCCCGGTACGTCGCGGACGTCATAGAAGATGTCCATCGCCTTCGACACCAGGATCTTCTGGATGCCGGGGAAATGGACATCGACGATAGCCTGCATCGTCGCGCGGTCGGGGAACTTGATATAGTGGAAGAAGCATCGGCGAAGGAATGCATCGGGCAGTTCCTTTTCGTTGTTGCTCGTGATGACGACGATCGGCCGTTCCACCGCGCGCACCGTCTCCTTCGTCTCGTAGACATGGAATTCCATGCGATCGAGTTCTTGGAGAAGGTCGTTGGGAAATTCGATATCGGCCTTGTCGATCTCGTCGATCAGCAGGACGGGGGGCTGGTCCATCGTGAACGCCTCCCACAATTTTCCGCGGCGGATATAGTTGGCGATGTCGTGGACCCGCTCGTCGCCCAGCTGGCCGTCGCGAAGCCGGGCGACCGCGTCATATTCGTACAGACCCTGCTGCGCCTTGGTCGTCGATTTCACGTTCCATTCGATCAGCGGCGCGTTGACCGCCTTGGCGATCTCGTAGGCCAGTACGGTCTTGCCGGTGCCGGGCTCGCCCTTGACGAGGAGGGGGCGGCGAAGCGTCACCGCGGCGTTGACGGCGACCTTCAGGTCGTCGGTCGCGACATAGCTCTGCGTGCCTTCGAAGCGCTTCATGGCCGATCCGTCTCTCTTCAAAACCGGATCGTTCGATGGCGGATCAGGCGGTTCGGCGCAAGCCGGTCGACCGTGTCCGGCGCTTCAACTGCGCGCGGCGGCGCGCGCCTCCAGCAGGTCCCACAGCCCGCGATGCTGCGCGAACAGCGCCTGTGCGCCGAAGCTGATCGCGCGTTCGCTGGCGGGGTCGTCGCCTAGCGCGGTGACGACCGTCGCGGTCTCCGCCCGGGGCGGTAGCGGGTCCATGGGAATGTCGATCCCGAAATGCTTTGCCGCCGCATTCAGCACGGCGCGGATCGACCGCCAGTCGATCGTCAGCGCCGCGATCGCCCCGGTTGCGCACCCGCGCCGCGCGGACCGTGCCAGCATCTCCAGCGCGTGACGATGCCCGGATATGGCGGCTTCGCTCGCCTGTTGTCCGGGGGTGGAGGGCAACGGGCCGACCGCCGCGGTCAGCCGCGCCAGATACGCGCGCTCGCCGGCAAAGGCATCGGAAAGGACGGCGAGCCAGTCCTGCGCGTCTTCCTGCGCGCGCGCCGCATAGGCTTCGTCGGGCATGCCGGGATGGCGACCATGCGTCGCGCAAAGCGCGTGAACCGCATCCGCCAGATCGCGTTGATCGGGCCGCCGCGCACCGAGCCGGAGTACATGCGGGTGCCGGGCGATGCCGTCGACCAGGGCCAGCCGCTCGACCAATTCCCACGCGCCGGTATCGCGGCCGATCGATGGAGGTGCGAGCGTCATTTCAGCGGGTCGTTCCTGGTGATGCGCGCTGGGTGCGTCGATCGCGGCATCTTTCGGCGTCACTTCTATACCGAAGCGCGTAAAGACGAGGTTTATGGCGCATTCAGCGTTTTTGCGGGAAAGAAGTGCGGCCTTCGATCCGATCTGAACCGGGTCTACGGCCACCCTCGTCGGATGAATGCCGCATGCTCACGCTTCTGGTTTCGTTGCACGATGGACCCCGGGACAGCCCGGTGTGACGAGTATGCATTGCGCGTAAACACTGCCCCTTCGTCAGGGACCTTTACGCCCCACTCGCCCGTCGTGATAAGCACCCATCGGCGATCGCTCGCCACGGCCAGGAGGAAATGGATGCGCGCATGGGTGTTGAGGCTGGCATTAACTTCGGTCGGAGCTTCGATCGGGATGTCGATGGGGACCGCGGCGATGGCCGCTGAGGACCCCGCACAGGTGCTGGCGACCGCACCGGCCCAGTCTCTCTCGGCCCAGCCTCCCTCGCCCCAGCCTCCTGCAGACGCGCAACCGGCGGTGCTGACGATCGCGCGCGTGTTCGGCAATCCCGGCCTCGGGGGGGCATCGCCACATGCGCTGCGCCTGTCGCCCGACGGCACGCTGCTGACATCGTTGCGGCCGCGAGCGGACGACAAGGATCGGCTCGATCTGTGGGCGCGCGACACCCGGACGGGTGCCGAGCGGATGCTGGTCGATTCCAAGAAGGTCGGCAGCGGCGCGGAACTGAGCGAGGCTGAGAAGATGCAGCGCGAACGCGCGCGGATCGGCGGATCGAAAGGGATCATCGCCTATGAATTCGCGCCCGACGGACAGTCGATCCTGGTACCGCTCGACGGCGACCTCTATCTTGCGACGCTCGACGGGCAGGCGCGGCGACTGACTCAGACGCCGGGCGGCCAGTTGAACCCGATCGTCAGCCCCAAGGGCGGGTTCGTCAGTTTCGTCCGCGACCAGAATCTCTGGGCGCAACCGCTCGCCGGCGGAGCCGCCAAAGCACTGACGACGGGCGGCGGCGGCACGATCCATTTCGGCGAGGCGGAATTCGTCGCGCAGGAGGAAATGGATCGCCGCACCGGCTATTGGTGGTCCCCCGACGAGCGCCACATCGCGGTCGAGCGGTTCGACGAAGCCCCGGTTCACGTCGCGACCCGCGCGGCGATCGGCGCGACGGGGACTAGCGTCTACCGGCAGCGCTACCCCGGCGCGGGGACGCCCAACGTTCTGGTCGAGCTATACGTCATCAATCCCGACGGCGGCGGGCAGGTGAAGGTCGATCTCGGCGTCGATCCCGATATCTATCTCGCCCGCGTCGACTGGCTGCCCGACGGCACTGCGCTCCTCGTCCAGCGCGAGAGCCGCGACCAGAAGCGGCTCGACATGCTCCGCGTCGATCCGGCGACGGGCAAGTCCGTGATCCTGTTCAGCGAGAAGGCGGGCGCGAAGAGCTGGCTCAACCTGTCCGACGCGTACAAGCCGATGAAGGACGGCGGGTTGATCTGGCGATCCGAACGCGACGGCTATGGCCATCTTTATATGTTCGCCAAAGGGCATTGGACGCAATTGACCAGGGGGCCGTGGGTGGTCACGTCGCTGGTCGGCGTCGACGAGGCGAAGCGGCGCGTCTATTTCATGGGGACGAGGGACGATGTGCTGGAGCAGCAGCTCTATGTGATCGATCTGGCGCATCCCGGCACCCCGACCCGCCTGACCGAGCGTGGCTGGACCAACGCGGCGACGATGGACGCGGCGAATACCCGGCTGATCGTGACGCGTTCGAATCCGAACCAGCCGCCGCAGGTGTACCTGGCCGATACCGACGGCAAGCGGCTGGATTGGATCAGCGAGAACGCGGTCGTCGCGGGGCACCCCTATTATCCGTATCTCGCCGCGCACCGGCCGACGCAGTTCGGAACGATCAAGGCCGCCGACGGCACGACGCTCTATTGGGAGATGATCGCGCCGCCGCTGGTCGAGGGCAAGAAATATCCCGTGTTCTTCCAGCATTATGGCGGCCCCGGCACCGGGCAGCAGGTCACCCGCGGCTGGCAGGGCGCGCTGCCGCAATATCTCGTCAGCCAGGGGTATATCTTCTTCCAGATCGACAATCGCGGATCATACAATCGCGGCAAGGCGTTCGAGGATCAGATCTATCACGCGATGGGCACCGTCGAGGTGCAGGATCAGCTTGCGGGCGCGAAGTATCTGCAATCACTGCCCTTCGTCGATGGCGCGCGGATCGGCATCTACGGCTGGTCCTATGGCGGCTACATGTCGCTGAAGATGCTGGAGAAGACACCGGGGGTCTATGCGGCGGCGGTATCGGGTGCGCCGGTCACCGACTGGCAGCTGTACGACACGCATTACACCGAACGCTATCTGGGCGATCCCGCGAAGGATCCGGCAAGCTACGCAACATCGGCGGCCTGGGCGCAGACGTCGGATATCAAGGACCCATTGCTGATCATCCACGGCATGTCCGACGACAATGTCTTCCTGGACAATTCGCTTAAGGCGATCGCGCACATGCAGCAGACGGACACGCCGTTCGAGATGATGCTCTACCCCGGCAACACGCACCGCGTCGGCGGTCCCGGGATCAGCGAGCATCTGTGGGGCACGATCATGGAATTCATGGATCGCAAGGTGAAGAACAAGCCCTGAGCCAAGCCATTCTTTGTCGCCCCGGCCTTGAGCCGGGGTCCCGCTCCCTCTAGGCGGGGGCGGAAACAGCGGGACCCCGGCGCGAGGCCGGGGTGACGGAGGAATGATGGGTTATAGAATCGCCGTCGTCGGTGCGACGGGCAATGTCGGGCGCGAGATGGTCAACATCCTTGCCGAGCGCGAATTCCCGCTCGACGAGATCGCGGTGCTGGCCTCGTCGCGCAGCCAGGGCGACCAGATCGAATATGGCGACACGGGCAAGATGCTGAAGGTCCAGAACCTTGAGCATTTCGATCCGGCCGGATGGGACATCGCATTGTTCGCGATCGGCAGCGAAGCGACCGCGGTCCATGCGCCACGGTTCGCCAAGGCGGGCTGTACGGTGATCGATAATTCGTCGCTCTACCGGATGGACCCCGACGTGCCGTTGATCGTGCCGGAAGTGAACGCCGCGGCGATCGACGGCTACCGCGCGAAGAACATCATCGCCAACCCCAATTGCTCGACCGCGCAGATGGTCGTCGCGCTGAAGCCGCTGCATGACGCCGCGACGATCAAGCGAGTCGTCGTCGCGACCTATCAGTCCGTGTCGGGCGCAGGAAAGGTCGGCATGGACGAGCTGTTCGAGCAGAGTCGCAACATCTTCGTCGGCGATCCTGCCGAGGCGAAGACTTTCACCAAGCAGATCGCGTTCAACGTCATCCCGCATATCGATGTCTTCCTCGACGACGGGTCGACCAAGGAGGAATGGAAGATGGTGGTCGAGACGAAGAAGATTCTCGACCCGAAGATCAAGATCAGCGCGACCTGCGTCCGCGTGCCCGTCTTCGTCGGACATAGCGAGGCGATCAATATCGAGTTCGAGCGTGACATCGGCGCCGCCGATGCGAAGCGAATCCTGCGCGAGGCACCGGGCGTCATGCTGATCGATAAGCATGAGGACGGCGGCTATATCACACCGATCGAGGCGGCGGGCGACGACGCCACCTATGTCAGCCGGGTGCGCGAGGATCCGACGGTGGAGAACGGGCTTTCCCTATGGTGCGTGTCTGACAATCTGCGCAAGGGTGCCGCGCTGAACGCGGTACAGATCGCGGAATTGCTCGGGCGGCGGCATTTGAAGAAGGCAGGTTGAGCGGATGATAGCATGATGCTATCATCTTGCCCTGGCCCATTTACTCGTTCGCCAGCTGGATGATGCGACGATCAAGCGGCTTAAGATCATCGCGCGCGAACGCAAGACCTGTGTCGAGGCGCTGGCCCGGCCGCGATAAGCGATGTCGCGCAACTGGCGATCGAAAATATGACCACGCGATCTATGGCTGCGTCTATCCCGCGGTGGCGGAAGCGTTGGATAGCGAATTGATGACGGCCGACGGGAATTTTGCCCGAAAATTGGCGGAGACCGGCAATGCGACGCGCGTATTGATGCTGGCACGACGATGACCACAACAGAACCACAATATTTCAACAGCTTCGATGGCGTTGCCATTGCCTGGCACGAAGTCGGTGAAGGACGTCCTGTCGTTCTCATCCATGGCTTCATGTCCGACGCGAAGACCAACTGGATTCGCTTCGGTCACGCCGCGGCGATCGCGGCGAAGGGTTACCGCGTCATCATGCCGGACCTGCGCGCGCACGGCGACAGCGCGAAGCCGCATGACGCCGCAGCGTACCCGCTCGACGCATTGACGCGCGACGGGCACGCGCTGGTCGTGCATCTGGCGCTGACCGATTACGATCTGGGCGGTTACTCGTTGGGTGCACGGACGGTGTCGCGGATGCTGGCGACTGGGGCGACGCCCGCACGCGCGATCTTCTCCGGCATGGGGTTGGAGGGGCTGACCACAACGGGTCGTCGTGCCGGACATTTCCGCAACATCCTGACGCGTCTCGGCCAGCACGAGCGCGGCAGCCCCGAATGGCTCGCGGAGGCGTTTCTGAAGACCAGCGGCGGCGATCCCGTCGCGCTGCTCGGTGTCATCGACACGTTCGCGGACACTGCGATCGAGGATATCCGCACTTTCGCCATGCCCGCTCTCGTCGTGTGCGGTGCGGACGATCACGACAACGGTTCCGCGCCCGCGCTCGCCGATGCGTTACCCGGTGCACAATATTTCGCGGTACCCGGCGGGCATATGAGCGCCGTTACCAAGCCCCAACTCGGGCTTGCGATCGCAAACTGGCTGGGCGGCTAGGGAGCGGACGCCGGTCCGTCGCTCCCCGCGCTCAGTTGGGCACCGTCCCCTCGTCGGCGACGCCCGCCTCGAACGACCTGGACGAATCGCGGCCGTCGATCTGATGCGCGCCCTTGTCAGGTTTGGCTTTTTCCGCCGCCTTGGGCGTGCTGCCGCGCAAGGACAGCAGCGCCGCGGTTGCCGCTGCGCCGATCGCGGCGACGCCGCCGGCGACCGCCGCCACCTTGCCCCAGCTGCCACCCGATTTCTCCGATGCGGTCGATGCGCCCTTGGTACGCTTCGTGTTCGGCGACTTTGCCGATGCGTGCGGTGTCGCGCGCTTCGTGGAGCGGGGCTTGGGCGTCTTTCCGGTCGCAGTCTTGCGCGCCGTATCCGCTGCGGATTTGACGGCGTCGATCGTCGCTTCCGGCGCGGCCTTCACCGCGGCGGTCGCCTTCGCGACGACGGTTTTCGCGGTCGATGGCTTGGGTCCGGTCTTGGCCGTCGTCGCGCGTGGCGCACGGCGGGGCGTCGTTTTCGGCTTGGCAGCCGCTGCGTCGGTGTTCGGCGTTTCGGGTGTGTCGGCCATGCTGCTCTCCCTGAAAGTGATTCCGGATGCGTAACGCAACCGTCATAGCTTGGTTCAATTGCCCGCCTGGCGCTAGCGGAATGGCGGCTCGTCGAACGCACGCAGCTTGCGGCTGTGCAGTTTTGCACCCTCCAAACGCAATTGTTCGCACGCCTCGATCCCGATCCGCATATGCTCGCTGATCGCGCGCTCGTAGAAGCGGTTGGCCTGCCCCGGCAGCTTGAGTTCGCCGTGCAGCGGCTTGTCCGACACGCACAGCAATGTCCCGTAAGGTACTCTGAAACGGTATCCTTGCGCCGCGATCGTCGCCGACTCCATGTCGATCCCGACCGCGCGCGACAGCGAGAAGCGAAGCGCCGACCGCGAATAGCGCAGTTCCCAGTTACGGTCGTCCGTCGTCACGATGGTGCCGGTACGAAGACGCCGCTTCAGCTCCTCGCCCGATTGCCCCGACACGATCTCCGCCGCCTTCGCCATCGCCACCTGCACCTCGGCGATCGCGGGCACCGGGATTTCGGGGGGCAGCACATCGTCCAGGACATGGTCGTCGCGCAGATAGGCATGCGCCAGCACATAGTCGCCGATCCGCTGCGACGGCCGTAGCCCGCCGCAATGCCCGATCATCAGCCACGCCTCGGGTCGGATGACCGCCAGATGATCGGTGATCGTCTTCGCATTCGACGGCCCGACGCCGATATTGACGAGCGTAATCCCCGTCCGATCCGGTGCCATCAGGTGATAGGCGGGCATCTGATGCCGCCGCCACGCGCTGTCGTTGATCAGCTCGTTCGCGTCGTCCCCCGGCCGGATGACGACATCGCCCGCCCCCGACAGCGCGGTGAAGCGGCTGCCGTCGCCCAGCTGTCCGGCCGCCCAGCGAACGAATTCATCGACATAGCGGTGATAGTTCGTGAACAATACGAACCGCTGCGTATGCTCCGCGGGCGTGCCCATATAGTGCCGGAGGCGCGCAAGCGAGAAGTCGGTGCGAAGCGCATCGAACAGCGCGAGCGGCCGTGCCGCGGCGGCTGAATTCCACAGCCCGTCCGCGATCTCGTCGCCGATATGCGCCAGGTCGGTCGCCGGGAAATGGCGCGCCAGTTCGCCGGCGGACACCGAGTCGAGGCTAAGCGCGTGGCCGGGGTCGAGCACATAGGGAAACGGAATTTCCTGCCGCCCCGGCACCGCCTCCACCGACACGTCGTAATCCTCGATCAGCAGCGTCAGCTGCTCGGTCAGATAGTCCGCAAACAGCCCGGGCTTGGTCACGCTGGTCCGATATTCGCCGGGCTGCACAAGCCGTCCGAACGAACGCAGCGGCGTCGGTCGATCGTCGCCGCCACGGAAGATCAGCCGGATGTCGGGATAGGCGAACGATCCATCGGTGCGCGCTGCCGCTTCGGGAATTGTGCCGTTCGTCAGATAGGCACCGAGCGCGGCCTGCAGACGGGCGACGGAGGCGAGGTACAGGCGATCGAGGTCGGCGACGATGGTGGCAGCGATGGTCATCGCCCCGGGCTACCGGGCGCATATGACACTGGCAAGCGCGGCCGGTGCTAGGTCCGGACCTGCCTGGCGATGGCGTCGAGCAAGCCGTTGACGAAGCCCGACTCCCGCCGTTCGTAGAACGCGTGGGCGACATCGACATATTCGGTGATCACCGCCGCCGCAGGCACGTCGGCGCGTGCCAGGAGTTCGTAAGTGCCGGCGCGCAGGATCGCCTTCATCGGCTTATCGAGCCGTGGCAGCGTCCAGCCCTTCGCCAGCTTCGCCTCGATCGCGACGTCGATCTCGCCGATCCGCGCGACCGCGCCTTTTACGATATCATCGAAGAAATCGGCATCGGCCTCGGCATATTCGACATCTTCGATCGTCGCGCCGATCCGGTGCTGATGGAATTCATGGAGTAGCGCGGTGACCGCGATACCTTCCATCTCATGCTGGTACAGCGCCTGGACGGCGGCAAGCCGCGCGGCGGCGCGGGCCTTCGATCGGGTGGCGGTGCGGGACATCGCGGGGGCTTTAGGCGGTGGGGGCGGGCGCGTCACCCCCTGCGGTCGATAGTGAGCGGTTGCGAATTTGACCGAGGCTTGCGAACACGAGCCGAACGATCGGGGGAATGCGATGTCCGACCTATCGGCGCTGACGGAGCGTGAGCGACGGGTCTTGGTCATGCTGGGCCGTGGGCACGACGCCAAGTCGATGGCGGTCGAACTCGACCTGTCCGTTCACACGGTCAACGAGCGGCTTCGCACGGCGCGACGCAAGCTGGGCGCGTCCAGCAGTCGGGAAGCCGCGCGCATGCTGGATGCGCTAGAGAGCTGCGAGTCCGCCTGGTCCGGCCCCAAATTTTCTGGACCTCAGAAATTAGGGGTTACGGGGCAGGTCGATCTTCAGGCTGAGCGAGGGGCGCGGACTGATCCGCGAACGCCTTTGAGGCGCGCTTTCCTTTACACCACTGGAGCGATGCTCATGATCTTCGTCACTATTTCCGCGATCGCTTTCTGGATGGCGGTTCCCACCGAAGGGCCCGCTGTAGGGTCGCAAGCCGCGCCGCATGTTATTCGAACCTTACCGGCTGCCGGTGCCACCATCGCGCCCGGTCCATTCCTGCTGTCCGTGACCTATGATCGGCCGATGCGCGGCGGGTCGTATTCGTTCGTGCAGTCGTCCGCCGATAGTTACCCCGCTTGCAGTAATCGCCCGACGCAATCGGCCGATGGTCGGACTTTCATGATGCGGTGTACCGCGGCACCGGGGCGGACGTACCATGTCGCGTTCAACGAGACGCCTTACATGAATTTCAAGTCGGTCGATGGCGTCCCTGCAACGCCTTTTCACCTGACCTTCACGGCGGGTTCGTATTGATCTACTAGAATCCCCCGTGCAGCCGTACCGCCAGCACGTTCGCCGGCCCGCGGTCGCGATTGTAGCCGGGGTTGGCGATGTGCTGCGCGTCGAGTGTCAGGTTGATGCCCTTCAGCGCTGCGAGATCATAATAGAGTTCCGCGATCTGCTCCGCCCCGGCATCCGGCAAACGCCCGTCGCCGATCAGCACGCCGATCCCGCCCGCCGCCAGATAGCGCCGATGCGCCGCAGAGATGCCGTTGACGACGAGTGCCAGCCCGACCCGGTCGTTCGTGCGACCCCAGCCCTTGCCCGACAGCGCGCCGCCGACCTGGGCGGTGCGGTCGATGTCGGTGAAGTCGTACGGCTCGATCGACCCGTCCGCATAACCCGCGCGGACGAAGAGCCCGAACGTGTCGGTCAACGCCTGCTCGGCGTTTACCTGCGCGCCGATCCGCGTCAGGCGGCGGCGGGTGGGGACGGGGTCGACGGGCCCGCCCGTCGCCAGCGCATAGGCGACCGCATCGTCGAACCGGCTGAACTGTCCGCGGTTGCGGAAGACCGTCACCCTGACCGCGCCCGCGCGTCCCGCGACAGTGTGGCGATGCTCGACCTCGGCATCGACCTGATACTGGCCGAAGCCCGTTTCCAGCGTCTCGCCATTGGGGATTTTCGACAGGTTGAACCCGCCGAGCCGGAACGTCCACGGACCCGTATAAAGCTCGCCCGACACGCCGTAGCTATAGCCCCACGCGTCCGCCGCGTAATCGAACGTGCCGGCGTCGACGACCGACCAGTTGAGGAAATCGCCGCGCGGATCGTGCGCATAGGCATTGGTGTCGAACACGTCGCCGACGCCGAACTTGCCGATCGTCAGGACGATCCGGTTGGCGTCATGGCTGCCGCCGAGCATGTTCTGCGCAGCATCGACCGCCTGTCGCTCGCCGCCCAGCCCGATGGTCTGGCGGAAGAAGAGCCGTTGCAGCCGGAAATAGGGCGACGCCTTGCCGACCTTGTACGCCTCCGCACTCGGGAAGCCCGCCGCGCCCAGCGTGTTCGACAGGCCGAACCCCTGGTCGATCTCCGGGTTCGCCCATAGCTCCGCGCCGCGCCACGGCCGAACGCCAATGAACGCGGTGGCGTCGAAGGTTTCCTTCACCTGATGCGGCGTCAGACTGTTCGTGCCGGCATAAGGCGAAGCAAACCCGCCGACGCCCTGCGCGACGAAGGTCGCCTGCCCGTGGATCGCATAGGTCTGATCGGACGGCGGCGCGGGGGTGTCGGGCGTCGTCTGGGCAGCAGCCGTCCCCGTAGCGACAAGCCCGGCCAGTGTGATCGCCGCCGCGCGGATCACCGGTTCAGCCGCAGCCTCAGCGCGACCGAGCGCGCATGCGCGGGCAGACCCTCCGCCTCCGCGAGCGCGACCGTCGCCGGGCCGAGTTCGCGCAGCGCGGCTTCGTCGAGCCCGAGGAAACTGGTCCGCTTCATGAAGTCTAGCACCGATAGCCCTGACGCGAACCGCGCTCGGCGGCCGGTGGGGAGAACATGGTTGGGCCCGGCAACGTAATCGCCGATTGCTTCGGGCGTGTGACGGCCGAGGAACACCGACCCGGCGTGGCGGACGCGGTCGAACAGGGCCTGCGGATCGTCGATCGCGAGCTGCAGATGTTCGGGCGCGAGACGATCGACGAGCGGCATGGCGTCCTCGAGCGTCGACGTCACGACGATCGCACCATTGGCCTTCCACGCGGTGCGCGCCGTCGTGCCGGTGCCGAGCGTGTCCAGTTGCCGATCGACCGCGGCAGCGACCCGGTCGGCGAAGGCATCGTCATCGGTGAACAGGATCGACTGGGTGGTGACGTCGTGTTCGGCCTGGCTCAGCAGGTCGGCGGCGATCCATTCGGGGTCGTTCAGGCCGTCCGCCACGACGACGATCTCGCTCGGCCCTGCGACCATGTCGATGCCGACGACGCCGTAGACCTGCCGCTTCGCCTCCGCGACCCAGGCGTTGCCGGGGCCGGTGATGATATCGACCGGCGCGATCGGGCCGGCACCGTACGCCAACGCGGCGATCGCCTGCGCACCGCCGATGCGCCATACCTCGTCGACGCCCGCCAGATGCGCCGCGGCGAGGACGAGCGCGCTGATCTGCCCGTCCGGCGTCGGCGTGACCATCGCCAACCGCCCGACCCCCGCGACCCGCGCGGGGATCGCATTCATCAGCAGCGACGACGGATACGCCGCGCGCCCGCCGGGGACGTAGATCCCCGCCGCATCGACCGCGCGCCACCGCGCGCCGAGCCGGACACCGGCGGCATCGACATAGTCGGTATCGGTCGGGCGCTGCTTCTCATGATAGGCGCGGATGCGGGTGGCGGCGAGTTCGAGTGCGGCGCGCAGGTCCGGGTCGAGCGCATCGAACGCGGCGGCGCAGTCCTCCGGCGCGATCCGCCAGCCGGTGGTGGCGAGGTCGTGGCGGTCGTGGCGACGGGTCAGCTCGGCGACCGCGGTCTCACCATCGCTGCGGACGGCGGCGATGATTGCGGCGACGTCGCGCGCGACGTCGGTCGAGGATTCGCGGCGATCCTCGACGAGTGCGGTGAAACGATCGGCGAAGTCGGGTTCGGCGGTGTGGAGGCGGATCACCTCTCACTCCCCTGCCGTGTACGGGAGGGGGAGCAGAAGAAGGCCGCGCTCACGACGCCGCCACCCCAACCGCGCGCCGGAACGCCTCGACCAGCGGTACGACCTCGGGCCGCGTCTTCATCGCCGCGCGGTTGACCACCAGCCGCGACGTCACGTCCATGATCCGTTCGACCTCGACCAGCCCGTTCTCGGCCAGCGTCCGCCCGGACGACACCAGATCGACGATCCGCGGTGCCAGCCCCAGGGTCGGCGCCAATTCCATCGCGCCGTTCAGCTTCACGCATTCCGCCTGCACCCCCCGCGCGGCGAAATGCGCGGCGGTGACGTGCGGGTATTTGGTGGCGACGCGAACATGGCTCCATCCGCGTGGGTCGTCGGTAGCGGCCATGTCGACGGGCTCGGCGACCGACAGCCGGCAGTGACCGATGCCGAGATCGACCGGCGCATAGAGTTCGGAATAGGTGAATTCGGCAAGCACGTCGGACCCGACGATACCGATCTGCGCCGCACCATGGGCGACGAAGGTCGCGACGTCGAATGCGCGCACGCGGATCAGTTCGATGCCGGACACGTCGGTCGCGAAGCGGAGCGCACGGCTGTCTTCGTCCATAAAGCCGGCCTCGGGCCGTATACCCGCCGCCGTCAGCAAGGGGATCACCTCCGCCAGGATGCGTCCCTTGGGGACCGCGATGATGATCGGGGTGGCCATTTCCCGCCGGGCTTTACGGGGGGGGAGGGGCGGGTGCAACATGCCCGCCGACAGGAGGGCAGGATGGCAACCGAAGATACCAATCGCGGCGCTTTTCGCATCCAGGAACATTATTGCCGCGCGAACGCCTCGCCGATCTATGCGGAGGTCTGCGCCGCGCTCGCGGATGGGCTGACGCGCGAGACGCGGACGGGTGCGCGCGTGCTGGACTGGCCGGGCGAGCCGACCCGCGATGCGGTGCCGCTGCGGCTGATCGGTGCGCTGCACGCGCTGGTCTTGGCCGGGGCGGATGCGGACTTGGCGGACATGTTCGCGGGGCGAATCGCCGCGCCCGGCCGGATCGCCGCAGTCGTGGCCGACGTCCTGCGCGACCATGACGATGCGTTGTATCCCTGGCTCGACGGTCCGCCAGACGAACGAGCCCGGTCGATCGGCTGCGCTGATTACCGGACTGATCGCCACCGCCGCGCGGTTCGGGCCGAAGCTGGAGGTGCTGGAGATCGGATCGAGTGCCGGGCTGAACCTGCTGATCGATCGCTTCCGGATCGATCTGGGCGGCACGGTCGTCGGGCCGGCGGATGCGCCGGTGTCGATCGTGCCCGACTGGCGTGGGCCGCCGCCGCCATCGGTCCCCGTCGACATCGTTGCCGTCCGCGGCTGCGACGTTAAGCCGATGGATGCGACCGATCCCGCGGTCGAGGCCCGGCTGGCGGCGTTCATCTGGGCCGAGGCACCCGAGCGGCTGGCCCGCGTGCAGGGCGCGATCGCGATGCTGCGCGAACGGCCGGTCGATCTGGTGCAGGCCGACGCCGCGGACTGGATCGAGGCGCGGCTCGCCGAGCCGCAGGCGGCGGGGGTCGCGCGCGTCCTGATGCACTCGGTGGTGTGGCAATATCTGCCCGAGCCCGTCGCGGAACGTATCCGCACGGCGATGATTGCGGCGGGTGCGCGCGCGACGGTCGACCGTCCGCTGGCCTGGGTGTCGATGGAACCGGACCGGTCGCTCGGCCATATGGTCGTGCGGGTGTGCGGCTGGCCGGGGGATGATCGCTGGCAGGTGTCGGCGACGGCGCATGCGCATGCGGCGTGGATCGATTCGCGGGCGCCCGATGCGGGGGATGGGGGGATCGCGTTGCCGGAGGGTGCGGAGGTTCGGGTTTGATTGTTCTTTGGAGGGACGCGGAGTGCAAGCTGAGCCTTCATTCCCACCCTGGCGAAGGCCGGGGCCCAGTTGCACCGTCGCTAGCTAACGCGGGTATCTCGCAGCCATTATCGTCTCGTAACCGGGCCCCGGCCTTCGCCGGGGTGGGGATAAGGGCGTACGTGCTATCCCGCCCACCCCCGGATCGCCGCGATCACCGCGGCCGGATTCTCCCACGGCACGAAATGCCCGGCATCGACCTTGACCACCGTAAGGTCCGGCACCAGCGCGTCCAGCCCGTCCAGCTGGCTCGGCAGCAACGCCTTGTCCTCCGCCCCCCAGACCACCAGCACCGGCATCTTCGTCGGCGGGAATGGCGCGTCGAGAAAGGTGGGCCGGGGCGGGGTCTCGTCCATTGCCGGCACCTGGATCGCGCTGGCGCGGTACCAGTTCAGCATCGCGGTCATCGCGCCGGGCTGACCCCATTGGTCGAGATAGACGGGCTTCTCGTCCGCGATCTTCGCGAAGTCGGTGTGTTTCATGAAGCTGCCGTCGAAGAAGGACGAAAGCCCGATCATCGCGATATGCGCCTCCAGATCGGTATTGCGGAATGCGCGGATATATTGACTTGCCGCGCGCTGCGCGGGCTCGTCGAAGATGGTGCGCTGGAAGACGAGCGGGTGCGGCGCGTTGACGATCACCAGCCGCGCGATGCGGTCCGGGTGTTGCAGCGCCGCCATCCAGGCGACCGCGCCACCCCAGTCGTGCCCGACCAGCGTGAATCGGTCGATGCTGAGATGGTCGGCGAGTGCGATCAGGTCGGCGACGATCTTGTCGGGGGTGTAGTTCTCCACGCCCTCGGGCTTCGACGATCGCGCATAGCCGCGCTGGTCCGGAGCGATGACGTAATGGTCGCGGGCGAGGTCGGGGACGACGTGACGCCACGTCCGATGCGATTCGGGGAAGCCGTGAAGGAGGATGATCGGCGGGGCGGCGGGGTCGCCGGTGATCTGGACGTCGAGTTCGACGCCGGTGGATAAAGCGATGCGTTGCAGGTCGTCGGTCATTCACTCTCCTGCCATTCTCGGGAAGCTGTCCGTATCAGCCGACCCATGTCGCGAACATCATGCGATGCCCTTCGGGCGTCGCGACCGGCATCTCGCGCCAGCCCCAGGGCTTGTCCGCGGGCGGGGCGAGGATACGGGCACCGCGAGACGCGAATTCGGTATGCAGCGCATCGACGTCGCTGGTCGCGATAAAGGCGAAATAGCTGTGGTCGCCCAGCGCCGACGCCGGAATGGCACCGGGGCAACGCCCCATCATCAAACGCACGTCGTCCCGAATGACCGCTTGCCAATTGTCGCCGTCGTTCCAATCCTTCGTGAAGCCCAGCGTCTCGGTGAAATACATAGTCGACGCCGCAAGGTCGCGAACGGCGAGGACAAAGGCATGCGGGCGAAGCGTCGGGTTCATCAGGGATAGCTCACGGTCTTCGGTACCTCGGGGATCGGGATCCACTCCTGCGCATCGCCCGGCACGCGGGGAAAGTCGCCCGCCATCCAGGCGCGTTTGGCCTCGGCAATCCGGTCGCGCCGGCTGGAGACGAAATTCCACCACACATGCCTGGGCGTTGCGAACGCATCGCCGCCGCACAGCATCGCGCGGCCACCGTTCGCCGATCGCAACGTGGCCGCGATGCCGGGACGCAGCACGTACAGCGTCATCGGCGTCAACGGCACGCCCTCCAGCGTCGCTTCGCCTTGCGCCAGGTACAGCGCCCGCTCGTCCGCGGCGGCGTCGATCGGCACGGTGGCCCCCGGCTGCAGGATGATGTCGGCATAGATCGCCCCCGCCAGCGCGGTCGTCGGGGCGGTCGCGCCCCATAGCGAGCCCATCACGATCCGCGCCTGCGCACCGTTCGCCTCGACGATCGGCAGGCCGGCGGCGGAGACATGTTCGAATGCCGGATCGGTCTCCTCCAGCGCATCGGGCAAGGCAAGCCATGTCTGGATGCCCGACAGGACCGGGCCATCGCTCCGCTCGTCGCCCGGCGATCGTTCGGAATGGACGATGCCGTGCCCCGCGGTCATCAGGTTCACCGCACCGGGTTCGATCCGCTTGGCGGTGCCGAGCGAGTCGCGGTGATCGATCGCGCCATCGAACAGGTACGTGACGGTCGACAGGTTGATATGCGGGTGCGGGCGTACGTCGATGCCATGGCCGGGCGGCAGATGTGCCGGACCCATCTGGTCGAAGAACAGGAACGGCCCGACCATCGTCCGCGCCTTGGCGGGGAGCGTGCGGTGAACCTTGAACCCGCCCAGATCGTGTGTGACGGGCAGGATTTCCTGTTCGATGAAGTCACCGAACATGCGCGCGCTCCGTCGCGTTCAGCATCCGGGTCAGATCCTCGGGATAGAATCGCTCGTCATGCACAGCCAGCTCGTCGCGGGTGAACCAGCGCCACTGCGTCATGACCCGGCGTTCGAGTTCGGTATGCCCCGACGAATCGATATCGACCGCGCCGACATCGACGCGAAACCAGCGCTCGTCGGCGCTGACCTCGATGCCCTCGATCGTTCGGAATTCGACCTGCCGCTGCGCGATCTCGGGACCGGGATCGGCATCGATCCCGGTTTCCTCGCGCAGCTCACGCCGCGCCGCCGCTTCGTAGCTTTCGCCCGGGTCGACCGCGCCGCCCGGGGTGCACCAGAAAGCCGGGCGATCGTCGGGCGTGAAGCGGAACAGCAGGATGCGGCCTTCGCCATCGACCAACAGGATTCGCGCGGCGGGGCGTGGCACCCTCACGCGGCGTCCAGCTCGGGATAATGGCGAAAGATGCCGTTCTCGTTGAACGCCAGCCGCCGGTCGCTCTTCACATAGGCGCGGATGCCGGGCAGGTCGGCGACCTGCGCATGGATCCGCACGAGGTTCGGATGGTCGGGCTCCAGCGTCGCCATCCGCTTCGGAAACATGTAGCGCAGCCCCTCGACCAGCTGGAACAACGACGTATCGACATAGGTCCAGCGGTGATCGATCAGCCAATCGCCGGGATTGGCGATCACCGCATGCTCGAAATATTTGAGGAATTTGGGCATTCGTTCCGCGCGGAACCGCCCGGCGGCACGCAATGCCTCGGGGCGTTGTTCCGCATAATAGGCCATCGCGTCGACCGGGTGATGGACGTCGTGCACCTCCGCGACCATGTCCGCGATCGTCAGCTGCAATTGGTTCAGCCATAGCCGGTCGGCGATGTTCGACGGGGCGACGTCGTGGCGCTCGCCCAAGTACATCAGGATGTTGGCGACCTGCGCGATCACCAACCTGTCATTGACCAGATAGGGCGGCGCGAACGGCGTTCGGCCGCTGCGCGCCGCCATGTCGGCGAGCAATGCCTGCCCCGCGTCACCGGCCAGACGCGCGCAATCCTCATAGCCGATACCCGCCGCCTCCATCGGCAGCCGGACGAATTCGCCACGGCCGGGAATCGAGGGCCAATACCAAAGCTGGTAACTCATCGCGCATCCTCCGGCGCGCGCGCCCTGATGGCGAGCGCATGGATTCGCGTGGCTAGCAGATCGGCCAGCACATGGTTTATCATACGCTGTCTTTCCACCCGGTTGCGCCCCGAAAACGCGGCACTTTCGATCGCGACGGAGAAATGCGTCTCGCCCGTGCCGTCATCGCCCATATGCCCCGCATGCTGGCGACTGTCGTTAGACACGGCGAGATGCGACGGAGCGAGCGCCCTGGTCAGGCGATCGGCGATCGTGTCGGCGAGCGGTTCTGTAGAAGTGGCATTCATCGCGCCTATATAGCGCCTTTTGTCGGAGCGGGGACCCGGTGTCGGGGGAAAACGAAAAGAAGGAGCGGCCGAGCCCGCGCTTCCATGGCCGGGTCGAGAATACCGGTCAGCGCTGCGCCCAGCCGGGCTGCGACGAACCCGGCGAATTCCGCGCGCCGCCGGCGGAGGGAACGGCTGGCCCGGACGGCCCGCGCCCCTATCGCTGGATGTGCCTGGAACATGTCCGCGCGTTCAATTCGCGGTACAATTTCTTCGACGGGATGAGCGTGGACGAAATCCACGACGCGCAGCGGCCGCTGGCGGGATGGGAGCGGGAAACGCGTGCGTTCGCGCATGGCGGCGCGGATCGCCCGCCACGCTGGACCGATTTCAGCGACCCGATGGACGCCATCGGCGCGCGCTTCCGCCGCGAGACCGCGCCGGAGCGGTCCGACGGCAAGCCCTTATCGGGACAGGACCGCGCGAGCCTGAAGGTCCTCGGCCTCGCGGCGGATGCGGACCGGATGGCGCTGCGCAGGCGCTACAGCGAACTGGTTCGCCGCTATCATCCCGATCGCAACGGCGGCGACCGGGCGCATGAGACGATGCTGCAACAGGTGATCGCGGCGTACCAGCAGCTGCGCCAGGCACCGGCGTTCGCATGACATGGGTCACCTCGATGGGTCGGACTTGCGCTGAATGGTTGAAGCGGGGCCGTTCGTTGCCCTAAGGCGTTGAGCCACAGGCGAGGCAATAATGACTGATATCCCCAACACCATGCCCGACAGTCGAGAAACGACGATCCTCGAAGCGCCCGACCGCGTCGCGAAGATCCGTGAGATGTTCGGGATCGATTCGGACATGGAGGTCCCCGCCTTTTCCGAAGCGGACGAACGCGTTCCCGATCTCGATCCGGCCTATGTATTCGACCCCGACACCACGCTCGCGGTGCTGGCGGGGTTCGCGCACAACCGGCGCGTGATGGTCCAGGGCTATCACGGCACGGGCAAGTCGACGCATATCGAACAGGTCGCCGCGCGGCTGAAATGGCCGTGCATCCGCATCAATCTCGACGCGCATATCAGCCGCATCGATCTGGTCGGGCGCGACGCGATCGTGCTGAAGGACGGGCAGCAGGTCACCGAATTCCGCGAGGGGTTGCTGCCTTGGGCGCTCCAGACGCCGACCGCCCTGGTGTTCGACGAATATGACGCGGGTCGCCCCGACGTGATGTTCGTGATCCAGCGCGTGCTGGAGACGGAGGGCAAGCTGACCTTGCTCGACCAGAACCGGGTGATCCGCCCGAATCCCTGGTTCCGCCTGTTCGCCACCGCCAATACGGTCGGCCTGGGCGATACCAGCGGGCTGTATCACGGCACGCAGCAGATCAACCAGGGCCAGATGGACCGCTGGAACATCGTCGTCACGCTGAACTATCTGCCCGCCGCGGTCGAGGCACAGATCGTGCTTGCCAAGTCGGGCGAATACGACAAGCCCGACGGCAAGAAGGTCGTCGACCAGATGGTCCGCGTGGCGGACATGACGCGCAAGGGCTTCGTCAACGGCGACATCTCGACGGTCATGAGCCCGCGGACCGTCATCACCTGGGCGCAGAACGCGCTGATCTTCGGCGATGTCGGCTTCGCGTTCCGGTTGTCGTTCCTGAACAAATGCGACGAGGCGGAACGGTCGCTGGTGGCGGAATATTACCAGCGCGTGTTCGGGAAGGATCTGCCGGAAAGCGTGGTGGGGAAGGGTTGATGATGGCGGTGGACTAAGGTAGTTAGTCCATCAGGAGGCCAGCATGGCAGAAGCCGATCCGCAAACGACGTTCAATATCCACGAGGCGAAGACGCAATTTTCTCGCTTGGTGCGTCGCGCGCATGCCGGGGAAGAGATTATTGTCGCTAGGGATGGCGAGCCCTATGCGCGGTTGATGCCGCTAGCCGAGGAACCTCGGATGGTGCGTCAACCCGGGCGCTACGCGCATTTGCTCGAGCACGTTTCGGAAGAGGATGTGATGGCTCCTTGTTTCACCGAAGAGGAACTCGACGAAATCGAGAACGCCAGTATCTTCCCGCCGGAATGACGATGCGGTTGCTGCTCGATACGCATGCGCTGATCTGGTGGTGGAAAAATGATCCGACATTGCCGACCGCTGCCAGAGCGGCGATGACCGCCACGTCGAATCAGGTGTTCGTCAGCGCGGCGTCGGGCTGGGAACTGGCGACCAAAATCCGGAAGGGACAATTGCTCGAGATGCGCGCCAGCCTGCCGGCCTTCGCGGAGGATGTGATCCGCGACGGATTCTATCATCTCCCCGTGACGGCGCAGCACGGCGTGCATGGCGGCTCCCTATCGGGTGCCCACAAAGATCCCTTCGACCGGCTGATCGCGGCGCAAGCCTTGCTGGACGACATGACCGTCGTGACCCGCGACCGCGAAATCGCCAAATTCGGCTGTAAGGTTCTCTGGTAATGTCAACCGAAACCCCTCTCGACCGGTTCAAGGCCGTCCTCGCCGGCACGGCACGCGCGATCGCGGACGAGCCGGAGGTGGAACTCGCATTCACCGCCGACGCGCCTGTACAGTCGGGCAAGCATATCAAGGTGCCGATGCCCGCGCGCGCGCTGCCACCTGAACAGGTGGCGGAGGCGCGTGGGTTCGCCGATGGCTTCGCGCTCCGTTTGAAGCATCACGACACCGCGCTCCACACACGTGGCGCGCCTGGCGAGGCGGTGGCGCGCGCGGTATTCGATGCGATCGAGGGCGCGCGGGTCGAGGCGCTGGGCGCACGCGGCTATGCGGGGATCACCGACAACCTCGCGATAGCGCTCGACGCCAGACTCCGGTCCGATCCCATCACGCGTGCGCGCAGTCAGGCGGAGGTGCCGCTGTCGACCGCCCTCGGCCTGCTGGTCCGTGAGCGGCTTACGGGGAATGCGCCGCCCGCGGTTACCGTGCCGGGGCTGGCACTGGTGCGCGACTGGATCGAGGACAAGACTGACCTGTCGGCGCTTTTGCTGGCGCTCGACGATCAGCGCGCGTTCCAATCGCTGGCGATGAAGCTGCTCGAGGACCTTGAACTCGTCGAGGGCGAGCAGGTGCCAGAAGACAGCGACGACGGCGGCAGCGAGGACGAAGGCACCGAAGAGGAGTCGCAGCCCGACGAGGGCGACGAGGGCCAGGAACAGGGTGGCGAGGGACAGGCCGAGGTCGAAGCGCGCGGTGAGCAGAGCGAGTCGGACAGCGAGGATGGCGATGGCCAGCAGAGGTCCGACGACCAGTTCGACGACATGGACGGCGACCCGGGCGACGATGGCGAGGAAGGGATGCAGCCCGTCCGCCCGAACCGCCCGTTCGCGGACACGTCGCCGCAATTCGACTACAAAGCCTGGACGACGCAATTCGACGAAGTCGTCGCCGCGACCGAACTGTGCGACGCCGACGAACTGGCGCGGCTGCGCAGCTACCTGGACCAGCAGCTCGTCCACCTGCAGTCCGCGGTTTCGAAACTCGCCAATCGGTTGCAGCGCAGGCTGATGGCGCAGCAGTCGCGGTCGTGGGACTTCGATCAGGACGAGGGGATGCTCGACGCGGCCCGATTGGCGCGGGTGGTGGTCAATCCCACGCAGTCGCTCAGCTACAAGATCGAGCGCGAGACCGATTTCCGCGATACCGTCGTCACCTTGCTGATCGACAATTCGGGGTCGATGCGCGGCCGCCCGATCTCGATCGCCGCGATCAGCGCGGATATCCTGGCGCGCACGCTGGAGCGTTGCGGCGTCAAGACGGAGATCCTGGGCTTCACCACACGCGCCTGGAAGGGCGGGCAGAGCCGCGAGACCTGGCTCGCCGCGGGGCGTCCGCCGCAGCCCGGCCGGCTGAACGATGTTCGCCATATCGTCTACAAGAAAGCCGACGAGCCGTGGCGGCGCGCGCGCAATTCGCTCGGCCTGATGATGCGCGAGGGGCTGCTGAAGGAGAATATCGACGGCGAGGCGCTGCTGTGGGCGCATTCGCGATTGCTCGCGCGGCCCGAGGATCGGCGCGTGTTGATGGTGATTTCGGACGGGGCGCCGGTCGACGACTCCACATTGTCGGTGAATTCGGGAAGCTATCTGGAGCGGCATCTGCGCCAGGTGATCGGCTGGATCGAAACCAAGTCGCCGGTCGAACTGGTCGCGATCGGGATCGGCCACGACGTGACACGATATTATACGCGTGCGGTGACGATCATGGATGCGGAGCAGCTCGGCGGGACGATCATCGAGCAACTGGCGGCGTTGTTCGATACGCCGTGAGGGTGATGCCGCCAACCCCGGCGAAGGCCGGGGCCCAGCTGCGAAGGTTGTGATAGGGCATTGAGCGCTAGCCCCGAAAGGCCCGAAACTGGGCCCCGGCCTTCGCCGGGGTGGGATAGGCAGGCGCGGCGGTATGAACGGATAAAGCGGAGGTCATGATGCGTGCATTTGCCCTAACCGGCTTCGGACTGCTCCTCGTCGCGGCGAGCCCACCCCCCGAGATCGCAGATTTGAAGCCGATCGCACTGCACCCCGGCGTCAACCGCATACCGGGTTTCCTTCCCGGCGGCGGCACGGCGACGATCGTCGAGGCGTGGCGTGGGAACGGCAATGCGCATAGCTATCACGCCTGGATGGTGCTGGGCGGGCCATCGGAGGGCAGTCCGGTCGGCCTGGTGGGTGTCGACCGCGCGACGGGCCCGCTGAACGACATCGTCACGGACAATCCCTTCGATGGCGAGCGGGTGCTCGGCGCGGTACGGTTCGCGACCGGGACGATCGCCGGGCGGCGGGCGGCGCTGCTGGTCGAGGCGACGCTGGACGATTCGCAGAGCGGCATTCCGGCGGACCATGCGACCGCCACCGTCCGCTGGTTCCGGCTCGATCACCAGGCCGATGCGACCGGCCGGACGACCGACGCCTTCGTGCCGATCGGCACGGTGCAGACGACCAAGCGCTACTGCAACGCCGACCTGGCGCTCCGCGACTTGGCGCGCGTCCCGCTGACGTCGAAATTCGGTGGCTTCAACCGCATCGATGGCTGTTTCGATGCCAAATGACATTGCTCCACCCCCCGACGGCTTCCACGGCCCCGTGAAGCGATCGATCACCATCGCCGGGCACCAGACCTCGATCAGTCTCGAACCCGTCTTCTGGTCCGCGCTGGAGGGGGCCGCGCGGGTGCAGGCGCTGCCGCTATCCGCGCTGGTCGCGCAGATCGATGCGCTGCGGATCGGCGCAACGAATCCGCCCAACCTCGGCAGCGCGCTCCGCACGTGGCTGATAACCCAGATTGCGAATTACTCTCAATAGCATTGACAGTGAGAACGACTCTCAATAGCGAATGCCCCAAGCAATCAGGGGTTTTCCGCTTTGAACCGTCGTACCGTTTCCGTGCCGCGCTCGTCGGCGTTCCTCGCGCTTGGCTGTGTCGGCGCGTTCACCACCGCGCCGGCGCTGGCCGCGGAAGACACGAAATTGACGGCGGTCGCGGCGGACGCGGACACCGATCCCTCCCAGAGCGACATTCTGGTCAACGGCAAACGCGTCCGCGCCGATGCCAAGGCGGTCGCGCCGGTCGTGAACACGCCGCGGTCGATCGTCACGCTGGACAAGACCATCATCCAGCAGACCGGGTCGAACAGCCTTCAGGACGCGCTGCGCACGATCCCCGGCATCACCTTCGGCGCGGCGGAGGGGGGCAATCCGATCGGCGACCGGCCCTTCATCCGCGGCTTCGACAGCCAGGGCAGCATCTATGTCGACGGCGTTCGCGATCTCGCGTCGCAGAGCCGCGAGGTGTTCGCGACCGAATCCGTGCAGATCGTACGGGGATCGGATTCGACGCTCGGCGGCCGCGGATCGGCGGGCGGGACGATCAACATCATCTCCAAGATGCCCGAACTGCGCAATTTCGGCGAGGTGGACGGCAGCTTCGGCAATGCCGGCTACAAGCGCGTCACCGGCGACCTGAACCTGAAGGTCGCGGACAGCATCGCGTTCCGGATCGAGGGGCTGTGGCACGACCAGGACGTCGCGGGGCGCGACGACGTGTACCAGCGCCGCTGGGGCGTCGCACCGTCGATCACGATCGGGCTCGGCACGCCGACTCGGCTGACGGCGAGCTATTATTATCTGGAGAGCCATGAGCTTCCCGACAGCGGGCTGCCCTATCGCTATGTCTGTTCGGCGACGGTCTGCAACGCGCCGACGACGGGCAATGTGCTGTCGCAGCCAGCGATCGGCACCTTCACGACGCTGAATGGACAGACCGGGACGATCGCGCGGTCGACTTTCTACGGGCTGACCGACCGCGATTTCCGCAATTCCACGACCAACCAGGCGACGATCAGGGTCGAACATGATTTCGGTAGCCTGACGCTGCGCAACACCGCGCGCTTCAGTCATGACGAGCAGGATTATATCTTCACGCTACCCGACGACTCCAACGGCGACGTCTTCGGCATCCCGACGATCGCGCCGGGCACGGTCGACAAGACGACGGGCGGTGTGGAGCAGGTCGGCGGCGGTTATGTCTGGCGGCGGGGCAATACGCGCTACGGCTATGACCAGAGCATCATCGACCAGACCGACCTGTACGGCACGTTCGATACCGGCAGCATCAAGCACAGCATCGCGGTCGGCACCGAGATCTCGTGGGAGAAGGACCGTCGTGGTGCGTTCGTCGAACAGACCGGCGCGACGATCAGCCCGCGCTGCGATACCACGACCGTCTCGCGCTATTATTGCATCAGCCTGTTCAACCCCAATCCGAACGATCCGTGGGTCAACACCACCACCGATACGTCGAACGTGCCGACCGCGATCGTGAAGGGCCTGCCCGGCAGCGAGACGCAGAACGATGCCAATACGCAGAGTATCTACGGCTTCGACTCCATCACCGTCGTGCCCGCGGTGATCGTGAATGTCGGACTGCGCTACGACCGGTTCCAGTCGATCCTGACGCCGGCGATCTCGACCGGCCTGACGCCGCCCGCGGCGGGGGTCTACCAGATCAGGGAGTCGCGCACCGATCGGCTGTTCAACTATCAACTCGGCCTCGTCCTGAAGCCTACTCGCGAGACCAGCGTCTATGCCAGTTATGCGACCGCCGCCACGCCGCCCAACAGCCTGCTCGGCGAAGGGCGCGAGGACAATGCGCTGCCGACCACCACGACGACTGCGGCCGGCGCGCTGAACCAGCTGAAGGTGCAGAAGACCAGATCCTACGAGGTCGGCGCAAAGGCAAGCGTGTTCCACGAGAAGCTCGCGCTGGCCGTAGCGGTGTTTCAGACGGATACGGACAATGCGCGTGTCGCGATCGACGCCAATACCGTCGCCTATCTGGGCAAGACGCGGGTGCGCGGCGTGGAACTGACCGCGAGCGGGACGATCCTGCCCGGCTGGACGATCTTCGGCGGCTACACCTATCTCGATCCGGTCGTGACCGACGGCGGCAATGCCGCGCTGACCGCCCCCGCGGTCGGCACGCAGGCGGCGCAGGTCGTGTACGTGACCTCGGTCAACACCGGCAAGCAGGTGCCCTCGACCGTGCGCAACAGCTTCACCGCGACGACCAACGTCACGTTGTACAAGCGCTTCCAAGTGGGCGGCAGCGTGATCTACAACGACCGCCAATATGGCGGCTATGCCGACAACCGCACCGCGACGCAGACCGCGGCGGGCGTGGTGACGGTGAACCCCGCGACCGTGGTGCTGTACCGCGAGATCCCCGGCTATGTCCGCTTCGACGCGCGGGCGAGCTATGACGTGACGAAGAACGTGACCTTCAGCGTCAACGCGCAGAACCTGACCGACAAGGTGTATTTCAGCTCGGCCTATGCCAACCACTATGCAACGATCGCCGCCGGCCGGACGGTATTCGGAACGGTCGGGGTGAAGTTTTGATGGGTGCCGATGCTCATTCCTCCCCGGGACGGGGAGGGGGACCGTCCGAAGGACGGTGGAGGGGGGGTGCCACAAGCGGATCGCTCGCGGATAGCCCCCTCCACCATGCCGCTGCGCGTCACGGTCCCCCTCCCCATGCTGGGGAGGAGTGGGTGGGGACGCTCCGCATCGCCGCACTCGAAGGCCACCCGGAAGCGCAGGCGCTGTACGGCCAGGTCCTGCTGGACGGCATCGCCACCCCCGCCGACCCCCGCGCCGCGCTCGGCTGGTTCGTGAAGGCGGCGGCGCAGCATCACCTGATGGCGCTCAACATGGTCGGGCGCTGCTATGATCTCGGCTGGGGCACCGCGCCCGACAAGACTCGCGCCGCCCAATGCTATCGGATCGCCGCCGAGCGCGGGCTGGACGCGGCGATGTACAATTACGCGACGCTGCTCGCTCTCGGCGAGGGCCTGGCGGAGGACAAGGTCGCGGCCCTGGCGTGGCTGGAACGCGCGGTCGCGGCGGGCGAGGGGGTGCAGCGGGCGAAGGCGCTGAACTTCATCGGCAGCTTCGCGGAGGACGGCTGGGCCGGACCGGTCGATCCGGCCAAGGCCGCGACCTGCTATGCCGAGGCGGCAGAGGGCGGTGACTTCCGCGGTTGCTTCAACCACGCACGGATGCTGGGCGAGGCAGGCCGCGTCGACGAAGCCTTGCCCTGGCTGCGCGCGGCGGGCGGGCGGGGGAACGCGCGCTTCGTCGCGCAGGTCGAGACGTGGCTGGCCGCGTCCGCGATCCCCGGTTTCGCGAGCGAGGGGCTGGCGGTATTGCGCGAAGGCACGGGACGATGCTGATCGCCGTCCCGGATGTCCTCGACGCGGCCGGGGTCGCGCGGGTTCGCGGCATCGTCGATGCGGGCGACTGGATCGACGGCAATGCCACGTCCGGTACCGGCTCCGCACTCGCCAAGCGCAACGAACAATTGCCCGAGGAATGCGCCGCGGCGCGCGAAGCGGGCGGGATCGTGCTGGACGCGCTCGCCGCCTCGCCGCTGTTCGTGGCCGCCGCGCTGCCGCTGAAAGTCTTTCCGCCACTGTTCAACCGTTATGCCGGCGGCCAGTCGTTCGGCGCGCACGTCGACACCGCGATCCGGATCCGCCGCGGCAGCGATTTCCGCATCCGGAGCGATCTCTCCGCGACGCTGTTTCTCGAAGATCCGCAAGCCTATGACGGCGGCGAACTGGTGATCGAGGACCGGTTCGGCGCGCAGACGGTGAAGCTGCCCGCCGGCCATCTCGCGCTCTACCCGGCGTCGAGCCTGCACCATGTCACCCCGGTCACTCGCGGCACGCGCGTCGCATCCTTCTTCTGGGTCCAGTCGATGATCCGCGACGATGGCGCGCGGGCGATCCTGTTCGATCTGGACGGCGCGGTACAACGCGTCGCCGCGGGCCAGGGACAGGGCGACGACACGGTCGTTCGCCTCACCGGCATCTATCACAATCTGCTCCGCCGCTGGGCGGACGTCTGAGGACCGACATGACGAAACTGGCGATGCGCCGTGCCTGGTTCCAGGTGCACAAATGGATCGGGCTGATCCTCGCGATCCTCATCATCCCGCTGTCGCTCAGCGGTGCGGCGCTCGTCTGGTACGAACCGCTCGACCGCGTGCTCGACCCGGCCCGCTACGCCGTGTCGGGCGATATGGTGCTGGCCCCCGACGCCTATGTCGCGGCGGCGCGCACCGTCCTCGCACCTGGGGAGCGGATCGCGACGCTGGCCGTGCCCGACGGTCATGGGCCGGTCGTGATCGCCGCCACGGTCGCCGGGGCCACGCCGCGTCTCGGTCCGCCCCAGCGCATGCTGGTCTATCTCGACCCGCCGACCGCGCGGGTGCTGGTCAAGGCACCCGGCAACAGCGGGATCATGCGGACGGTGCATATACTGCACGGCAGCCTGCTGGTGCCGGGGGTCGGCCGGACGATCGTCGGGTGGATCGGCGTGGCGATGGCGGTGTCCTGCTTCACCGGGCTGTGGCTGTGGTGGCCGATGAGCGGTCGATTCGCGCGGGGTCTGCGCTGGCGCCGGCATCGCAATACCGACACCAACCTGCACCATCTGTTCGGCTTCTGGGTCGCGCTGCCGCTGTTCATGCTGTCGCTGACGGGGGCGTGGATCGCGTTTCCTTCCTTCTTCGCCGCGCTGGTCGGTCAGTCCGGCCAGCGCGGTGGCCCCGACCGCGCGATGCAGGCGCGCGCGCAGCCTCTCGCCACGCCGGCGCAGTCGCTCGCGACGGTGGTCGCGCATGCCAGCGCGGTCGCGCCCGGCGATCTGCGCAGCATCGCCTGGCCGACCGATCGCACCCCGGACTGGACCGTGACGCTCGCGCGCGGCGGGCGGTCGCCCGCCAGCGTGAAGGTCGCCGACGATACCGGCACCGCGGTCGTCGCCCCCGCGCGCCGCGACGGCGGTGTCGCGCAACTGGTCCGGCGACTGCACGACGGCACCGGCATGGGGCCGGTGTGGCAGGCGATCATCTTCATCGGCGGCATCCTGCCCGCGATCCTAGCGGTGACCGGCATCATCATGTGGTGGCGCGCTCGCCGCTGGCGCGCGGCGGTGGCGGCACGGCGGGCGGGGTAAAGCATGATCGACCGGCGATCATATGCGCGCTGGTGCGAGACACCCCTCCCCGGCGAAGGCCGGGGTGGCGAACCTTGAGCCGCGGCCGTCGTTCAAATCATGGACGATGCTCCCCATGTCCGCCGTCCTGCGGGTGCGGCGCGGGTGCGGCGTGCAGCGCGGGGGCCGGTCGGGGCGCGGGCGGCGCATGTTGGGGCACCGGTGCGGCATGCGCGGCGATCTGCTGATGCGCGGCGGCCTCCTGCTGGTGAACCGACTGCTGCGCCTGATGCGCCGCCTGCAGCTGCGCATGGTCGCTTTGCCGCAGATCGGCCTGCTGGCGCGTCGCCTGCTGCTGGTCGCGTCCCCCCTGGCGTTGGGCGTCATGGAACGCCGCACCGGGATCGCCCGGTCCGCCGCCGCGGTGGACCTGGACGACGCTATTTGGCCGCCGGGCGGGCGGTCTCGCATCGGCCGGTGGCGCGTGGTCCGCGAATGCGCGGGGCTGATGCTCGACGCGCGGCGCTTGCCGGACCGCCTGTTGCTGCGATGGCGGTGCCTGACGCGCTTGTGCGACCGGCGGTCGACCGCGCTCCGCGGGCTGTTGCTGCGGAGCCCGCGCCGCCTCGACCGGAGGTCGGGCCACGTCCGGCGCTCGCGGG
>NZ_CAHJWJ010000003.1 GCF_903642285.1 Sphingomonas bacterium
CGGCGGCGGTCGTCGGCGCGGTGGCGGTGATGCCGGCCGGCGCGGCCGCGGCCTGCGGCGCAGCGGCACCCGCGGTACCGGCAAGCCCGGCCAGTGCCAGCCCGGCTGCGATCGCCAAAGTCCTGAAGCCCATATTGCGCATCCCTGTCGTCACCCCAAACCGGAAAGCCGCGTATCGACATGGTCCTGGCGGGACATGTGCGGGTTCCCGGACAATAAAATTGCCGGTTCGGCCATGCCTATACGCGGCAGGGGGGTCCGCCTCAAGCACCGAGCGCCGGTTTCTGGCCTACGCGTTGCTTTGCGTTGCGCGACGGCGCGTCGATCCCTAATCGCTGGGCTCGATCAACGCGTTGCGCCCTATGACGCGCGAGGGAGCCGATCCGCATGACCGACGATGACGTGCTCGCCGAATTCCGCGCCGCCGACGCGCTGCTGGAGGGGCATTTCATCCTGTCGTCGGGGTTGCGCAGCCCGCGTTACCTGCAGTGCGCGCGCGTATTGATGGACCCGGCGCGGGGGAGCCGGCTGGCCTGGGCGCTGGTCGCGCGATTGCCGGCGGAGGTGCGCTCGGCGATCGACATCGTCGTGTCGCCCGCGATGGGCGGTGTGATCGCGGGGCACGAGATGGCGCGCGCGCTGGGAGTCGAGGCGCTGTTCCTGGAACGGCCCGACGGCGTGTTCGGGCTGCGCCGCGGGTTCCGGCTGGCACCGGGGCAACGCGTGCTGATGATGGAGGACGTCGTCACCACCGGGCTGTCGTCGAAGGAGGCGATCAAGGCGATCGCCGCGGCGGGCGGCGAGACGATCGCGGCGGCGGCGTTGGTCGACCGGTCGGGCGGCGGCGTCGATCTGGGCGTGCCGTTCTATCCGCTGATCCGCCTGGACGTGCCGACCTATACCGCCGACGCGCTGCCGCCGGAACTGGCGGCGATCCCGGCGGTGAAGCCGGGGAGCCGGGCGGCGTGATCCCGTCCGTCGTAGCGCTCGCGATCGCGGCTCGCCCTCACCCTTCCGGCTCGTACGATTTCCCGATCGACGAGATCCGACAGGGCAAGGGCTTCGCCTGCGACCTGTTGAGCGCGGTCGCATGTTGAGGGTGTCATGTTGAGACTGGGCGTCAACATCGATCACGTCGCGACCGTGCGCAACGCGCGCGGCGTCGGCTATCCCGATCCGGTGCGCGCGGCGCTGCTGGCGGCGGAGGCGGGGGCGGACGGGATCACCGCACATCTGCGCGAGGATCGGCGGCATATCACCGACGACGATATCGCGCGGCTGGCGGCGGCGCTGACGATCCCGCTCAACCTGGAAATGGCCGCGACCGACGAGATGCTGGGCATCGCGCTCCGCCACCGGCCGCACGCCGCATGCATCGTGCCCGAAAAGCGCGAGGAGGTGACGACCGAGGGCGGGCTGGATGCGGCCGGACAGTTCGAGCGATTGGTACCGATGGTGCGCTCGCTCGCGGCGGGGGGGATCCGCGTATCGCTGTTCGTCGAACCCGACGCGCGCCAGATCGACGCGGCGCTGCGGCTGGGTGCGCCGGTCGTCGAGCTTCACACCGGGCGCTACGCCGATCTGGAAGGCGAGGATCGCGAGGGCGAACTTCGCCGGTTGGCGGATGCTGCGGCGCTGGCAATGAAGAACGGGATCGAGGTGCATGCGGGGCACGGGCTGACGTTCGACAATGTCGGGCCCGTCGCGGGGATCCGCCACGTCCGCGAGCTGAACATCGGGCATTTCCTGATCGGCGAGGCGTTGTTCGTCGGGCTGGGCGACGCGGTGCGGACGATGCGCGATGCGATGGATGCGGCGCGTGGGTAGGCGCGCAAATCCTCCCCGGGACGGGGAGGGGAACCAGCGAAGCTGGTGGAGGGGGATCACCGCGAGTGGATCGCTCGCGGTGATCCCCCTCCACCATCCGCTGAAGAAGCGGATGGTCCCCCTCCCCATATTGGGGAGGATTTAAGTGATCCTCGGTCTCGGTTCCGATCTCTGCAACATAGACCGCATCCAGGCGTCGCTCGACCGGTTCGGCGACCGGTTCGAGCGCCGCGTCTTCACCGATACCGAACGTGCCAAGGCGGCTAGACGCCCCTTCACCAAGGCGGGAACGCTCGCCAAGCGGTTCGCCGCGAAGGAGGCGTTCTCGAAAGCGGTCGGCACCGGCTTTCGCCGCGGGGTATTCATGTGCGACATCGGCGTGGTGAACGCAGCTTCGGGCGCGCCCACCCTGGTGCTGACCGGCGGCGCGAAGGCGAGGCTTGACGCGATGATACCGGATGGCCACGGCGCACGCATACATCTGACGATGACCGACGATCATCCCTGGGCGCAGGCCTTTGTGATCATCGAGGCGGTTCGGGAACCGGCGATATGAAGGACGTGGCCTTGGACGGTGAAGACGGCACGGCCCGGCCGGGCGGCGACGGCATAGCCGCCGATGGCGTCGGCGCCGACGGCAGTGCCGCGACGGCCAAGCGCGGCACCGACTGGTGGGGCGAGATCAAGGGCATCTTCTGGCTGATCGTGATCGTACTCGGCTTCCACAGCTTCGTCGCCAAACCCTTCTACATCCCGTCCGAATCGATGCTGCCGGGGCTGCAGGTCGGCGACAGGCTGGTCGTCAGCAAGTTCACCTATGGCTGGTCGTTCGTTTCGCCGACGATCCCCAACCCGGTTGCCATCTTCGACAGTCTGGTGCTGCACGAGCCCGAGGAAAGCTGGGCGTTTCAACTTCCTTTCATCCACGGCCGGCTTCTCGGTCGCCTGCCGGAACGGGGCGACGTCGTGATCGTGACGCCGCCGGGCACCAGCAGCGACTATATCAAGCGCGTCATCGGCCTGCCCGGCGACCGACTCGAGGTGCGCGGCGGCACGGTCATCCTGAACGGCGTCCCGGTGAAGCGCGGCCCGAAGCATGACGTGGATATCGCGCGTTACGGCGGTGACATGACGCCGGACGGCGAAACCTGCGGCGGTGGAACGATCGTGCCCAATGCCAAGGGATATAATTCCTGCCGCCTTCCCGTGGTCACCGAAACGCTGCCGGGCGGGCGCACCTTCGATACGGTCGACGACATCGATGGCAGCCAGGGCGACGACTATCATGTCGGGCACCCCATCACGATTCCGGCGGGCCATGTCTTCCTGATGGGCGACAACCGCGACCACAGCGCCGATAGTCGCTTTCCGTTGGGCGGGATCGAACGCGGTCTGGGTGGCCCGGTGCCGTTCGAGAATATCGGAGGTCGCGCCGAATTCATCACCTTCAGCCTCGACGCTACCGCGGGATGGAACCCGTTGACCTGGTTCGGATCGCTCCGCGGTAGTCGCGCGGGTCAGTCGCTGCATCCGCAAAACGCCGCGCCGCCGGCCGCCGGCAAATGAGCGGCGACGCGCAGGGCGACACGGGGCCCGTGATCGTTCAAGCGCTGGCCCCCAGCGAACTGACCGACCCCGCGATCCGCGCCGAGCTGAAGAAGGCGAGCGTCTGGCTCGGGCTGATCGCGGCGATGGCACTGGTCATCGTGCTGATCCAGCCGCTGCTGATCATCTTCGCCGGGCTGGTGTTCGCGGCGATGCTGGACGGCGGCGTCCGGCTGCTCGGACGGGTGCTGAAGATCGGGCGGGGGTTCCGGCTGCTCATCATCGTCCTGCTGGTCGTCGCGTTTCTGCTCGGCACCTTCTATCTGATGGGCGTCCAGCTGACCGATCAGTTCGCACAGCTTCAGGCGACGGTGATCGCGCAGGTCGGCCGGGTGACCGGATGGCTGAACGGCAAGGGGATCATGCTCGGTGCGTCGGACGTCAACGGCATGCTCCACCAGGCGGCGGGGCAGGTCGGCAAGCTGACATCCTGGGTCGGCAGCGCGCTCGGTGTGCTGACGACGGCGGTGTTCATCCTGGTGCTCGGGCTGTTCTTCGCGATGGAACCGCGCATCTACGAACGCGGGCTGGTGTGGATGGTGCCGAGCGACAGCCGCGCCGAATTCGCGGTGACGACCAAGCGGATGGGGTCAACGCTCCGCCGGCTGCTCGCCGGACGGCTGGTGGGGATGGCGGCGGAGGGCGTGCTGACCGGGATCGCGCTGGCGACCGGCGGCGTGCCGATGGCGCTGGTGCTCGGCATCATCGCGGGGATCATGGCGTTCGTCCCCAATATCGGCGCGTTCGTGACGGGCGCGCTGATGATCGCGGTCGGGTTCAGCGCCGGACCGCATACCGGTCTGTGGGCGCTCGTCACCTGGGCGATCGTGCAGAGCTTCGACGGCTATGTCGTCGTCCCGATCGTCGCCCGGCGGACGGTCGACCTGCCGCCCGCATTGACGCTCAGCATGCAGATCCTGGCGAGCGCGCTGTTCGGCATATTGGGGCTGATGCTCGCCGATCCGATGACCGCGCTGATCAAGGTCGCGCTGGAACGGCGGTCGGAACGCCAGGGCGACATCGAGGCCGACCGGTAGCCGGCGCATGGCGATCGTCCTCTACGATTACTGGCGCTCCTCCGCCGGCTACCGCGTCCGGATCGCGCTCAACCTCAAGGGGGTCGCCTACGACCGTGTCGCGGTCGACCTGATCGGCGGCGCGCAGGGGGCGGCGGCGAACGTCGCGGTCAATCCGCAGGGGCTGGTGCCGACGCTGGTCGTCGACGGGACGCCGCTGACGCAGAGCCTCGCGATCGTCGACTGGCTGGACCGGACCTGGCCTGATCCGCCGCTCCACCCCGCCGATCCCGTCGCCCGCGCGCAGGCGCTGGCGATGGCCCTGGTCGTGGCGGCGGACATCCATCCGATCGACAATATGCGCGTGCTGCGGCGGCTGGGGGTGCAGTTCGGCGCGGATCAGGCGGCGAAGGACGATTGGTATCGCCACTGGATCGCGGTCGGACTGGGCGCGCTGGAGGAGATTGCGCGGCGCGGCGACGGGCCGTTCCTGGGTGGCGCGGCTCCCGGTGTCGCCGATCTGTGCCTGGTGCCGCAGCTCTACAACGCGCGCCGGTTCGCGGTGCCGCTGGACGGCTGGCCGCGGCTGCTGGCGGCGGAGGCGGCATGTACGGTGCTGCCCGCCTTTGCCGCCGCGCATCCCGATCGCTTCAAGCCGTGACGAGGCTGTGGAACAAGGCGAGATAACGCGCCGCCGAGTCGGCACCCGGCGGCACGACCGGAGCCGGGCGTACGACGTCGTCGGCGAGCCAATGGTCGAGTGCTACGACGAGCGCGTCCTGATCGTCGCAGTCGACGATGCTGCCGAGCGAGGCATCGGTCACGATCTCGTCCACCGCCACGCTGGACCGTGTCGCGACGACCGGGGTGCCGACCGACAAGGCCTCGCGCAGCACCCCCGGCACGCCTTCATATTCGGACGGCAGCGCCAGCACGCACGCGTGCGTCATCGCGGGGAAGGGATCGGCCGCGTGACCCGGCAGCAGCACGCGGTCCGCCACTCCCAGGGCCGCCGCCTGCGCCTGCAGCGCGGGGCGTTCGGGTCCGTCGCCCAGGATCGCGAGCACGATATCCCGCCGCGCGAGCCGGGGGATGGCGGCGACCAGCCGGTCCCAGCGTTTCTGAACGACCAGGCGACCGACCCCGAGGATATAGGGCCGGTCGGTCGCGACGACGGGCGGCGCGGCCGGGACACCGGGATGCGCGGGCGGATGCGGCATCGCGGGCGGGTTAGCGATCACGCTGATACGCCCCGCCATCCGCATCGCCGCCGCCGCCGCGACCCCGGTCGCCGCGGTCATCGCCACCGCGTGATCCAGGAAACGGCCGTGCAGCGCCATCCAGGCGCGATATCCGGCGGCGAACAGCCGGCCATGATCGGCACGATCGGGCGCGTTCGATACTTTGCCGACGATCGGTGGACGCGAACCGCGCAGCCACAAAGCGGTCCAGGCGGCGACCGCGGTATAATGATTGCCGGGGCAGAACAGGATATCGGGGCATCGTCGCCGGACGATGACGGGCAGCGCCAGCATCGCCAGATAGCGGCGCGACCCGATCGCCACGCGCTCGACCCCCGCCGGGACGTTCGCCATCAACGGCCCTTCCGCTGCACCGACCACCAGCGTCACCCGGTGGCCGGCGGCGATCCACCCCGCCGCGAGCCGCAACATCGCCAGCTCCACCCCGCCGCCGCGAAGCGTCTGGGCGTAGGTCAGGATGTGGAGACGAGTCGGTTCAATGGTCATCGGCCGTGCCGCTATACCGGCTTGCGCGCCGGGCGCGAGGATGCGTTCCGCGACCCGCGGCGAGAATATTGCGCGGACCGCGTCGAGCGCGCAAGGGACGCCTGGATCGTATCCGCGGGCGGCGTCGTTCATCCGCGGGCAATATCGTATATCGTCTAGCCCCGTCGCGCGATCCGTCGGCAACAACGAGAACAGCATGCGCAAGGCAATCCGAGGGGCTTCCCGCTGACGACCGACACCGCAACCGTACCCGGATTGCTCGCGCCGAAGTCGCTGCCGACCGCAATGCCCGCGGTCGTCGATATCGCCGGGCTGGAACCATTGCCGTCCAAGCGCCGCCACTGGTCCGCCATCGCCGGCACGGCGCTGACCCTCGCGATGATCGTCGGGCTCGGGCGGCAATTGCTCGGCTCCGGGCTGGCGGGGCTCGGCCGCTCGGTGCCGGTCGACTCGCGTTTCTATCTCTTTTTCGCGCTGCTCTACATGTCGCTGCCGATCGGCGACTATGTCATCTTCCGTCGGCTATGGGGCATTCCGCTCGGCGGCGGTCTGGCCGCGCTCATCAAGAAGCGGATCGCGAACGACGTCGTCCTCGGATATCTGGGCGAAGCGTATTTCTACGCCTGGGCACGCGCGCGCGCGACGATGGTCGCGGCACCGTTCGGTGCGGTGAAGGACGTGTCGATCCTGTCCGCCATCGCCGGCAATGCGGTCACGCTGCTGATGATGGGCGTCGCGCTGCCGCTGGGTCACGCGCTGATGACCACGGGGCAGGTCCAGATGCTCAGCGGGTCGGCGGTGATCGTCTTCGCGATGTCGCTACCCTTTCTGATCTTTTCGAAACGCGTCTTTTCGCTGTCGCGGCGCGTGTTGTGGTGGATCTTCGGCGTGCATTGCCTGCGCCTCGTCGCCGGGTCGATCCTGATCGCGTTCGCCTGGCATTTCGCGCTGCCCGAGGTGTCGATCGGCATGTGGCTGTTCCTCGCCGCCGGACGCCTGCTCGTCTCGCGGCTGCCGCTGGTGCCCAACAAGGACCTTCTTTTCGCCAACTTCGCGATCCTGTTGATCGGGCAGGGGGAGGCGCTGTCGCGGTTGATGGCGTTCACCGCAGCGCTAACGCTGCTCGTGCATGTCGTCTTCATCGTGCTGTTCAGCCTGTACGGACTGGCGAAGAGGAAATTCGGATGACGTTCGCGTTCGTGAAGACTGCCGCCGGTCTGCCCACCCTGGCTATGGCGTTCGGTGTGGCGCTCGGCATGGCGGCACCGGTCGCCGCACAGGCCGAAGCCGAAGCATGTCCGGCGAACGAAGGGCCCGCGATCCAGGCCAACGTCGCCGGGCTGAAGGACCGGACCGGCATCGTGAAGCTCGAACTCTATCCCGACAATCCGACCGATTTCCTGAAGGACGACCACGACCTGATCGCGCAGGGCAAGGTCTTCCGCCGCGTCGAGATGAAGCCGCCGGCGACCGGCGAACTGGTGATGTGCATGAAGGTGCCCAAGCCCGGCCGCTATGCATTGCTGTTCACGCACAATCGCGACGGCAAGAACAAGTTCAGCTTCTGGTCCGACGGTGCCGGATTTCCGAGCAACCACCGGCTCGGACGGCAGCGACCGAGCGTGGACGAAGCGCTGGTCGAGGTCGGCAAGGGCGTGACGGTGACGAACATCCGCGTGCAATATCTGCGCGGGCTCGCCGGCTTCGGCCCGCTGACCAATTGAATCGATGGGGCGGGAGCGGTTTGGCGGCGTCGTTGGTTAAGCAACGCTTGAAGCAATCCTAAGGTCTGCAATGCGCATCGTCGACGTCAACGAATTCTACGCGCCGGCCGGTGGCGGCGTCCGCACCTATATCGATCGCAAGATGTCGATCCTGTCCGAGATGGGGCATGAACTGACCGTCATCGCCCCCGGCCGAGCCGATGCGGTCGAGGAGCGTCCGGGCGGCGGGCGGATCCATTACGTCAAGGCGCCGGCGCTGCCGTTCGACGCCAATTACGGGTTGTTCTGGGACGCGACACCGATCACCGACCTGCTCGACGCGATCGACCCCGATGTCGTCGAATGCTGTTCGCCCTGGCGCCCCGCCTGGATCGTCGGCGACTGGCGGGGACGGGCGGTCAAGTCGTTCTTCATGCACAACGACAATGTCGCCGCCTATCCGCAACGCTGGTTCGAAAGCGTGGCGAGCCCGGGGCGGATCGAGGACGCGTTCGCCTGGTACAGCCGGTATATGAGCCGCTTCCTGGCGAAATACGATACCGTCCTGACCAACGGGCCCGCGTTGCAGAAGCGGCTCGGCGCGCGCGGGGTCAGGATCGACGCGGCGATGCCGCTGGGGATCGAGCGCCAGCATTTCTCGCCCGGTTTTCGCGACCTGAAACTGCGCCGCGCGTTGCTGGCACAGTGCGACCTGCCCGAGGACTCGCTGCTGCTCCTCGGGCTCGGGCGGCATCATCCCGAAAAGCGCTGGCCGATGGTGATCGACGCGGTCGAGCGTGCGGGCGCGCGCATTCCCGTCGGCATGGTGCAGATCGGCATCGGCGGCGACGGCAAGCGGATGGAGAAACGGATCGCCGGATCGCCGCACATCCGCCTGTTCCGCCCGGTCTATGATCGCGAGCGGCTGGCGCGGATCATGGCGAGCTGCGATGCGCTGATCCACGGGTCGGAGGCCGAGCCGTTCGGGCTGGTCGCGTCGGAGGCGATGGCGTCCGGACTGCCGCTGATCGTCCCCGATACCGGCGGTTGTGCCGAGGTCGCCGATCCGCGATCGAGCGAACGCTATACCGCGCGCAGTGCGGCGAGCTGCGCGGCGGCGATCACCCGGCTATACGCGCGCGACCGGCCCATGCTTCGCCGCGCGGCCGAAGTCGCCGCGACCAGGGTCCGGTCGGACCGCGAACATGCCGCGGAACTGATCGCCTATTACGAAGCGATGGTCGCGGCGAAACGGGCGCGCGTCGCCTAGGTCACCCGATCCGCTTGTAGACCGCGATCCGCTCGCGTCCCATCGGCAGGGTCGCCGACAGCCCGTAGTGAAGACGGATATCGCCCAGCAGCAGCGCCCGGATGTCCGGGCGTTCGCCGCGGAACGGCGGGCGCATCACGATCATCGCCGGCTGCCTTTCAAGAATGCGGCGTAGCTCGACGGCCTGGTCGATCCCGGTCGCGCCGCTTTCGCGCGCGCGGTTGATATGCGCCGGCACGACGTAGCGCGACACGCGGCACCGCCCCGTCACCGGATACAGCATCGTCGTTCCCGAATAGACATAGAGGCACCCCGGCCCCGACCCCACCGCCCGGGCGAGCGCGCGGAGCTGGGGGCCGTCGCCGCGATCGGCGCGGTTGACCAGTACCGTGGCCTGCCCGCCGATCGCGACCAGCAGCAGCACCGCGGTGCCGATCCGCCGATGGCGGGCCTGCGCGAAGAACCCCGCCGCACAGGCCGTGCCGGGCACCAGGATCGGCAGCCCGTAATGATCGAACCACGGCGGAAACAATGCGACGCCGACGATCGCGACGCACAGCCATATCGCCAGGAATCGCCGGACGCGCGCATCGCCGCCCTCCGCGCCACCGCGCGCGCGCGCCGCCATCGCCAACAGCGGCGACAGGATCAGCAGCAAAGTGCCGATGTTGCGCAACATCTCCGACGCCGGATCGGGATTGCGGTGCAGGACCGACAGGAAATTTGCGTAGACGAACGCATCCGTCCGACCGAGTGCCGCATAGACCGCGAGCGCGGCGAGCGTCGGCGCGAGCGCGGCGACGATCAGCAGCCCGCCATGCCCGACGACCGCGGCGATCGACCGGGTCGTGCGCCATTCCCGCTCCAGCAGCCAGAGCCCGAAGAACACGCCTTCGAACACGACCGAATATTTGATCTGCAGCGACACGCCGACGAGCAGCATCGCGGCGACCCCCATCGCCCGCCGCCGCGGTCGCGCTTCGCCCGCGACGATCAGCCACGCCGCCCCCGCCATCGGCAGGTCGTAGAAGATCGGTGCCTGCCCGCCGACGCCGTTCAGCAGGTCCGGCCACAGCACATAGGCGACCCCGCCGAGCACCGCGCCGCGCCCCCATCCGGCCCGGATCGCGAGCCGAACGATCAGCCACGCGGTCGCGATCAGGCTGGCGAGCGCCATCGCCTGATAGGTAAGCACCGACCAGGGCAGCGGCAGCGCACCCGCGGGCAGGTACAGCAGGAACAGCCCCACAGGCTTGCGGTCCCAGATGTCGACGAACGGCAGCGCACCGTGTCGCATCGCGCTCGCCATGGTGAGGTAGAATTCCTCGTCGACATGGATCACCGGATCGCCGAAGCTCGCCGCGCGCGCCGCCAGCGCGACGAGGGCGAGCAGCGCGAGCGTGCGCCAATGGCGATCGACGGTGGGCAGCGTGGGTGGGCCGGGCATCAATCCCGGGCGGGGACGGCGGTCATGAAATAATCGAGTTGCGTCGATGTCCCGGTCACGAACCCGCGCGCGGGCGACAGAACCAGCCCGGTCGTGTCGATGACCCGCAATCCCGCCGCCGTCAGCAGCGCGGTCAGTTCGTCCGGCGTCAGGAAGGCGTTCCAGTCATGCGTCCCGCGCGGGATCCGACCCGTCCCCTCCGCGATCCCGATCAGCGCGAGGCGTGACAGCGGCGTGCGGTTGGGGGTCGACAGTATCAGCAATCCGCCGGGCGCCAATGCACCCGCCAGTCCGGCCACGAACGCCGCGCGGTCGACGACATGTTCGATGACTTCGAGACAGGTGACGAGATCGAACCGCGCGCCCTCCGTCGCTTCGATCCCGCCCGCGCGGTAGTCGATCGACAGCCCCCCCGACGCCGCATGGTCTCGCGCCACCGCGATATTTTCCGGCGCGGCGTCGATCCCCGTCACCGCCGCCCCCAACCGCGCGAGCGGTTCGGCGAGCAGCCCCGCGCCGCAGCCGATATCCAGCGCGGTGCGGCCGGCGAGCGGCGCGAACCCCTGCGCATCGCCGCCCCAATGCGCGTCCACCGCCGCGCGTATATAGCCCAGCCGGGGCGGGTTCAGCGTGTGCAGCATCGCGGAGGACCCCGCGGGGTCCCACCAATCCTTCGCCAACCGACCGAAATGCGCGGCCTCGTGCGGGGCGATCGTCGTGCTTGCGCTTGCCATGGCCGCTTCCTATCAGGATGGCCCCGCCCCCAACAAGGATTATGGCACGCAGCGATGGCACGGATCGTGATGAAGTTCGGCGGCACCTCGATGGCGGGGATCGAGCGGATCAGGATCGTCGCCGCCCGCGTGAAGCGCGAGGTCGAGGCGGGCAACCAGGTCGCGGTCGTCGTCTCGGCGATGGCGGGGGAGACCGACCGCCTCGTCGGCTTCTGTCGCGAAGCCTCCGCGCGCTACGATGCACGCGAATATGACGTCGTCGTATCGTCGGGCGAACAGGTGACGAGCGGGCTGCTCGCCATCGCGCTCCAGGCGGCGGGCGTGCCCGCGCGAAGCTGGCTCGGCTGGCAATTGCCGATCGGGACCTCGGATGCGCACGCCTCGGCGCGGATCGAGGCGATCGACATGACCGCGCTGGATGCCTCGCTCGCGCAAGGGGTCGTCGCGGTGATCCCGGGCTTCCAGGGCGTCGACGGCAGCGGCCGGGTGACGACGCTCGGCCGCGGCGGATCGGACACCTCGGCCGTCGCGGTGGCGGCGGCGATGAAGGCGGACCGGTGCGACATCTACACCGATGTCGACGGCGTCTACACCACCGATCCGCGAATCGTCCCCCGCGCGCGCAAATTGTCGCGGGTGACGTATGAGGAAATGCTCGAACTTGCGAGCGTGGGGGCCAAGGTGCTGCAGACGCGCTCGGTCGGGCTGGCGATGAAGGAGGGGGTGCGGGTTCGCGTCCTGTCCAGTTTCGAGGACGACCGCGACCAAGACGGCCACCGCGGCACGCTGATCGTGGGCGAAGAGGAGATCGACGACATGGAACGCCAGCTCATCACCGGCATCGCGCACGACAAGAACGAAGCGAAGATCACGCTGACCAAGGTCAGCGACCGCCCCGGCTCGGTCGCCGCGATCTTCGCGCCGCTGGCGGACGCGGGGATCAACGTCGACATGATCGTGCAGAACATCGCGCATTCGACCGGATCGACCGACGTCACCTTCACCGTTCCCTCGGTCGACCTGACGCGGACCATCGACGTCCTGGAGGGCGCGCGCGACAACATCGGCTATGCGAGCCTGGTCCCCGACACCCATGTCGCGAAGGTATCGGTCGTGGGCGTCGGCATGCGCAGCCATGCCGGCGTCGCGGCGACGATGTTCACGACGCTGGGCGACCGCGGCATCAACATCCAGGCGATCGCGACGAGCGAGATCAAGGTCAGCGTGCTGATCGAGGAGGATTATACCGAGCTGGCGGTGCGGGTGCTGCATACGGCTTATGGGCTGGATGCGGTGGAGGGGGCTTGATCGCCGCTCCATTTCGGAGGCCCCAGGAACGCGCGTAAGCGTTGGGAAACGGCCGCCTCGTCCTTCAGTTCGCACTCCCAGACGATCGCCGTTGTCCAGTGGTCCGCGACCAGCGCAAGGATGGTTTCGTTGTCACGTTCTCGGTTGCGCGAAATCTTGGCGTTCCAGAAGTCCGTGTTGGTCTGCGGCAGTCGGCCGCGTGGGCAATCATGCCCATGCCAGAAACAGCCGTGCACCAGCACGACCCGCTTGCGATTAATGAAGGCCAGGTCGAGACGCTTGCGTCGAAACGGGAATTGCACCCGAAACCGATAACCCGCTGCGTGCAACATGCGACGGACGCGGCGTTCGGGCGCGGTATCCCGCCCCTTGACCGCCCGCATCACGGTACTACGTGCCGTCGGGGAGAGCCGATCAGCCATCGCCGAACTTGGTCGCGAGCCAATCGTACACCGCGCGTTGCTCGTGCAGCCCGGCACGCCGTATTTGGCTCAGCAGCCAGATCGTGGATGGTTTCTGTGCGGTGATGTTCTTCGCGCCTTCGTTGCAACCCGAGCAGAGACTCCTGAGATTAGCGAGTTCGTCCTTGCCGCCCAGGCTCTTGTCGACGATGTGTCCGACGTGCATGCGAACCTTGCGCCTGGTGTCGGGGTCCACGTCGCCCGGCGTCAGCCCGCACATCTGGCAGGTGAACCCGTTGCGATCGAGGACTTGCGCCTTGAGCCTGCCGGAAATCGCGCGGGAAAAGGCGACGTCCTTGCGTTCGGTCGGCACCGACACCAGCCGGTACTCGCCGGGCTTCAGTGAAGCATCGTCGTTGTGCGAATGGATCGGCCAGCCTTCCTCGTCGCGCAATTCGCGCAAACGGCGCGCCCATTCGCTGATCCCCGCCGCGGTCCGAACTTGTTCCGCCGTCACGACCTGCCCGACTTTGGCGAGCAAGAATTGGCGCACGCGCTCTTTGCCGCTCGGCCTAGTCATGCGTCGCGGCCTCCGTCGTCGCAGTGACGGCGAGGTGCCGCATCAGTGCCAGCCCGACATATTCCGTGTAGGCGGGCGGGATGGCCTCGTTGATCTCGCCCTTGGTCATCCATTCGATGCCCATCGCGTCGCGGGCCGATGCCAGCGAGCAGTTACCCCCGCCGGTCACCTGGACAAAATCCTTCCACTCATCGGTCTTGCCGAAATGAGCCTTCCGCTTATCGAAGGTGTGGACCTTCGGATGCTTCGCATGGGGCGGGGCCTTCAGCGGGAAATTCGTTTCGAACAGACGGTGTCGCAGGACGCGCAGGCCGGGGAACATCGTACCGCACAGTATGACGGCATCGCGCAAGGGAGCGCCCTCGACGTTCTCGATCACATACGGCTTGCCCGACCGTTCGAGCAATTCCCGCACCGGTTCCACGAGCCGCGGCCAATCGCCGCCGTTGCCGTTGCGCTTGGCGAGATCCGAATAGGATTGGCACGGCGGTGAAGCGTGGATCGCGTCGAACAGCGCTACGAACTTCGGGTCCAGCGTCATCGCGTCGGCTTGCAGGAACGGCAGTGGATTGTTGGGGCGGGGTACGATGTCGACGCCGATCACATCGAAGCCTGCGCGCTGGTATCCCACGCCTGCTCCGCCCGCGCAACAGAACAGGTCGAGCAGTAGCGGTCGTTGCCGTCCGACCGCCTTCTTGACCGCGCCGTTGGATATGGAGGGCTGCCAATCGTCCAGGGAACGCTGCCGAGCCGGATCGAACTCGTCCAAGATATTGGTAATACGGGCTTGCACCGCTTCGTGCAGCATAACGAATGACCTTATGAAAGCGCAGCGATACCATGAAAGCGCCACGATCGATCGTCGCCGATGCCTTCAAGACTACTCCGTAGCGGTTCTTGACATGCTCTCAAGCCCGATGCGCGAATGGGCACCCTTTGCGCCGAGTGGCATCGATCCTATTTCCCGGGAAAGGAGAACGTAATGGGTGGAGCAACCGCAAGATTGGCGGAATTATTCGAAGCTCGGCAGGGCGTTCCGATCTCCAGGAATGAGGTTAGGGCGGTCGCGTCCCAGCTCGACTATATGAAACGGCTTCGACGAAACGGGGGTGCCCGCGACATTCTCGATCGGCAGGGGATTGTGCTGCTGTGGGGAGTCGGCGACAGCGAAGTGATCGGACGATTGGGTCTCGGCGATGTCGGCGACGACGAGTTCATTTCCTATACTCCGAAGAACACGGAAGAGTTGAAGATGCTGCGCGATGCGGGACATCCGTTGAGCCGCCCTCGAGGCTTGTGATCGCTGATACCGTCAGGGTTGAATGCCGGGCAGCGCAGCGCTCACTCCTTTTGGTCGCTCACCGCGTTTGCTAAATGATCAGGTGAGGGAGAGGATTGCGGATCTTCCCCCTTGCGGGCATGTGCGCGGCATGATCGATACGCTTGCCGAACCACCCGTCTCCGCGACCATCCGCGCCGACCGCCTGACCGCCCGCATGGCGCGGGGCACCGCGTTTCTCGGGTCCGAGGTCGCGATCCTGTGTGGGGCGATGTCGTGGGTCAGCGAACGCAACCTGGTCGCGGCGATGTCGAACGCAGGCGGCTTCGGGGTGATCGCATGCGGGGCGATGACGCCCGAACTGCTCGATACCGAGATCGCGGCGACCAGGGCGCTCACGACCAGGCCGTTCGGGGTGAACCTCATCACGATGCACCCCGGCCTGTTCGATCTCATCGCGGTGTGCGCGAGGCACCGGGTCGGCCATGTCGTGCTGGCGGGCGGGTTGCCGCCCAAGGGCAGCATCGAGGCGATCAAGGAGACCGGCGCGAAGCTCATCGCCTTCTCGCCCGCACTGGCGCTCGCGAAGAAGCTGATCCGCTCGGGCGTCGATGCGCTGATAATCGAAGGGATGGAAGCGGGCGGGCATATCGGCCCGGTCTCGACCAGCGTGCTGGCGCAGGAGATGCTGCCCGAGATCGGCGACCAGGTGCCGGTGTTCGTGGCGGGCGGGATCGGCCGCGGCGAGGCGATCGCGGGCTATCTCGACATGGGCGCGGCGGGGGTGCAGCTCGGCACGCGCTTCGTCTGCGCGACCGAATCGATCGCGCATCCCAATTTCAAGCGCGCCTTCATCCGCGCCTCCGCGCGCGATGCGGTGGCGAGCGTGCAGATCGATCCGCGGCTGCCCGTCATTCCCGTCCGCGCGCTGAAGAACGCGTCGAGCGACCTGTTCACCGCCAAGCAGCGCACGGTCGCACAGAGCCTGGACGAGGGCCGCGTCGCGATGCTGGAGGCGCAATTGGAGATCGAGCATTACTGGGCGGGCGCGCTGCGCCGCGCGGTGATCGACGGCGATGTCGAGAATGGCAGCCTGATGGCGGGCCAGTCGGTCGGCATGGTGACGAAGGAGGAACCGGTCGCCGCGATCATCGATGCGTTGATGGCGGAGGCGGCATCGGCGTTCGAGAAGCGCGCGGCGTGATCCGCTAGCTACGCGCCCCATCCCCTCCCAGTATATTCTCCCCCCCCCCCCCCCCGGGCGAAGGCCGGGGTCCATCGGCGAGACGATAGCGGCGGCGCGAACACCAGTCACGCCTGGTCCAGTCGGGCCCCGGCCCTCGCCGGGGCGGGGCGAGGGGGCCGGCTTGGCAAATGCGGTTACCCGGGCTTGCCGTTATCCATCGATGCCTTGGTCAGTCGGATGCGTGACGCTTCCCCATCGGTAGCAAGGGGTGGGGTCGCCGCACGGGAGGGGGTCGGTGCCCGCTTCCGGGCGCGGTTCGGTGCCGACTGGCAGGCGGCGAACGACGCGGCGATGGCGAGGCTCTACAATTCTGGGCACAACCATCCGCACAAGGCGGCTTTTGCCGCGAGGCAAACGCGGTGCTTCATGAGGCGCAAACGGTTGAACCCGACGATTTTCAGGCCTTCCCCGCGGCGGTCCTGCCCCGGCTGGCGGCACCGTTCCTCGCCGCCTTGGCGACAATCGACGAATATCATGTGCGGATGATGCGGTGGAACGACACGCACGGACCGCGTGCGGCGATCGCGACCGTCGCGGCGGTTACCATGGAAGGCACACCCGGACCGCGGATCGGAACCGAGGGACCGTGAATCCCGCGAAGGCTAGCGCGCCATCCGCCGCAACCGCACGTAGTTGACCGCGAAGAGCGCGGCGAGCGCCACGTCGATCAGCGCGAACGGCACCGGCATCGCGGGTACGCCCTTCGCCGCCAGCCAGAACACCGGCAGCGCGAAGCTGAGCTTCGAGACGATGCCGATCGGAATGAAGGGGGCATATCGCCGCGGATCGCCGGCGATCAGCAGATAGGCGAGCTGGGTCGCCGCCGCAGCACCCGCGAACCACCATGCCGCGAGCGTCGCCGCCGACAGCGGCTGCTGGGTATAGACCGCCAGCGTCGCCACCAGCCCGTAGATCCCGGCAAGCGCGAAGCTCGCTCTCGCAAAACGCATGGTTTCTCCCCTGCTTTACGCGGTCTTAACCGAAACGCGTGCAGATGTCCCGTCATGCCGGGGGGCGGAAGGATCGTCGAGTGATGGCCAGCGTACGTGTCCTGTCTACGAGCGTTTTCGCCGGGATCCTGTCCGCCGCCTTGACCGCCTGCGCCGGGCATCCGCCGATCGTCGCGGTCGCGGTCGCGCCCGTTCCCGCACCCGTCGCCATCGCCGCGGCACCGGCCTTGCCGCCCGGGGTGTCGCCGACGATGACCGTCCCGCCGATGTTGCCCGACGGCAGCTACCAGACGCCCAATCGGGGGCTCAGTCCCGACGGCACCCTGTGGCATTTCCGGGTCGCGCTGAACGTGGCCGCGCTAGCCTGCCGCGGTGCGCAAGGCGATGCGATCACGGCTTCGTACAACGCGATGCTGGCTCGCCGGCGCACGACGCTGTCCGCTGCGGAGACGCGCTTCGCCGCGGAATGGCGGGACGGCGGCGGCGATTGGCGCGACCGGTACGACGATGCGATGACCCGACTGTACAATTATTTTTCGCTGTCGCCGGCACGTACCGGCTTCTGCTCCGCCGCGGCGCAGGTGCTGGCGGATGCGGCGACGGTGCCCGACGATGCCCTGCCGGGTTTCGCCGCCGCCGAACTGCCTGCGCTCGACCGCCCGTTCACCGATGTCTACCGCGCGTTCGATGCGTGGCGCGGCGTGAACCGTCCGGCACCACTCCGCGCGCAGCCGCAGACGGTCGCCGCGATCGCCGTCGCGCCGCATATCGCCGCTGCGATGGCACCCCCGCGGCTGGAACTCGACCCGAGCGTCTTTCAGTGATCCGGATCGGCGAGACGGCGTAGCGCATCGCCGGTCAGCCGCTGTACCGTCCATTCGTCCATGCCGACCGCGCCGATCGACCGGTAGAACCCGATCGCTTCCGCGTTCCAGTCGAGCACCGCCCATTCGAGGCGCGCGCAGTCCCGGTCCACCGCGATCCGCGCGAGGTGCCGGAGCAGCGCCTTCCCTACGCCGCGACCGCGCGCTGCCGGCGTGATGTACAGATCCTCCAGATACAGTCCGCGCCGTCCGGTCCAGGTCGAGAAATTGTGGAAGAACAGCGCGAAGCCGATCGCCGCGCCGTCGTCTTGCGCGATGATCGCCTCCGCCGCCGGGGGCACCCCGAACAGCGCCTGGGCCAGCATCGCCTCGGTCGCGTGCACCGCGTCGGGCGCGCGTTCGAACGCGGCGAGATCGCGGACGAAGGACAGGATGACGCCCACATCCGCCAGGGTCGCTGCACGGATCATGCGCCGGCCTCGCTCATCGGCACCGGCATCGCGCGACGCACCGCGACGATGCACCCGCCGACGATCAGCGCCGCCCCCGCCAGCGTGAAGGACGAAACCCGTTCGCCGAAGACCAGATAGCCCAGGATCGCCGACCAGACGAACGCGGTATATTCGACCGGCGCCAGCACCTGCGCCTCGGCCCGGCCATAGGCCCAGGCCAGGCACACCGACGACACCGTCCCGAGCACCGCGGCCGCGCCGATCGCGGGCCATTGCGTCGCGGCCGGCCAGCCCGAGAACCAGGGCGCGCCGGCGAGCAGCACGGTACCGATGACGAGACTGGTGAACACCGTCACCTCCAGCGGGTCCGCCGCCTGCGCCTGGCGACGCAGCAGGATCAGGCTGGCGGCGTAGAGGACGGACGCGACGACGATCGCGACCGTCCCCGCCAGGCTGTCCGCGTTAGCCTCCGCCCGAATCTCGCCCGCGGCGATGACCAGGACGCCGACGACCGCGACCAGCGACCCGGCGATCGCCGCGCGGCGGATCGTCTCGCCCAGGAACGCGGCGGCGAGGTACAGCGCGATCAGCGGCGCAAGGAAGGTGAGCGCGATCGACTGCGCCATAGGCACGCGCTCGAGCCCCCAGAAGAACAGCAGGATACTCGCCCCCGCCGCCAGCCCGCGTGCGATATGGAGGTTCAGCGCGTCGCGTCCGGGCCACGGCCGACGGCGCGCGAGGAACACCGATCCGGTGATCGCCACCCCCGCGACCGAACGCCACAGCACCGTGCTGTACGCGCCGCTGTCGATCGACAGCCGCTTCATGATGGCATCCATGCAGGAATAGATCGCGATGCCGCCGCCCGCGACCATGAATGCGGCCGCGGGGGAGGTTTTGGGATGGGTCATCGGATGAGGCGGATGTCGATGCCGAGATCGAGCTCGGCCAGCCGGCGGTCTCCAGTAATGACCGGTTGAAGTCGCGTGAGCGCGAGGGCCAAGCAGGCACGATCACCCAGCGATGCACCCGCATGACGGGTCTTCGGACGCAGATCGGCAGCCAGCACCGCCTGTCCCATATCGAAAGGTACCACCGCGATTTCGGCTTGGCGAAACAACGTCATAACACTCGATGCGGCAAATCCGCGATCCACGGCACGGGCAATACATTCCGACGCGTTAAGGGCGGAAAGTGCGCTTCCCCGCATCACATCGATCACGAGATCGCTGCCGGGCTCCTCAAGCAAGACGGCGAGCAGCGCAGATGCGTCGAGAACGACGGTCACTCATCGCCCCAATCCGCCCGTCGCTCGGCGAGAAATTGATCGACGGTGTAATCCTCGCCGACCATTTCTCGGAATTTGCGCTGGCAGTCTTTTACGACCTGGGTGAACGTCCTTATTGAGATACCCCCTTCGGCATCGCGCTCGACGACGAGTGAATCGCCATCCTTGATGCCAAATTCCCGACGCAATTCCGAGGGGATGACGATCTTCCCGCCTGCAATCACCTTGGCATGGTAGGTCATATCGATACTCCCGGTACCTGACCTATAGCACAGGACCTATTCCGCCGCCACCGGCACCGCCGCCAGCAGGATCGCATCCGCCGCGTCGATCTCCGCCGCCTTCGCCTCGACCAGCGCGACGATATGCTCGATCATCCCAATATCCTGGACATGATGATCGGTCACACCCGACAGATACACCATATGCTTGCCGTTACCGCCGCCGGTGATGCCGATATCGGTCTCGCGCGCTTCGCCGGGGCCGTTGACGACGCAGCCGAGCACCGACAGCGACATCGGCGTGCGGATATGCTGCAGCCGTTCCTCCAGCGCCTGCACGGTGCGGATCACGTCGAAGCCCTGGCGCGCGCACGACGGGCAGGACACCACGCGCACCCCGCGGTTGCGGATGCCCAAGGCCTTCAGGATTTCGAACCCGACGCGGACTTCCTCCTCGGGCTCCGCGGACAGCGACACGCGGATCGTGTCGCCGATCCCGTACCACAGCAGCGATCCCATCCCGATCGCGGACTTGACCGTCCCGCCGACGAACCCGCCCGCTTCGGTGATGCCAAGATGCAGCGGGCAATCGACCTGTTCGGCCAGCTGCTGATAGGCGGCGACCGCGAGGAACAGGTCGGATGCCTTCACCGCGACCTTGAATTCGTGGAAGTCGTGATCCTGCAGCAGCTTGATATGATCGAGCGCGGATTCGACCAGCGCGTCGGGGCAGGGCTCGCCATATTTCTCCAGCAGGTGCCGCTCCAGGCTGCCGCCGTTCACGCCGATCCGGATCGCGCAGCCATTCGCCTTGGCTGCGTCGACCACTTCCTTCACGCGCGCCGCCGATCCGATATTGCCGGGGTTGATGCGCAGGCACGCCGCGCCCGCATCGGCGGCTTCCAGCGCGCGCTTGTAGTGGAAATGGATGTCCGCGATGATCGGCACGCGGGCGGCGCGGACGATCTGTTTCAGCGCCGCGGTCGATTCGACGTCGGGGCAGCTGACCCGGATCAGGTCCGCGCCCGCATCCTCGCAGCGGCGGATCTGGTCGATCGTCGCGCGCGGATCGCTGGTCGGCGTGTTCGTCATCGTCTGCACGGTGACGGGCGCGTCGCCGCCGACGGGGACGTTGCCGACCATGATCTGGCGGCTCGGACGGCGGACGATGTCGCGCCAGGGACGAATGGACATGGCCGTCCTTATACGCCGTCCGACGCGCGACCGGAAGCCCATGGCGACGATCGGACGATCGGGTTAAGCGCACGGCATGACGGAGATGAACTGGACGATCGCGGTGCATGGCGGCGCGGGCCGCCTGACGCGCGACACGCTGACGCCCGAACAGGATGCGGGCGCGCGGGCGGGGCTGGCGGCGGCGATCGATGCGGGCGCGGCGATCCTCGCCCGCGACGGCTCGGCGCTCGACGCGGTCGAGGCGGCGGTGCGCGTGCTGGAGGACGATCCCCGCTTCAACGCCGGGCGCGGTGCGGTGCTGACGCATGCGGGCGCCATCGAACTCGACGCCGCCATCATGGACGGCCGCGACCGGTCGGCGGGCGCGGTGACGGGGGTGACGCGTACGCGCAGCCCGGTGGCACTGGCGCGCGCGGTGATGGCGGACGGACGCCACGTCTTCCTGGCGGGCGCGGCGGCGGACGTCTTCGCCGACGACCAGGGTCTGGACCGCGCCGCCCCCGGCTGGTTCGAGACCGACGAGCGTCGCCGCCAGCATGCCGAACTGATCGCGGGCGGTGGCGACGGCTTCGACGTCGACATGAAATACGGCACCGTCGGCGCGGTGGCGCGCGATGCCGCGGGGCATCTGGCGGCGGCGACCTCGACCGGCGGCGTGACCGGCAAGCGCTGGGGCCGGATCGGCGATTCGCCCGTGATCGGTGCGGGGACCTGGGCGGACGATCGGTCGGTCGCGGTGTCGTGCACCGGGTCGGGCGAATATTTCCTGCGCGTGGGCGTCGGGCACGAGATCGATGCGCGGGTACGGCTGGCAGGCGCGACGCTGGCCGCGGCGACCGATGCGGTGCTGGCGGAGGTCGAGGCGCTCGGCGGCACCGGCGGCGCGATTGTCGTCGGGCGCGAGGGCCCGGCGCACTGGGCGTTCACGACGCCGGGGATGAACCGGGGGATGGTGTCGGCCGGTGGGGCGGCGGTGGTGGCGATCTACGGGGATGAGTGCGGGTAAGAGGCGGATCGGAAGAATGGCGAGAAATGGGTGGAAAGCAGTCGTTCAACGCAAAGCGTAGAGGATCAACCCGAGGGCTACGGCGATCAGTAGCAGCGTTCCAAAAACTGCCGTGATCCAAGCGGCAACCCACCCATGACGTTCGTCCACGACTTTAATTACGTCTTCGACCAGACCAAATAACATGACGTCCATGCGGCGAGCTTACGCGCGTAAGGAGTTTGCGCAAGTGGACGGAAGCGGCTGCACCTACTTGCTGGAAGCGCCGCACTAGAGCCGCGCGGCAACCCCGCCATTGATGACATTGCGTACTTTACAAACTCTCGTAGCCGAGGTTCAGCACGAAGGCGAATGTGAGGGCCGCGCCGATCCCAGCCAGCACGCCTACAATGGCTAAGCCGCGACGCTGCATTCGGAGATCGCGTCAAGCACTATAGAGGCAATAGATAGGGTTATTGCAAGAAGCAGGGCTGTCCCCAGGACAAGGAGGTCGGCGGACCTCACTCCGGCTTTTCCAGGGACTTAAGTTTTGCCTTTTGCATAATTCAAACCCATCGTTATGGACGGCGCAACCGACGAAAGTAATTCGACTGCTGCCGAAGCCGGACAATCACGGCGCATAAGGCGGGGTACAGGATCAACCCGGTAATCGCGAGACGCCGCCAAAGCTCTGACCAGCCGATATCGTCCTGTAGGCGAGTGTAGTAAGCGGCCCCAATCAGCGCACCCATAACGACGGGCCACATCAAAGCCGCCCGTTTGAGCGTAGAGCGCATTGTCACTCCAGCTTTTCAAGCATCGGCTTCGTGAGCCGTTCCTTGGGCGTTGACCTGTCGGCGGACGGAAAGATCATCTGCATACGACGATTATGCCGGTCTCAACGAACGTTTGCAATCGAGGTGCGACCCAAAGGCGCGGGAATGGCAAGAGTTGGGCGCAGCAGCCAATTCGACGCTGTCCTACAAACGATGATCCATGCCACGTCCGGGCCATGCTACCATCAGTCGGCCACTCAGCTACCACCCCACCAATCAGGCTAAGCCATTCTTTTCACACGAAGTGGAAAAGTGCATGGCACGCCTCCACTTCCTCCACTTCCGCGGCCATCCGGGCACCCGCGTCCCGCCGATCGCGGCCGGCGGCGACCCATGGTATCGGTCTGTCCTACACATTCCGTTCCGTGCCATATCGGCGGCATGTCGCATCATCCCGTCCCCGCCGCCCGCCGCCAGCGCTTCGCATCCGCCTTGCGGGAGGTGATTCCGGGCGGGACGTGGCGTGTGGTTCGTCCACTTCCGCGCATTTGGATGACCCGAATCGGCGCCCGCCTCGCCGCCGCCACGCTTGCGGCACTCTCCCTCGCGACCCCCGCCAGCGCCTATTGGGAATATGGCCACCAGACGATCGCGCAGATCGCGATGGCGAACGTTACGCCCAGAACCAAGACGGCGGTGCGGCGGTTGCTCGCGCGGTCGGCGGTGCTCGACACGCCGACCTGTCCGGCGACGACGATCGAGGACGCCAGCGTCTGGGCGGATTGCGTCAAGCCGCTCAAGGGCGCGGACGGCAAGTCGCGGTTCGGCTATGCCTATGGCTGGCATTTCCAGGACGTGGAGATCTGCCGGCCCTTCACGCTGGCCGACGCGTGCAAGGACGGCAACTGCGTGTCCGCGCAGATCACCCGCGACGTCGCGACGCTGCGCGACCGGCGCGCGGCGACGAAGGACAAGGTACAGGCGCTGGTCTTCCTGATCCATTTCGTCGGCGATCTGCACCAGCCGCTGCATGCGGGCGAGAAGGCGGACCAGGGCGGCAACAAGGTCGCGGCCGCCTACGGCATCTACGAACCCAAGCGCTTCAACCTGCATTCGATCTGGGACGGTCCGCTGGCCGAGCGCGCCGCGACCAGCGGGCCGTCGCTGGTCCGGCGCTTTCCGGTGTCGATGCGGGCGAAGGTGGCGGCGGGGACCGTCACGGACTGGAGCCGCGAAAGCTGGCAGGTCGCGCACGACAGCGCCTATGCCAGCGCGCTGCACGGCGATCCATGCGGTCCGACGCCGGCGCATGTGACGCTGAGCGACGCGGATATCGCCGCGCTGGTGCCGGTGGCGCGGCTGGAGATCGAGCGTGGCGGCTTAAGGCTCGCGAAGGAACTGGACCGGGCGCTGGGGTAATCCCTCTCCCTTCGGGAAGAGGGAAGGAGCAGCGAAGCTGCGGAAGGGTGAGGGCGATTGGAATGCGATGCGCGTCGCCCTCACCCTTCCCATTCGGCTGCGCCGAGCGGGCCCCTCCCTCTCCCAAAGGGAGGGGGAGATCAGCTCAGTTCACTACCACCGTCACCGCGCGGCGGTTCTGGGCCCAGCTCTCCTCGTCGGATCCGGTCGCGACCGGGCGTTCCTTGCCGTAGCTGATGGTGGAAATCCGCGACGGCGAGACGCCGCGGGCGGCCAGATAGTTCTTCGCCGCATTGGCGCGCCGGTCGCCCAGCGCGAGGTTGTATTCGCGCGTGCCGCGTTCGTCGCAATTGCCCTCGACCGTGATCCGGACGTTCGGATATCTCGCGAGCCACGTCGCCTGCCCGTCCAGGATCGCACGCGCGGTCGGATCGATGTCGGACAGGTCGACCCCGAACAGCACGGTGTCGCTCTGCACCGACCGGCGGAAGTCCGCCGCCGATCCCGGGACGACCGCACCGTCGACCGAACCGCCGCGATCGGCGGGTGGAGGCGTATAGGGTCCCTGCGTGTCGGTCGGCGCGGGAGGCAACATCTCGGGCCGCTTCTTCGAACACGCGCCCGTCGCGATCAGCGCGGCGACCAGCAACGTCGCGGCCGGCAATCGGTTGAGATTGGACATGAACACTCTCCAGCAGTTGAAAATCTCTGTCCCCCCCAACGCTCCTTAGCAGCAATCAGGGGCGAAGCGGACCCCAGGCGGGATCCGAGCCGTCGAGCGGCGTCGGGATATGACGTTCGTTGACCCCGGTCAGGTCGACCGAGCGAAGCGTCTCGTGCCCGCCACCGCCCTGGCCCGACCGGAAGAAGGCGATGACGCGGCCGTTGGCGGACCAGGTCGGCCCCTCGTCCTGCCAGTCGTCGGTCAGCAGTTTCTCGGCACCGCCATCGGGGTTCATGATGCCGATGCGGAACTTGCCGGCGATGCGGGTGTACGCGATCAGATCGCCGCGCGGGCTCCAGACCGGCGTCGCATAGCGCCCCCCGCCGAAGCTGATGCGGTGCTGGTTCGATCCGTCCGCGTTCATCACGTACAATTGCTGCCCGCCCGACCGGTCGCTTTCGAACACGATCCGCGATCCGTCGGGCGAATAGCTGCCGCCGGTATCGATCCCGGGCGAATGGGTCAGCCGCTGCGGCGCGCCACCGCTGGCCGATACGCGGTAGATGTTGGTGCTGCCCGACTGCGCCATCGAGAACAGGATATAGCGGCCGTCGGGCGAGAAGCGCGGCGCGAAGGTCAGACTCTGGTTCTCGACGACCTTGCGCTGCCGCCCCGATCCGATGTCGTAGACATAGATGGCGGGGCGATCGTTCACGTAGCTCATATACACGATCGACTGCTGGTTCGGCGCGAAGCGCGGGGTCAGGACGATCGCCTGGCCGTTGGTCAGGAAGCGGTGATTGGCCCCGTCCTGGTCCATGATCGCCAGCTTCTTGGTGCGGTGCGCCTTGGGGCCGGTCTCGGACACATAGACGATGCGGCTGTCGAAATACGGGCCTTCGCCGGTCAGCCGCTGGTACACCATGTCGGCGCATTTATGCCCCGCCCGCCGCCAGTCGGACGGCGATACGACGAAGCCGGCGCGCGTCAGTTCGGCCTTGGCGAACACGTCGTAGAGATAGCAGCCGACCGTCAGCGTCCCGTCGCCGTTGGCACGGACGAACCCCTGGACCAGCGCTTGCGCGCCCGATGCGCTCCAACCGTCGAACGCGGGCTGGGTGACGTCGGAATAGGCGACCGGGTGAAGCTGGCCGGGCGCGAGCGGGCTGAACAGGCCCGAGCCCTTCAGGTCGTTGGTGACGATTTCTGCCAGTTGCCGCCCGAGCGCATCGGTGCCGCCCGCCGGGGTGTCGACGGATGCGTTGGTCGGCATCGGCGGGATCGCGATCGGCATCGGCGCGGAGATGCCGCCGGTGACGGAGACCTCGAGTGGCGGCGGCGTCTGGCCGGGGGCGGGCGGCTGGGCGGGGGCCGCGGCGGTCTGCGCGAGCGCAGGGGTGGCTGCGGTGAGCAACAGCGGAAGGAGTTTGGCGAGACGGTGCATTGGCATCCTCATTATCCTATCGTCTCGGTGGGCGCTGGACCGCTCGCCATTCCCCAGCCCGGCGAAGGCCGGGGCCAGTTGCCGAGGTTTGTGGAAGGAAGCGGAACATTTGCCACGGCTGTCCCGCAACTGGGCCCCGGCCTTCGCCGGGGTGGGTATGAAAGAATGGCCAAACCGACCAATCCCATCATCGCAGCTGCCATTTGTAATTGATGTTGTTCCACCCGCCCGCCGGTGTCGAATAATATTCGCTTGGCAGCTTCAGTGGTGAACAGCCCTTGAACGCGGCGATGCCGATATCGGCGATCTGCTGGACATAGCGTTCGTTGCCCTCGACATTCTGGCGGCGGACGATGCTGGGCGTCGCGGCGAGCGTGCCGTCGGGGTTGAGCCGCAGGTTGAAGGTCACGATGACCTGCTTCGCGTCGTCGGGAATGCCGCCATTGGATTGCCGATCCGCGCAGGGCTGGATTTGCCGTGCGATCGCCGCCTGGATCGAGGCGAGCGCACGGCCGTCGATCTTGGCGGCGACGGGGGCGGGCGATTGGCTTTTCGAGGGCTTGTCGGACAGGCCCTTGAGGAAATCGTCGCCGAGCAGCGAGCCGCGCGGGCGGCTCGTCTTTGCGGCGACCTCGCTGCCGGTGCCCTTCGCAGCAGGCTTGCCGTTCGAGGAGGGCGAAGAGGCGCTCGCCTTGGCCGGTGTCGGCTTAGCGGGTGCCGTCTTCGCGACGGCCTTCTCCGCCGCGGCAGGTTCGGGTCGAGGCTTCTTGACCGGCGCAGGTTTCGCGGCCGCGACGGGTTTCGGCGCAGGAGCGGGTTTCGCGACCGGCTTGGGGGGCGCGGGCTTGGGTTTGGGCGGCGCAGGCTTCGGAACGGGCGACGCGGGTTTCGGCTCGGGTTCGGGCTGCGCATCCTCGGTCGCTTCGGGCGGCGCGGCGTCTTCGGGCGCGCCGCGATCGGGCGCGATCGAGGGGGCGGGGGGTTCGACGGCTTTCGGAGCGGCGGATTGCAGCGCGACGTCCTTGACCAGGCTGACCTCGAGCGATTGCTGCTGCACCGGCGTCGGGATCGGCACGGAGAAGAACCGCGCGGACAGCAGCGCGAAGAGCAGCGCGTGCCCCGCGACCGCTATGCCTAGACCGATCCGTTCGGTGCGGTCCATCAGCGAGCCGCGGCCCCGCTGCCTTCCACCGTCACCAGCGAGACGCGGTTGAGCCCGGCATGGTTCAGCTCGCCCATCACGCGCATCACCCGTCCGTAATCGAGCGCACGGTCGGCACGCAGGAAGATCTGCGGCGGCTGACCGACCGCTCGACTGCCGGCGATCTGCGCCAGTCGATCGGGCAGCGCCGCGTCGGATATCTCGTCCTTGTCGACGAACAGGCGTCCCTGGCCGTCGATCGAGATTTCGGTCGGCTTGGCATCCTGGTCGAGCGGCTTCGCGCGACTGTCGGGCAGCTGCACCGGGACGCCCGCGGTCAACAGCGGGGCGGTGACCATGAAGATGATCAGCAGCACCAGCATCACGTCGACCAGCGGCGTGACGTTGATGTCCGCCATCGGCGCACGCCGGCCGCGCGACCGCTGCGAGGGAAGCATAGGCATACTTAAATTCCTCCCCGTTCACGGGGAGGGGGACCAGCGAAGCTGGTGGAGGGGGTTCTCCACGAGCGTTTCGGTTGCTGCACGCCCCCTCCACCACGCCGCTCTGCGGCGCGGTCCCCCTCCCCGCCAGCGGGGAGGAATTGGATCGGTCCGCTCATCGTGTGCCATCCAGCTGACGGCTGAGCGTCGTGTGAAACCCATCGGCGAAGCGGGTCAGGCTCGCCTCGATCCGGTTGATGCCGTGGCTGAAGCGGTTGTACGCGATGACCGCAGGGATCGCGGCGAACAGCCCGATCGCCGTCGCGAATAGCGCCTCCGCGATGCCGGGCGCTACGACGGCGAGCGATGTGTTCTGCGCGCTGGCGATGCCGGTGAACGCGCGCATGATCCCCCAGACGGTGCCGAACAGCCCGACGAACGGTGCGACCGAGCCGACCGTCGCCAGCACGTTCAGCCGGTCGGACAATCGGTCGATCTCGCTCGCGACCGCGGCCCCCATCGTCGTCGCGAGCCGCTCGCGCGTGCCCGCCTTGTCGATCGCACCGCTGCCGGTCGAGCGCCGCCATTCGCCGACGCCGGCGGCGAAGACCTTGACCGAAGGCAATTCCTTCTCGCCCTTCTCTTTGTAGAAGGCATCAATATCCTCCGCCTTCCAGAAATCGCGTTCGAATATCGCCATGCCGCGCCGGGTGCGGCCGATCCGGAACGCGAACGCGACGATGATCGACCAGGTCCAGACGCTGGCGATCAGCAGCCCGATCATCACCGCCTTCACCACCCAGTCGGCCTGGAGGAACAAGGCGATCGGCGACAGCGATCCCGCGTCGAGATTGAGGGCGGCGTTCATTTGTTGCTCCCGTGAGCGGCCAGGCGGTGATAGGATGCGGTCCAGCCGTACGGCCGGCGGTGGGGTCGTCCGTCGATCGTGTCCGACGGCGGGTGTTGCGGCAATCCCCGCTCGGCTCGGTCGAAGCGCTCTTCGACGGGCTGATCGATGCCGGCGTGCGTCATGGCGGCGGCTGTTAACCCAAGCGCAGCGGCGAAGGAACCCCGGTGACGCTTGCGTCGGCTGCGCAAATGCTGCGAAAGCCTGTCCGGGACTTGCCGGGGCAGAGCCGGGGGGAAGAGCGAATGACCAGAAGCCTGACCGGCATCGCCGGTATCGCCGTGATCCTGCTGATCGCCTGTGCGCTGTCGACCGACCGCCGCGCGATCCGCCTCCGCGTGGTCGGTGCCGCGTTCGCACTGCAGGCGGGGATCGCGGTGCTGGTGCTCTACGCGCCCTGGGGACGCGCGGTTCTCGCTTTCCTGTCGGGCGGGGTTGCCGATCTGCTCGGCTATGCCAATGCCGGCACCAGTTTCCTGTTCGGCGCGCTGGCGGCCGATCCGCTGGGGCACAATTTCGCGATCCAGGCGCTGCCCGTCATCATCTTCTTCGCTGCGCTCGTCTCGATCCTCTACCATGTCGGCATCATGCAACTCATCGTCCGCTGGCTGGGCGGCGCGATCGAGCGGGTGATCGGCGTGTCGAAGGTCGAATCGCTGTGCGCGGCGGCCAACATCTTCGTCGGCCAAAGCGAATCGCCGCTCGTCATTCGCCCGTATCTGGCCGGACTGACGCCCGCGCAGCTGTTCACCGTCATGACCAGCGGGATGGCGGGCGTCGCGGGGACGATCCTCGCCGCCTATGCATCGATGGGCATCCGCATCGAATATCTCCTTGCCGCGAGCTTCATGGCGGCCCCCGGCGGCATCCTGATGGCGAAGATCATCATGCCCGACCGCGTATTGCCGCCCGACGGCGAACTGCCGCTCGGCGACCTGCCGGGCGAGGGCGAGCAGATCGCGATCGCCGAGGCCAGCCACGACGAGGAGAAACCCGCCAACATCATCATGGCCGCCGCGCAGGGCGCGCAGACCGGCGTGAAGCTGGCGGTGGCGGTCGGTGCGATGGTCCTGGCGTTCGTCGCGCTCGTCGCGCTGGCGAACGGGCTGCTGGGGGGCCTGGGCAATTTGGTCGGACTGCCCGGGCTGAGCTTCCAGGGGCTGCTCGGCTATGTGTTCAAGCCGGTGATGTTCCTGCTGAACGTGCCATGGAACGAGGCGGGGATCGCCGGCGGGTTGTTCGGCGAGAAGATCGTGCTGAACGAATTCGTCGCCTATATCGATCTGGGCAAGCAGACCGCGATGCTGTCGCCGCGCACCGTCGCGGTCGTGACGTTCGCGCTGTGCGGCTTCGCTAATTTCTCGTCGATCGCGATCCAGATGGCGGTGACGGGCAGCCTCGCCCCCAACCAGCGGCCGATGATCGCGAAGCTCGGCCTGCGTGCGCTGGCGGCGGGAAGCCTGGCGAACCTGATGTCCGCGGCGCTGGCGGGGTTGCTGATCGGTTGACGTCAGACGAGGAGTACGTGATCCCCGTAAGGAGCAAGGCGACGATCGTGCGTTACCAAAAGGTAGCCGTCGGACATGGCGATCGACACGAGTAGTCGATCGAAAGGATCGCCGTGATGCTGTTCCAAGCGTTCGACCATCGTCAGATGACGGGGTTCGATCGGCAGGATCGTGAACGCAGCTTCTTCAAATTCTGCCTGCGCATCCGCCAGGGTCAGACCGATCGGGTCCCGAACGACGCGGCCGAGATTGTTCTTCAGGGCAATTTCCCAAAGGCTGGCTATGCTGAGGGTGACAGGCATGGTCTGCCCTACGATCAACGTGGTTGCCTGGTCGGACAGCTTTGACGACCCCAGGACTGCCCACAGCGCAATGTGCGTGTCGAGCAGAAGCCTCACTGATCTGACATATGATCGAATAGCTTCGCGACATCATCGTCGAGCGCCAAAAAGGCGTCCTCGTCGAAGTTGAACTTGCCCTTCGCCAGTCCCAATCTCACGCGTCGTGCCGGTCGTACAGGCACCAACATCGCCGCCGGACGGCCATTACGTGCGATCGTGATCTCCGTCTCCGCTCCCGACTCGATCGCGTCGACCAGTTTCGAAAGCTGGGTCTTGGCCTCATGCATATTGATATGCTGCATCGCGATCAACTCCGCTTAGTCCAAGTTAGCTAAGCGACTTCGCGGAAGGCGTCAAGCGCGGGCGGCATGAACGCCGCCCGCGCTCGATCGGTCAGGGCATCATGACCGTGTCGATGACGTGGATCACGCCGTTAGACTGGTACACGTTAGCGATCGTGATCTTGCCCATATCCCCCTTGCCGTCCATGATCATCAGGCCGCCCATCGCCTTCTTGAACATCAGCGGCTCGCCCTGCACCGTGGTGTAGGTGGCAGTCCCGCCGTGCAGTTTCGCATTGGCCAGGATGTCCTTCGCGGTGATGCGGCCGGGGACGACGTGATAGGTCAGGATACCGGTGAGCGTGGCCTTGTTCTCCGGCTTTACCAGCGTGTCGACGGTGCCCGCGGGCAGCTTCGCGAACGCGGCGTTGGTCGGCGCGAACACCGTGAACGGACCCGTGCCCGACAGCGTGTCGACCAGGTCGGCGGCCTTCACCGCAGCGACCAACGTCGTGTGATCCTTGGAATTGACGGCGTTCTCGACGATGTTCTTCGTTGGGTACATGGCGGCACCGCCGACCATCGGGTCCTTCATCTGGGCGCTGACGCTGCCCGCGGCGATCAGGGCGGCGGCGGCGACAGTACTGCGAATGAATGTCGACATGAATTCTCTCCTTCGGCGATATCGATTGTGATATCCGAGCGGGAGATACGGTCGATCCGGTCCGAACGACGCAAGCCTCGACATGTCGATCGTCGAGAAACTTTATCCAAGATAACCCGAGATGATCCAGCGACGCGTGACGGTCGACCGGACCAGCGCATGGCCGCATGTCCGGCAACGGGCACGCTGAACGTGCGGATCGGCGGGATCGGCATGACGGCCGCACACCCGGTGCCCCGCCGCCAGACAGGCGTTTTCGCTGCACCCCATCGCCACTGCTCCACCGGCCCATACGGCATTGCGATAGGAGAGAGGTTGTGCCGCGATGTGTCGCGGATGTGCCGGATTGTCGCGAAATGTCGCAGCCGTCAGCGTGTCGGCACGGGCACCGCGCCGGAATAATCGTAGAAGCCGCGCTTCGTCTTGCGACCGAACCAGCCGGCCTCGACATATTTCACCAGCAGCGGCGCGGGGCGGAATTTGGGGTCGCCCGTCCCCTCGAACAGCACGCGGGTGATTTCCAGGCACGTATCGAGTCCGATGAAATCCGCCAGCGTCAGCGGGCCCATCGGATGGTTGAGGCCCAATTGGCAGGCGAGATCGATGTCCTGCATGGTCGCAACGCCTTCGCCCAGCGCGAAGCACGCCTCGTTCAGCATCGGCATCAACACGCGGTTGACGATGAACCCCGGCGCATCGTTCGCACGCACCACCTGTTTGCCGAGCGCCTTCGCATAATCCTCGACCGCGGCGACGGTCGCGTCGGCCGTGGCGAGGCCGCGGATCAGTTCGATCAACCCCATCACCGGTACGGGGTTGAAGAAATGCACCCCCATGAAGCGCGCGGGATCGGGTGCGCCCTGCGCCAGCCGCGTGATCGGGATCGAGGACGTGTTCGACGCGAGGATCGCGTCCTCCCCCAGCACCTTGCCGACGTCGGCGAAGATCGCGCGCTTGATGGCTTCGCGCTCGGTCGCCGCCTCGATCACCAGCGCGCAGTCGCCCATCGCCGCGACGCTACCGACGGGTTCGATCGAAGCGAGCGCAGCGTCGCGGTCATCCTCGGCGATCTTCTCCTTGTCGACCAGCCGCGCGAGCGCCTTGGCGATCCCCGCCTTGCCCGCCTCGGCCCGGTCCAGCGCGACGTCCGCCAGCAGCACGCGAAAGCCCGCCTGCGCGGAGACCTGCGCGATCCCCGCGCCCATCTGCCCCGCCCCGATCACGCCTATCGTCTGCATCGTCCCGCTCCGTTCCGTATGTTCGCGCGTTCCATAGCCCGACCGATCGACGCGTCTAGGGCGCGGGTCGTTCGGCCTGCGCTTCCGCCAGATACACCGCGAAGTGATCCTCCGGGTCGGTCCAGTGCGCGATCGGGGTCCAGCCACCGCTGCGCAGCAGGATGCGCGCATCGCGGGGGCCGTATTTATGGCTGTTCTCGGTATGGATCGTCTCCCCGGCCGTGATCGAGAAGCGGCGACCGTCGACGTCGAACGATACGTCGCGCTGTGTCATCAGGTGCATCTCGATCCGCGCGCGGTCGTCGTTCCACACCGCCTCGTGGCGGAACGAGTCGACGGGAATTGTCCCGTCCAGTTCGCGGTTGATCCGTTCCAGCAGATTAAGGTTGAACGCCGCGGTGACGCCGGCGGCGTCGTCATAGGCGGAGACGAGGACGTCCGCATCCTTGATCCGATCCATCCCGATCAGCAGCAGCGCGCCTTCGCCGAGCGATCCGCGCATCGCGCGCAGCAGATCGACCGCCATCAGCGGGGTCATGTTGCCGATCGTCGAGCCGGGGAAGAAGCCTAGCTTCGGCGTGGTCGCGATCGTGCGCGGCAGGGTCAGCGGGTGCATGAAGTCCGCCTCGAACGGCAGCACGAGCAGTGCGGGGAATGCCGCCGACAATATGCGTGACGATTCGCGCAGGAAATCGCCCGAGATGTCGATGGGGACATAGGCCGATGGACGAACCGCGCGAAGCAGGATCGGAGTCTTGGTCGACGATCCCGAGCCGAATTCGACGACCGCGCGGCCTTCGCCGGCAAGCGCCGCAATCTCCGGTGCGATCCGTTCGAGGATCGCGATCTCGGTGCGGGTCGGATAATATTCGGGCAGGTCGGTGATCGCCTCGAACAGTTCGGACCCCCGCCGATCGTAGAACCAGCGCGCCGGGATCGCGCGCGGGCGGCGGGTCAGCCCGGCAAGGACGTCCGCACGAAAGGCGGGGTCGGCGAAACTGCGAGTCCCGTCCTCGATCTCCGGCTTCAGCATCAAAGATCCTTTGCGAGGCGGACGCCGGTGAACTGCCAGCGTTGGTGGGGATAGAAGAAATTGCGGTAGCTGGCACGGGCATGGCCGCGCGGCGTCGCACAGGAGCCGCCGCGAAGGACGAACTGTCCGCTCATGAACTTGCCGTTATACTCGCCGACCGCCCCTTCGGCGGCACGGAAGCCCGGATAGGGGCGATAGGCGCTGCCCGTCCATTGCCAGACATCGCCGAAAAACGCCGGTGCGGCGACGGCGGGGCGAGGTTCCACCGGGCCGGCTTCGTCGAGTTGGTTGCCGCCCGCCGGATCATATCCGGCGGCCGCGGTCTCCCATTCGAATTCGGTCGGCAGGCGCACCCCCGCCCAGCTGGCATAGGCATCCGCCTCGAAGAAGCTGACATGCGTGACGGGGGCCGCGGGGTCGATCGCCCGGCGACCGTCGAGCCCGAAGCGAGTCCAGCCGTCGTCCCGTTCTTCCCAGTATAGCGGTGCCGCAATAGCTTCTGCCTTCACCCACGCCCAGCCGTCGGCGAGCCAATGGCGCGCTTCGCGGTAGCCGCCATCGGCGATGAACGCCGCCCATTCGCCATTGGTGACCGTGCGGTCGGCGATGGCGTGGGGCAGGAGCAGCGTGTCGTGGCGCGGCCCTTCGCAATCGAACGCGAAATCCGCCCGCTCGGTATCCCCGTCATGGCCGATCCCGACGATGCCGCCGGCATGTTCGATCCAGCCGACGGGACCGGGCATCGCCACCGGTACCTTGCGCGCCGGCGGCCAGATCGCCGGTTCGATGGGATTTTCGCCGAACAGATGCAGCATGTCGGTGATCAGCAATTCCTGATGCTGTTCCTCGTGATGACAGCCAAGCGCGACCAGTTCGTGTGCCGCGACCGGCAGCCCGGGCAACGCGCGCAGCAGCGCGGCATCGACCGCGGCGCGGTAGCCCCGCACTTCGTCCAGCGTGGGGCGGGTGACCATGCCGCGCCGATCGCGCGCGTGGCGGCGGCCTTCCGCCTCGTAATAGCTGTTGAACAGGAACGGAAAGCGTTCGTCGTGAAGCACGTAGCCGGGCAAATAGTCGCGCAATATGAAGGTTTCGAAGAACCAGGTCGTATGCGCCAGATGCCATTTGGTCGGCGAGGCGTCGGGCATCGACTGCCCGGTGGCATCCGCATCCGACAGGGGTGCGGCAAGCGCGAGCGACAGTCCGCGCACCTTGGCAAAGCGGTCGGCGAGCGCCGACGACAAGGCGGGCATTGGCTTCAGCATCGACGGACCCCTGTATGGCGACGCCTCTACCCCGAGGAACGCCAACCTTTACCGGGCGATAGCAATCAGCGCGCAGCCCCCGGAACCCATAGAACGTCGCCCCCCGCCTTTTTGTTCACGAAGCGTGCGGCGACGAACAGGAAATCGGAAAGGCGGTTGAGATAGGTTAGCGCCTGCGGGTTGAGCGCCGGGTCGACCGCGACCGCGCTCCGCTCCGCCCTGCGGACGATGGCGCGCGCGAGGTGCAGCGACGAAGCGCCGGCCGTGCCCGACGGCAGGACGAAACTGCGCAGCGGTTCCATCGCGTCGTTCATCGCATCGATCTCGCGCTCCAGCCGCGCCGGCTGTGCGGGAACGATTCGCAGCACCATGTCGGACGGCGTGAAATCCTCGCCCGGCGTCGCGATATCCGCGCCGAGGTCGAACAGGTCGTTCTGAATTTGCAGCAGCGCCGCGACGATCGGATCGTTTCCGAGTGCGGAGATCGCGACGCCGATCGCGCTGTTCGCCTCGTCGACATCGCCGATCGCCGCCATCCGCGGATCGGCCTTCGATACGCGGCTGCCGTCGACGAGGCCGGTCGTGCCGCCGTCGCCGGTCCGGGTATAGATTTTCGTCAGCCTGACCAATTCAGGTGCGACCCGCGGCGAACAGGATGACGACGACGATCAGGATCGCGATCGCCTGGAAGAAGATGCGCTGCTGCATCATCCGGTTCGATTTCAGCGACGCCTGGCTCGGGCCGGTGCCCTTCACCTGCGCGGTCGATTCCTGGAGGAACGCGATGATCCCGCGAACGAGCGCCACGACGGTCGCCAGCATCGCCGCGATCAGGAGGATGATGAGGAGCGTATTCATACGTCGGATGTAGGCACTGCCATGTCCGCCCGCAATCGATCCGCGAGCGCACGACCGTCCGTTCCGGTAACACGCATTGCCGCAAGCGTCGGTGCGCCGTCGCGCTTGGCGAGGCGCTTGCCGTCCGCGCCCAGCGTCAGCGCGTGATGATGCCAGCGCGGCACCGGCAGATCGAGCAAGGCCTGAAGCAGTCGGTGGACATGCGTCGCGTCGAACAGGTCCTGGCCGCGCACCACGTCGGTCACGCCCTGCGCGGCATCGTCGGTCACGACCGCGATATGGTAGCTCGTTCCCGCATCCTTGCGTGCCAGCACGACGTCACCCTGCGCGACCGGATCAGCGACGATGGTCCGGCCGTGATCGCTCCAGTCGAGCGGCCCCGCCAGCGCGACCGCACGCGCCATGTCGATCCGCCAGCCATGCGGTCGGCCGAGATCGGGCGCGACCAAACCGCGGCACGACCCGGGATAGACGGGCAGGGCCCCATGCGGTGCGTGTGCGCTCGCCGCGATCTCGGCACGGGTGCAGAAACAGGGATAGACGAGATCCATCGCCCGCAGCCGATCGAGCGCCGCGACGTAGAGCGGCAGCCGCTGCGACTGGAACAGCACCGGCCCGTCCCAGGCCAGGCCGAGCCAGGTCAGGTCGGCGAGGATCGATTCGACATGTACCGCCCGGCTGCGCGTTCGATCGATATCCTCGATCCGAACGAGGAACCGGCCCCCCGCCGCCCGCGCCAGATCGTGCGCGCGGATCGCGGACACCGCGTGGCCGAGGTGCAATTGTCCGGTGGGGCTGGGTGCGAAGCGGGTCACGATCACACCTGCGCACCCCATTTGGCGACGAAACGAGCCTTGACCGCGAATCGTCCGCCGTGCTGTCATGGCAGCGTCATCCGGCTGCGTCATTGGCTGCGTCGGCACTGTTGCTGGGAGGAGTCGTGTTTCATCCCGATCTGATCCGCCATCCGGACGGCTGCCCCGCACTCGTCCTCAATGCCGATTATACCCCGCTTTCCTATTACCCCTTGAGCGTGTGGCCCTGGCAGACCGCGGTCAAGGCGGTGTTCCTCGACCGTGTCGACATCGTCGCGCATTACGAGCGCGAAGTGCGAAGCGCGTCGTCGTCGATGAAGCTGCCGTCGGTCATCGCGCTCAAGCAGTTCGTGCGGCCGTCGCAATTCCCGGCCTTTACAAGGTTCAACCTGTTCCTGCGCGACCGGTTCACCTGCCAATATTGCGGTCACCCCGGCGAACTGACCTTCGATCACGTCGTGCCGCGGGCGCAAGGGGGGCGTACCACCTGGGAGAATGTCGTCACCGCCTGCGCGCCGTGCAATCTGAAGAAGGGCGGACGTACGCCCAAACAAGCGACGATGCCGCTTCACCTCGAACCGATCCGTCCGACGAGCTGGCAATTGCAGGAACATGGCAAGCGCTTCCCGCCGCACTATCTCCATGGTAGCTGGCATGACTGGCTCTATTGGGATGTCGAGCTGGAGGCGTGATGCGCCTGGCGGGTGACGGGGGCAGGAATGCGGTGGACGATCGGTGCGATGACGGCGGCGGCGATCATGCTGGCTGCCTGTGGGCCCTCGAAGCAGGAAAAGCGCGCGATCGCGGATGCCAGGGCGGCGAATTTCATCCCTCCTTCGGTTACCTCGCGGGCCGATTTCGGCATCTCGGTCGATCGCCGGTTCCACGCCCTGGACCGCAACGGCGACAATTTCATCACCCCCGACGAGATGCCGGCGAAGAACCGGGCGCGGCTGATGTCGTTCGACAAGGACGGCGACGGCAAGGTCAGCGCGATCGAATTCAGCGACGGCCAGCTGGCGCGGTTCGACCGCGACGATCTGAACCATGACGGTACGGTGACGTCGGAGGAACATCAGGCGGCACGTGCCGGGGCCGCCCCCGCCCCCACGGGGACGTCCGCGGTTCCCTGACGCGGCGCTCCGATCGACGAAAGCGCGGTTGACGAGGGCGCGCGATTGACGAGGGCGCGAAAGCCGGTAGCCTTGCCGGACATGAACACCCAACCGCCTGCGATCCCGCGTTCGCTCTTCGCCCTCTCGATCTTCTACGGCGGCATGGTCTGCATCGCGGGGGTGCTGGGGAACAAGCAGGTGTCGCTCGGTCCGGTCTCGGCGATCGGGCCGGTCGTCGGGCTCGGTCCGCTGGCGATCGAGGCGGGGATCTTCGCGTTCCTGCTGCTGGTGGTGGTGTCGAGTGCGGTCGCCGAACTGCACGGCGCTGCGACGGCCAACCGGCTGGTGCGGTTCGGTTTCGTCCCGCTGATCGTGTCGATCCTGTTGTCGCTGGTCATCCTGGCCATCCCCGCCGCGCCCGACATGGCCCCCGATCGCCGCGACGCATTCGCGCTGATGATGGGGGGCACGCCGCGCATCTGGGTCGGCGGGATCATCTCCTACGGCATCTCGCAGACATTGAACGTGTCGGTCTTCACCTGGCTGAAGGGGCGCGAGGGGTCGCAACTGCTGTGGCTCCGCGCCGGGATCGCCAGCGTGCTGAGCCAGATCGTCGACACGCTGCTGTTCGTCTCGATCGCGTTTCTGGGCGTCTTCCCGATCCGCGAATTGCTGCTGGGACAGATGATCGTGAAGGTGCTGCTGTCCGCGGTGCTGGTGCCGCCGCTGATCTATGCGTTCGTGGCGCTCGGGCGGCGGCTGGATCGCGGATGACCGTCTTTCGTCATCCCGGGCTCGTCCCGGGATCCAGAGCCCGGCGGGCGTCGCGGCCCCGGATGCCGGGACGAGCCCGGCATGACGGTAGATAGCGGGCTCGCCTTCCACTCCCCCCGCACTCCCGCTAAAGCCCCGCGCATGACCGATCACACCCCGAGCGCGCGGTTGCTGGCGAAGGCGCAGACGCTGACGGAGGCGCTGCCTTATCTCCAGCGTTATGCAGGGGCCACCTTCGTCGTGAAATATGGCGGGCACGCGATGGGCGATCCGGCGCTGCAGCGTGGGTTCGCGAATGACGTCGTGCTGCTGAAACAGGTCGGGATCAACCCCGTCGTGGTCCATGGCGGCGGCCCCCAGATCGGGTCGATGCTGAAGCGGCTCGGCGTCGAATCGCAATTCGTGAATGGCTTGCGCGTCACCGATGCGGAGACCGCGCACATCGCCGAAATGGTCCTGGCGGGATCGATCAACAAGGAAATCGTCGGCTGGATCGGCCGGGCGGGCGGGCGCGCGGTCGGCATTTCGGGCAAGGACGCGGGGCTGGTCCAGGCCGAGAAGGTCGGGCGCTCCGATCCCGATCGTCTGCAGGGAATCGAACGCCACGTCGATCTTGGTTTCGTCGGCGAACCCGTCGCGGTCGATCGGCGGATCATCGACACGCTGTCCGCCGCCGGCATCATCCCCGTCATCGCCCCGATCGCGATCGGGGCGGACGGGCATACCTACAACATCAACGCCGACACGATGGCCGGGGCGATCGCGGTCACGATGCAGGCGTCGCGTTTCTTCCTGCTGACCGATGTCGTCGGCGTGCTGGACAAGCAGGGCGACCTGCTGACCGATCTCGACCCCGCCGCCATCGCGGCGCTGCGCGCGGACGGCACGATCACCGGCGGGATGATCCCCAAGATCGAGACGTGCGTCGCCGCGGTGCAATCGGGCGTCGACGCCGCGGTCATCCTCGACGGCCGCGTGCCGCATGCGATGCTGCTGGAGATCTTCACGTCGGCGGGCGCGGGCACGCTGGTGCATCGCTGAGCCGGATCGGCTAGAGACGGGTTTTCCCGTGGAGTGTATTTCGTGATCCTGCTGCTTCAGATCCTCCAGATCCTGCTCGACGTCGTGTGGTGGGTCATCGTCGTCCAGGCGATCCTGTCCTGGCTGATCGCGTTCAACGTCATCAACACGTCGAACGAGGGCGTGCGAACGATCTGGAACGCGCTGCAGCGGATGACCGACCCGCTCTACCGCCCGATCCGCCGCGTCCTGCCCGATTTCGGCGCGCTCGACCTGTCGCCGCTCGTCGTGCTGATCGTGATCGCGATCCTCGACAAGATCATCCGGGCCGCGATCGTCCAGCAGGTCTATGGCGGAGCGGTCACGGGCTGATCCACGGCACCGGCCCCCGAGTCGCGGGCCTTGTTGTTCCTTATTGCGAACGGAAGTGGACGAACCACACGCTACGTCCGCACCGGAAACACCTCGCGCATGGGTTCGTCGGTGGTTCGTGCTGCGGGGGTGAGGCGAGGGATGCGCCATTGTGCCGCATAGATCACAAGTGACGTTGTGTAGGACAGCCATTTTTCCGTCGTCATCCCGGGCTCGACCCGGGGTCCTGCTTCTTCTTGTCTGCCGAAGAAGCGGGACCCCGGCTGAACGCCGGGGTGACGGTGGTGGGATGGCGTCGCGGGAGTGGGCCCGGGGTGACGCGAGAGGGACCATTGCCGCTAGCGCTCCCACACCGTAGGGGCGCGGGCATGAGTGCTACCATCATCGACGGCAAGGCCTATGCAGCGGCGCTGCGCATCCGCATCGCAGCGGGCGTGGCCGATTTCGCCGAAGCCACCGGCCGCCGTCCGGGCCTGGCGGTCGTGCTGGTCGGCGAGGATCCGGCGTCGTCGGTCTATGTCCGTTCGAAAGGCAAGGCGACCGAGGCGGCGGGGATGATCGGGATCGAACACCGGCTGCCTGCGGACACGTCGCAGGCCGACCTGCTCGCGCTGGTCGCCGCGCTGAACACCGATGCGACGATCGACGGGATCCTCGTCCAGTTGCCGCTGCCCGAGCCTATCGACGAAGCCGCGGTGATCCAGGCGATCGATCCCGACAAGGATGTCGACGGTTTCCACCCCGTGAACGCGGGCCGGCTGGCGACCGGGCTGCCCGGTTTCGTACCCTGCACGCCGCTCGGTTGCCTGATGCTGCTGAAGGACACGCTCGGCGATCTGGCGGGGCGCGACGCGGTGGTGATCGGCCGGTCGAACATCGTCGGCAAGCCGATGGCCGCGCTGCTGACGCAGGCGTCCTGCACCGTCACCGTCGCGCACAGCCGCTCGCGCGACCTGCCGGGCATCGTCGGCCGCGCGGACATCGTCGTCGCGGCGGTGGGACGGGCGAAGATGGTCAAGGGCGACTGGCTGAAACCCGGCGCGACCGTGATCGATGTCGGGATCAACCGGACCGAAGCGGGCCTCGTCGGCGATGTCGATTTCGACGCGGCGCTGGCGGTCGCGGGCGCGATCACACCGGTGCCGGGCGGGGTCGGGCCGATGACGATCGCGGTCCTGCTGCGCAACACGCTCGTCTCCGCCGCGCGGCGCGACGGCCATCCGCTCGATGCGGCTTCGCTGTGATCGAGCTTTATGTTTCGACGCTCATCACCTTCTTCGTAGTGATCGATCCGCCCGGCTGTGCGCCGATCTATGCCGGGCTGTCGTCGGGTGCGTCGTCGACGCAACGGCGCGCGATGGCGTTTCGCGCGGTCGGCGTCGCGTCGGGCATCCTGTTCGTCTTCGCGCTGTTCGGCGAGACGCTTCTGAAGGGGCTCGGCATCAGCCTGTCGTCGTTCCGGATCGCCGGCGGGATCATGTTGTTCCTCATCGCGCTGGAGATGGTGTTCGAACGCCGCACCCAGCGCCGCGAGGACCGTGCCGCGAAGGTCGCGCACGATCATGTCGAGGACGTGTCGATCTTCCCGATGGCGATGCCGATGATCGCGGGGCCGGGATCGATCGCGTCGGCGATGCTGCTGATGAGCCGCAACGATGGGTGGGAGCGGCAGGGCGTGGTCCTGGCCGCGATGGCGACGATCCTGGTGCTGACGCTGATCGCCCTGCTGGCCGCCGGCGCGATGATGCGCGTGCTCGGCACGAAGATCGAGGCGGTCATCACCCGCCTGCTCGGCGTGCTGCTCGCCGCGCTGGCGGTGCAGTTCGTGGTGGACGGCGTGTCGGAGGTCTTGCGGTAGGGGCGTCGTCGTTCCGGGCTTGTCCCGGGATCCAGGGCCTCGAGAACGTCGCGCGCGGCTCTGGATGCCGGGACGAGCCGGGCATGACGGAGGATCAATCGATCCGGAACAGCCGTAGCGGCGATCCCCGCGGCAGCGGCAGCGGGGTCAGCCAGTCGAACGTCCTGCCATGCGCGAGCTGGTCGTAGAAGCCGCCCCGGTTGCGCGCGCGGTAGATCGTGGATTCGGACATGTTCGGGCATACCAGCAGCAACGTCGCGCCGTGTCGCGCCATGATCGCGTGCGCCTGCAGGGGCGATCCGCCGAACGCATGCTGCACGTCCAGGATCGCGGGCCCGTTGCGGTGATAGGGTCCGGCCACCGCATCGTGATGCGTGATCGTGATCAGCCGCGGGCCGAGATCGATGAAGCTGAATACGGTCTGCGCCGGATAGCGGTTCAGCGCAGCCAGGATCGTCGTCCGCACGCAATTGCCCGAGGCGTAATTCACCCGCTTCGTATAGGCGCTCGGCGGATCGACCTTCAGCATGCCCATGGTCAGACCGACGAACGCGCCCGAGATGACGACGACCGCGGCGACCGTCCCGAACACGCGGATCAGCATCGAGCCGCTGCCGAGCAATCGCGGCACGAGCAGCCACGCCAGCGCGACCGCCCCCGGCACCGCGAGCAGCTGTGCCCCCGGTCCGGCGCGGGCCTGCCAGAACAGCATCGCGACCGCGAATGCGGTGAACAGCGCGACCGCGGCCCAGCCGACCGCGCGGTCGGCCCCCGCGCCGCGCGCACGCCACGCGGCGACCGCGGCACCGATCACCCCGATCACCGGGAACACCGTGATCGGGAATGCGATGCGCAACGGATGCTGATAGATCGGCTTGGCCTCGCGGATATTGCTCAGCCAGTTGCGTTCGAGTTCGGGCGAGACCTGTTCGGGGCGGCCGAGACATTGCGGGAAGAAATGGACGAAGCCGGCGACGATCAGCGCGCCCGCGATCACCGCAAGCGCCAATCGGACGATGCGCGACGCCGGGCCGACCCGGGCCAGCACGAACAGCAGCACCCCCGCCGCGATCATGACGCTCAGCCACACCGGCGTCAGCGCGTCGCAGCGCGCCACCCGGTCGGCATAGGACGCGAACCCCGCATAGCCGACCGCGCTGCCGCCGCCGAGCGTCAGCGCGTACGCCGAAAGCCGCCGTGCCTCCTGCCGGTCCCAGATCCAGCGAAGCGCGATGATCGCCCCCGCGCCCGCGCTGAACGGCAGCATCTCGAGCCCGATCGTCAGCGACGCGGCGCTGGCCAGCCCGACGACCGCGCCCCCGCGCGAATCCCTGGGATCGCACAGCCCCGCGACCGTCAGGCTCAGCATCGCCAGCTGCCAGCCATGATGGTCGATGCGTTCGGGCAGGAACATCAGCATCGTCGCCGACGTCCCCATCAGGAACACCAAAGCCAGCGGCCAGGCATAGGGGCTGACGAGACGACGCACCGTGGCGGACAGCCCGAGCATCGCGACCGACAGCGGCAGCAGCGGCGCGATCCCGCACGCGATCCGCTCCGCCCAGCTGTTGCTCGTGAACAGCCGCAAGGTCAGGATCAGCGCGGCGATCGGCAGGTCGACTAGCCGGCTCCAATGGATGTCGAACCCGGCCGGCGGGTTCATCCGGTATTGGCGCAGATCATACCAGGGCTGACCATGCAGCAGCGCGCGCACCTGCATGAGGCGCATATTGTCGTCGGTATCGCCAAGCGAAAGCCAGCGGACCTGGTTCCAGTCCTGCGCGAAGAACCAGATCGAGACGACCGCCCAGAAAACAAGCGTAAGCCGCACCCAGTCGCGATCGAGCGTTTCGCGCCACCATTCGCCCCGAGCGTCAATCAAGCCCCATACCTCGTCCGTCCCGATCTGCTCCCGCGCGGCCGCTCTAAGCGGCAGGCGGCGCGACCGCAATGGGAGGGGCTGGCGGTGCCGCCGTCCGCTCCCTATCTGCCGGGACGGCGCGGGGGATGCGCATGGGGACGGAATCATGATCACGACGCTGATGATCGGCCTGTGGCTGGCGATGACGATCGCACCGGCGACGCCGATCGCACGCACGTTGCGGGTTTGGATGGTCGATCGACCTGCGGCGTTGCTTGCGCGGATTACGCGGGGTCATGTCGTGATGATGGCCGGCGTAGTCCTCGTGACGTTCGCCGCCGCCCGCTGGCTCGGTGACGACATAGTCGCTTTCCTCGGCATGGGCGCGCCAGAATTCGTGGCGTGGAGCGTTGCGTTCGACGTCGCGACCTATGCAGACGTGGCGGTCGCGGTTTTGCTGATATCCTCGACGGTGCCGTTGCGACGCTTCGCGTCGCGTGTCGTGGCTCCAATCCGTCACCTGGCTTCACGCCATCGCCGCATGCGAAGCGTCTCGCGCGGTTCGCGGCGATCCGCGGCAAATGACGATGAAGAAGGACGATTGCCAACCGCCGCCTGATCGCGGCGTTGCGGATATCGTCCGCGGACTCTAGGTCGATCGCGACATTTGGAAGGGCGGACGTGACGGCGCTGTTGCGACGATTTGATGCGATGCGGGCGAGCGGTGTGCTGGGGCAGCTGGTGCGCTTCGGCATCGCCGGCGGGGTGTCGAGTATCGTCTATTCGCTCGTCTATCTGCCGCTCACGCATTTCGTGTTCCCGGGCACGCGCGCGGTGCTGGCGGTGCCCTTTGCGTTCGCAGTCGCGGTGACGGTCGGGTTCGTCCTCCACAGCAAATGGAGCTTCAAGGATCACGGCACGCGCGACGGCGGCTTCGTGCAGCATGGCAAGTTCGTCGCGGTCCAGGCGTCGGGACTGGCGCTGAACGCGGTCGTTACCTGGATCGGCACCGCGCAGTTGCACCTGCAACCCTGGGTTCCGCTGATCCCGGCGATTTTCCTGGCCGCGATCGTCACGTTCCTGCTCAACCGCTTCTGGGTGTTCGGCTGATATGGACCGCATCGTCTACGACCGCATGGCGGCGCATGATTCGACGCATTGGTGGTACCGCGCGCGCCGCGATATCCTGGCCGATTACCTGACCCGCTATGCCGATCTGCCCAAGGGCGCGCGTATCCTGGAGATCGGGTGCGGGACCGGGCACAACCTGCCGATGCTGAGCGGGTTCGGCAGCGTGGACGCGATCGAGATCGATCCCGCCGCGCGCGCCATCGCCAGCAAGCGGCTGGGCAAGGCGGTCGGCGCGGCACCGCTCCCCGAACTGCCGGGCGTGCCGCGCGCCGCTTACGACCTCGTCGCGGTGCTCGATGTGGTCGAGCATATCGAGGACGACGTCGCCGCGCTCGCCGCGATGGCGAAATGCCTGAGGCGCGGCGGCAAGATCCTGATCGCGGTGCCCGCGCACCAATGGATGTGGAGCGCGCACGACACCGTCAACCATCATCACCGGCGCTATTCGAAGACGACGCTGGTCGCCGCGATCGGGGCGGCGGGGCTGAAGCCGGTAAAGCTCGGTTATTTCAATTCGCTGCTGTTCCCGCTCGCCGCGGCGGCGCGGGTCGCCGGGCGGCTGACGGGGCGCGACGACAGCGACGATTCGCCGCCGGCCAAGCCGATCAACGCGTTGTTCGAACGCATCTTCCGGCTGGAACGGCATCTGGTCGGGCGGGTGCCGATGACGCCGGGGGTATCGATCGTGACGCTGGCGGTGCCGAAATAGATACCTACCTGGTCGAGTTAACGCTATCGTCGCTCCGGCCTCGAGCCGGGGTCCTGCTTCTACTGAACGCTCGAAGAAGCGGGGCCCCGGGTCAAGCCCGGGGTGACGAAGCGGGAACGCCCTCCACCGGTTCCGCCCGAAACCCCAAGGTCGCCCGCCCCAGCACCGGCCCCGCCACGTCGGCGACGATGTACAGCGGCCGGTGCTTCGATTCGATGTAGAGCCGCCCGAGATATTCGCCGATCATCCCGAGCACGAACATCTGCACCGCGCCCAGCAGCACGACGACCAGCATCGTCGAGGTCCAGCCCTGCACCGCGCTGCCGGTGAAGAAGCCGATCGCGATATAGACGAACAGCAATAGCGACGCGGCCGTGAGCGCCAGCCCGGCATGGCTCGCGAAACGGAGCGGTGCGGTCGAAAAACCCGTCACCGCGTCGAAGGCGAGCCGGATCATCTTGCCGATCGGGTAATTGGTCTCGCCCGCATGTCGTTCCGCGCGGTCGTACGGGAACGGCACCTGGCGGAAACCGACCCAGGCGACCATGCCGCGGATGAAGCGTGCCTGTTCGGGCAGCGACAGGAACGCATCGAGCGCACGCCTGCTCATCAGCCGGAAATCGCCGGTGTCGAGCGGGATCGGCGTGTCGGTGACACGGTCGAGCACGCGGTAGAACACGGCGGCGGTCGCCTTCTTGAACAGCGTCTCGCCGTCGCGCTTGCGGCGGACGGCATAGACGACGTCGGCGGCCTGAGCGACCATCGCCGCACGCATGTCGGCAAGGAGTTCGGGGGGGTCCTGCAGGTCGGCGTCGATGATGAGGATCTGCGCGCCGCCGCACAGGTCCAGCCCCGCGGTCAGCGCCAGTTGATGGCCATGGTTGCGCGACAGGTTGATCGCGACCAGTTTCGGATCGGCGGCGGCGAGCCGCTGCATCACCGCCCAGCTGTCGTCGCGCGAGCCGTCATTGACCAGGACGATCTCGTAATCCGCCCCCACCGCCGCGTGTGCCGCATCGGTCACGCGTCGGTGCAGCGGCTCCAGACACGCCGCCTCGTTGTAGCAGGGTATGACGATCGACAGCGCTGGACGGTGCATGGCGTGGATAGGTAGCGGCGGCGCGCGGAGGCGTCACCATTTTGTTGAAAGCCCGCGCCCGCTTAGCTAAGTAAGATGGCTAAGGAGCAGGCCATGGCGACGACGGTCAAGATGCACGAAGCGAAGACCCATCTGTCGAGCCTCGTCGCGCGCGCGGTGGGCGGCGAGGAGATCGTCATCGCGCGCGGCGACAAGGCGCAGGTCCGGCTGGTACCGGTCGAGCCCAAACCGAAGCGCGTCTTTGGATCGATGAAAGGGCAATTCGCGGTTCCCGACAGCTTTTTCGATCCTTTGCCGGAAGACGAATTGCGTCGTTGGGAAGGCGGATGAAGCTTCTTCTCGATACGCACGCGATATTGTGGTGGCTGCTGGGCGATGTGAAGTTGAGCGTCGAAGCGCGCAAGGCGATCGGCGCGCCTGAAGCACGCGTCCTGGTCAGCAGCGTGTCGGCCATGGAAGTCGGAACCAAATATCATATCGGCAAATTGCCCCAGGCCGCAGCGATCGCTGGGCTGATGGCCGCTCGAATTGCGGAGCATGGTTTTGAACCGCTTGGGCTGACGATCGCACATGGCGATCTGGCCGGCATGTTGGACATCCCGCACCGCGACCCCTTCGACCGGCTGCTGATCGCCCAGGCGCAGATCGAGGACGCGATGCTGGTCTCCAACGAAACCCTGTTCGACACGTTCGGCGTACGCCGCCTCTGGTAGGGGGCGTCCGGTCCTTTTAAGGTTGATCCGATGCTTTTCCGTTCGCCCTGAGCCTGTCGAAGGGCGCGCCAAGCGCGATATGTCGCTTCGACACGCTCGGCACGAACGGGATGCGGCAATCGGCGGCCGCTACACCCGCTCCGCCTTCGTGCAGACATCGGTCGCGCGCAGCGCCGCGAGCAGGCGCATCAGTTGCGGGACGTCGTGCACCTCGACGTCGATGATGTTGGTGTGAAGCCCGGTGTCGCGGTTGTCGAGGCGCAGGTTGAGGATATTGGCCTTGTGCGCGCCGATGACGGTGGCGAGTGTGCCGAGCGCGCCGGGTTCGTTCTTTACCTCGACCGCGATCCGTGCGGTCGCGCCTTCGGTCTTGTCGCCCCAGGACACGTCGACCCAGTCGGTCTCGTCCTGCGATCGCTCGGCGAGATCGGACAGCGTCGCGCAGTCGATGGCGTGAACCTCGATCCCCGCGTCGGGCCGCCGAAGCCCGACGATCCGGTCGCCGGGCACGGGGTGGCAGCAGGTGGCGAGGTCATAGGCGACGCCCGGGGTCAGTCCCTTGATCGAGATCGCGCTCGACTGCGGGGCGAGCGCATGCGGCTGTGCGACGTCCGCCCCCGCCGAACCCGGCATCAGCGCCTCCATCACCGCCGCATCCGACAGCGTCCGCCGGGCGATCGCGATCATCAGCGAAGATTCGTCGGGCAGTTTGAGGCGTTTGAGCGCATGCCCCATCGCCTCGCCGCCGATCTGCGCGGGCAGCCGGTGGACGATATTGACGTACAGCGTGCGGCCGAGCTTCACCTGTTCGTCGCGCGCGGTGTGGCGCAGATGGCGGCGGATCGCGGCCAGCGCCTTGCCGGTGATCGCGAAGTTCAGCCAGCCCGGCTGCGGCGACTGGCCCTTCGAACGCAGGATCTGGACCTGGTCGCCATTCTCGATCGGGGTGCGCAAGGGCACGACGCGACCGTTCACCTTCGCGCCGACGGTCTGGTCGCCCAGATCGGTATGCACCGCATAGGCGAAATCGACCGGGGTCGCGCCCTTCGGCAACTGGATCAGTTCGCCCTTGGGGCTGAAGGCGAAGATGCGATCGGCGTACATCGCCATCTTGGTATGTTCGAGCAGTTCCTCGGGGCTCTCCGCGGTCTCCAGGATCTCGACCAGGTCGGCGATCCAGCTCTGCTGCGTTTCGGGCCGCACGCCGCTTTGCTTGTAGGCCCAGTGCGCCGCCAGCCCGAACTCCGCTTCGGCATGCATTTCGGCTGTGCGGATCTGGATTTCGACGCGCGCATTCTCGGCATGGATGACGGTCGTGTGAAGCGACCGATAGCCGTTGCGCTTGGGCGTCGAGATATAATCCTTGAACCGCCCCGGCACCATCGGCCAGCGGCGGTGGATGACGCCGAGCGCCGCATAGGCGTCCTCGACGGTCGGCACGATCGCGCGGAACGCCATGATATCGGAGAGTTGTTCGAAGCTGATGTGCCGTTCGGCCATCTTCTTCCAGATGCTGTAGGGATGCTTCTCGCGCCCGGAGATATCGGTGTCGATCCCCGACCGGGCGAGCAGCAGCTTCAACCCCGATCCGATCTTCGCGATCCGGTCGCCGCCACCGCCGTCCTTGAGCTGTGCCAGGCGGCGGGTAATGGACTCGTACGCCTCGGGTTCGAGTTGCGCGAAGGCGAGCGTCTGCATCTCCTTCATGAACTCGTACATCCCGATCCGCTCGGCGAGCGGAGCGTAGATGTCCATCGTCTCCTTCGCGATCCGCCTGCGCTTCTCGGGTTTTGCGATGTGGTGGAGCGTGCGCATGTTGTGCAGCCGGTCGGCGAGCTTCACCAGCAGCACGCGGATGTCGTCGGACATCGCCAGCAGGAACTTGCGCAGATTCTCCGCGGCGCGTTCGTTCTCGGTCTGCGCTTCGATCTTGCTGAGCTTGGTGACCCCGTCGACCAGCCGCGCGACCGATGCGCCGAACACCCGCTCGATCTCCTCGGGCGTGGCGACCGTGTCCTCGACGGTGTCGTGCAGGATCGCCGTCGCGATCGTCTCGTCGTCGAGATGCAGATCGGTCAGGATGCCGGCGACTTCGATCGGATGGCTGAAATAGGGATCGCCGGACGCGCGTTTCTGCGACCCATGTGCCTGAAGCGAAAAGACATAGGCGCGGTTGAGCAGCGCCTCGTCGGCGTTGGGATCGTAATCGAGGACGCGATCGACGAGTTCATATTGGCGCAGCACCGGATTAGGATGAGACCGTCCGGTGCTGCTTTGCAACACAATACGGCGTCATTTCGTCTTCAAACGGTTGCAAGACAAAACCTATCGGCGCTGGGCAGGATGGCCGATCTGCGGTAATGGGCGCTCAGAGGATGTCGTCGATGGGATTGCGCGAACCGTTGCTGAAATGCAGCCTGCCCGCCGCGCTGGAGGCGGTGGGCGAACGCTGGTCGTTCCTGATCCTGCGCGCGGCGTTCAACGGGCTGCACCATTTCGAGGAATTCCAGTCCGAACTGGGCATCGCGCGCAACATCCTGGCGAACCGGCTCGGCCGGCTCGTCGAGCATGGCATATTGGCGCGGCAGACGATCCCCGAGGATCGACGCAAGATCGCCTATGGCCTGACCGACAAGGGCTTCGCATTGCTGCCGACGATGATCGCGCTGCGGCAATGGGGCGAGCGGTGGGAGACGGGCGTACCCGCCTATCCGATCCTGGTCGACGAACGCGATCGGCGGCCGTTGCAGCCTATATCGGTGCTGTCGCAGGACGGCCGCGTGCTGGGGAAGGGCGATCTGATCTGGGCGCTGCCGGGAGATGTGGCGCGGGACCCGGACGAGATGCAGGCGGCGGAATAGGGGTTAGGGTACCCACCGCCCGCGCTTCAACGCCATTCCGGCGAAGGCCGGAGCCCAGTCGCAAGACGATCGTGGCGGCACGATACGCTCTATTACCGAAAACTTGGCAACTGGGCCCCGGCCTTCGCCGGGGTGGCGGGCTCTCCGTAAGCGTTTGCCTAGACTCTACCCCGCCCCCTGCGCCGGCGTATTGATCCCCATCGATTGCAGATACCGCCTGACGTTGCGCGCCGCCTGGCGCAGGCGCTGTTCGTTTTCGACCATGGCGATCCGCACATAGCCTTCGCCATTCTCGCCGTAACCGACCCCCGGCGCGACCGCGACCTGGGCGTGGGTCAGCAATTGCTTGGTGAATTCCAGGCTGCCCAGGTGCATCAGCGCAGGCGGCAACGGGGCCCAGGCGAACATCGAGGCGCGCGGGGACGGGATGTCCCACCCTGCTCGCCCGAAGCTTTCGACCAGCACGTCGCGACGCTTGTGATAGAGTTGCCGGTTCTTCTCGACGATATCCTGCGGACCGTTGAGCGCGGCGCATGCCGCCGCCTGGATCGGGGTGAACGCGCCGTAATCCAGATACGACTTCACCCGGGTCATCGCCGCGATCAGTTTCGTATTGCCGACCGCGAAGCCCATCCGCCAGCCGGCCATCGAATAGGTTTTCGACAGCGAGGTGAATTCCACCGCGACGTCCTTCGCGCCCTTCACCTGCAGGACCGAGACCGTCGGCTTGCCGTCGAAATACAGTTCGGAATAGGCGAGATCGGAAACGATCCAGACCTGGTTCGCACGCGCCCAGTCGACCAGCCGCTCGTAGAACGCGAGGTCGACCGTCTCCGCGGTCGGGTTCGACGGATAGTTCACGACCAGCACGCTCGGCCGCGGCACGGTGAACGCGATCGCGCGCTCCAGGCTTGCGAAATACGCTTCGTCGGGGGTCGTCGGCACCGCGCGGATCGTGGCACCCGCGATGATGAAACCGAAAGTGTGGATCGGGTAGCTGGGGTTGGGCGCGAGCACGACATCGCCCGGCGCGGTGATCGCGGTGGCGAGGCTGGCGAGCCCCTCCTTCGATCCCATCGTGACCACGACCTCGGTCTCGGGATCGAGATCGACGCCGAAGCGGCGGCCGTAGTAATTGGCCTGCGCGCGGCGGAGGCCGGGAATGCCCTTGGATTGCGAATAGCCGTGCGCGCCGGGCTTGCGCGCGACCTCGATCAGTTTCTCGATGACATGCGACGGCGGCGGCAGATCGGGATTGCCCATGCCCAGATCGATGATGTCCTCCCCGCCGGCGCGCGCCGCCGCCCGCATGCCGTTGACTTCGGCGATGACGTAAGGCGGCAGGCGTTTGATGCGGTAGAATTCGTCGTCTGACATGGGGGACCCTTTCGCCGCATCGTTTACATCACCCGTCACCCTTACGAAAGCGGCGGTCTCGCGATCGTCGGGCCGGCATCCCCAAGAGATGCCGACTTTCGCCGGCATGACATTTGGGGGTAGGAGACGGCCAGGAGATGCGCATGGCCGAACAAACGCCACCCGACGATTCGCCGCCGCCCGTGGGCGATTGGCCGCAGCGGATGCTCGAGATGCAGCGTGCCGCGGTCGAGGCCGGGATCGCCGCGCTGGAACGGCCGGGTGCGGTGCCGATCGTCCCCGGCGTGACCGACCCCGCCGCGCTGGCACGCGCACGCGATTTCTGGCGCGACGGGTTCGCGCTGTGGGAGCGGCTCCTCGACCCCGTCCCGCAGCAAAGCGACGCGCCCGAACGCGACAAGCGTTTCAAGGCGGTGGCCTGGCGCGAGCATCCGGGTTTCGACCTGATGCGCCGAAGCTACGACCTGACATCGGCGCATCTGCTGCGCGCGGTCGATGCGGTCGAGGGGATCGACGATGCCGCACGCGAGCGGCTTCGCTTCGCGGCGCGGGGGATTATCGATGCGACCAGCCCCGCCAATTTCGCGCTGACCAATCCGGAGGTGATCGCGAAGACCATCGCCACGCGCGGCGACAATCTGGTCAAGGGGATGTCGCATTTCCTCGGGGATCTCGCACGCGGCCAGCTGACTCATGTCGCGGACGACGCCTTCGAAGTGGGGCGCAACCTGGCGACCACGCCGGGTCAGGTCATCCACCGGACGCCGCTGTACGAACTCATCCAATATGCGCCGACGACCGACGCGGTGCTGGCGACCCCGGTCGTGATCTTCCCGCCATGGATCAACCGCTTCTACATCCTCGATCTGACGCCGGAGAAGAGCTTCATCCGCTGGGCGGTCGACCAGGGGCTGACGGTGTTCATGGTGTCGTGGAAATCCGCCGACGCGAGCATGGTCGACGTCGTGTGGGACGATTACATCGCCGCGCAGCGCGACGCGGTCGATACGGTGCGCGCGCTGCTGGACGTGCCCGCGGTGCATGCGATCGGTTACTGCGTGGCGGGTACGACGCTTGCCGCCACGCTCGCGGTCCAGGCGGCGGAGGGGCAGGCGGACCGCGTGGAAAGCGCGACCTTCTTCACCGCGCAGGTCGATTTCGCCGATGCGGGCGAGCTGAAATTGTTCGTGACCGACGACCAGCTCGCGCTGGTGAAGGCGCTGTCGGCGGACGGGTACCTCGACGGGCGCTACATGGCGATGACGTTCAACGCGCTGCGCGGGCGCGACCTGATCTGGAATTACGTCACCAACAACTACCTGCTCGGGCAGGATTATGCAGCGTTCGATCTGCTCCACTGGAACGGCGATACCACCAATCTGCCGGGCAAATGGCATCTGAGCTATCTGACCGACCTGTACCGCGACAATCGGCTGGTCGAGCCGGGCGCGCTGTCCGCGGGCGGTACGCCGATCGATCTGCGCAAGGTCAAGACGCCGGCCTATGTCCAGGCGGGGCGCGAGGACCATATCGCCCCGGCGGCGAGCGTGTGGAAGATCACCGACCAGTTCACGGGTCCGGTGCGGTTCGTCCTCGCCGGCTCGGGCCATATCGCGGGGGTGGTGAACCCGCCCGCGTCGGGCAAATATCAATATTGGACGAACGACGCGCCGGCGGCGACGCTGGATGACTTCGTCGCAGGCGCGACCGAGACGAAGGGCAGCTGGTGGCCCGACTGGATGGCGTGGCTGCAGGGGTTCGGCGCGGCGACCGTGCCGGCGACGGGCGCGCGGTTGCCCGGCGCGGGAACGCTGCCCGCGATCGAGGACGCGCCCGGCAGCTATGTCCGGACACGCTGACCGCCTGGCGATGCTGCGCTGCACAAGGACTTGATTTCAAGCGGCGACGGCATTATTGTGCGCCGCAGCATAAGCTGGAGCGACGCGCATGACCATCCCCACCGCCAAGGCCGTGACCGCCGCCCCGAAACGGAAATCGCCCGTCCGGGCGGCCATCATCATCGAGGACACTGCCATGGAAGACATGATCAAGAACGCCGCCGAAGAGACCCAGGCCAAGGCGACCGCGATGTTCGCCGATGTCGGCGATCGCGCCAAGGGTGCGATGGAACAAGGTGCCAAGATGGTCGAAGAGATCAACGCGTTCGGCAAGGGCAATGTCGAGGCCGTCGTCGAATCGGGCAAGATCGCCGCGCGCGGCATCGAGACGATGGGCCAGGATTCGGCCGCTTATGCCCGCAAGTCGTTCGAGGGCGCGACCGCCGCGATCCGTACGCTCGCGTCGGTCAAGTCGCCGACCGAATTCATGAAGCTCCAGTCCGATTATGCGCGCAGCATGTTCGACGCGATGGTCGCCGAGACGTCGCGTTCGACCGAAGCGATGCTGAAGCTGGCGGGCGAAGTCGCGCAGCCGATCTCGAACCGCATGGCGATCGCCGCCGACAAGATGAAGGTCGCCGCATAAGCGACCGTCCACTTGGGTGAACGCGACCGACGAAAGGGCGGCCGTCCGGCAGGGACGGTCGCCCTTTTACCGTTCGGGCCCTTGCCCTTGCGTCGCCATTTGCCATATCTGCGCGCTATGCAGCCAGACTCGACCAGGATGGCCCAGCGCCGCGACGACGACCAGGAAGACGGCACCGGCACCGGTATCGCCACCAAGACGCGCAGCCGAACCAAGCAGCCGACGCCTTACCGCGTGCTGATGCTGAACGACGACTATACGCCGATGGAATTCGTCGTCCTGTGCCTCCAGCGGTTTTTCCGGATGAACATGGAAGAGGCGACGCGGGTCATGCTTCACGTCCATCAGAAGGGTGTGGGGGTGTGCGGCGTGTTCAGCTACGAAGTCGCGGAGACGAAGGTCGGGCAGGTCATGGACTTCGCCCGGCAGAACCAGCACCCGCTGCAATGCACGCTGGAGAAGGCGTGACCTGTTTTCCGCCGGATCGATCAGCTCCCCCCTCCCCGGCGGGATGCCGGGGCCCGATAGCCAAGGTCGTCGTCACCGCGTTCGAAGCGCCGCGTTCGTCTCGCAGCAGAGCCCCGGCCTTCGCCGGGGTGGGGAAGCGGGCAAGCTAGCCGCTTGTCTTCCCCCGCTATCCTTCGCTACCCTGCCGCGGCGGCGTCCACCGCGCCGGGGGGATGGATTTGAACAACGGACTGGCCATTGCGGCCAATGGCCTCGTCAAGCGCTTCGGTGACCGGCGTGTGGTCGACGGCATCGATATCGCGGTGCCGGCGGGGACGATCTACGGCGTGCTCGGCCCCAATGGCGCGGGCAAGACCACGACGCTCAGGATGCTGCTCGGGATCATCGAACCCGATACGGGCGATCGGGTGTTGCTCGGCTGTGCGCATCCGCGCGATGCCGGGGACCGGGTCGGCTATCTGCCCGAGGAGCGCGGACTGTACCCGGCGATGAAGGCGCGCGACGCGATCGCGTTCATGGGCGCGCTTCGCGGGCTCGACTGGAAGACGGGGCGCGCGCGGGCGGTGGAGTTGATGCAGGGCGCGGGGCTGGGCCACGCGACCGACACCAAGATCCGGAAATTGTCGAAGGGGATGGCGCAGCTCGTCCAGCTGCTCGGCTCGGTCGTCCACCGGCCCGATCTGCTCGTGCTCGACGAACCCTTTTCGGGGCTCGATCCGGTCAATCAGGAACGGCTCGAAGCGATGATCCTCGCCGAGCGCGACCGCGGCGCGACGATCCTGCTGTCGACGCACGTCATGGCGCATGCGCAGCGGCTGTGCGACCGGCTGGCGATCATCGCCGGGGGCAAGCGCCGGTTCGAGGGGACGGTGGACGAAGCGCGCGCGACCTTGCCCGACCGGGTGCAGTATCGGCCGCGCCATGCCGACGCGGACATCGGGGCGTCGCTGCCGCCGGATGCGGTGCGCGACGGCGGCGAATGGCGCTTCGCGTTGCCCGCCGGGGGGATCGAACCGCTGCTCGTCCGATTGATCGATGCGGGCCACGGCATCGCCGGCCTGTCGATCGATCGCCCGGGATTGCACGAGGCGTTCGTTCGGATCGTCGGCGAACAGGCGACCGCGCCGCTGGGGGATGCGGCATGAGCGACCTGCGCCGGAGCATCCGCCAGACGCTGACCATCGCGCGGCGCGATTTCATCGCGACGGTCTTCACGCCGATCTTCCTGCTGTTCCTGTTCGCGCCGGTCATCATGGGGTCGTTCGGAGCGATCGGCGGCATGGGCGCGGCGAGCGTCGCGGACGGCGGCGGGGGCGACAAGTCGCGGATCGTCGCGATCGTGCCGTCGACGCTCGCCGCCCCGATCGCTGCCGCCGATGCGCGGCTCCGTGGGGGATTTCGCCCCGACGAGGCACCCCCTGCGCTGCGGACGACCGCGCCGGCGGACGATCCGGTCCGACAAGCGCGTGCCGCGTTCGACGATCATGGCTATGAAGCCGCGGCCGTGCTGTACGGGCCGCTCGACCGCCCGACCATCCTCTACGGCGCGCGCGGATCGCGGGCGGCGGACTATCTCGCGCTGCTGGCACAGACGACGCTGGCGGCGCAGCAGCTGGGCGGCGCGCTGCCGACGGTGGCCGCGACCAAGCAACCGATCGTGCGCGGGCATGCCACGCCGGGTGGGCGGCACCAGTCGGCGTTCTTCGCGGTCTTCGGCATCTTCTTCCTGACCTTGTTCCTCGCGGGGCAAGTCGTCGGCACGATGGCGGAAGAACGCAACAACAAGGTGATCGAGGTACTGGCCGCCGCGGTGCCGCTGGAAAGCGTGTTCCTGGGCAAGCTGCTCGGCATGTTCGGGGTCGCGTTGCTGTTCGTCGCCTTCTGGGCGACGGTCGTCAGCCAGGTGTCGATGCTGCTGCCCCAGTCGATCGCGGCCGGGCTGCACGATCTGGCACCAGCGGTCGGCACGCCGATGTTCGCGGTCCTGTTCATAGCCTATTTCGCGATGGCGTATCTGCTGCTGGGATCGGTATTCCTCGGCGTCGGTGCGCAGGCGTCGACGATGCGCGAGATCCAGATGCTGTCGCTGCCGATCACGATCCTGCAAGTCGCGATGTTCGCGCTGTCCTCCGCGGCGGCGGCGCATCCGGGAAGCGCGGTCGCGACCTTCGCCGAAATCTTCCCGCTGTCGTCGCCCTTCGCGATGGCGGGGATGGCGGCGAACTCGGCAACCTTGTGGCCGCATCTGTTTGCGCTGGCCTGGCAGCTGCTATGGGTCGCGATCTTCATCACGATCGGCGCGCGGCTGTTCCGCCGCGGGGTGTTGCAATCGGGCAGCGCCCGGCCGTTCCGGAAGCGCGCCAAAGCCAATTGACAAGAATGTCAGTTAGCGCTTTCCTGTTACCGAGGAGAGAAAACATGGCGACGCTGGTGCCGGATGCGGCTCACGATATTCCGGTCGATCCGCTGGATGTCAGTCGTGCCGAACTCTACCGCGACGATGTCTGGCAGGCCCCGTTCGCGAAGCTGCGTGCCGAAGCCCCGGTCTATCGATGCGAACATAGCGACTATGGCCCCTATTGGTCGGTGTCGGCGTACAAGCCGATCGTCGAGATCGAATCGCTGCCGGAGCTGTATTCGTCCGAAGTCGGCGGGATCGCGCTCGCGGATTTCCTGCCCGACAGCAATGTCCGGCTGCCGATGTTCATCGCGCGCGACCGGCCGGTGCATACCGGGCAGCGCCGCACCATCGCCCCCGCCTTCACGCCGTCGGAAATGACGCGCCTTTCGGGCGACATCCGCGCGCGGACCGCCGCGATGCTCGACAGCCTCGAGATCGGCACGCCGTTCGACTGGGTCGATACCGTCGCGATCGAACTGACGACGCAGATGTTGGCGCTGCTGTTCGATTTTCCCTGGGAGGACCGGCGCAAGCTGACATTCTGGTCGGACTGGGCGGGCGACATCGAACTGGTGAAGACCGAGGCGCTTCGCAAGGAACGGCTCGGCTACATGTTCGAATGCGGGGCCTATTTCCAGCAATTGTGGAATGCGAAGGTCGGCCAGGAACAGACCCCCGACCTGATTTCGATGATGGTCCATTCGGACGCGATGGCGCAGATGGATCAATATGAATTCATCGGCAATCTGATCCTGCTGATCGTCGGCGGCAACGACACGACGCGCAACACGATGTCCGCGCTGGCCTACGGGCTCGACATGTTTCCCGACGAGCGCGCGAAGCTGGAGGCGGATCCGGCGCTGATCCCCAACGCGGTGAGCGAGCTTATCCGTTGGCAGACCCCGCTCGCGCATATGCGCCGCACCGCGACCGCGGATACCGAACTGATGGGGCAGCAGATCAAGGCCGGCGACAAGCTGGCGCTGTGGTACATCTCGGCAAACCGCGACGAGAGCGTGTTCGGCGACGATGCCGACGCGATCCGGGTGGACCGGCCAAACGCGCGGCGGCATCTGGCGTTCGGGCACGGCATCCATCGCTGCGTCGGCGCGCGTCTCGCCGAACTGCAGATCGGCATCTTGCTGGAGGAAATGGCGAAACGGCGAATGCGGGTGAATGTGGTCGGTGAGCCGACACGGGTCGCGGCGTGTTTCGTCCACGGCTACCGCGCGTTGCCGGTGGAGATCAGCCGGTATTGATGCTTTCGGGGACCCGCTCTCGCGGAGGCATCACTCAATTCGGCTTGATCGTCTCCACCCGCACCGTTTCGATATCGCCCGAACAGTCCCCGTTGCCGCGCGCCTGTACGGCAACGGGATTTGCGCGGCCCATCGTCCAGTTCGCCTGCATCCGCACGCGAGGGTTCGGCGCGCACCAGATTTCGCCGGTGTCGTTGATCGCGGTGACCCAGATCAGGTTATGCTCCTGCCCGTAATCGATGACCGCGATGGCGAAACCGGCACCCTTGTCGAGGACATGAACCGGGATCGGCGGTTCCAGCTGCTGAAAGCTCAATTTCCTGCTCCAAATTAGCTTCCGCCAATCGCTCGGCCCGACGGGAAGTTCCCGGCGACGACCCACTGGCACCGACAATCGGGCCAACCTATATCAGTCGTATGAAACATGCCGCGAACCGCCGAGATTTCCTGACCATCGCCGGCACCGGCACTGCGGGCCTCGCGCTGTTCGGGTGCAGCAGCGCGCCGGCACGCGCCGCGGAAAAATTTCCTTACGCGCTGACCGACGCGCAGTGGCACAGGAAGCTGTCCCCCGCCGCCTATGACGTGCTGCGCAAGGAAGGGACCGAGCGTGCCTTTACCAGTCCGCTGAACGACGAGCATCGCGCGGGCATCTTCGCGTGCGGGGGCTGCGCTTTGCCCGCCTATTCGTCGCGGACCAAGTTCGACAGCGGCACGGGCTGGCCTAGTTTCTGGCAGCCGCTGCCGAACGCGGTCGCGTCGCGGACCGACACGTCGCTGGGCATGGACCGCGACGAGATCCATTGTCGCCGCTGCGGCAGTCATCTCGGCCATGTGTTCGACGACGGGCCCAAGCCCACGGGCAAGCGCTACTGCATGAACGGCGTCGCGCTGACGTTTACGGCGGCGAAGGGGTAATGCTTTGCCGACGGCGGGGTCCGCCGTTGCACTGACTTGCCGCGCGCGAGAAAACTACCCCTTCCGGGCCTTCGCCGGGAGGGGAATGATCTCGGACGGCGATGGTATTCAAGCGGCGGACGCCACCTTACTGGACGTCGTTCACCAGCGTGAAGATGCCGCGGGGGTCGGTCGGGCCGTGCTGCGCGATCTGGGTCGCGGGCAGGTCGTGGTCGCCATAGATGAACCCGTTGGTCGCATAGGCCGAGGTGCCGAGCGCGCCTTGCGGCGCGTACCACACCTTCACCATGCTCCAGTCGCCGGCATCCGAGACGTCGACCGCGCGGACGTCGGTTTCGATCCGGCCGGGATGCGACCAGTTGGCATGCGTCAGCAGGACCTCGCGGTCGCCGACGATTTTCGATACCATCGCGACATGGCCGACGCGCATCCGGTGCGACGCCTGGAACGCGAGGACGGCACCGACCTTGGGGGTATGACCACGGTCGTAATGACCGGCCGCCTGGCCCCACCAGGTGTTCGCGTTGCCGCGGATCTGGATGCCCGATACTTCGCGGGCATAGGGTGCGCACTGCCAAAACTGGGCGGCGGCCGGAGCGGCCATCGACAGGGCGCACGATACCATCAGCGCGAATCGCGCCGTCAAAGCCTTGAATGTCATGAGACCCCCCAAAGGTCGCTGGACGGTTGTTGATCCTGGGCTAGGGGGATCGCCGACTAATGGGAAGGGCGGCGGGAACCGTTTCCGACGAACGGTGTTTCAGCGGCGACGATCCGGGATGCGCGGTTTCGCCTCGCTCGATTGGTCGTTCCAGCCCCTCCGTTCATCGTCGAACCCGCCGGTGCCGTTCCGGCGAAGCGTCGACCGACGCTGCGGTACCCGAGCCGCGACCGGCGATTCGCGTGCTTTACGGTCGAACGGAAAGCACGCGAATCCGGTCATCCGAACGAGTCGAGCGCGGTCAGGAGCGACGGCATCGGCATCCCAGTTCGCGCGCGTGCCGATCGTCGGGCCGCCGTCGATCAGATATGCGTGCCGGCGGAGATGGTGTCGATCGGCTCGCGCGCTCCCCGGCCCCTGCATTGTTGAACAGGATGTCGAGGTCGCCGGCATCGTCCGCAAGCTTGAGCAGCGCGACGATGTCCGCCTCGCTGGTAACGTCGCAGCGCCGGAAGACGATCCGGCCGTTCGATTCCTGGGCGATGGCGCGGCGGCCCGCCGCGTCGATATCGCCGATGACCACCTGCGCGCCGTCGTCCGCCGACCGGCGCGCGGTCGCGCGGTCGATGCCCGATGCACCGCCGGTCACGACCGCGCTTGCCTGGAAACCGCATCCTCATCGTCCTTTTTTCGGGATCATAGTATGGGGTTCGGGATGGTCGATCGCGCGTCTTTAGAAAAACCGGTTTGCAGGCGGGAGGCGACGATACTACCAGCCGGTCATCCTGCTGGCGGAGCGCTTATGTCCCTCGACCCCGAAACCTTCGACGCGCTGATCGACACGCTGCGCCGCTTCGTCGCCGAACGGCTGCGCCCGCTGGAGGCGGAGGTCGAGGCGAACGACGCGATCCCCGCGGGCGTGATCGCCGAGATGAAGGACATGGGGCTGTTCGGCCTGTCGATCGCGGAGGAATATGGCGGTCTCGGCCTCACGATGGTCGAGGAATGCCGCGTCGCGATCGAGATGGGGCGCACGACGCCCGCGTTCCGCTCCACGTTCGGCACCAATGTCGGGATCGGCAGCCAGGGGCTGGTGATGGCGGGGACGCCCGAGCAGAAGGCGCAGTGGCTGCCGCGGATCGCGAGCGGCGAGGTAGTGACGAGCTTCGCCTTGACCGAGCCCGATATCGGATCGGATTCGGGCGCGGTGAAGACGCGGGCGGTGCGCGACGGCGACGTCTACCGCCTGTCGGGCACCAAGCGCTACATCACCAATGCCGACAAGGCGGACCTGTTCACCGTCATGGCGCGCACCGGCGAGGAGAAGGGTGCGCGGGGCGTCTCCGCCTTCCTGGTGCCGCGCGACCTGCCGGGCGTGACGATCGGCGAGCCGGAAAAGAAGATGGGGCAGAAGGGTGCCAAGGTCGCGGACGTCAATTTCGACGACGTCCCCGTCCCCGCCGCGAACCGGCTCGGCGCGGCGGGCGAGGGCTTCAAGATCGCGATGCGTGTGCTCGACCGCGGCCGGCTGCACATCTCGGCGGTGTGCGTCGGCGTCGCCGAGCGGCTGATCGCGGACAGCGTCGCCTATGCCAGCGAGCGTCACCAGTTCGGCCACCCCATCGCCCAGCACCAGCTGATCCAGGGCATGATCGCCGACATGAAGACCGAAGCGCTCGCCGCGCGCGCGCTGGTGATGGAAACGGCGGCGGCGAAAGATGCCGGCAAGGACGTCGTGCTGGAGTCCGCGGCCGCGAAGTATTTCTCGTCCGAGATGGTCGGCCGCGTCGCGGACAAGGCGGTGCAGATCTACGGCGGCGCGGGCTATATCGCCGATTACGGGATCGAGCGGCTGTACCGCGACGTGCGGCTGTTCCGCATCTACGAAGGGACGAGCCAGATCCAGCAGATCATCATCGCGCGCGAGACGATCAAGCGGGGCGGCTGACCGACCGGACCGCCCACCCTATCCGTCCCCGGGGCGACGAAAGAGCACAAGGGAGAGACTTCATGGACACCACCAACCTGTTCCGCCTCGACGGTCGTGTCGCGCTCGTCACCGGGGGCAGTCGCGGGATCGGCAAGATGATCGCCGCGGGCTTCATCGCGCAAGGGGGCAAGGTCTACATCTCCGCGCGCAAGGCCGACGTCTGTTTCGCGACCGCGGAGGAACTGGGCCCGAACTGCATCGCGCTGCCGCAGGACGTCTCGACCGTCGCCGGCTGCAAGGCGCTCGCCGCGCAATTCGCCGAACATGAGACGAAGCTCGACATCCTCGTCAACAATGCGGGTGCCGCCTGGGGCGAACCGTTCGAGAATTTCCCCGAGAAAGGCTGGGACAAGGTCATGGACCTGAACGTCAAGTCGCCCTTCTTCCTCACGCAAGCGCTGTTCGACGCGCTGAAGGCGAGCGGGTCGGCGGGGCGACCGGCGAAGGTCATCAACATCACCTCGATCGACGGCCAGCGGCTGAACCCGTGGGAGACGTACAGCTATCACGCCTCCAAATCCGCGCTGATCTATCTGACCAAGCGGATGGCGGCGCGGCTGGTGAAGGACCATATCAACGTCACCTCGATCGCGCCGGGCGCCTTCGCGAGCGAGATGAACAAGGCCGCGCGCGATCACGGCGATACGATCGCCAGGGGCATTCCCGCCGGCCGGATCGGCGTCGACGAGGATATGGCGGGCGCTGCGATCTATCTCGCGAGCCGGGCCGGGGACTATGTCGTGGGCGACACGATCACGGTCGACGGCGGGCTGGTGCATGCCGCGCTGGGGACGTCGATCGACGCGTAGGTCAATCGGGGAGCGATCGGCAGGTGATGCCGATCGCTTCGGCCGCATCGATCATGCCGTGATCGAGCGTCCAGACCATCTCGCCGGTTCGGTATGCGACGGCGAGGTGAAGAGCATCGCCAGCCCGCAACGTCGTACGATGATCGTCGATGAATGCAGTGGCACGCGTGTAATCCGCCGTCGTGATCGTCTCGACGTGCAAAACGCCCCGCGACACGAGTAAGTTGAGCGAGGCGATTGCCCGGCGCCGGTCTGTCTCGGGTAACGTACCATGCCGAAACTTGACCGCTAGGCCGGAGGAAAATTCGACGATGGTCCAACCGCTGATCCGTAACGCGCCGCCCGACCGATCGCCGAGCCAGCGCTGTGCCCGATCGGTCGCGGGCTCGATCGTCAATGCCGCGATAAGGAGAGACGTATCGGGATAGGCCATTCAATAGCGAGCCTCGTCCCGCACCCTTCGCATCAGATCGCCCGCAGATTCCTCCTGCATGGTCATACCACGTGTCAGCCGTTGCAATTCATCGATATCGATCGTCGCATGCTCCGGCATTTCCGCCACCAGCCGAACCACAGGCTTGCCGCGTTTCGTGATGGACACGGTCTCGCCCGCCTCGACCCGAGCGACGAGTTCACTGAGACGTGCCTTGGCATCCGCTAGATTTACGGCTTCCATATCGACACTCCTGACCAACTAGATGGTCACATAGCATCGATCCACGCCGCCGACAACGCTACCGCGCAATCCCCCCCGCCGCCAGCACCGCCAGCGTGACCAGTTCGCTGGCGGTGGCGGTCATCGCCGCGATCTGGACGGGTTTCTCCATCCCGATCAGCATCGGCCCGATGACATTATCCCCGCCCAGTTCGCGCAACAGCTTGGCGGAGATATGCGCCGACTGGAGGCCCGGCATTATGAGCACATTGGCCGGCCCCGACAAACGCGCGAAGGGATAGTTGGCGAGTTGCTTGGGGTTCAGCGCGACGTCGGGCGGCATCTCGCCCTCATATTCGAAGCCGACCCGGCGGCCGTCGAGCACGGTCACGGCCTCGCGGATATTGTCGAGGAACACCCCCCTGGGATTGCCGAAGGTCGAATAGCTGAGGAACGCGACGCGCGGTTCGTGGCCCATCCGCCGCGCCACGGCGGCGGTCTGTTCGGCGATATCGGCCAGCTGTTCCGCGCTCGGCCGCTCGTTGACCGTGGTGTCGGCGATGAAGACGGTGTGGCTCTGCCCGACCATGAGATGGATGCCGAACGGCGTCCGCCCAGGCTCGGCATCGATCACGCGCTTGACCTCGCGCATCGACATCGCCCAGGTGCGCGTGACGCCGGTGATCATCGCATCGCCCTCGCCCAATTGCAGCAGCGCGGCGGCGAAGATGTTGCGATCCTGGTTGACCATCCGCTCGACCTCGCGGCGCAGATACCCGCGGCGCTGGAGACGCGCATAGAGGAAATCGACCATGCGCGGGACCAGCGGCGAGACGCGGCTGTTGTGCAATTCGTACTCGTGCGGATCGGCGACGCCCAGCGCCTTCAGATTGTCGTACACCTCCTCGCGGCCGACCAGCACGGGCGTGCCGTAGCCGCCTTCCTTGAACGCAATCGCGGCGCGCAGGACGACTTCCTCCTCGCCTTCCGCGAAGATGATCCGCTTCGGGCGCGCTCGCGCGCCTTCATAAGCGAGCGTCAGGACCGCGGTCGTCGGGTTGAGCCGCGCACGCAGCGTCTGACGATAGGCCTCGATATCCAGGATCGGCTTGGTCGCGACGCCCGAGTCCATCGCCGCCTTCGCGACCGCGATCGAGACATTCTCCATCAGTCGCGGGTCGAACGGTGCGGGGATGATGTAGTCGGGACCGAAGACGTGGCGCACGCCGTAAGCGGCCGCGACCTCTTCGGGCACGCGCTCGCGCGCCAGTTCGGCGATGGCGTTGGCGGCGGCGATCTTCATCGCGTCGTTGATCGCGCTCGCGCGGACGTCAAGCGCGCCGCGGAAGATGAACGGGAAGCCGAGCACGTTGTTGACCTGGTTCGGATAGTCCGACCGCCCGGTCGCGATGATCGCATCGGGGCGCGCGGCCTTCGCCAGTTCGGGGCGGATTTCGGGTTCCGGATTGGCCATCGCGAAGATCAGCGGCGCCTTCGCCATGTCCTTGACCATTTCGGGCTTCAGCGCGCCTGCCGCGGACAGGCCGAGAAACACGTCCGCGCCCGCCAGCGCCTCGGTCAGCGTACGGCGATCGGTCTCGGCGGCATGCGCCGACTGCCACTGGTTCACGTCGTCGCGCCCGCGATAGATCACGCCCGTCTTGTCGCACATGATGACGTTGTCGCCGCGCACCCCCATCGCCTTCATCAGTTCGGTGCAGGCGATCGCGGCCGCGCCCGCGCCATTGACGACGACCTTAACCTCCGCGATCCGGCGCCCGGTCAGCATGCAGGCGTTGATCAGCCCGGCGGCGACGATGATCGCGGTGCCGTGCTGGTCGTCGTGGAACACCGGGATGTTCATCCGTTCGCGCAACGTCTGCTCGATGATGAAGCATTCGGGGGCCTTGATGTCCTCCAGGTTGATCCCGCCGAAGCTTGGTTCCAGCAGCGCCACGCAGTTGATGAAGGCATCGACGTCCTCGGTGGCGACCTCCAGGTCGATCGAGTCGACGTCGGCGAAGCGCTTGAAGAGCACCGCCTTGCCCTCCATCACCGGCTTCGACGCCAGCGCTCCGAGATTGCCCATGCCGAGGATCGCGGTGCCGTTCGAGACGACCGCGACCAGGTTGCCCTTCGCGGTATAGTCGTAGGCGGTGGCCGGATCGTCCGCGATCGCCTGTACCGGCACCGCGACGCCGGGCGAATAGGCGAGCGCGAGGTCGCGCTGCGTCGCCATCGGCTTCGACGCGACGATCTCGATCTTCCCCGGCCGCCCTTCCGAATGGTAGAGCAACGCTTCGCGTTCGGAGAACTGGATGCTGGGTTCGTCGGACATAAGGCGGCTCCTGGACTGTACCAGAGCCTTAGGATCGATGGTGCCGCGCTTTCAACCCGCGCTAGGCAATGGGAGGGGGATCGATTATGTCGGTGGGATGAAGCATGAGGCTATCTCCGTCGAGCATCGCGACCGTGAACCGCTTGTCACGCTGGTCGCAAAGGCGCGCGCGGATTATGCCGCCGATCTCGGCGTCGACCACGCCGTCGTCAGTGAGTGGCTGAAGACGATTGGACAGGCGGACTACCGGCCGTTTGAGGATTGGCTTGCCGCTTGGGATGGCTGATGTCGTCTGGCGCCGGTCGGCGATCGACGATCTGAACCGGATCATCGCCTATATCCGTAAATTCGACCCCGCCGCGGCAGACGATTACAGGAAGCGACTGACCGCCTTGGGTGAAAGTCTGTCGTCCTTTCCTCATCGGGGACGTGCGACATCGGGCCGCCGCCGCGAGATGGTGACGATCGCGCCCTATATTTTGGGTTACCGGGTAACGGGCCACCGGGTCTCGATCGAGTCGATCCGCCACAGCGCCCGACAACCGCTCGATTGATCGGATGACCGCCCCTCCCACCCCGATGATGGCGCAGTATCTCGCGCTGAAGGCCGAGGCGCAGGATTGCCTGCTCTTCTACCGCATGGGCGATTTCTTCGAGCTGTTCTTCGACGATGCGAAGGTGGCGGCCACCTGCCTGGACATCGCATTGACCGCGCGCGGCGAGCATGACGGGGACCGGATCCCGATGTGCGGCGTGCCGGTCCATGCCGCGACCGGATATCTGCAGCGGCTGATCAAGGCCGGGCATCGAGTCGCGATCGCCGAGCAGACCGAAAGTCCGGCGGATGCGAAGAGACGCGCCGGCAAGACGCTGGTGGCGCGCGCGATCGTTCGCGTCGTCACCGCCGGCACCTTGACCGAAGAGGCATTGCTCGACGCGCGCACGGACAATTGGTGCGCGGCGGTGGCTGAGGCGGGCGGCGGTGTCGCGGTCGCGGCGGCGGACGTGTCGACCGGGCGGTTCGTCGTGATCGAGACCGACGCCGCCTCGCTGTCCGCCGATCTGGCGCGGCTGGCCGCGGCGGAGGTCGTCGCGGCGGAGGGCGGCGCGATCGATGGCGCGACGACGCTACGCCCGCGTCGTGAATTCGACAGCAATATCGGCGAGGCGCGGCTGAAGCGGCTTTACGGTGTCGCCACGCTCGACGGCTTCAGCCAGTTCAGCCGGGCGGGGCTGGCGGCGGCGGGCGGGTTGGTCGCGTATCTGGATCATACCGCCAAGGGGGCGCTGCCGTTCCTGCGCCCGCCCGTCCTCCACCGCGCGGCGCACGTCATGGCGATCGATGCCGCGACGCGCGAGAGCCTGGAACTGACCGCGACCGCGGGCGGCCAGCGCAAGGGCAGCCTGCTCGACGCGGTCGACCGGACGGTGACGGGGGCGGGTGCGCGGATGCTGGGGGGCGATATCGCGGCACCGCTGATGGACCGCGCCGCCGTCGATGCGCGGCTCGATCTGGTCGCGTATCTTTATGACGACCCCGCTCTTCGCGAGCACCTGCGCGGCCAGCTTCGCGCATTGCCCGATATCGGCCGTGCGCTCGGGCGGCTGGCGGCGGGGCGGGGCGGCCCGCGCGACCTGGCACAGCTGCGCGACGGACTGGACGGGGCCTGGCTGCTGGGCGAACGGCTCGGGACGATCGCCGCGCCGCCGGCGCTGCTCGCCGATCTCGTGCCGCGCCTGCGCGGGCACGGGGCGCTGATCGATCATCTCAAGCGTGCGCTGGTACCCGGTCCGCCGGTCGATGCCGCGGATGGCGGGTATATCGCGGCGGGATACGACCTCGCGCTCGACGATCTGCGTGACACCGGCGCAGGCGGCCGCCGCGCGATCGCCGCACTGGAGGCGCAGTTCCGGGGCGAAACCGGTATCGCCAGCCTGAAGATCCGGCATAACGGCGTGCTCGGCTATCATGTCGAAGTGCCGGCGCGCGCCGCCGATCCGCTGATGCGCGCGGACAGCGGCTTCACCCACCGGCAGACGCTGGCGGGCGTCGTCCGCTTCAACACGCCCGCGCTGCATGAGGTCGCCGCCAAGGTATCGCAGGCCGGTGCGCACGCCCTGGCGGCGGAGGCGGCGCATCTGGAGGACCTGATCGCCGGTGCGCTGGCGAACCGGGAGGGGATCGCGGCCACCGCGGACGCGCTTGCCCGCCTCGACGTGTCGGCCGCCAATGCCGAGCGTGCGGTCGAGGGGGGCTGGGCACGGCCGGCGCTGGTCGATCACGCCTGTTTCGATATCGTCGGCGGGCGGCATCCCGTGGTCGAGACCGCGGTGACGGCGTCGGGCGGGCGGTTCGTCGCGAACGACTGCACGCTGTCGGAGACGTCGCGGCTCTGGCTGGTGACCGGGCCTAACATGGGCGGCAAGTCGACCTTCCTTCGCCAGAACGCGCTGATCGCCGTCCTGGCGCAGGCCGGCTGCTATGTTCCAGCGACGAAGGCGACGCTCGGGCTGGTCGACCGCCTGTTCAGCCGGGTCGGCGCGTCGGACAATCTCGCGCGGGGGCGGTCGACCTTCATGGTCGAGATGGTCGAGACCGCTGCGATCCTGGCGCAGGCGACCCCGCGCAGCTTCGTGATCTTGGACGAGGTCGGGCGCGGCACATCGACCTATGACGGGCTTGCCATCGCATGGGCCGTCGTCGAGGCGATCCATGAGGACAATCGCTGCCGGTGCCTGTTCGCGACGCACTACCATGAGCTGACCCGGCTCGCCGAACGCTGCGATGCATTGTCGCTACACCATGTCCGCGCGCGCGAGTGGAAGGGGGAGCTGGTTCTGCTCCATGAACTGGCCGAAGGCCCGGCGGATAGAAGCTATGGGCTGGCGGTCGCCAGGCTGGCGGGGCTGCCGCCGGCAACGGTCGCACGCGCGAAATCGGTACTGGCCAAACTGGAGGCCGGCCGAGCGAGGACCGGCGGGATCGCAGCAGGGCTCGACGATCTGCCGTTGTTCGCCGCCGCCGCAGCGGTTGCCTCGCCCCCGGTCGACCCGTTGCGCGCGGCGATCGAGGCGCTCGATATCGACTCGCTGACCCCGCGCGAGGCGCTCGACACGCTGTATGGGCTTCGGACGCTCGCTATCGGTCAAGAGCGACACGACGAGAATTATTAATCTGCATCAAGATACTGGCGTGTCTTCGCCTTTATGCGTATGCATGTGCCCCGGTCGATCAAGAATCGAGTGGAGTGCCCGACATCGACCCCGCGTAATTGGGGCGAGGACGCCGCGATGAAGTCGTATCTGCATGCGCTGCGATTGTTGGAGCAAGCGTCCGACCTGGTCGAGAAGGACGGCGACACGCTCGTCGTCGCGCATCTCGCAATGCCGATATCGCTGATCCGTGAGCGGCTGGCGCAAATAGGTCCTCAGGTGGATATGGCCGAGCCCGGCTGAACGCCGCGGGCGAGTCGCGGATTGCGCCATGCCGTCGCGCCGTCGATACGATCGGAAGATGACGCCGCGCGGCGATGCGCCTATCGCCGAGGCACATGCCGTCGCGTTTCGATACCCTGCCCAACCGCCGCGCGATCGTCGATTCGCGCCTGCTTGCCGACGATCTGGCGGCGGTCGAAGGGATCGGGCCCGTGGCGCTGCGTCGCGCGGCCGTCGTGACGTTGCACGCCGCATTGGCGGCGGGGCGCGCGGAGATCGCGCGGCGGCTGGCGACCTATCCCGCGCGCGGGCTGGAGGCGGCGGCGGCGCAGGCCTATCTGGTCGACAAGCTCCTGTCCGCGCTGTTCGATTTCACGATGACGCGGTTGTACCCGGCACCCAATCCCACGACCGCGAGCCGTATGACGCTGATCGCGGTGGGCGGCTATGGTCGCGGCGAGATGGCACCGCATTCAGACGTCGATATCGGTTTCCTGACGCCGTGGAAGCAGCCGCCGCAGGTGGAACAGGTCATCGAGGCGATGCTCTACACATTATGGGATCTGGGGCTGAAGGTCGGTCATTCCAGTCGATCGCTGGACGAGATGATCCGCCAGGCGAAAGGCGACGTGACGGTCCGTACCGCGCTGCTGGAAGCGCGCTTCGTCTGCGGCGACATGGCCGTCTACGAGGAAGCGGCGAAGCGGTTCAAGACCGAGGTTCAGGCCGACACCGCGCGCGCGTTCATCGCCGACAAGCTGAGCGAACGCGATCAGCGACACGCGAAGATGGGCGATACGCGCTATGTCGTCGAACCCAATGTGAAGGAAGGCAAGGGTGGCCTGCGCGATCTCCACGCGCTCTTCTGGATCGGCAAATATGTCTATGACGTGCAGCGCGCGGCGCAGCTGGTAGAGACCGGATTGCTGACCGCGGACGAGTATCGCCTGTTCCACCGCGCGGACGATTTCCTGTGGGCGGTGCGCTGTCATCTGCATCTGATCGCGGGGCGTGCGGAGGACCGGCTGACCTTCGATTACCAGCGCGAGATCGCGGAGCGGATGCGGTTCTCCGACCGGCCCGGCAAGTCGAGCGTCGAACGCTTCATGCAATATTATTTCCTGCAGGCGAAGACGGTCGGCGACCTGACCGGGGTTTTCCTCGCGCATCTCGATGACAAGTTCGCCGCGCGCGGGCGGCGGTTCGGATTGCCGACGATCCGGCGCAAACCCGGGCGCTTGAACGGCTTCGTTCTCGACCGCGGCCGGCTCGCATTGCCCGATGACGATTTTTTCGCGGACGATCCCGTCCGGCTGATCGCGCTGTTCGCGCTCGCTGATCGCTATGGACTGGAGATCCATCCGCTCGCGATGCGCGCCGCCGCGCGCGATGCGAAGCTGGTCGGCAAGGTGCGCCGCTACGCCCGCGCCAACGCGCTGTTCCTCGACGTGCTGACCAGCCCGCGCGATCCCGAACAGGTGCTGCGCTGGATGAACGAGGCCGGCGTATTCGGTCGCTTCGTACCCGATTTCGGCCGCGTCGTCGCGCAGATGCAGTTCGACATGTACCATCACTACACCGTCGACGAACACACGATCCGCGCGATCGGGCTGCTCAGCCGGATCGAACGCGGGATATTGTCGGACGATCATCCGCTGGCCAGCGTCGTCATCGGCCAGATCGTGTCGCGCCGCGTGCTGTATGTCGCGGTGCTGCTCCACGACATCGCTAAGGGGCGCGGCGGGGATCATTCGGTGATGGGGGCCGAGGTCGCGTGCCGGTTATGCCCGCGGTTGGGATTGAGCGCTGCGGAGACCGAGACCGTCGCGTGGCTGGTCCGCCACCATTTGCTGATGGCCGCGACCGCGTTCAAGCGCGACCTGTCGGATTTCAAGACGATCCTCGATTTCAGCGAGACGGTGCAGAGCCCCGAACGGTTGCGGTTGCTGCTGGTGCTGACCATCGTCGATATCCGCGCGGTCGGGCCCGGCGTCTGGAACGGGTGGAAGCGGCAATTGCTGGCGACCCTGTACGAATCGGCGGAGGAGGTGCTGCGGCTCGGCCACAAGCAGCGCGGCCGCGACGAGCGGATCGCGGTCAAGCAGCACGCGCTCGCGGCGGCGATGGGCTGGGGCGACGCGGCGCTCGCCGGCTATGTCCGTCGCCTGCCCGAGGCCTATTGGGTGGCGGAACCCGGCGATGTGCTGGCGCACAACGCCCGGCTGGTGGCGCGCGCGGGGGACGCGCCGCTGACGATTGACGCGCAGGTCTATCCGGACCGCGGCGCGACGTTGGTGACGATCTACGCCGCGGACCATCCCGGGCTGTTCTACCGGATCGCGGGGGCGATCCATGTCGCGGGGGGCAACATCATCGATGCGCGGATCCACACGACGCGCGACGGCATGGCGCTCGACAATTTCCTGGTCCAGGATCCGATCGGCCGGCCGTTCGACGATCCCGGCCAGCTTGCCAGGCTGTCGATCGCGATCGAGGATGCGCTGGCGAACCGGGGCAAGCTGGCCGACCGGCTGATCGCGAAACCCGCCGCCCGGACGCGCGCCGACGCGTTCGACATCGTTCCCAACGTCCTGATCGACAACCGCGCGTCGAACCGCTTCACGGTGGTGGAGGTCAACGCGCGCGACCGGCCGGCGCTGCTCAACCAGCTGGCGAACGCGTTCTTCCAGTCCAAGGTCATGATTCATTCGGCGCATGTCGCGACGTACGGCGAACGCGCGGTCGACACCTTCTACCTGACCGACCTGACCGGCGACCGAATCGACGCACCCACCCGGCTGAAGACGCTGGAACGCCGGTTGCTGGCGGCGGCCGGGGGGACGGCGATCGATATCGCGGCGTAGGGGGCGCGAAGTGGAGTCGCGCCATCGGCCGAGGCGTTGCCTCGCCGGCCGTGGCACCGACGAGACGTGAAAATAGCGGCTGCTATTTCACTTCGGTGCCAGCACCATCAGCATCTGGCGACCTTCCATGCGCGGATAGGCTTCGATCTTCGCGACCTCCGCGACGTCGTCCTGCACGCGCTTCAGCAGGTTCATGCCGAGCTGGCCATGCGACAATTCGCGACCGCGGAAGCGAAGCGTGATCTTCACCTTGTCGCCTTCGCCGATGAAGTCGTTCACCTTCTTCATCTTGGTATCATAATCATGGTCGTCGATGTTCGGACGCATCTTGATCTCCTTGATCTCCTGCGTCTTCTGCGACTTGCGCGCGAGGTTGGCCTTTTTCTGCGCCTCGTATTTGAACTTGCCGACATCGAGATATTTGGCGACGGGCGGATCGGCGTTGGGCGATACCTCGACCAAGTCGAGGCCCAGCTCGGCCGCCTGCGCGATCGCTTCGCGCGTATACATCACGCCGAGATTCTCGCCCTCATGGTCGATCACGCGGACCTTGGGGCTGACGATCCATTCGTTGAATCTGGGGCCGTTCATCGGCGGCGCCTGGTTTGGCCGGCGCGTCATGGGGGGTGGTATGGGTATCGCTCCTCGAAATTATCGAGGGGGCATATAGCGCTTTTGCGTCGGTCGCGAAAGACGCGCCGCGCTTTATCGCGCGATCGCTCGTGAAAGGGAGTTGGCACGGTCGCCGACGCCCTTTTCGCCGATCAGCGCGGTCCGACGTGCGGCGGTGGCATACCGGCGAGTTCAGCCTCGTCCGGATCGTCGATCCCGCGCCCCAAATGGCTGCGCGACCGACTATAGCTGAAATAGATCAGCATCCCCAGCGCCCCCCAGACCGGCAGCACGATCATCGCGATCGTCTGCAAATTCAGGAACAGGAAGACGCAGCCGGCCACGGTGAGCGGTGCGATCAGCCAGACCAGCGGCGTCCGGAACGACCGCGGGCGGTCGGGTTCGGTCCGCCGCAGGACCAGCAGCGCGATCGCGACCATCATGAAGGCGTACAGCGTGCCGGCATTGGCATAGTCGACCAGCTGCCCGACCGGCAGGAACGCCGCGGCGACCGCGACGGCGACACCGGTGATCAGCGTCACGATATGCGGCGTCTTCCACTTCGGATGGACCCGGCTCCACGACGGCGGCAACAGGCCGTCGCGCGACATCACGAAGAAGATGCGCGTCTGGCCGAACAGCAGGACCAGGATGACCGATGGCAGCGCGAAGAAAGCGGCATAGCCCAGCAGATTGCCGATCTTGCCGAACCCGATCGTGCGCAGGACATGCGCCAGCGCCTCGTTCGAACAGACCAGCGCCTGGGCGTATTTGGGCATCGCGCATTGCCGCGCCAGTTCTTCCGATCCGGTCGGGAAGGGGATGCCATCGGGCCCCATGACGGGTTGGCCGCCGATCGTTCCCACCGCCCCCGCAGCGACGATGATGTAGAAGACGGTGCAGAATAACAGGCTGGCGATCAGGCCGATCGGCACGTTGCGCTGCGGGTTCTTGGTCTCCTCCGCCGCGGTGGAAACCGAATCGAACCCGACATAGGCGAAGAAGATCGTCGCCGCCGCGCCGACCGCGCCCAGCCCCGTACCGAACCCGCCGAACAGTCCGGCGGGAAGGAACGGGTTGAAATTAGCCGGATCGATCCGCGGGACGGTCAGGACGACGAATGCGGTCAGCGCCACGACCTTGATCAGGACGAGCACCGCGTTGACCTTCGCGCTCTCGCTCGTGCCGATGACCAGCAGCCAGGTCACGAGCAGCGAGATGACGACCGCGGGCAGATTGATCAAGCCGCCGGGCGATCCGCCGAGCGCCAGCGGTCCGGTCGCGAGCCAGGCGGGCAGATGGATGCCCAATGTATGGTCGAGGATCGTGCCCGAGAAATAGCCCGACCAGCCGACCGCTACCGCGGAGGCGGCGACCGCATATTCCAGGATCAATGCCCAGCCGACCGTCCAGGCGGGCAATTCGCCCATCGTCGCATAGGTATAGGTATAGGCGGAGCCTGCGACTGGCATCATCGCCGCGATCTCCGCATAGCAAAGCGCCGCCACGATGCAGATCGCGCCGGCGATGGCGAAGGCCAGCATCAGCCCCGGACCCGCCTTCTGCGCGCCCGCGGCGGTAAGAACGAAGATGCCCGTGCCGATGACGCAGCCGATGCCGAACAGGGTCAGCTGGAACCAGCCGAGCGATCGGTGGAGCGATTTCCGCTCCGCGGTCCGCAGAATTGCGTCCAGCGATTTTACACGACCGAATATCATGAAATGCCGTCCCCCCGGGGATTGATACGGCCCGTCGGGGCCTCTTCACGCGCCGAAGCCTAGAGGCAATTTTGTGACGCGCAATCCCTTACGGCGCGAGCATCGGGCCGAGCGGCCGCCCGGCGAGGATATGGACGTGCAGATGCGCGACCTCCTGGTGTGCGTCGCGGCCGATATTGGCCAGCAGCCGGTAGCCGTCCTCCACCAGCCCCGCCGCCCGCGCGACCGCCCCGACCGCGCGGACGAAGCTCGCGATCTCGGCATCGGATGCGCGCGTGCTGAAATCGTCCCACGACACATATGCACCCTTCGGGATCACGAGGATGTGGGTCGGTGCCTGCGCGGCGATGTCGGGAAAGGCGATCGCATGATCGTCTTCGTACACCCGCTTCGCGGGTATCTCCCCGCGCAGGATCTTGGCGAATATGTTCTGGTCGTCATAGGGAAGGGTGGGGTCGATCGGCATCAGAGTCTTCCCGCTTTCTCGTCATGCCCCGACACGCCCTCGCGCCGGGTCAGTTCGGCGCGGACATCGTCTATCGACAAGCCGGCATCGGCCAGCAGGACGAGCAGGTGATAGAGCAGGTCCGCCGCCTCGGGCACGATGGTTTGCGGGTCGGTCCCCATCGCGGCGATGACGGTCTCGGTCGCTTCCTCGCCCAGTTTCTGCGCGATCCGGGCGCGGCCGCGGGCGAACAGGCTTGCGGTGTAGCTGCTCGCCGCGTCCCGGCCGCGGCGGTCGGCGATGGTCGCCTGCAATCGGTCGATGATGTCGTCGGCCATGCGCTCGCTCTACGGACGGGCGCGGCGCGGTCAATCCTTGTCGGGTAGGCCGGCCTTGTCGGTGCGGTCCGCCTCGTTCCGGAACCGCGCCCGCAATGCCCGACGGGCGAGCCAGACGCCGACCGCGGCGCAGACGAACAGCGCGACGTCGGACAGCGCCGGCCCGGTGCGCGGGTGGACGATACCGCTATGTCCCGATCCGACCGCGGCGAAGGCGGGGGTGGCGAGGAGGAGGAGGGCGAAGCGCATCGCCCCTGCCATAGCGCGGGGGCGTTAACGCGGCGTCAGCGGTTGGCGGACGCGAACGCCCGCGGCGGCGAGCGCGGCGTGCGCGTCGGCGATCGACGCCTCGCCGAAATGGAAGATCGACGCGGCGAGGACGGCGGAGGCATGTCCCTCGACGATGCCAGCGACCAGATCGTCCAGCCCGCCGACCCCGCCGCTCGCGACGACGGGGACGCGCGTCCGGTCGGCGATCGCGCGGATCAGGTCGAGATCGTAGCCGCCGCGGGTGCCGTCGCGGTCCATCGAGGTGACGAGCAATTCGCCGGCACCCAGTTCGGCGAGATGCAGCGCGTGCGCGACCGCGTCGATGCCGGTCGGACGGCGGCCGCCATGCGTGAAGACTTCCCAGCGCTGCGCCGAGCCCGCCGAAGCGCCGGTCGCGGTCCGGCGCGCGTCGATGCTGGCGACGCAGCATTGGCTGCCGAACCGCTCGGCGATGTCGGAGACGATTTCGGGCCGTGCGACTGCGGCGGAATTCACCGCGACCTTGTCCGCCCCCGCGAGCAGCAGCGCGCGCGCATCGTCGGCGGATCGCACGCCGCCGCCGACGGTGAGCGGCATGAAGCATACCGCGGCGGTGCGGCGCACGACGTCGAGGATCGTCCCGCGCGTCTCGTGCGTCGCGGTGATATCGAGGAAGCAGAGTTCGTCCGCTCCCGCGGCGTCATAGGCGCGCGCCTGTTCGACGGGGTCGCCCGCGTCGATGAGGTCGACGAAATTGACACCCTTCACGACGCGGCCGTTCGCCACGTCGAGACAGGGGATGACGCGCGCGCGGACGGTCATCGGATGAACAGCCCGGCAAGCAGAATCAAGCCGCCGATCGTGCAGACGCTGGTCACGGCGACATTGATCGCCGTCGCTCCCCAGAAAAATATCGCGTCGTCGATACGGTCGAAAACCGGAGAGATATTCTTGGTTACGACCTGCATCTTGCCCATGCGGTAGTTGTCGTAGGTTTGGACGCCTACGAAGGCGGCGAGCGCAAACATTACCAAGGTGCCGAGGGTGGCGTTCACGCCGCCGCCGCCACGGCAAGCGCCGCCGTCAGGTCGAGCCGCCCGTCGTACAGCGCCCGGCCGGTGATGACGCCCTCCACCCCATCCCGCGCATGCAGCGCAAGGACGTGGATCTCCGCGATCCCCTTCACCCCGCCCGACGCGATCACCGGGATGTCCACTGCGCGCGCCAAGTCGACCGTCGCCTCGACGTTGCACCCCTTCAGCATCCCGTCGCGGCCGACATCGGTGAACAGCAAGGCCGCCACCCCCGCATCCTCGAACCGGCGCGCCATATCGACGACGGTCACGTCGGACACGTCCGCCCAGCCGCGCGTCGCGACCATGCCGTCCTTCGCATCCACCGCGACGACGATCCCGCCGGGCCAGTCGCGCGCCATGGCACGGACGAAGTCGGGGTTCTCCAGCGCGGCGGTGCCGATGACGACGCGCGAGACGCCGAGATCGAACCAGCCCGCGACGCTCGCCGCATTACGGATGCCGCCGCCCAGCTGGACATGGCCGGGGAAACGTTCGACGATCGCCTTTACCGCTTCACCATTGACCGATTGCCCGGCGAACGCGCCGTCCAGATCGACGACGTGCAGATACTCCGCGCCTGCATCGGCGAACAGCATCGCCTGCGCGGCGGGATCGTCGCCATACACCGTCGCGCGGTCCATATCGCCCTCGGCGAGGCGCACGACCTGGCCGGCCTTCAGATCGATGGCGGGGAAGACGATGAGGGTCACCGTTAAATCCTCCCCGCTTGCGGGGAGGGGGACCGCGCGCGCAGCGCGTGGTGGAGGGGGCGGGCGGCAAGCGAAGCATTTACGGCGAACCCCCTCCACCAGCTTCGCTGGTCCCCCTCCCCGTCCCGGGGAGGATTTGCAGGGGTCACGGCCGCCATGCGAGAAACCTCTCCAGCAGCGCCAGCCCGTAACGCTGGCTCTTTTCCGGATGGAACTGCACCCCCAGCAGATTGTCGCAGCCGATCGCGGCGGTGACGGGGCCGGCATGATCGGTCGTCGCGATCACGTCTGCCCCCGCATAGGCATAGCTGTGAAGGAAATACGCTTCGCCCGGTTCGACGATCGGATGGGCATGGTCCGGCGTCACGTCGTTCCACCCCATATGCGGCACCTTTGCCGCCGGGTCGGCGGGATCGAGCGGGCGGACATGGCCGTCCATCCACCCCAACCCCTCGTGCAACCCCATCTCTTCGCCGACTCCCGCCATTAATTGCATGCCGACGCAGATGCCCAGGAACGGCCGCGCCTTCGTCAGTGCCGCCTCACGCAATGCCGCCTCGAGCCCGTCGACCTTGCGCAAATTGGCGGTACACACGCCGAATGCGCCGACACCGGGCAATATGATCCGGTCTGCCCCCGCTATCGTCGCCGGGTCCGCGGTCACGACCAGATCGTCGCACCCCGCCGCGCGCAACGCATTCTCGACCGATCGGAGATTGCCCGATTCGATGTCGATCAAGGCGAGCATCAGCCCAGCAGGTCCGCCAAGTCGCGCGCCGCCATGCTGGCGGTGAACGCGACGATCCGCGTGGTCGCCAGCCCCTGCACGACGAAGGGGTCGGTCGCGACGACCGCCTCGACCGAATCCTCGTCGCCGCGAAAGATGATTGCGCCGCCGGTCCGCGGCACCTGCCGCCCCGACATCAGGATCACGCCCTGGTCGTAGCCGGTGGCGAGCCAGGCGACATGATCCTTCATCGCCGCGTCGATCGCATCGAGCGGCGCGTCATAGGTCAGGAGGACGATGCACAAAGGCGCGTTCGGTCGCGCAAAGGGTTCGCTCACAACATGCCCTTGGTCGACGGGATCGCATCCCCTTTCCGCGGATCGATCTCGACCGCGGTCCGCAGTGCGCGGGCGAGCCCCTTGAACGCGCTTTCGGCGATGTGGTGGTTGTTCTCGCCGTGCAGCGTCTCGACGTGGAGCGTGATGCCCGCGGCCTGCGCGAAGCTGTGGAACCAGTGCTGGAACAACTCGGTATCCATCTCGCCAAGCCGCTTCTGGCTGAACGCGGTCTTCCAGACGAGCCAGGGGCGGCCGGAGATGTCGAGCGCCACCCGGGTCAGCGTCTCGTCCATCGGCGACAGCGCGTCGCCGTAGCGGCGGATACCGCGCTTGTCGCCGAGCGCCCTTGCCACCGCTTCGCCGATCGCGATGCCGGTATCCTCGACGGTGTGGTGCTGGTCGATATGCAGGTCGCCGTGCGTGCGCACATGCAGGTCGATCAGTGAATGGCGGGACAATTGTTCGAGCATATGGTCGAAGAAACCGATCCCGGTCGCGACGTCGTACGCCCCCGTGCCGTCGAGATCGATCGTCACCGCGATATCGGTTTCCGCAGTGGTCCGGCTGATGGTGGAGGTGCGCGTCATGGCCCTCCCCCATAACGCCGATGCGCGGTCATGCAATCTTGAGCGCGACGCGCTCCGTGCAATCCTGAGCGCGTCGCGCTCGGTGCAATCTTGACCGGCCCCCAAAGCGCGCTACCCAAGGGGAATGAGCGACGGTCTTCCCGACAGCCTGATTCCCTATGACGAGATCGTCCAGGACACCCTGCGCGGCGTGATCGGCCGCGTGCTCGGCTCGGTCGCGGCGGGCGGATCGCTGCCGGGCGAGCATCATTTCTACATCACCTTCAAGACGCAAGGCGCGGGCGTCGACATCCCGCAGCGGCTGATCGAACGCTTCCCCGACGAGATGACGATCGTCCTGCAGAACCGCTATTGGGACCTGATCGTCGACGACACGCGCTTTTCGGTCGGGCTGAGCTTCAACCAGGTGCCGTCGAAGCTGGTCATCCCCTATTCGGCGATCACGGGGTTCCACGACCCCGCGGTGAATTTCGAACTGCGTTTTCAGGCGCAGGAGGGGCCGGACGACGGTCCCGAGCCGCATGACTCGGCACAGAACGACGGGCCTAGCGCCGCGCCGGTCGAGGACGGGTCGAACGTCGTCGCGGTGGATTTTAAAAGGAAAAAGTAATTCCCTCTCCCTTTGGGAGAGGGAGGGGGGCCCGCTCGCGAAGCGAGTGGGAAGGGTGAGGACAGTTCCCCTTTTCCTGTCCTCACCCTTCCGCAGCTTTGCTGCTCCCTCCCTCTCCCGACGGGAGAGGGATAGAAGGTAGCATGACCACCCGCACCGAAACCGATTCGCTCGGCCCCATCCAGGTCCCTGCCGCCGCCTATTGGGGCGCACAGACCCAGCGCAGCATCGAAAATTTCCCGTTCGCCACGCGCGAGCGGATGCCGATCGAGATCGTGCATGCGCTGGCCTTGGCGAAGCAGGCGGCCGCCCGCGTGAACCGCGCGCACGGGTTGCCGGGCGACAAGGCGGATGCGATCGAGGCGGCGGCGGCGGATATCGCGGCAGGACAGTTCGACGACCAGTTCCCGCTCGTCATCTGGCAGACGGGCAGCGGCACCCAATCGAACATGAACGTCAACGAGGTCATCGCCGGGATCGCCAACGAGCGGCTGGCGGGGACGCGCGGCGGCAAGTCGCCGGTGCATCCCAATGACGACGTCAACAAGAGCCAGTCGTCGAACGACAGCTTCCCGACCGCGCTGCACGTCGCCGCCGCGCTCGCCTGTTCGCACCGGTTGCTGCCAGCGCTGCTGCGGCTGGAGGAGGCCTTGTTCGCCAGGGCGGCGGCGTGGGACGACATCGTCAAGATCGGGCGGACGCATCTGCAGGACGCGACGCCGCTGACCCTGGGGCAGGAATTTTCCGGCTTTGGCGCGCAGATGCGTCTGGCGCGGGTGCGCACCGAGCCGTTCGTCGCCAATGCCGTGTCCCGACTGGCGCAGGGTGGTACTGCGGTCGGGACCGGGCTTAATGCGCCGCACGGGTTCGGCGAGGCGTTCGCGCGGGAGATCAGCGCGATCACCGGCTTCGCGTTCGAAAGCGCACCCAACAAGTTCGAGGCTCTGGCATCGAACGACACGCTGGTCGACCTGTCGGGACGGCTCAACAGCCTCGCGGTCGCGCTGACCAAGATCGCGAACGACATTCGCCTGCTCGGCTCCGGCCCGCGCTGCGGGTTCGGCGAACTCGACCTGCCCGCGAACGAACCCGGCAGCTCGATCATGCCGGGCAAGGTCAATCCGACGCAGTGCGAGATGCTGACGATGGTCGCCGCGCAAGTCATGGGCAACCATGTCGCCATCACCATCGGCGGGATGCAGGGCCATCTGGAGTTGAACGTCTTCAAGCCGCTGATCGGCGCGAACGTGCTTCGATCGATCGATCTTCTGTCGACGGCGATGGAAAGTTTCGCCGAACGTTGCGTCGACGGGCTCGAACCCAATCGCGGGCGGATCGCCGAACTGCTCGACCGGTCGCTGATGCTGGTGACCGCGCTCGCGCCCGCGATCGGCTATGACGCCGCGGCGAAGATCGCCAAGCACGCGCACGAGCATGGCCTGACGTTGCGCGAGGCGGGACTGGCGCTGGGGCTGGTCGACGGCGAGACGTTCGACCGCGTCGTCCGCCCCGAGGCGATGCTCGGCCGCTGATGGGAACCTCGCCGCGCGTTCGGCTTTATGCCAGCCGACCAAAGGGAGACAGATCATGGGTGCGACGACCGTAGGCGCGCTGATCGGCGCGGCGATCGATGAACTGAACGGCGGCGACGATGTCGGGGAGGGCGCGATCGTCGGTGCGGTGACCGCCAATGTGCTGAAGGTCGTGCTGCCGCTGGTGGTGACCTATGCGATCGGCTGGGGCGTGCTGCGCGGCGCGGCGGAACTCCGTGAGCGGCTGCTGGGCGGACCGGCGGCCTAAACGCGCCCGCCGGCGATACTTGACGCCCGCACCCCTGCCGCGCCACTAGCGCGCATGGACCAGCCCCCGACCGACGACCCGCATGGCTTTCGCCGCCGAGGCGTATTGTTCGTGCTGTCGTCGCCCTCGGGCGCGGGCAAATCCACGATCGCCCGCAAGCTGCTGGCGGACGAGCCGGAACTCGTGATGTCCGTCTCCGCGACGACGCGGCCGATCCGGCCCGGCGAAGTCGACGGGCGGGACTATCGCTTCGTCGATCTCGATCGGTTTCGCCAGATGGTGGCGGATCATGAATTCATCGAATGGGCGCATGTCTTCGGGCATCGCTACGGCACGCCGAAGGCACCGGTCGAGGCGGAACTGGCCGCCGGGCGCGACGTGCTGTTCGACATCGACTGGCAGGGCGCGCAGCAATTGTTCCAGATCGCGGGCGGCGATGTCGTTCGCGTGTTCGTGCTGCCCCCGTCGATGGAGGAACTCCACGACCGCCTGAGAAAGCGTGCGACCGATACCGATGCGGTCATAGACGCGCGGATGGCGCGTGCGGCGGCCGAGGTCAGCCACTGGGACGGGTACGACTATGTGCTGGTCAACGACGCGGTCGAGACCTGCTTTGCGGGCGTGAAGACGATCCTGGCCGCCGAACGGCTGAAACGGTCGCGCCAGACCGGCATCATCGGCTTCATCCGCAAACTGACGCGGTGAGCCGGGCGGCGGGTCAGGAGATGCGCCGCCCCAGTTCCTTGTTGATCCCGAGTGCGATCAGCGTGCCGAGCGCACCCGACAGCAGATACGCGCCCGCCGCCAACAACCCGAACCGGCTCGCCAGCCACAAGGCGACGAGCGGCGCGAAGCCGGCCCCGACCAGCCATGCGATATCGGACGTCAGCGCGGACCCGGTATAGCGCCGCGCGGTCGCGAAATTGGCGGCGACCGCGCCCGAGGATTGCCCGAAGGCGAGCCCCATCAGCGCGAAGCCCACGACCATGAACACGATCTCGCCCGTGCCGCCGCCGTTCAGCAATTGCGGCGCGAACCCGCTGAAGACGGCGATCCCCAGCGCCGATGCGCCCAGCAGCGAGCGCCGCCCGAACCGGTCCGCAAGCAGCCCCGAGGCGGCGACGGACAATAGCCCGACGAACCCGCCGATGATCTCGATCCCCAGGAACCACGCCGCATCCTCGTGCGCGAACAGCACGACCCAGGACAGCGGGAAGACCGTCACCATGTGGAACAAGGCGAAGCTGGCGAGCGGCGCGAAGGCACCGATCACGATGTTGCGCCAGTCGCTGCGAAGCGTGTCAACGACGCGCGAGGGCTCCAGATCGCGGCTTTCGAACAACGCGGTGTAATCGGGCGTCGTCACCATGCGCAGCCGTGCGAAAAGCGCGACGACGTTGATCGCGAACGCGACGAAGAACGGGTAGCGCCAGCCCCATTCGATGAAATCCGGGGTCGACAGCGACAGCAGGAAGAACGCGAACAGCCCGCTCGCCACGATCAGCCCGAGCGGCGCGCCGAGCTGCGGGATCATCGCATACCAGCCGCGCTTGTGCGCCGGTGCGTTGAGCGCGAGGAGCGAGGCGAGCCCGTCCCACGCGCCGCCGAGCGCGATCCCCTGGCCGATGCGGAACAGCGCGAGGAGGATCGCGGACCAATTGCCGATCGTCTCGTAGCCGGGCAGGAACGCGACCGACGCGGTCGACCCGCCGAGCAGGAACAGCGCGATCGTCAGCTTCGTGCCGCGCCCGAGCACCTCGTCGACGCGCAGGAATATGAGCGACCCGATCGGTCGCGCGATGAAGGCGAGCGCAAAGATCGCGAATGAATAGAAGGTGCCCGTCAGCCGGTCGACATAAGGGAAGACGAGCGCCGGGAAGACCAGCACCGATGCGATGGCGTAGACGAAGAAGTCGAAGAATTCCGATGTCCGCCCTATGACGACGCCGATCGCGATCTCGCTCGGCCGGACATGGCCGTCACCCGCATTGATCGCGCGCGCGTCGCGCTCGGCGGTATGGGAGGCGGGGGCAAGCGTGCCGGGCTGGGCGATCATGGTATGTTCCTGCGGCTGGGAGTCGTGACAGCCATCGTGCTACATGCACCATTACGCATGTTCGCAGGATTGGACAAAATGTCCAATGACGCATCGCAGCATATGGGCCTATATCGGCGTCATGCCTGGCTCGCCAACTCTCGATGACCATTCCCCTACGCCCCACCCCGGCGAAGGCCGGGACCCAGGTGCGCCGGTTAGCGTAAGTGAGGGAAGCGCGCGGCCGCGATCGTCCCGCAACTGGCCCCCGGCCTTTGCCGGGATGGGAAAAGGGTGGACGCTGTCGCCTTTGGTCCTGCTGGGCGGGTGCAGCGCTGTCGTCATGCATCCGATGGGCGACGTCGCGCTCCAGCAGCGCAATCTGGTGATATTCGCGACGTGTCTGATGCTGCTGATCGTCGTGCCCGTGATCGCGCTCGTCGGGCTGTTCGCATGGCGTTATCGCGCGACCAGCCAGACCGCGACCTATGCGCCGGACTGGGATCATTCGACGCAGCTCGAACTCGTCATCTGGGCCGCGCCGTTGCTGATCGTCATCTGTCTCGGCGCGGTGACGTGGACAGGGACGCACCTGCTCGATCCCTACCGCCCGATCGGACGGATCGCGAAGGACCGGCCGGTGGCGGCGGGGGTCGTGCCGCTGGAGGTGCAGGTCGTCGCGCTCGACTGGAAATGGCTCTTCATCTACCCGCAATATGGCTTCGCGACGGTCAACGAACTGGCCGCGCCGGTCGATCGGCCGATCCGGTTCCGGATCACGTCGTCGTCGGTGATGAACGCGTTCTACGTGCCGACGCTGGCGGGCATGATCTATGCGATGCCGTCGATGGAGACGAAGCTGCATGCGGTCATCAACACGCCCGGCGATTATGCGGGCTTCTCGTCCAATTACAGCGGTGCTGGTTTTTCGGGGATGCGGTTCCGGTTTCACGGGCTGGACGATGCGGGTTTCGCGGCCTGGGTCGCGCGCAACCGCGCCGCCGCGCTGCCGCTGACGCGCGCCAATTATCTGACGCTGGAAAAACCGACCGAGACGGTGCCCGTGATCCGCTTCGGCCGGGTCGCGCCCGGCCTGTTCGACGCGGTCGTGAACCAGTGCGTCGTGCCCGGCACCACCTGCATGGCCGACATGATGCGTACCAACGGCGCGGATCCGTCGGCAATGGGCGGCAAGGCGAATAGCGGGACGCCGCGTGGCGACATCGCGCGGTCGCCGTTGACGACCACCAATGCCGGCGGCCCGCCGCCTGCCAGCCCCGTCGACGTCAAGCAACGCGGTCCTTCCTCCCCCGCGGAGTCGACCACGCCCAAGCAGAAGCCCCTCTAAGATGGCCAATCCGATGCATTTATCGCCGCTCGCCGTCAGTCCGGTCCTCGGTCGCTTCACGGTCGAATCGCTGCCGCTCCACGAACCGATCGTCGTCGGGACCTTCGCGGTGGTGGCGATGGGCGGCGCGGCGCTGCTCGCCGCGCTGACGTATTTCCGGCTATGGGGCTATCTGTGGACGCAGTGGTTCACGACGGTCGATCACAAGAAGATCGGGATCATGTACATGATCCTCGGCATCGTCATGCTGCTGCGCGGCTTTTCCGACGCGATCATGATGCGGTTGCAGCAGGCGATGGCGTTCGACGGCTCAGAAGGATATCTCAACGCGCATCATTACGATCAGGTGTTCACCGCGCACGGCGTCATCATGATCTTCTTCGTCGCGATGCCCTTCGTCACCGGCCTGATGAACTATGTCGTCCCGCTGCAGATCGGCGCGCGCGACGTGTCGTTCCCGTTCCTCAACAATTTCAGCTTCTGGATGACCGCGGGCGGCGCGGTGATCGTGATGATGAGCCTGTTCGTCGGCGAATTCGCGCAGACCGGCTGGCTGGCGATGCCGCCGCTGTCGGGGATCGACTACAGCCCCGGCGTCGGCGTCGATTACTACATCTGGGCGCTTCAGGTGGCGGGTGTCGGCACGCTGCTGTCGGGCGTCAATCTTATCGCGACGATCGTGAAGATGCGCGCGCCGGGCATGACGATGATGAAGATGCCGATCTTCTGCTGGACCGCTTTGTGCACCAACATCCTGATCGTCGCGGCCTTCCCCGTGCTGACCGCGGTGTTGGCGTTGCTCAGCCTCGATCGCTATGTCGGCACCGCGTTCTTCACGAACACGCTCGGCGGCAATCCGATGATGTACGTGAACCTCATCTGGATCTGGGGTCATCCGGAAGTGTATATCCTGATCCTGCCGATGTTCGGAGTATTCAGCGAAGTGACATCGACCTTTTCGGGTAAGAAACTGTTCGGCTATACGTCGATGGTCTACGCGACGATGGTCATCACGATCCTGGCGTATCTCGTCTGGTTGCACCATTTCTTCACGATGGGATCGGGCGCGAGCGTCAATTCCTTCTTCGGGATCACGACGATGATCATCTCGATCCCGACGGGCGCGAAGATCTTCAACTGGCTGTTCACGATGTACCGCGGCCGGGTGCGGTTCGAATTGCCGATGATGTGGACGATCGCGTTCATGGTGACGTTCACGCTGGGCGGGATGACGGGCGTGCTGCTCGCGGTGCCGCCGGCGGATTTCGTGCTGCACAATTCGCTGTTCCTCGTCGCGCATTTTCACAACGTCATCATCGGCGGCGTGGTGTTCGGCGCGTTCGCCGGGATCAATTACTGGTTTCCCAAGGCCTTCGGCTTCAGGCTCGACGCATTCTGGGGCAAGGTCAGCTTCTGGTGCTGGGTCAGTGGCTTCTATTTCGCGTTCATGCCGCTCTACGTCCTGGGGCTGATGGGCGTGACCCGGCGGCTGCGGACGTTCGACGATCCGTCGTTGCAGATATGGTTCATCATCGCCGGCTTCGGCGCATTCCTGGTCGCGCTCGGCATCGCGGCGATGCTGGTGCAATTCTATGTCAGCATCCGCGACCGCGAACGGCTGCGCGACCTGACCGGCGATCCGTGGAACGGTCGCACGCTGGAATGGGCGACCTCCTCGCCGCCGCCCGACTACAACTTCGCCTTCACGCCCGTCGTCCATGACGGCGACGCATGGTGGGACATGAAGGCGATGGGCTACCGGCGTCCGGACGCGGGCCATGCAGACATCCATATGCCGAGCAACACCGGCACCGGCGTCATCATCGCCGGGTTCAGCGTGGCGTTCGGCGTCGGGATGATCTGGTACGTCTGGTGGCTTGCCGCACTCAGCTTCGTCGGCATCCTGGCGAGCGCGATCGTCCACACCTTCAACTACAAGCGCGACCACCATATCGCGAAGGCCGATGTGATCGCGCAGGAGGCGGCACGCACGCGCCAGCTGGCACGGGCGGCGACATGAGCGCAGTCACGCTACCAGGTCGCGATGTCTTCCACCTGACGGAGGAACCGCATCATGCCGAGGGGTCGAGCACGATGCTCGGCTTCTGGATCTACCTGATGAGCGATTGCCTCATCTTCGCGATGCTGTTTGCAACTTATGGCGTGCTCGGCACCAGCTATGCCGGCGGCCCGGGGCCGAAACAGCTGTTCGAGCTGCCTTTGGTCGCGGTCAACACGTCGATGCTGCTGTTCTCGTCGATCACCTACGGCTTCGCGATGCTGGCGATGACCGACGGCAAGAAGGGTGGGACGCTGGGATGGCTGGCGATCACCGGGCTGTTCGGCGCGGCGTTCATCGGGATCGAGCTTTACGAATTCTCGCACCTGATCGCGGACGGGGCCGGGCCGGGGCGGAGCGCGTTCCTGTCGTCCTTCTTCACTTTGGTCGGGACGCACGGGCTGCACGTCACCTGCGGGCTGCTCTGGCTCGTCGTGCTGATGGTGCAGGTCCAGCTGAAGGGGCTGATCCCCGCCAACCGGCGGCGGCTGATGTGCCTCAGCCTGTTCTGGCATTTCCTCGACGTGATCTGGATCGGCGTCTTCACCTTCGTCTACCTGATGGGAATGCTGCGATGAGCGTGCATGGTCACGACACCGGTCATCACGATGCCGGTCTGCACGACACCGATCTTCACGACGAGGAATCGCACGGTTCGCGCAAGGGCTATTGGATCGGCTTCGGGCTGGCGGCGGTCCTGACCGCGATCCCGTTCTGGCTGGTGATGACGATGCCGCTCGCGAACCAGGCGACGGCGTTCGTCATCATGGCGTTCGCCGCGGTGCAGATCGTCGTCCACATGATCTTCTTCCTCCACATGAACCGGCGGGCCGAGGGCGGCTGGTCGATCATGGCGCTGATGTTCACCGTCGTTATCGTCGCGATCGCGCTCAGCGGCTCGCTATGGGTGATGTACCATATGAACGCGAACATGATGCCGACCCAAGACATGCGACAAATGGGGTGACGCGCCGGGCGCTGGCGCGCGGGCTGGCCGCGCTGCTGTGGATCGGCGCGATCGTCGGATTACTGTGGCTCGGCACCTGGCAGGTGCATCGCCGCGTCTGGAAGCTGGATCTGATCGCGCGGGTCGATGCGCGAGTCCACGCCGCGCCCGTGCCCGCGCCGATACGCGCGACGAAGGACGACGAATATCGCCGGATCGTCGCGACCGGTAAGTTCGTCGCCGGGAAGGACAGCTTCGTCCAGGCGGTCACCGATCGCGGCGCGGGCTGGTGGGTGATGACGCCGCTGCGGACGGCGGGCGGCCGGACGGTTCTGGTCGATCGTGGATACGTCCCTCGCCGAGCCACGTACCCAGCCCCCTTGTGTCCCCGCGAGGGCGGGGACCCAGCCTTGGCTTCCGCCTTCGCGGGAGAACAGGGACGGCGTGGGATCATGTGCCGAAACGGCCTGGTGATCGTCACCGGCCTCCTCCGCCTGACCGAGCCCGGCGGCGGATTCCTCCGGCGCAACGATCCCGCGACCGACCATTGGTATTCGCGCGATGTGGCGGCGATCGCCGCACGCCGGGGGTTGGGTGACGTCGTCCCGTATTTCATCGACGCCGACGCCAACACGAGCGCGCCGAACCAGCCGGTCGGCGGGTTGACCGTCATCGATTTCCCGAACAATCACCTCGTCTATGCGATTACGTGGTATACGCTGGCGGTCATGGCCGCCGCGGGGTTCTGCTATTGGATCGTCCTCGACCGCCGCGAACGCCCTTGACGCCCGGCCTGCCCCTCGGCGCGCGTCGTCCGCGGATCGATACGGCGGGGCACGACAATCTGCTCCAGCTGGTGCAGTTGCGCTGGCTCGCGGTGGCGGGGCAACTGGTCACGATCCTGCTCACCCGGTTCGCGTTCGGGATCACGCTGCCGCTGATCGCGATGCTTGGCGTGTTGACCGCATTGGTCGCGCTCAACGCGGTCAGTTTCGTGCTGCTGCGCCGCGACCGCGCGATCACCAATGCGGAACTGTTCGGTGCGCTGCTGCTCGATGTCGCCGCGCTGTCGGCACAATTATATCTGAGCGGCGGCGCGACCAACCCGTTCGTGTCGCTGTTCCTGCTCCAGGTCGTGCTGGGATCCGTCTTGCTCGATCGCTGGTCGAGCTGGGCGCTGGTCGCCGCGACCAGCGTGGCGTTCGCCGTCCTGACCGCCGTGTACCGGCCGATCACGCTGCCGCCGACGATCGATCGAAGCCTGTTCGCGCTGCACGTCCAGGGGATGTGGGTGTGCTTCGCGCTCGTCGCGGTGCTGCTCGTGATGTTCGTGACCCGCATCAACGGCAACCTGCGCGCGCAGGACGCGTATCTGGCCGATATCCGGCAACAGGCGTCGGAGGAGGACCATATCGTCCGGATCGGCATGCTCGCATCGGGCGCGGCGCACGAACTGGGGACGCCCCTGTCGTCGCTGTCGGTGATCCTCGGCGACTGGCGACGCACCGCGGCGATCGCGCGCGATCCCGATCTGGTGCGCGATGTCGAGGACATGCAGGCGGAGGTGCAACGGTGCAAGGCGATCGTGACGGGGATATTGCTGTCGTCAGGCGACGCGCGCGGCGAGGAATCCTCCGCCACCAGCGTACGCGTGCTGATGGACAGGGTGGTCGGCGAATGGTCCGCGGCGCGTGGCTTCGCGAATGCGCGCTACGCCGACCGGTTCGGCGCGGACGTGCCGATCGCATCCGACGTCGTGCTGCAACAGGCGGTGTTCAACCTGCTCGACAATGCCGCCGAGGTTTCGCCGGGGGCGATCGCCATCGATCTGTGGCGCATCGGCGACGCGCTTACATTGACGGTGCGCGATGAAGGACCGGGCTTCCCCGCCGAACAGCTGGCCGGTCTGGGCAAGCCCTATAACAGCAGCAAGCCCGATCTCGGCCGCGGCCTCGGCCTGTTTCTCGTCGGCAATGTCGCGCGAAAGCTCGGCGGAACGCTCGCGGCGCACAACCGGCCCGAGGGGGGAGCGGAAGTGACGCTCAGCCTGCCGCTCGCCGCGATCAGCCTGGTCGGTACGGATGGGTAAGCCGCTGCTGCTGATCGTCGAGGACGACGCGACCTTCGCGCGGACGCTGCAACGATCGTTCGAGCGCCGCGATTACGAGGTCGTCGTGGCGGCTGGGCCGGTCGAACTCGACGCGTTCCTCCAATCGCGGACGCCCAATTATGCGGTGGTGGACCTGAAGCTGGCGCAGACATCGGGGCTGACCTGTGTCGAGGCACTGCATGCACACGACCCGGCGACGATCGTCATCGTTCTGACCGGCTATGCCAGCATCGCCACCGCGGTGCAGTCGATCAAGCTCGGCGCGACCTCGTATCTGGCCAAGCCGGCGAACACCGACGACATCGAACGCGCGTTCGGGATGACGATCGGCGACGCGGGGGTGCCGGTCGGCGACCGACAGTCGTCGATCAAGACCATCGAATGGGAACGGATCAACGAAGTGCTGGCGGAAACGGGCTTCAACGTGTCGGAGACCGCACGCCGGCTGGGGATGCACCGGCGGACGCTGGCGCGCAAGCTGGACAAGCGGCGGGTGACCTGACGGGCCGTCGCGCGATTGCGGCGCGCGGTACGATCCGTCTACAGCGCGCGGGATGATCCGCCTGACCGAATTGACGCTGCCGCTGCACCATCCGGACGAGGCGCTGCCGGCGGCGATCTGCAAGCGGTTGCGGATCACCCCGCGCGATCTCGTCCGCCACGCCGTCGCGCGCCGCGCGCACGACGCGCGCGACAAGACGCGGATCACGCTCGTCTATTCGGTCGACGTGAACGTGAAGGACGAGGCTGCGGTGCTCGCGCGGTTCCGCAAGGACCGGCAGGTCGAACGGACCCCGGACACCAGCTACCGGATCGTCGCGCGCCCGCCCGCGCATGGCCCGCGGCCCGTGGTGATCGGTGCCGGCCCGTGCGGGCTGTTCGCCGCGCTGATCCTCGCGCAGATGGGGTTGCGGCCGATCATCCTCGATCGCGGCAAGGTCGTTCGCGAGCGGACGAAGGACACCTGGGGGCTGTGGCGGCGCAGCGTGCTGGACCCGGAATCGAACGTGCAGTTCGGGGAGGGCGGGGCGGGCACGTTCTCCGACGGCAAGCTCTACAGCCGGATCAAGGACCAGCGGCATCTCGACCGCAAGGTGCTGACCGAATTCGTGAAGGCCGGCGCGCCCGCGGACATCCTGACCGAGGCGCACCCGCATATCGGCACGTTCCGCCTGGTGACGATGGTGGAGAGCATGCGCGCGACGATCGAGGGGCTTGGCGGCGAATATCGCTTCTCCACGCGCGTCGACGGCCTCGACATCGCGACCGATGCCGCCGGGCAGCGGCGCGTCCGCGGGCTCCATCTGAACGGTGGCGACTATCTGGAGGCGAGCCATGTCGTCCTCGCGATCGGGCACAGCGCGCGCGACAGCTTCGCGATGCTCCACGCCGTCGGCGTGCATGTCGAGGCGAAGCCCTTCTCGATCGGGGTCCGGATCGAGCATCCGCAATCCTGGATCGACCGGTCGCGCTTCGGTGCGGATGCGGGCAATCCGATCCTCGGCGCGGCCGAATATCATATCGCGCACCACTGCTCGAACGGGCGGACGGTCTACAGCTTCTGCATGTGTCCGGGCGGTACCGTCGTCGCTGCGACGTCGGAGGCGGGGCGGGTCGCGACCAACGGCATGAGCCAATATTCGCGCAACGAACGCAACGCCAATTCCGGGCTGGTTGTCGCGATCGATCCGGAACGCGATTTTCCCGGCGATCCGCTGGCGGGCATCGCGCTGCAACGCCATTGGGAGGAGCGCGCCTTCGTTGCCGGCGGGTCCAGCTACAAGGCACCCGCGCAGCGGCTCGGCGACTTCCTCGCAGGGCGGCCATCGACGTCGCTGGGCGTCGTGACGCCGTCCTACCAGCCCGGCGTCACCCCGACCGATCTGGCGGAATGTCTTCCCGATTTCGCGGTGGCGGCGATGCGCGAGGCGCTGCCCGTGTTCGGACGGCAGATTCCGGGCTACGACCATCCCGACGTCGTCATGACCGGGGTCGAGACGCGCACCTCCTCCCCGGTCCGCTTCACGCGCGGCGACGATTTCCAGAGCCTCAACACGACAGGCTTGTTCCCCGCGGGCGAAGGCGCCGGTTATGCCGGCGGTATCCTGTCGGCGGCGGTGGACGGGATCAAGGTCGCCGAGGCGCTCGCGGCGAGCCTGGGCGGGGCATGACCCTGATCGCGTTCAACAAGCCGTACGGCGTGCTGACGCAGTTCACCGATCGTACCACGACCGGATCGCCACGCCGGACGCTGTCCGGGTTCATCGACCTGCCCGGCGTCTATCCCGCGGGGCGGCTCGATCTCGACAGCGAGGGATTGCTGCTGCTGACCGACGATGGCCGGCTGCAGGCGCGGATCGCCGATCCGAAATTCAAGCTGGCCAAGACCTATCTCGTGCAGGTCGAGGGCGAACCCGACGCGGCTGGGCTCGCGGCGCTGCGCCGGGGCGTCGGGCTGAAGGACGGTCCGACCTTGCCCGCCGAGGCGGATCGGATCGATCCACCCGACCTGTGGCCGCGCGATCCGCCGGTGCGGTTCCGCAAGACCGTCGCGGATTGCTGGCTGCGGCTGACCATCCGCGAAGGGCGCAACCGCCAGGTCCGGCGAATGACCGCCGCGATCGGCCATCCGACGCTCCGGCTGGTGCGCTGGCGGATCGGGGACTGGACGGTCGAGGGGCTTGAGCCGGGCGAATGGCGCGTCGCGGTCGAAAGCCGTACGCCGCATGATCGCGGTGGCGGGTGAGCGAGCGGATGCAACCTTGCGTCGCCCGCGATCATTCAGCCACCGGATCGCGTCTGCAGCAAGGAACGACATCACGGAAATGCGCAAGCTCGGCTCGCAGGGGCTCGAAGTCTCCGCCCTCGGTCTCGGCTGCATGGGCATGTCCGATTTCTATGCCGGGCGCGACGATGCGGAATCGGTCGCCACCATAAACCATGCGCTCGATCGCGGCGTCACCTTTCTCGACACCGCGGACATGTACGGCATGGGTGCGAACGAGGAACTGATCGGGCGGGTCGTGCGCGAACGCCGCGAATGGGTGGTCGTCGCGACCAAATTCGGCATCGTTCGCAGCGCGGACGGCAGCGGGCGCGGGGTCAGCGGACGTCCCGATTACGTCCGGCAAGCCTGCGACGCCAGCCTGAAGCGGCTCGGGCTCGACGTCATCGACCTCTATTACCAGCACCGCGTCGATCCCGATGTGGCGATCGAGGACACGGTCGGCGCGATGGCCGAACTCGTGACCGCCGGGAAAGTCCGCTATCTCGGGCTGTCGGAGGCCGCGCCGGCCACGATCCGGCGTGCGCATGCGGTCCATCCGATCTCCGCGCTCCAGACCGAATATTCGCTGTGGAGCCGCGACCCCGAGGACGAGATCCTGCCGACCGTCCGCGAACTCGGGATCGGCTTCGTGCCCTATAGCCCGCTCGGCCGGGGTTTCCTGACCGGGCAGTTCAAGACCGCGGACGACATCCCCGCCGACGACTACCGCCGGACCGCACCGCGTTTCCAAGGCGAGGCGTTCGCGAAGAACCTCGATCTGGTCCACGCGATCGAGACGATGGCGACCGACAAGGGCTGTAGCCCTGCGCAGCTGGCGCTGGCATGGGTGCTGGCGCAAGGGTCCGATATCGTGCCGATCCCGGGGACCAAGCGCCGCCGGTATCTGGACGACAATCTCGGCGCGACCGGGGTCGTGCTGGACGCGGCCGACCGCGCGCGGATCGAAGCGGCACTGCCTCCGGGCGCGGCGACCGGCAACCGCTATCCGGCGGCGTCGATGGGTACGGTCAACCGGTAGGGGTCGTCATCCACCGGGCACGCGCTACGGCGCGGCGGCGCAGCCTGGCGTCGTTGCGAGGAGCCGGTCGCGGTCGGATCGCAGGTCTGCGGCACCGCGCAGGACGGGTTCGGGTCCGTTGCCGAGCCCGGCCCACAAAGCGGCGTTGAACCGCGCCGTGTCGAGATGATCCTCGACGCTGAAGTCCTGACCCTTCATCGCCGCCGCCCACCAGCCGGCGCTGCGGGTCGCGCAGGGTGCAGCCCCCGTCGCGATCGGCGCGAACCGGTCGGCCGGGATCGGCAGGGCGGTGCGGCGCAACACCTCTGCTGCGACCGCGTGGTACTGCCAGTCGGTCGACCGCGGATCGAACAGGTCGGCCATCGGCGCGGCAAGGCCGTCGTTCAGCCCCATCGGTTTCAGCCCGAGCACGCTTTCGATCGTACGAAGCATGTTCACCGTCGTGTAGCGCGTGGACACCAGCGCGCCCTGCCTGACCGTCGCACCGACAACCAACGCAAGCGACCGGCGTGCGTCGACGTGGTCCGCGCCGTTCTGCGCATCGTCCTCGATCACGAACACCAGAGTGGACCCGGCGGCCTTTCCGTGTGCGACCGTCTCGATCACCTGGCCGACGGCATAGTCGTTGTCCGCCATTTCCGCCTCGACCGTGTTCACGCCGTCCAGTGCGGTGTCGAAATCGCCGAAATGATCGTGGCTGAGCCGAAGCAGGGTCAGCGTCGGCAGCGTGCCGTCACGATCCTGCGCGGTATATTCGCGCTGCCATTCCAGCACGCGCCAGTAATCCGCCAGCCGCTGGTCGAAGCCGCGGAAATACGGGTCGCTGCGACTGGCGAGCAGCCGGTCGCCCGGCGTGTAGATGCGCGTGTGGGTCTTCCACGGCTCGCGGACGGGCGGCACGTCGCCGGGTTTGCGCGGATCGTAGATCGACGCGTCCGAAAAGCCGTAATTGCGGACGCTCAGCCCCGCCTTGATCGCGGCGTCCCACAGAAACCCCTTGCCGCGATCGTCGTCGTCGTCGCCGTCCGCATCGGGTGCGGTCAGCAAGGCGGGCCCCGGCATCAGATCGGGATCCTTCGACAGCGCCGGGTTGGTCGCCTGGCGTTCGGCGCGCGTCTGCTGCGTATAGACGAACCGGTCCGCCTCCTCGGCTTCATAGGCGAGCCCGCGCGCGGCGTAGTTCACCGGCGCGGTCTTTTCGAGAAGGTCGGGCACGCGCCCCGCGGTGGTCCAGGTCCAGCCGGTACTCGACTGTTCGCCGGAGTCGTAGAAATTGTCGAGCGTCACGAACCGGCGCGCGATCGCATGATGGTTGGGTGACAGCGCGCGGCCGAGGATCGCGAGATGCGGATCGCCATTGCCGACCTCCAGATCGCCGAGCACCTGGTCGTAGGTGCGGTTCTCCTTCACGATGAACACGACATGCCGGATGCGCGCGCGCACTGCCGTCATCGCCGCCTCCGCCGCCGCACGCTCCTTCGCCTGGCCGAGACCCAGATTGGTCGCAACCTGCAGCGTCGTCGCCGCCAAAGTCCGTTCGTTCGGCAGCGGGAACTGGAGCAGTCCCGCCTTTTCCAGCTGGAAGATATATTGGTTGGCGGCCCCGCACGCATTGGGCTGCCCCCGGTAGATGGCGAGCTTCGGCGCGCAGCCGAGCGGGTTGGGCCCGGGCGGGCTCTTGCGGTTGACGACGAACACGCGCCGCCCGTCGCGGCTGGCGGTGACCGCGCTCGGATACCAGCCCGTCGGTACCATCCCCTGCACCGCCGCGCCCGTCGCGGACGGCGCGACGATGGCGAGCGCGTTGATCCCGCCCATCGTCACCAGCAGCCGCTTGTCGGGCAGCATCGCAAGGCCGTCGACGTTCAGCCCCTTGCCGAGCGGCGCGCTGCCCGACAGCGCCGCGGGGAGGCCGAGCCGCGGTTCGGCGACGAGGCGCGCCGCGGCGGTATCGATGATCGCCAGGCGATCGGCATTGTCCTCGGTCGCGAACAGCCGGTGGGTGGCCGGATCGGCCAGCAGCGCGGTCGGCTCGCCGAGCGTCGCGATCCGGCCTGCGACCCGTATCCGGTCGCCGTCGATCGTCAGCATGACGACTTGTCGGTCGCGGGGCGCGGAGATCCAGGCGCGCGCACCCTCCGGCCAGGCGATCGCGAAGGGAAACTCGCCGCCGGGGGTGCCGGCGGCGGCGGGATCGATCTTGCCGGGGCGCAAATCCTGTTCGGCGACCACCTGCCGGGTCGTGAGATCGACCAGGCTGACCGAATCATTGTAATAGTTCGCGACCAGCACGCGGCGTCCGTCGGGGCTGACCGCGACGCCCGCGGCCTGCGGCTTCACCTCCGCGCCGATCCCGGCGGCATGACCGAGCGCGATCGGCTTGCCTTGTTCGGCAAAACCACGGTCGGTGCCGGTGAAGATATGGACCGTATCGTCGACGCCGCCGCCGACCACGAAGCCATGGCCGTCCGGTCGCCACGCGATGCCGGAAAAGCTGTTCGTCACGGTCAGCGTCTGGAGCAGCCGGGCGGCCTGACCGTCGATGGCGTAGCGAAAGATATATTGCACCGACTGCGCCGCCACGGTCTTCCCGTCCGAACCGTTGTAGCGGTTGTAGCCGCTGGTCATCACGAGCATCTGCCGCCCGTCCGGGCTTCGGGCGATCACCGCGGCACCGTCCGCGATATAATCCGGGTTCGGGCCGACATGCGCGACCAGCGGCGCGAACCGTGCGCCGGGCGCGGCCAGCGGCGTGATCTGCTGCCCGGTCGGCAGCGCCTGACCGGACGCGATCGCCGGCCAGGGCAGGGCGGCCAGCAGGATGACGGGCAAGCGGGGCATAACGGTCCAGTTCAGCATTGGGTCTTTCGCGGTACCGGACAGTGCTGCCGATATGTGACGCTTTCGGGACGGCCGCCGCTACAGCAATGCGGCCGCGATCGTCAAAAGCCCCAGACCCCCCGACAGCGGCGCGCGCAGCCATAGCCACCATCCGGGCGCGATGCCCAGCCGGTACAGCCGGTAATCGACCAGCAACGCACCGATCAGCGATATCCCCAGCAGCAGCAGCGACGGACCCGGCCATGGGTCTCCGGTCGTCCACGGCACCGCGGATGCCAGCGCGAGGAGTGAGGGTGCAACGGATACCGTCCAGATCCATTTGTGCGCGCGTTCGCCGGCCTGCGCGGCCAGTCCCCACCATGTGCCCCCGAGAAAGCTCAGGATCAGCGCGGCATAGGCGAAACCGGTCGCGAGCGCGGTGAAGCGCGCGGCGACGTTGCCCGTCAGCAACGTCGCCACCACCGCCGCCTGCGGGATCAGCCCCGCAACGCCGAGCCAGCGCGCGGCGGCGGGGATATCGCGGAAATTGCGGTTCATCTGCCGATACTCCGATCAGGCCGTCGCGCGGGTCGCGGCGGCCATGTCCTTCAGGCTGATCGCCGTGTCCGCCAGCATCGCCCGGTCCGGCGAAGCCCCGGCGACCACCAATGCCCGCCCCTGGACATAATCCCTGACCGCATTGACGCAGTCGAGCGCGATGACGCGGCTTTGGCGCAGATACACGATCGAAAAGGATCGCGCCGTCGGATCGCCCCGCAGCACGGCCGAGTCGTGGCCGGCCGACAGCCCGACGGTCTGCAGCTTCAGGTCATATTGATGCGACCAGAACCACGGCACCGAATGATAGGGTTCGGGCGTGCCGGTCATCGCCGTGACGACGGTCGTGGCCATGTCGTTCGCGTTCTGGACCGATTCCAGCCGGATCGGCAGGCCGTCCGCGAACGGGTTGGCGTGGAGCGCGCAGTCGCCGATCGCCCAGATGTCCGCAAGCGACGTGCGGCCATGCGCATCGACCGCAACGCCGTCGCCGCCCTCCGCCCCCGCCATCAGCAGGGGTGCCACCGCGGGTACGATCCCGATGCCGACGATGACCATCTCCGCGGGTACGATCTCGCCCGTCGCCAGTCGCACGCCCGTGGCGCGCCCGGCCTGCTCCTCGATGCAATCGACGACCGTATTCAGCCGGATGTCGACACCGCGGGCGCGGTGTTCCGCCTCGTAGAAGCGCGACAGCGCCTCGCCCGCGACGCGCGCCAGCACGCGGTCCTGCGCCTCCAGCACGGTCACATGCTTGCCCAGCCCCGCTAGCACCGCCGCCGCCTCCAGCCCGATATAGCCGCCGCCGATCACCGCGACCCGGGTCGTCGTCGGTAGTTCGGCCATCATCCGGTCGACATCGGCGCGGCTTCGCACCGAATGCACGCCCGCCAGGTCGTGCCCTGCACATGTCAGCCGGCGGGCATGGCCACCCGCCGCCCAGATCAGTCGGCCATAGCCGATCGTCGTACCGGTATCGGTCGTAACGGTATGCGCGTCCGGATCGACCCGGGCGACCCGTTCGCCGGTCAGCACCGTGATGGCGCGGTCCGGCCAGAAGGCCGGCGGGCGGATCAGGATACGCTCGAACGATTTGTCGCCCGCGAGATAGTCCTTGCTTAGCGGTGGCCGTTCATAGGGAAGTTCGGGTTCTTCGCCGATCATCGCGACCGTGCCGGCGAATTTACGCTGGCGAAGCGCCATCGCCGCCTGCGCGCCGCCATGTCCGGCACCGACGATCAGCACGTCGCACCAGTCCAATGACCATTTCCCCTTCACCAGAGGCCGTCAGGCCGTGACGATCCGTCGGTTCGCCGCGCGTCTTCATGCCGGTAACGGCCGGTTTGCGCAACGTTATCGTCGGGTATTCGAGCGCTTGCGAAAACGCTTTGACAGAATCGAACCCGCGCGGCAGGGCGCGGGCTTCGGCGGCGATCCGCCGGTCATGCGAACAGAAGTCATATAGACGATGCCAAGCGACATTAGTCGACAGCCTGGGCCACCCGCGGCCACCGTTCGAGACTGATCGCATCCGTCTCGCCCGGGCACCGCAGGTGGCGCGCTCGAGGGTGAGACATGAGACAATTGCATTTCCCGACGCGTGCGGTCCGTCCGTTCTCGCGCATCCTGCGGGTCACGCCGCCGAATGTCGCGGATCTCGTCGCGTTCATATTGCTCGCAGGCACCGCGGTGCTGATCTTCCGCGGCGCGGTCGGCGTCGCCGAACCGCTGTCGCGCCTGTCGATCGTACCGGTCGCGCTCGATCCGTGGAACCTGCCCTGGTATGCGCTCCGGACGACGCTCCGGATGTTCGCCGCGTTGTTCGCTTCGCTGATCTTCACGCTGATCGTCGCGACGATGGCGGCGCGCAGCAAGCGGGCCGAACAGATCATCGTGCCGGCGCTCGATATCCTGCAATCGGTGCCGATCCTGGGATTTCTGACCTTCACCGTCACCTTCTTCATGCATTTGTTCCCGGGCCGGCAGCTCGGCGTCGAATGCGCCGCGGTCTTCGCGATCTTCACCAGCCAGGCCTGGAACATGGCGTTCAGCTTCTACCAGTCGCTGCGGTCGGTACCGTCCGATCTGGAGGAGGTGTCGCGCGGGTTCGGCCTCTCGCCGATCCGGCGTTTCCTGCGGCTCGAACTGCCCTTCGCCATTCCGGGGCTGGTCTGGAACGCGATGATGTCGATGTCGGGCGGCTGGTTCTTCGTCGTCGCGTCGGAGGCGATCACCGTGGGCAACACGACCGTCGCGCTGCCCGGTATCGGCTCGTGGCTGGCGCTGGCCATCCAGCGGCAGGACGCCCGGGCGGTCGCCTGGGCGGTCGGCGCGATGGCGGTCGTCATCCTGCTCTACGATCAGCTGTTCTTCCGCCCGATCGTCGCCTGGGCGGATCGCTACCGGTTCGAACAGACCGCCGGGGCCGAACAGCCGGGGTCATGGGCGTATGATCTGTTCCGTCGCACCCGGATGCTCAAGATGCTGATGGAGCCGCTGCTCGGCTTCGGCCGAATGCTGATGCTGCTCGACCGGATGCCGGGGGCGAAGCCGGCGGAGCGCGATCGCTCCGGCCGCGCTGTCGGCGACGTCGTGTGGAAGGTCGCGATAGCGGTGATGCTGGTTGCGGCGGCGTGGCTGGTCGTCGATTATGTCGGCCATACGCTCAGCTGGGGCGATGCCTTCACCGCCGTCGGCTATGCATGCCTCACCCTTTTGCGCGTGATCGTCCTGATCGGGGTGGCGAGCCTGATCTGGGTGCCGATCGGCGTCTGGATCGGTCTGCGACCGCGTTGGGCGGAGCGGCTGCAGCCGGTCGCGCAGTTCCTGGCGGCGTTCCCGGCCAACGTGCTGTTCCCGTTCGTAGTGCTGGCGATCGTCCGCTGGAACCTCAGCCCGGGCATCTGGCTGTCGCCGCTGATCATCCTGGGGACGCAGTGGTACATCCTGTTCAACGTCATCGCCGGTGCCAGCGTGATCCCGACCGACATGCGCGAGGCGGCGTCGATGTTCGGGGTGAAGGGATGGCAATGGTGGCGCAGCGTCGCGCTGCCCGCGATCTTTCCCTATTACGTCACCGGCGCGCTGACCGCATCGGGCGGATCTTGGAACGCCAGCATCGTCGCGGAAGCGGTCTCCTGGGGCAACCGCCATATCGAGGCGGCGGGTCTCGGGTCGTACATCGCGAACGCCACCGTCGCCGGCGACTATCCGCGCGTCGCGCTCGGCATCGCCACGATGTCGATCTTCGTGATCGCATTCAATCGGCTGGTGTGGCGGCCGATGTATACTTTCGCCGAACGTCGCCTTCGCCTCGCCTGACCGCCAACACAACGGATATCCCCATGGCAACCACCGCACCCGCCCGCCCGCTCGTCGAAGTAAACGCCGTCAGCCACCGCTATGGCGGCGGCGGCGCGGCGGGCCAGGTCCTGAAGGACGTCGACCTGACGCTGAACGAGCACGAGATCGTCGGGCTCCTCGGCCGGTCGGGGTCGGGCAAGTCGACGCTGCTGCGCTCGATCGCCGGGTTGATCGATCCGAGCGAGGGCGAAGTCCGGTTGCTGCCCGACGAAGCCGGGCGCGCTCCAAGCGTGTCGATGGTCTTCCAGACCTTTGCCTTGTTTCCCTGGCTGACCGTTCTGCAGAATGTGGAGCTTGGCCTGGAGGCGCAGCGCGTGCCGACGGCCGAACGGCGCACCCGTGCGCTCGGCGCGATCGATCTCATCGGCCTCGACGGGTTCGAGAACGCCTATCCCAAGGAATTGTCGGGCGGCATGCGGCAGCGCGTCGGCCTCGCACGCGCGATCGTCGTCAATCCGTCGCTGCTGCTGATGGACGAACCCTTCTCGGCGCTGGACGTGCTGACCGCGGAGACGCTTCGTACCGACCTGCTTGATCTCTGGTCGGAAGGGCGGATGCCGATCAAGTCGATCCTGATCGTCACCCATAATATCGAGGAGGCGGTGCTGATGTGCGACCGGATCCTCGTCTTCTCGTCCAACCCGGGCCGCGTCGCGGCCGAGATCGTCGTCGACCTGCCGCAGCCGCGCGATCGGCTCGATCCGCCGTTCCGCGCGCTGGTCGACGCCATCTATGCGCAGATGACCGCGCGGCCTGTCGCCGTCCCCGCGAAGGACGGTCTGTCCTCCGGGGCCGGGATCACCATGGCGCTGACGGTCGTATCCACCAACGCGATGGCCGGCCTGATCGAGGAGGTCGATGGTGCGCCGTTCGACGGCACCGCCAGCATGGCGGAACTCGCCGATTCGCTGCAGCTGGAGATCGACGAGCTTTTCCCGATCGCGGAGACGTTGCAGCTGATGCGCTTCGCCGACCTGTCCGGCGGCGATGTCCGCCTGACACCCGCGTCGCGCCAATATGCCGCCGCCGATGTCGATCGTCGCAAGGCGATCTTCGCACATGCGCTGATCGCACATGTGCCGCTGGCGCAGCATATCAAGCGTGTCCTGGACGAACGGTCCAGCCATTCCGCCCCCGCCCGCCGCTTCCGCGACGAGCTGGAAGATCATATGTCCGAAGACTATGCCGACGAGACGCTGCGCGCGGTCACGCATTGGGGACGATATGCGGAGGTCTTCGCCTATGACGAGGATCGCGACCTGTTCAGCCTTGATAACCCGATGTGAACCGGTCCATGTGATTGCCGGCGGGATTGCGTGCTTGCGCAAAATGACGGAAAAGCACCGAACGCGGGGATCGCTGCAGGCATCCGCTACGTGGCCTGGCCGGGGAGGATCGCATGAAACTGCTCGCCCTCGACCGGCGGCCCGGCGGGCGTATCGCCATATCGATCCAGCGTTGACCGATCTGCCGGATCGCCCATCGCCGGAGGCCTTTCTTCGCCGGGCGGCGCAGGAAGGCCGTGGCCAGCTGAAGATTTTCCTCGGTGCCGCGCCGGGGGTCGGCAAGACCTACGAGATGTTGTCCGAAGGCGCAGCCCGTCGTCGCGCCGGCATCGACGTCATCGTCGGCATCGTCGAAACGCATGGCCGCGCCGAGACCGAGGCGCTGACCCGAGGCAAGGAGATCATACCGCGGCGCGACATCGCTTACGAGGGTCGCACGCTGCAGGAAATGGACCTCGACGCCATATTGGAACGTCGCCCCAGACTCGCGCTGGTCGACGAACTGGCGCACACCAATGCCCCCGGCAGCCGGCATCCCAAACGGTGGCAGGATGTCGAGGAGCTGCTGGCGAACGGCATCGACGTCTACACGACGATCAACATCCAGCATGTGGAAAGCCTGAACGACGTCGTCGCATCGTTCACGCGCGTCCGTGTCCGCGAGACGGTACCCGACAGCGTGCTGGAAATGGCCGAGATCGAGGTCGTCGATATCCCGCCGGACGAACTGATCGAGCGGCTGAAGGAGGGCAAGGTCTATCTGCCGGAGGAGGCGACGCGGGCGCTGGCCCATTTCTTTTCCAAATCCAATTTGTCCGCGCTTCGCGAACTGGCGCTGCGCCGGGCGGCGCAGGCGGTCGATACGCAGATGCTCGAACATCTGCGCGCCAACGCGCTTGGCGGAACCTGGGCGGGGACCGAGCGGATCGCGGTAGCGGTCGGCGACCTGCCCGGCGCGGACGGGCTGATCCGCGCGGCCAAGCGGATCGCGGATGCACAGCACGCACCGTGGACTGCGGTCTATGTCGAGACGCCGCGCAGCCGCGCGCTCGGGCCCGAGGCGCACCGCCGGGTCGCGGGCGTGTTCAACCTGGCGACGCAGCTCGGCGCGGCGGTCGTCAGCGTACCGGCGATGTCGGTGGTCGAGGGGCTGAAGACCTATGTCGCCGAAGCCCGCGCGACGCAGATCGTCGTCGGCAAGTCCGCGCGGTCGCGCCTGTTCGAATTGCGCCATGGCTCGGTTGTCGATCGGCTCGTTCGCGAAACGCCCGGGGTCGCGGTGCATGTCATGCCGCTGGAGGGGGCCGCGACCGCGGGCGGTTCGCGGGTGCGGCCGCGGGGTAGCTGGGGATCGTGGGGCGGCTATGCCTGGACGACGGCGATGGTCGCGGTCGTCACGGGGGTGGGGACGGGGCTGTTCCATTTCCTGAACCTCGGCAATGTCGCGCTGCTGTACCTGTTGCCGGTGATGGCGGCGGCCAGCCTGTTCGGGCTTCGCACCGGTCTGTTCGCCGGGCTCGCCTCGTCGCTCGCCTATAATTTCTTCTTCCTGCCGCCGACCTACACGCTGACCGTCAGCAGCCCGGAAAACGTGATCTCGATCTTCGTGCTGCTCGGTGTGGCGATCGTGACCAGCCAGCTGACGGCGCGCGTACGCGTTCAGGCCGATCTGGCCGCTGCCAGCGCGCGGTCGAACGCGGCGCTCGCCGGGTTCCTGCGCCAGCTGACGTCGCTCGGCGACCGGACCGATGTGAGCCGGATGATCTGCAGCGAGATCGCTCGGCTGTTCGATCTGCGCACCGTCATCCTGGAACAGGAACCGACGGGCCTGGCGGTGCAGGCCGCGAACATGCCCGACACGCGGCTCGGCACGATGGAATTCGCAGCCGCCGGATGGGCGCAGGATACCGGGCAGCCCGCCGGGCGTGGATCGGGAACGCTGACCGCGTCCGACTGGCAGTTCCTGCCGCTGAAAGCGGGCGACCGGACGCTCGCGGTGCTCGGCATCGCGCGCGACGACGGAACCGACCCGATCCGCCCGGACCAGCTGCCGCTGCTGCTCGGATTGCTGGACCAGGCGGCGCTGGCGATGGAGCGGCTGCGCCTCGAAGGCGAGATGCGCGACGTCGATACGGTGCGCGAGCGCGATCGCCTGCGCGCCGCCCTGCTGTCGTCCGTCAGCCACGATCTGCGCACGCCGCTCACCTCGGTGCTGACCGCCGCCGCCGAGCTCCGGCGCGAGCACGACCACCCGCTCCTCGGCATCATCGAGAACGAGGCGATGCGGCTCAACCGGTTCGTGTCCAACCTGCTCGACATGACCAGGGTCGAGGCGGGGGCGCTCAGGCTCAGGATCGAACCCGTCGACCTGACGGATGCGGTGGCGAGCGCGGTGGCCGACACGCGTCGGTCGCTGGAGGGTCATGCGATCAGCCTGCAAGTGCCGCCGGACCTGCCTCTGGTGTCGGTCGACCCGCAGCTGTTCCACCATTGCCTGCTCAACCTGCTGGATAATGCCGGCCGCTACGCCGATCCGGGCACGCCGATCACCGTCCGCGCGGAACGCGGCTATGGCGAACTGACGCTGTCGGTCCTCGACGAAGGTCCGGGATTGCCGCCGGGGCGGGAGGCCGAGGTGTTCGAGACGTTCCGGCGGCTGGAGGGTTCCGATCGCAGTGCCGGCGGGACCGGTCTCGGTCTTGCGATCGTCAAGGGATTTGCCGATGCCATGGGCATGACGGTCGCCGCCGCGGGTCGGCACGACAAACAGGGGGCCTGCTTCACGATCCGTTTTTCGGAAGCATTGCTGGTGCTGAATGCCGAGGAATGCGGCGCGTGACCAGCCGGCGTATCCTGATCGTCGACGACGAACTCTATATCCGCCGGCTGCTGCACGGCACGCTTGCCCGCGCGTCCTACGAGATCATCGAGGCGACGACGGGACGCGAGGCGCTGGCGCTCGCGGCGAGTGCCAGCCCCGACGCCATCCTGCTGGACCTCGGGCTGCCCGACCGCGACGGCCTGGAACTGGTACCGCTGCTGAAAAAACAGGCCAAGGTGCCGCTGCTCGTCATCTCGGCGCGCGATGCGACCGACGACAAGGTCGCGGCGCTGGATCTCGGCGCGGACGATTATGTCACCAAGCCGTTCGACGGCGAGGAACTGCTGGCGCGGTTGCGCGCGGCGATGCGTCGCCGGGTCAGCGCGCAAGGGGCCGATCCCGTGGTCCGCGCCGGCGACCTGCTGATCGACCTCGCCAATCGACAGGTCTTTCGCGATTCGGTCGCGGTTCATCTCACGCGCAAGGAATATGAGGTCCTGGCCGAACTGGCGATGGCACCCGGGCGCGTCGTGACGCACGCGCGGATCCTGCAGGCGGCGTGGCCGCTCGAATATGACCGGAAGATCGAATATCTGCGGATCGTGATCCGCAACGTCCGCCAGAAGCTGGAGATCGACCCGGCCAATCCACGGATCATCACGAACGAACTGGGGATCGGCTATCGTCTGCTCGCCGACCCATGAACGCCGGTGCGGCCTGATACGACCGGGCGCTATGCAAACACTATGGCAAGGTACGGCTTTCGCTCTCGAAAGCCTATTCGCGCGCCGATAGATGATCGGTCCAGTCTTGGAGCGCGCATTCGTTGGACCCTTGCGAACCCTGGACGGGCGGTTGCGCCGCAGGCGATGCGGATCGTGACCCTGCGGCATCATGACGGGCGGGGCGGCATTGACGCTGGCAGCGATCGTGACCGCGCTGGTGGGGTTCGATCTGTACCTTTGGGGTCGCTTGTTCCTCGTGAAGCGGCGGCGACAGGCGACCGAGGCGCGGCCCGCGGACTGCCGGCGCGACCGCGTTTTCGATCGGGACGACGCCAGTCCTCCGAGCACTGTCCGGTTGCCGTGAAGAATATCAGCCGGAGATGGCGAGCGAATTAACGTACGACGCACGACGTGCCACTCGCCGGTTCCATCGCACTGATCGATCGGGCTAGGTCAGGCCGGTTCGAGGATGTCGCTGGCCTGACCATGGCGATATATTCGGCCAGCGCCGTGATACCCGATGTATCGGTTCGTACGCCCGGACCTGGCGCATTCGGCGAATAAGACCTCCGTTCGCTTGCTTTCGATTAAAGCAATGCCCTATGATTCTTCCATCAGCTTGCAGTAGGGATTTTAATCGACCATGCGTGTTCCTGCCATCTCGCTATCCCTGCTGCTCGCTCTCGCTCTGGCCGGTTCCGCCGCGACCGGGACCGAGCCGTCGCTTCGCTTCCAGGTTCCCTCCACCGTCTCGCCCGAGGCCGCCAAGGCCCTGAGCGCCATCTATGCCGTCGCCGCCAAACAGCCGCCGGAAGTGAAGCCCGCGTCCGTCGAAGATTGGGATCGTCTGAGAGAAGCCTTGGACAAGCGGATGATCCCCGCGTCCAATGCCGTCGTCGCCAAATTGGGCGCGACCGTGCAGGACGACCAGATCGGCGGCGTTCCGGTCGTGCGCATCCGGCCTGCGAACTACACGCCGAGCGGTCGTACGCTGATCTATTTCCATGGGGGCGGCTATACGCGCTTCTCGGCGCACTCCCGTCTCGGACCGCCGGCGCTGGTCGCGGCCGCGACCGGCGATGAGGTTATCTCGGTCGATTATACCGTCGCTCCCCGAGGAAACTGGAAGATCGTCACCGATCAGGTGATCTCGGTCTGGAAGGCGCTTCTCGCCAAGGGGATCGCGCCTTCGAGCACCGGGTTGTTCGGTGATTCCGCCGGCGGCGGGATCGCGGCCGGGTCGGTGTTCAAGATGCGCGATCTCGGGCTTCCCTTGCCCGGCGCGCTGTACCTGATGTCGCCGTCCTGCGACGTCACGCAGCAGGGCGACAGCTATCAGACGCTTTCGAGCGTCGATCCCGTGCTCGATCGCGAGAGCTCCGCTTGGGGCGCGGCCGCCTATGCCGATCCGCAGGACCAGAAGAACCCTTATGTGTCGGCCGTCTACGGCGACTATACGAAGGCCTATCCGCCGACCCTGATCCAGGGCGGCACGCGCGAAATGCTCCTCAGCAACTACGTACGCGAGTATCAGGCGATCCGTGGCGGCGGTCATGAGGCGGTGCTCGATATCTACGAAGGCGTCCCCCACGTCTTTCAGGGCTCCATCCCGAACACGCCGGAGGCGCGCACCGCCATCGCCAGGGCGGCCGCGTTTTTCAAACTTCACCTGACGGCTCGGTAGGGTGGTGAACGGGTGACGTGATCGAGGGGGTATCGCTCGGCTCCTTCGAAACGCACCACCGTATGATTTGACAGGGCATCGTGCTCGTGATCGAGTCCATCCGGACCGTATGGTCGAGCCACCGGCGTAGAGCCCGGTTTGACATAGCCTCTTCGAGCGAACATCGTTCTTTCTCGAGGAAGGGTCACTCAGCCTCCATCCTCGCCGAACAGACAAGCATGACAGGCATCGCATGATGAACACGCCGACGCGCCGGGACGTTGTGAGGACTGCGGCCATCGCCCCGATCGCGTTGCCGGCGTTGGTCCAGGGGGCCGATGCTGCCGACCGGACCCGCGCGTCGACGCGCCGCACCGCGTCAGAGCACTTCGATTATGTGGTCGCGGGCGCGGGGCACAACAGCCTCATCTGCGCGGCGTATCTCAGCAAGGCGGGATATCGCGTGCTGGTCCTGGAAGGCCAGGCGATCATCGGCGGCGGCTGCAAGACCAGCGAGATATTGCTGCCCGGCTACAAGGAGGATTGGTGCTCCTCCACGCACGGCATCATCGCCAACAATCCGCTGGTGACGCGCAACGAGCTTCACCTCGAGCGATACGGCTATGAGATCCTGCATCCCGAGGTGGTTATCCATTTCCCGTTCGCGGACGGGGCGTCGTTCACCGTCTATCTGAACGACGTGGAGCGTACCGCCGCGACGATCGCGACCGTCTCGAAGACCGATGCGGAGACGTTCCGGCATCTGGCGGCGCTGCGGGCGGCCGCCGCGCCGAAAGCCCCGGACGGGCCAGCGAAGACGCAAGCGCAGGCTTATCTCGGGACGCTGGGAACGATGAGCGGCTATGCCGCGGCGCGGCAGGTGTGGCGTAGCCCGCAGATGCAGGCGGCGGCTCTTTCGGGCGGGCGGTTCTCCGGGCCGTCGGGCGCGGAGCTCGGGACCGGGCTGCAGGCGCTGTCGATGCTAGCGCATGTCGGTGGACGTCCGTTGCCGCGGGGCGGCTCGGGCATGCTCTCGGTCGCGCTCGGCCGACTGATCGAGGCGAGCAACGGCGTCGTGCTGACGAACATGCCGGTGACGGGGCTCGTGATCGAGAACGGCAAGTGCAAGGGTGTCGAATGCGCGGACGGCAGCCGGTTCCTCGCCGGGACCGGCGTGGTCTCGACGATACATCCCCGACAATTGCTGACCATGGCACCGCGCGCGCTGTGGGGCGACGCGCTCGTGCAGCAGGTGGCGCTGATGCAGCCGGAACTGGCCATGTTCGCGTTCCACTATGCGCTGACCGAGCCGCCCCGGTACAACCTCGCATCCGGCGGCTCGGTGAGCAGCCCGGAGGCGGCGGTGATGGACGATCCGGCCAGCATCTTCGTGCCCAACCTCGACGCCGCGCGCGGCGAACTGCACCCGGACGATTATCCGCTCCAGGTCTGCCACCCTTCGGTGGTCGACACGACCCGTGTTCCCCAGGGGCGCGGCCTGGTGAAGGTCCAGGGCTATATCACCTATGACCTTAAAGGCGGACCCGGGCAGTGGGACGTCATCAAGGATCAGGTCGCCGACCAGGTGGTCGCCCGGTATCTGAAGACGACCGCGAACCTGACGCCCGCGAACATCCTCGCCAAACACCTCGTCAGCCCGCTCGACATGGAACGGGGGAACGCGGCGATGTGGCGTGGTAGCGTCCACGGCTTCGACAATCGATACGGCGCCTTCGCACCGTACCGGCTTCCGATCGCAGGGCTCTACCAGACGGGCGATTGCACGTCGCCGGGCGGCGGCATCAGCGGGATGCCGGGCCGCAACGCCGCCGAACTGATCCTGCGGGACCAGGGCCGCGAAATCGGCCAGGTTGTCGCATCGTCGGCCTAGGAACGGCGGCGGTGGATACCCCACCGGAGATCGCTGCGATCGCGACCTCCGGTGGTTACTGCCGCTTGGGCCTTACCGGCCCTGACGGGCTTTGAGGTTGGCGATGAAGGCAGTCGCCGCCATAGCGATCGTGTCCGTCGGCCGCGTTGCACACCGGGTGTGCATGAACGTCTTCATCTCGGTCGGTGTCGTACCCTTGCCGACGTCGAACCCGGGCGGTGACACGTAGATGTTATAGGCGGACATGAACCCCGCGACCCAGAAACGATTGGCATAGTAATCGGACTGGTCGGGCTTGGTCTCGGCCGCGACCCAATCGCTGCACAGCTTATGCCCGGCACCGTAGGTGTTCGGACCGGCGGGAACGGCCGGGACGGGCGCGCTCGTCTGCGCGCGCGCCGGGACGGTAACGGCGAGGATCAGCAGCGCCGCGACGGTTTTCACAGGCCGCTCCTGCCCGGGTCGCCCGACATCACTTCTTCATCCGCAACATAAACCGGTCGGTAGCGAAATGTCCGGTTTCGCTGTTCGAGCCCGCGCGATTGTCACTCGGGTTGCGGAGCAGATCGCCTTCCGCGGCGAGCTTGAACCCCGCAGCCGTCAGTTCCTGCTTCGCGACATCTTCGTCCATCCGGTGGACGGTCGACGTGACGGCGAGACCGGCACCGGGGGCGGCACTGTGATCTTCGACATAGAAAATACCGCCTGGTTTCAGAGCGTCATACACCGCGTGATCCATCGCGGCTATGTTCGCGGTCGGGCCGTTATGGAAGTCATGATAATTCTCGGTGGTCCAGAACAGGTCCGCCTTCGCCGCAAGCGTCAGATGCGCGTAATCGGGAACGCTCACGATCGACACGTTGGGATAGGCTGCCGTGATCGTGCTTAGGGCGGCCAGCCCGTTCGGCCGCGCCGCCTGAGCCGCGGTGACGATCGCATAAACTTTGCCTCGCGGACCGACCGCCTTGGCGAGAAGACGCGTGTAATAGCCTCCGCCCGATCCAAGTTCCGCGACCACCATCCCGGGACGAACACCAGCGAAGGCGAGCACTTCCGCCGGCTTCCGGTTCGCGTCCCGGACGCGGTCGGCGTCTGGACGCGTCGGATCGGCGACGGCAGCGGCGATCGCGGGCGACGTCCGCGCCCCAGCGATGCCCGGCACGGTGCAAAGCAGAAGAGCTGCAAAAAGGGAAGCGGAGGGGATACGGATCATATGACGTCTCCAAATGACGACCAGAAAAGCGAGAAAACTCCGGCAATCTACCAGACTCGAAGCACCTTACTCACAAATCCAGTCATGTTCACGCGGTTCCGGCGACGGGATCGAGCGGCACGTCGGTCGCGCTCTCGGCGATAGGGAACTCGGCGACGCGGAAGCTGCCGAACTGGCGCCGGCATGCGGCCGTAAGCACGATGCACGCGACGCCGCCGACCAGCAGCAGCGCCGCGGGGGCGAGCGGCAATTCGCTGATGGGGATGTGCAGGCTGAGCAGCAACGCGCCCACAAGCGGCGCCGCGAGGGCACCCAGCCGCCCCGCCGCCTGCGTCCACCCCGTGCCGCTCGACCGGATCGCGGTTGGATACAATAGGCCGAGCAACGCGGTCAGCCCGAGCTGCACGCCCGTCACGCAAAAGCCCGCGCCGGCGATCACCAGGTCGTGCACCGCGGGCGGCAGGCTCGTCATCGCGATGGCGGCCACTAGCGGCGCGCCGACGAAAAACATCGCCACGAGCGGGACCACGCCCAGCCGGTCGATGACGAGCAGCAGTAGCACGCCCGCCGCGAGACCGCCGATCGAGAACAACGACGCACTCGCGCCTGCCGAGGCGGTGCTCGCCCCTGCCGCCTGTAGAAGCGTCGGCAACCAGGTCAACGAGAAGAAATTGGCCATCTGGTTCGCCGCCTGGCAAATCCACAGCATCGGCGTCACCAGCGCGAAGGCACCCGCGAACAGCGGCCGCATCGAACCGCGCGCTGGCGACGGACCGGCCGCGGTCGGGATCGCGAAACGGCTGTCCTCGCCGATGGCCAGATCGGGGCGCAGCCGACGGGCGAGCCGCCGCGCGCGTTCGCCGTCGTCGCCGCGCTCGACCAGATATTTGATGCTCTCGGGCATGACCAGCGCGACCGCGACCGCGACCGCGAGCAATACCGAACCCCCGACCACCAGGATCGCGTGCCAGCCATAGATCGGGACAAGCGTCCTGGTCACCAGCCCGGGCTGCGCGATGCCGAGCGCGACGCCGAGACTGACGATCACCATGACCCGCCCCCTGATCCGGCGCGGTGTGATCTCCGCGATCAGCGAGCCGACATTGGGGAACACGCCGCCGACCATCAGCCCGGTGCAAAACCGCAGCACCACGAGCTGGCCGACGCTCCCGACCTGCGTGGTGACGAAGTTGAGGATGCCGATCGTCGCCAATCCGACGATGATCATCGGCTTGCGCCCGTAGCGATCGCCGAGCAGGCCCATCACCGGACCGCCGATCATCATGCCGATGATCCCCGCCGAAAATGCAGGAACAAGAGCCGTGGGAGGCAAGTGCCACTGCTTCAGGAGTTCCGGCGCTATGTAACCGAGCGATGCCAGGTCGTAGCCGTCGCTCGCCATGGCCAGGACGGCGAGTACGACCCACGCTATATTGATCGGCCTGAACCGCTGGCCGTCCACAAGGGTGTCCAACCGAAGCACGTCCGCCCTCATGGCTCTATCTGACACCCTTGCCCTCCTTCAGCATTTTCATGACATCAAACCCGAACGATCGGCTGTGACGGCAAGCGATCCTTCGGCGATGTTCAAACCACGCGTTCGGCGTGTCGCGCCCCGCTCGCTTCCTGTTTCGTGTCCCACCCGGCCGCCAGATCGAATAGCTGGCTGCTCCAGCGTCGCCCTCGCCAGGCGACATATTGGTCGGGTCGCACCAGCGTCAGCGGCAGCGGATAGCGGGTCTCGGCTTCCAATGCACTCAGTTCGACGACCGCGAGCGGCTCGCCCTTCGCGACCGCGTCCTCCTTCGCCCGCCGAACGTCGGCGATGTCGGCATCCGGGGTCACGACCAGCGCGAAGCCCTGTCCGAACTCGTCGTAGACCGAGCCGCCGTCAGCCCGCCACAGATGCGGCGCGAGGCAACCGGGACGGCTCGAAGGCGTGTAGACCCGCGTATCGCCCTTTTCCGGTGCCGACCCCTCGCTCGCGATGATCGGCGAGGCGGTGTAGCATCCTCCCAATACGGTCCCGAGCGTATGGAATTCCCGCTCCTTGGCTGCATAGATCCGCTCGCCCACCTCGCGGCGAAGGCGGTCGCCTGCTTCGCCCGGCGCTTCCAGCTCGTCCGTCCAGAAATCGTTGGATAGAACGGAATGGTTCGCCGCGGCTTCCGCGATCACCTCCTCATGGATCGCGCGCCGTTCGGTCTCGTAGCTTTCGAGCAATCCGGGCCCACCCCAGCCCTGCAGCGTCGCGGCCAATTTCCAGCCCAGATCCGCCCCGTCCGCCACACCCATATTCATGCCGAAACCGCCGAATGGCGGGTGGAGGTGGCACGCGTCGCCGATCAGGAAGAAGCGGCGGTCACGGTACTTGTCCGCAATGAAGCTGCTGGCGACCCATTCGTCGCTGCTCATGATCTCATACGGCAGGTCGATCCCGGTCGCGTCGCGTATCAAATCGGCCGCGTTCTCGGTCGTGACCTCAAAGCCCTTGGGCAATCTCGTCGGCATGAAATACCAGACGTCGTCCTTGTCCATCGGTCCGATCAGACTGGGTGCGACCGGATTGACTTGCCAGAACATCACGGAGGGCGCGTGCGAATGCGCCTCGGCGAGACCCGGTGCCCGGAACACGACGTTATAGTTGCGGGACAGCCCGTACTGCCCCTCCAGCTTGGCACCGATCAGTTCCCGTATCGCGCTGCGCGCACCGTCCGCACCGATCAGATAGCGTGCCCGCACCTGCCCTTCGGCACCGCTTCGCACGTCGCGCACCGTGACCAGCACATGCTCGGCGTCCTGCGTGGCGGACACGAACTCCGTATTGAAGCGGATTCGAACCGACGGGAGCGTGTCGGCATGCTCCCGCATGACCTGTTCCAGCGTGTATTGCGGAATCCACTGACCATGTTCGGGGTACAGGTCGTTGCGGGTCGGCTCGAAATTGGATGTATTCTCGATCCGGGTCAGCCCGAACCCGCCCAGCCGGGTGACGAAGCTGACATTGGCGGGATAATCGACGCCGAAGGGCGCGGCGGCGGCGAGCTTGTCCGCAATGCCCCAACGCCGGAGATGGGTGCGGGTGCGGACGTTCGTGGTTTTCGCACGGGGGGCGTAGCCGACGCGTTCGTTGCGCTCGATCAGAAGCGTTGGTACGCCACGCGAGCCGAGTTCGATGGCCAGCGCCAACCCACTCGGGCCGGCACCGACGATCACGATCGATTGCTCCCCCAGCTCTTCCATCTATGTCCCACTCCCTTGCCGCGGCGGAACCGATATTTTCCGTCTGCCCCGGCACCTTCATATTTCGATCGGACAATAGATCGGTGCGCACGAGCCGGGAGGATGGCAAAACGACGCGCCCGTTGCCGCGCGGGCATCACTCGGCGCGGCGGTCAGACTGCCTTGAGCAAGCCAGCGCCATGATCGAATATGGTCACGCCAGCGCCATTGTGTCCTGCCCGACCGCCGGTTGAAAGCCTTGCACGTCCACCTCGTAATTATGAACGAAGTCTTTCGGGACATCGGGGCCCCAGCTGGCGAGGCTGTCTTCCATCTCGTAATTGGTCGGCGTCCACAGTGAATGGTCGTCGATATAGTCCATATCCGAGAAATATTCGAACCACGATCCCCAGGGATCCTGAATATAGTGGAAGAAGTTGGAGCCGATCGTGTGGCGACCGAAGCCCCAGTCGCCGCGCCTGCTCTTGGCGAGCAGCGCGCGGCCGCCGCGACCGACCTCGTCCGGATCGCCGACCTGAAAGCTGGCGTGATGGAATCCGACGCCGGGCGACTTCGCAAAAGCGACGACATGATGGTCCGAATTCTTTCGCGCGCAGGTAAATGCGATGATGTCCTGCGCGTGATCGGCAAGGCCCATACCGAGCGCGCCGGTCATGAACGCGACGCTTGCGGGCACGTCGGGGCTGAACACCAAGATATGACCGAGCCGGAGCGGATTGGCGGGCGGGTACGCGCTTTGCGGCAGCACGGCCGACCGGCGCTTGCGCACCACCCGGCCTGGCCCATTCACCTCAAACGGCGTTTCGGCCGCAGCCAGTTCGGGATCGGCCGGTCGCTCCGATAAGCGGATCAGCATGCCGTGGGGGTCTTCGATCCACAGGCCATTGTCCTCGAACCCCTCCGGCGCGGCAACCACCTTGCCGCCATGCGCCGGCACTGCGGCGGCGATGGCGTCCAGTTCCTCGGCCCGCAGCGAGATGTGGTGGAGACGCTTCCTGGAATACCCCCCCAGCAGCACGATCGAGGCGCGATCCTGGCCTTCGCAGCGCAGGCGCGCCATATTACCGTCGATCTCGGCGACGAGCCCCGCATCCGTATAGAATTTCACGCCCGATTCGACGTCCGGCACTTCCAGTGTCAGCGACAGCGCACCCAATACGGCCATGATCTTTCTCCTCTGCCTAGATATTTAGTACGGATACCGCCGATTCAAGCGTCATGGACAGCATCGCTACATCAAGGAGTTCGCCGCGACCTTCGCATCCGGGCGTGCCGCTCCGGATGTGTTCCTGGTCGCGCGGGGCCGGAGGAAGGCGCTGCGTAGCGTCGACCCGTACATCGTAGCGACCGGGCGGCTAAGCGCTAGCGGCGCGGGCCGGGGTTGACTGCCGACGCGAGACGGGATGCCGCGACCTGTCGGATTGGCGCGGGTGCCCGTCGGATACTCGCACACCGCCCGCCGCACGGCCGCACCGGCCGGGAGCGGAATGGCGCGAACGCGCACCGTTCAGCCCGCTACCCGGTTCTCGATCGCGCCGATGCCGTCCACTTCGCAGCGAACGACGTCGCCAGCTTGCAAAAATCGTGGCGGCTCCATGCCGACGCCGACACCTTCGGGCGTACCGGTCGCGATCAGGTCGCCGGTCTCCAGCGTGAACGCTTGCGACAGATAGGCAATCTGTTTCCAGAGACTATGAACCATCTGCCCGGTATTGTTCTGCTGACGCAGTTCGCCATTGACGTAGCAGCGCAGGTCGAGCGCATGGGGGTCCGCGATCTCATCCGCCGTCACGATCCACGGCCCGATCGGCCCATGCGTGTCGAACGACTTGCCCATGGTGAAGGTCGGCGTATGAAACTGCCAGTCACGTGCCGACACGTCGTTGGCGACGGTGTAGCCGAACACATGATCCCTGGCGTCGGCCTCGCTCACGCCTTTCGCGGGCGCGCCGATCACCGCGGCCAGTTCAACCTCATAGTCGAGCTTCTCGGTCACGCCCGGCTCGATCACGTCATAGGGCCCCGAGATGCAGGTCGTCTGCTTGTTGAACCAGGTCTGGTGCGCGGAGCGCTTGACGCCGAGCTTGTCCGCTTCTTCCAGATGCTTGGCGTAGTTCATGCCGATCGCCAGATACTTGCCCGGCCGCTCGATCGGTGCCAGCAGGGTAAGGTCGGAGAGCTTCAGGGTCCGCTCGGCCCCCTCGACCAACGCCCGCAATGCGGCGAGCGCCTCGGGTCCTGCGCCCGCGATCTCGCGGATCGTCGACCAGCGACTGCCGGCCGCGACGAGGTCCACAACGTCGTCACCCTTCATCGCGCCGATCCGCGCTCCGTTTCCCATGTCGAATCGTACGAGTCGCATCCGCGCTAATCTCCGTTCTTCGCTCAACCGCCTTTTCGTCACGCGTATCCTGCGCTCGCGTGGCCCGGTTTTATCCATCTCGACTAATGGCGCATACCGTCTGAGAAAACGATAGCAAACTTAGCGCGGCGATGCCATTTACGGAACAGTATGAAATTATCGCATATCCGCGACCTCGTGGCTGTAGCGGAGCTTGGCGGGTTGCGCCGTGCCGCGCGACATCTTGGCGTTGCGCAGCCCGCACTTAGTCGCAGCATCCGTGACCTCGAGGCCGATCTCGGCACGATGCTGTTCGAGCGTGGGCCCACCGGTATGACGCTGACCCCGGCGGGGGAGGCGTTCGCGCGCCGCGGCGTCGCAGTGCAGATGGAACTCGCACGAGCGCGCGACGAACTGCGCCAACTTCGAGGCGAGGGCGGCGGGCAAGTCGCGATCGGCTTGTCGACCGCCGCGCATGTCGCCCTGCTCCCCCGGGTGTTGCCCCCCTTTCTCCGTCGGTATCCCGACGCGCGGCTCAAGATCAGCGAAGGCCTGTTCCCGGCGCTGGAGCCGGAATTGCGGCTGGGCGCGCTCGATTTTTACGTCGGTCCGCTGGCCGAAGAGCGTCTGGGTGGCGAGTTCCTGGTCGAAAAGCTGTTCGACAACTACCGTGTGGTCCTCGGTCGCTGCGGCCATCCTCTCGCGGACGCGACGACGCTCGGCGAACTGGTGGACGCGCGATGGGTCGCGACGTCCGTCACGATGATCAGCGCTGCCGAACTCAACCCGCTGTTCGAGCGTCGCGGGTTACCTGCGCCGACGATCGTCGTGCAAACGCAGAGCGCGCTGTCGATGATAACGGTGGCGGCCTCGACCGACCTGCTTGCTATGCTGCCCCGGCAATGGCTGGGGTTGGAGCCGATCAAGACGCTGCTTACGCACATCCCGCTCGATGAGGTGCTGCCGGCACCGACGATCTGTACCGTCAGTCGCGCGCGGCTGCCGTTGACGCCGGTTGCGCAGCATCTGCACGATCTGTTCCAGCGTGCGGGCCGCAATGAGTGACGGCAGGGGCCTGCATCGACAAGGCCTCGTCAATCGTCCAGATACGCCGGATCGGCCGGATGCCCTGGCCTGCCGGCGAGCCAAGCCGCGCCGCGGGCGTATAATCGTTCGATCTCGGGTCCGGTACGCCCCGGCATGTCACGCTTGACGGTCATTCCCGCCTGCGTCTGAAGATAACCCAGGTGACGATAGCCGACCGGAAAACGATCAAGCAACGCCTGGTCGAGGGTGAGCGTGGCATCGGGCGCGACCGGGTCCATCCGATCGCGTTCATAGATCGGTTGCCGCCAGACGATCCCCCATCGCCCCGCACGCCGCTCGCAGCAGTCGTAGAAACGTCCCTCACAGGTGACGTCGACCAGGACGTCGTGGACGACCGAACGCTGACCGATCGTCATCTTGGTCTGGATCACCGCCCGATCGCCCGCGAGCTCGATGTTCGTCCCGCCGAGGAAATGTTGAACGTCGACACCGCGCGTCCAGGCCGCACGGGAGCCGGCGACGAAGTCGGCACCGCTCGATTGCTGCCAGGTCGCCGACATCACCGAATCTTCGTGCCACAGCGTCAGCAACTTGTCCCACTGACCGCTGTCGCGCCACACCGCCCAGTTTTCCACCATGTCGCGGAGCGCGGTGCGATCTTCCATGTCAGGCGAAACTCCGTCCGATGAACCAATACGTTCCCAATGCTACCAGCCACGAGCCCAGTACGTCGACCGTTATCGCGCGCGGGGTCGCCAAGTGCGCGCGGCGGACCATGACCACGACGCCGGTCGCCGCCAGCACCACCGTCAACTGCGCCATCTCGACGCCCAGGTTGAAGCCGACCAGGATCTCGGCCAGCTTCTCCGGCGGCAAGCGGCTTTCGAGCAGGTCGGCGGCGAATCCGAAGCCGTGGATCAGCCCGAACACGGTCGTCACCACCATCCGCAGCCGCCCCGTGTTCTGGAGGTGGCCCGATACGAACAGGTAGCAGGTCGTGAACAACGCCGCGCCAAGCAGCAGCAGCGGCGGCAGCGTACCATAGCCCAACAGCCGCAGCCCGGCCATCGCCAGCAGGATCAGGCCCGTCGCGAAGGCGAGCTTGGTCGGCCGCCGCAACGAGACGACGATGTTCTCCACCCCGATCAGCGCGATGGTGAGCGCGACCAGCGCGTCGATATATTCCGCATGCGGCCGGATCAGCCCGGTGACCGCCAGCCCGAGCGTCATGCTGTGCCCGATCGTGAAGCCGGTGACCACGAACACCAAGTCCCGAAGCCGCCGCGAGATCAGCACGAGCCCGAGCAGGAACGACATATGGTCGACGCCGGTGAAAATGTGCATCACCCCCATGCCGACGAACCGGAAGAACCCCGCATCGCCCAGTTCGCCGCCCTGGCTCTTCTTCAGGTCGAGCGTGCGGCTATCGTCGGTGAACAATTGCTCCACGAAGTCGCCGCTCGCGAACTGTATTTGCGCGAGATCCAGGTGAGTGGCGACAAGGTCGAAGAACGCGTCGAAGCGCAAGCTGATCGGCGCTGCGCCCGGACAGTCGAACACCATCTCGGTGCGACGGTATCCCGTAGCGGCCAGTACCATCCGAGGCTTCACCGCGGCAGGACATGCCCGGTCGCCCGCGCTCGCGCCGACCCGCGGCGCGAGATAGGCAAGCACCTGTCCGTCAGTGGGTCGTCGGCCGCCGTCGAGACGCGCCGCTTCCAGGTCCGGGATCGTCACTCCGACGCGGATGATCCGACCGTCGATCGTCCAGGTCGAGTGGGTCTCGCTGCGCGTATGCGCGAGCGCGGGCCCGCTCCCGAGCAGAACCAGCATCGCCAGCGCGAGCCGCCACCAGAGGATCGGGCCGCGTGTCATTGGAATCCCGGCGCGATCTGGATGTCGGCGCGCTTGCGCAGGAATTGATCCGCGCCCGCCTGGATTCGCGCGACCTTGTCCGCGCGATAATCCGCCAACACCGTCTCGCGCACGCGATCATAGGGTTGCAGGATCGGCGGGACGTTGCGGGTCATCGCCAGGAGGTGGACGCCGTCCGGCACCACGACCGGGTCGGACACCTGCCCGTTCGCCAGCCCGCGCGCCACCGCGAACAATCGCGGGCCCAGGTGCAGGCGCGCGGCGAAGTAGAACTCCTCGCCGTCGCTCGTCCGCCCCGTGTCCTTCAGGCCATAGGCCGTCACCGCCGCGCCGACCGGCCGGCTGCCACGGATCGCCGCCACGGCGGCGCGCGCCGCATCAATCCCCGGCGCGCGATAATCCACGACCGTCATGACGCCTTCATCGGCGTAAGTGGCCGCACGGGCGCGATAGAAGTCATGCAGGTCGGCTTCGGTGGGCTGGGTGGCGTCCGCGTCGACCGCCTGTTGCCCCTCGACCGCGCCGACCAGTGCTGTGCGCACCTCCACCACGTCGTTCTGCAGACCGAGCTCGATGCCGCGCTGGACGTATAGTTCCTCGCGCACCATCGTATCGAGGGTCTTGCGCTTTTCCGCCGGCGTCGCCTGGGCGAGTCCATGTCCGTAGAGCGCGTTCAACTGCTGGGTGTAGTCGCTCATCAGGATGGGCACCTGGTTGACGATCGCCACGTCCTCGGGTGGCACCCCGGCGATGCGCGTGCCCTGCGCGGTGAACAGCCCGGCACCCGCGACCAGCAGCCCCGCGACCGCCCCGACGCCGCACAGGATCAGCGAGCGCCGCTCCGACGGGGCGGCGAACCGACGCGCCCGGGAGTCGATGACCGAGGGTTCGTTCATGGGGCCGCTCGCGTCTGCGGGTGGAGAGAAGCGACGTACACGGCCACCGCGCGCGCGTCGTAGGGCGACAGGGCCCGGGCGAACGCGGGGCTGACACCGGCGAGCCCATGTTCGAGGGTATAAGCGATGTCCGCCTCGCTGCCGTTGCCCTTCAGCCATTTGCCGTCGACGAGGTTCGGCGCGCCGATCGAGGGGTCACCTTGCGCGTCGCTGCTATGGCAGTCGTAACAGCCCGCATCGCGCATGAACAACAAGCGCCCCCGCTCGATCGCGGCGCGCTCGTAACCGCCGTTGCCGTTCGCCGCACGCAGGAACGCGACGACGTCGCGCAGCCCGGCGGGCGTCAACGGTGGCAGCTTCTCGCGCGCATAGGGCACCGCCCTGGCGTAATTGGGCATGGCCGCCAAATCCCATCCGCGCGTGTCGCCGGCGCGGATGCCGTGAAGCACGATCTGCTCGATCTCGCTCGCCTTGCCCGAGCCGTAGAGGAAGTCGTCATCCGTCATGTCCGGCACCGCGCGCTCCCGGCTGCCCTTCGCGTCCACGCCGTGACAGGAGGCGCAATGCGCGGCATAGACCCGCGCACCGTCCGCCAGCGCGACGGCACGCGCCGGGTCGCTGTCGAGAATCGCTTCGGGATCGACGCGCATCAGCAGCATGCGATTGTCCACCGAGCGGTGGTGCAGGAACAGGGCGGCCATGATCGCCGCCGCGAGCACCAGCCCCATCCACCATAGCAGCCGCGAGCCACCCGTTATCATTCCTTTCGTCATCTCGCCCGCCATCATAGATTGACCGTCACGCTGAGGCGCGCCGATCGCGGCTCAAGCGGGTGGACCTGGAAGTCGGTCACGCCCGCGGCAGGCTCGCCGGGCAAACGCGTGGTGTAATAATAATCGGCTGCATCATCGCGGCTGTTGAACAGGTTGAAGACGCCCAGTCCCAGCCTCAGGCCGTGCGACAAGGTGTAGCCGGCGTTCAGGTTCCACTCGCTGAAACCGTTATCGGTCGGGTAAGCCTCGCCATCCGCTAGGTGATGCGTCCCCAGCCGGCGCCAGATCAGGCTGCCCGACCAGCGGCCAAGACCGTCCACGAGGATGCCGGTCGAATAGATGAAGTTCGGCGCGTCGGCGATATATGGTTGGTCCAGGCCGAACGCTGCCAATGCATAGCTCCGGTAGCGCGGCTTGGAAAAGGCGAGATCCGCATTCAGTTCCAGCCAGCGGAACGGATGGTACTGGCCGGATATCTCGATGCCCTGCCGGCGGCTCGGCGCGCTTGCCTCGTCCTGGCCGACGTCCGCATTATACGCCAGCTCCGACGTGAAGTCCTGCTGGAACAGCGCGAGCTGGAGTTGCAGCCTTGCGATGATGTCCGAACGCACGCCGACCTCATAGCCGGTGGTGGCGGCGAGCAGAGGCGTCGGACCGCCCGCGATCGGGACGCCTTGCGCCGGCACCGTGCCGAACACGCCGCGGACATCGTCCGAGTGGAACCCGCGCCCCGCGCTGACGTAGAACTCGGTCTTCGCCCACGGCCCGAGGATCAGGCTGCCCTTGGGCTGGAACAGCCATTGCTGGCCGCGCCCGCCGGTGCCCGTCACCTCGCTTTGGTCGGTGGCGTGGTAATATTCCTCGCGCAGGCCGACGACGGTGCGCAGCCACGGCGTCCAGTGCAGCGTGTTCTGGATGTACGGCCCCAGATCGAGCAGATGGACCCGGTCGGCGTTGCAGTAACTGTCCACCGCAGCATAGCGCGTGACGGATCCGTCCGGCTGTTCCAGCGTACAATAGGGCAGGATCATGGTCCGGTTCAGCGTGTGACGGCGGCTGACGAAGACATCATCGTAGCGCGCCTGCAGGCCGAAAACGGTTTCGCTGTGGATTGCGCCCAGATCGTCAGCGACCGTATAGGATGCCGCGCCGCCCAGCGTCGTCCGCCCCTCGTCCTGTGCTTCCTGGTCGCCGTTCACCGGATCGTCGAGGTAATGGGTGAAGTCGTTGACCAGCTCCATGGTGCTGTGGATGCCGTAGAGGCTCACCGCGAGTTGGCCGGGGCCGACCGGCTTGTCGAGATGCGTGGACAGGCTGTAGCGCAGCGACTTGCTGTGGTCGGTCGGGTCGAGCGTGCCGAAGCGGCCGATCAGCCCGGCATCGATCGCGCGCAGCGGCTGATCCGTGGTGAGCCCACCCCCGCTTTTGTAGAACAACCCGGTCAGACTGAAGCCGTCCGTCGCGTCGCCCTGGCTGTAGCGGAGCGCGGCATTGACCTTCTTGAAATCCAGCCCCGGCTGCCAGGGACCGTTATAGCGGGTCAGGTCCGCCGCCGCTGCCAGCCGCTGCCCGCCCGAGAAATGGTAGGTGCCGCCGCCGGCAACCTCCTGATAATCGTTCGTTCCCACCGTTACGGTCAGTTGCGTCGGTATCTCGTCCGCGAGCCGGGTGTGTGCGCTCGCGACCGCGCCGAAGTCGCCGATCGCCGCGTAAAAAGGGCCCTTGGTGTAGTCGATCGCGCCGACGATCTGCGGGATGAGGAAGCCGATGTCGGAATAGCCCTGCCCGTGCGTGTTGGTCGGGCGATTGACCGGCATGTCGTCGACGAAATTGGCGAAATCGGTGCCATGGTCGAGATTATAGCCGCGGATTAGGTACTGGTTGGCCTTGCCCTCACCCGAATGGACGGTGACGATCAGGCCCGGGATGCTTTCGAACAGTTCGCCCGAGCGGAACACGGGGCGGAGCTGCACCTCCTTCCGGGTGATCGTCCCCTGGCTCGCCGTCGTCGCGCGCCCGAGCAGATCGGCCCGCGACGCGGTCACCACGATATCGCTGCCTTGCTGAGCGGTGTCTGCGGCGGCGGGGCTTGCGGGAACCGGACCCTTCTGAGCCAGAACATGGCCCGGACAGGCGAGCAGGGCGACAGCGGACCAAAGCAAACGACCCACGAGGCACCCTGTCCCAACCTTCCGCTCGCGATGGCTCGCGGCGGTGGACTGATGTTGGAGGCTGACGCGGGTCGCCGTAAGGTTCGGGACGGTTTCGCCGGGGTTACAGCAGCGTTACAGGTCCCCGCTTTTGACGGATGAGGTCAGTAATTGCTGCGCGTTGGTGAGGTAGAGCTTCTCGCGTGTCGCCTTGTCGAGGCCAAGGCTCTCGATCGAGCGTATCCCTTCGCGGATATACATCTCGCCGCCCTCGGGATCGAACGGGCAGTCGCTCGCGAACACCACTCGGTCGTCCCCGAAAAAGTCGAGCCCGCAGCGCAGCGCCGATGCGGAGCCGCCCAGCACGGTGTCGCCATAGAAGGAACGGAAATAGTCCATGAACGGCCGCTCCAGCCCGCTCAATATCTGGCTGTAATCCTCGTCGCTCGTGCGCGCGCCGAGCTGCGCCCACAGCGTTTCCGCCCGGCCCGCGAAATAGGGCAGCATCCCGCCGCAGTGATGGGTGAGGATGCGAAGCCCGGGGACACGGTCGAACAGGCCGGAAAACACCATCCGCGCCATCGCCGCGGTGGTCTCGTACGGCCAACCCATCACTTGCCAGATCTCATAGCGCGATTTTGGCTCGCTGGCATAGTCGGTGAAGCCTGCGGGACGCATCGGATGCATCCAGACCGGCACGCCGTGATGGTGCGTCGCCCGTTCGAACACCGGCAGGTACTCCGGGTCGTCCAGCGGACGCCCATTGACGTTGGTCATCACCATCACGCCGCGCGCGCCGAGTTCGTCGATCGCGCGGTCCATCTCTTCCAGCGCCGCGGGCACGTTGTTCATCGGCAGCGCCGCGACGAAATGGGGGAACTTGTCCGGCCATTTCTGGCAGATTTCGAGCAAGCCGTCGTTGCAAACGCGCGCCGCGTGGGGGGATTCGTCGGGGCCGCCAAGCGCCTCGGGCGGCGGGCTGGCAGGCGAGATCACCTGCTGAAGTTCGGGCCATTTGTTCAGCATCTCGACCCGCGCCGGCATGTCCCAGAGCAGGCGGATGCTGGTCAGCCGCTTGACCATGCCGGGATCCTTGTACCGGGTGCGCACCAACTCGAGATAACCGGCTGGCATTACATGATTGTGGATGTCGATCTTGCGCATGACCGACGTCGGGCTGTCCATGGCGGTATTCCTTTTGGCTGGGGAAGAGGCGGGCGCACCTGCTCGGACGACGGTTATGGCCAACGCGTCGGCGGGGCAAGCGTCGCGCGCGCCTTGCGTCCGCTGCTTGCGCTGCCCCATGGCCCCGCATCATTCGCCCGAAAGATAGCAGTTCAACCGTTTCCTGAGTACGTGCGCGAAGGGCTGCCCGACGATGCTCTCGAACCGCGCCTCGGCAAGCGCCACGCCGCAGCGCATCTCGTCCAGCATGATAAGCCCGGCGGGCATGAACGCGACCGTCTTCGCCCGCCGATCGACGGGGTCGGGTCGTCGCTCCACGAGGCCGAGCGCTTCGGCGCGATCCACCAACTCGCGCATGGACTGTTTCGTCATCCGCCCCCGCGCGGCAAGCGTCGTCAGACGGGTGCCGTCGAGATCGAGGTTGCGAAACAGCACGAGCAGCACCTGGGTGACTTCCCGGTGCCCCCGCTCGTGCACGAAGCGCAGCAGGTCGCGGGCGAAACGCCGCGCCGCGAGCGCCAGGATCCGTCCGGCATTGCGTTCGCGCCAGCGCGCCGCGACCGTCTCGGAAGGCGTCTCCGGGGGCAAACCGATATAGCGGCTCAGCTGGTGCGTCATGTCTTCGAGAAACGCCGCTCCGACCACATCGGCGAAGTGAGCCTCCGCCTGTCGAATGCCATTTTCGAGCGCTTCCAGCACGCGGACGCCGTCAGGCGTGAAGCGTACGATCTTGGCGCGAAGATCGCGCGGATCGGCGCTGCGCTCCACGATCCGCAAGGCTTCGGCCTTGTCGACCAGCTCGATCATGCTCTGCTTCGTCTGTCCCGCGCGCGCGGCGAGCGTGGTCAGCCGCGTCCCTTCGACGTCGAGATTGAGGACCAGCGCCATCATCGCATCCGACGCGTATGCGACACCGCCACCGCGCATCGACCGCGACTTGTGACGCACGAACATGTTCGTCGCCGCAAACAGAAGACGGCCGACATTGCGCGTTCGCCAGTCCGCGTTGCTTTCGACCGACGCCGATGGCTTTTCGACCTGGGCCGCTTCGATCATCAAGCGGCGACGTCGGTCAGGATCGCCTGATAATCCTCGTTGGTCGGCACATAGGGGCTGGTACGATTGAAGTGGCTCCTGACCATGTCGTCGACCAGCTTCGCCCTGTCGCCCGTCCGGTACCCACTCGCCGCGAGCGTCGCAGGGAGCCCGAGCGACTTGACCAGCGCGCGCAACGCATCGGCAAGATCTTCGCCCGAACCAAGGCCGATCGCGCGGGCGAGCCGCGCGGCCTTGTCCGGCACATACTCGGCGAGCATGTGAGTCGTCCGGGGCAGCGCGACGCCGATCAGTGTGCCATGATGCACGTCCTGATCGCCGCAGACCAACGCGACGGCATGCGCAGGCCCAAGGCCCTTGTGGATCGCCGCCCCGCCCGAGAAGGCCGCCGCCATCAGAGACGCGCGCGCCGCGTCGCCGTCGGGCTCGAGCGCCTTGTGCACGTCCGCGAACACGCGCGCCGCGCCGTCGAGGGCCAGCGCATCGATCAACGGATTGGCGGGATTGGCGAAAAAGCCCTCCACGCAGTGGGAAAGCGCGTCGATCGCCGTCGCCGCGATCAACCGCTTGGGCAAGGTGCGCGTCAGGTCCGGGTCGCAAAGTGCGACCCTGGGTACCAGCAGCGGATGCCGGGTGCCGAAGCCTGGACCGCCCGCCACCAGGTGAAGCGCGGCGACCGGCGAACACTCGCTGCCCGTACCGATGGTGGTCGGGATCGCGACCAACGGCACGACGGCGCCGATCAGCTCGGGCTTGCCGATCAGGTCGCGTGCCCCGCCTTCGACGGTGCCACCCGCCAGCGCGGCGACGATCTTGGCGGTATCGAGCACCGAGCCGCCGCCAAGCGCCACCACCCCATCGCACCCTGCCGCGCGATAGGCGGCGAACGCGCCGTCGGCACCCGCGGCGGTCGGATTCTCAGGCACATCAAGATACATCGCGGCAAAGTCGGGCACAGCCCGCTCGACCGCCGCGACCAGCCCTGCCCCTTCCAATCCGCGATCACTGATCAGCAGCGGGCGGCGCACGCCGAGCAGCGCCAGTTCGGTTCCCAAAACAGCAAGACCGCCCGCCCCGAATACGAGCCGCGGGAGCACAAGAGCAGGGCCCATCCAATTCTCCTTGCCGCATCGCGGCTTGCCAGTGCGCGTCCGCACGCATAGTAAGGGAGCAGAACAATGTCCAGTTTGCCGCGCGCATCCCCGTTCGGCCGAACAACAGGAGAGACTGCGATGAACCTGATGACCAGCATGACATCCGGCACCCGACAGACCACTCATTTCATCAACGGTCGCTGGACGGAACCGGGCGGCCGCACGTTCGAGGACCGCAACCCGCTGAACGGCGAAGTCGTGGCGGAGATCGCAGCGGGTGGCCGCGCCGAGTCGGAAGCGGCGGTGGCGGCCGCGGCGGCGGCGTTCCCGGCCTGGGCGGCGATGCCCCCCGCCGAGCGCCAGCGGCTGTTCTTCAAGGCAGCCGACATCTGCGAGCGGCGGCTGGACGAGATCTGTCAGATCATGGCGGCCGAGATCGGCTCCAGCAAAGTGTTCTCCGCGTTCCAGATCCGGCTTTCGGCGGCGATGCTGCGGCAGGCGGCGAATTACGGCTATATGCCCTATGGCGACGTGATGCGCAGCGACGTGCCGGGTCGCATCGCGCTGGTGACCCGCAAGCCGTTGGGCGTCGTCGCGGGCTTCACGCCCTGGAACGGCGCATTCTACCTGGCGTGGCGCGCGTTCCTGCTGCCGATGGCGTTCGGCAACACCACGGTGATCAAGCCGTCCGAAGAAGGCCCGATTTCCGCCGGGCTGATCCACGCCGAGATCCTGGAGGAAGCGGGCTTTCCCGCGGGCACGTTCAACGTCGTCACCCATGCGCCCGGCGAGGCGGCGGCGGTGGCGGACGTGTTCTTCGAGAGCAAGGCGGTCCGCTGCATCAACTTCACCGGATCGGACAAGACCGCGCGCATCCTCGGCGAGCGCGCTGGCCGGGCGCTCAAGCGGATGGTGCTGGAGCTTGGCGGCTTCAACCCGATGATCGTGCTCGACGACGCCGATATCGCGCATACCGTCGACGCGGTCACCTTCGGCGCGTTCCTGCATCAGGGTCAGGTATGCATGAACACCCGCAAGGTCTATGTTGACCATGCGATCCATGACGAGTTCGTCGACAAGCTCGCCGCCAAGGTCCGCGGACTGAAGATCGGCGACGTTCGCGATCCCAGCGTTATCGTCGGCCCGCTGATCAACGATCGCGCGGTGCGTCAGGTCGAGGAGCGGGTGAAGGACGCGGTCGACCGGGGCGCGACGGTGGTCACCGGCGGCAAGGCCGACGGTATGATCTACGAACCCACCATCCTGACCAACGTGCCGTCCGACGCGATGTGCACGACGGGCGCGGACGAGACGTTCGGTCCCCTGCTGGTCATCGAACCCTTCGACGATCCCGAGCAGGCGCTCCGCGCCGCCCAGGACACGCCTTACGGGCTCAGCGCGGCGATCATGACCAGCAATCACGCGCGTGGGTTCGACATGGCGCAGCGTTTCGACACGGGCATCGTCCATATCAATGCGCCGACCATGGCCAGCGAGGCGCAATTGCCGGTGGGCGGCGTCAAGGACAGCGGCTGGGGCCGGTCGGGTCATTACGCGGTCGAGGATTTCACCGAGTTGCGCCTGACCACCATGTCGCAGCGTCCGGGCATGTATCCGTTCTGACGTCCTATCGTCGCAGCGAGGTCGGACGGGCGGGTTCACCCCCGTCTTACCTCGCGCCGGATATCGGCATCCGCACGGGATGAACGTGGTGGAGGAAGCGGTTGCGAGCGGCGAGGACTGGAACACGGTCCTGATCGGGCAAGCGGCGTTGCTGCGTGACCAACAGGCGCTCGGCCGCTCGCCTTCGCTGGACCGATTATTCGATTTCCTGCTGAAATGTTCGCTGGAAGGACGCTCCCCCAAGGAGGTGGAGATCGCCAATCGGGTGTTCGCCCGCCACGGCGACGGCGCGGATCAGGACGCTTCGGTACGCGTCTATGTCCACCGTCTCCGCCGCAAGCTTGAAGACTTCTATACCGGACCGGGTTCGATGCAGCCGATGCGGCTGGCGATCCCCAAGGGTGGCTATCGCCTGACATTGGAGCCAGCCCCGCATGCCTCGGTCGATGCGTCGCCGTCCGCGGCTCCGCCGGTTGCCCGCACTCGCCGCTGGATCGAACTGCTTGGCGTCGCGGCGTTGGTCATACTGGCGATCGTCGTGACCTGGACGGCGGCAAGCCGCCCCGATCCGATCGATGCGCCGCTGATCGCCGACCGCGCCAATCCGCTCTGGGCAGCGACCGTCGCCGACGGTCGCCCGCTCGTCATCGTCGTCGGCGATTATTACGTTTTCGGCGAGACGGATGGGGTAGGGGACGTCTCCCGCCTCGTGCGCGAGTTCGACGTCAACTCCGCTTCCGACCTGCAGCATCTGGCAGCCACCCGGCCCGATCGGGGCAAGACCAGCGTCGATCTGGGGCTGAGCTACCTGCCCGTGGGGGTCGCGAGCGCCTTGCGGGTCGTGACCCCGATCGTGCGCCGCAACGACCATGCGTTGCGCAAGCCGACCGTCGTGCCCGCGTCACAACTCACGCCCGACATGGTGAAGAACGACGACCTCGTCTACCTTGGCTATCTGAGCGGGCTCGGGAGCCTCCGCGATCCGGTGTTCGGCGCATCGCGGTTCACGATCGGCGGCACCTATGACGAGATCGTGGACCTCAAGGCGGGGCGGCATTATCTGGCCGGAACACATCTGAAGTCCAATCAGGCGCAGCCGAGTGAGGATTACGCGCTCATCAGCAGCTTTGCGGGGCCGACCGGGAACCATGTGGTGGTGATCGCGGGCACTCGGGATGCCGCGCTGATGCAGGCCGCCGAGTTCGTGACCCGGCCGGACTCGCTTAAGAGGATCACCGACCCGCTTCATGGGGCACCCGCCTTCGAGGCGCTGCTTGCCGTCGAGAGTCTGCGCAATGTCGGGTTGCGCGCGCGGTTGCTGATCACGTCTCCCCGCCCGCGCGAGGCGGACTGGTCCGGTCGCCAGACGCAGCCGTTCCCGGACGAACTCGATGAGTCGTCGCCTACTGCCCCTAATCTCTGACACGCCGTCGACACCCATTTGACAGCCGGTGCCCAAGCGTTGCAGGTCCTTCGCATAACGAGAGGAGAGCTTATCTTATGAACCTCAGAACCGTCCTTGTGCTAGGAGCCTCGCTCGCGGCGCTGGTCGCCGCGCCGACCGATGCTCAGCAGGCACCCCCGCCGACCGTGCTCACCACGCACCCGCTTCGAGGTGGTGCCTACTGGATCTCGGGCGGTCGCTCGAACAGCAACTTCATCGTCGGCGACAAGGGCGTGATCGTGATCGACGCGCAGACGACGCCGGGCGATGCGCGACTGCTCTTGTCCGAAATAGCGAAGGTCACCCCGAAGCCGGTCAACATGATCGTGCTGACCCATGGCGACCCCGATCATATCGGCGGCCTCCCCGCCTTTCCCGTCGGGTTAGAAATCATCGCGCACGAAAATGTCCGCGCGACCGTTCTGGTCGCCGACGCGGACCCGAACGCGCCGCCGCTGTACAAGCCGCTGTTCCGTCTGCTCGCGACCAAATATCTTCCGACCCATATGATTTCATCGGGAGAGTCGACCACGCTCGACGGTGTCCGGGTGCAACTGATCCACACCGCGCCCGCGCACACCAATGGCGACGTCGTCGTCTATCTGCCGGCGCAGAAAATCGTCTTTGGCGGCGACATTCTGCTTCAGCAGACCGATCCCTATCCGGTGGTCCATATCGGCGGCTCGTCAGCGGGATGGATACAGTGCGTAAAGGCGATCCTCGCGCTCGATGCTGACATCTTCGTATCAGGTCATGGCGGGGTCATGTCGCGCGCGCAGGTCGAGGCGCAATTACGCGAGGTCGAGCAACGCCGCACGCAAATTCAGGCGATGGTCGTCGCGGGCAAGAGCTTGGCGGATGTCGAGACCGCGCTTCCGGAACCGGGTGCGAACCCGATGTTCGCCGATTTCAACCACACGGTCTACGACGAGATCGAAAAAGGTGATCCGCCATCGGTGCCGCCCTGGGTCAACCTCATCCATCATTGAGGCGTTGCCACTTCAAGCGGCTTTGGTCGGATTGATTCTGGAGGAACCTGTCGCGCGTCCGCTGACGAAGCGCGCGACAGGCAAGATCAATCTCGATGGACGCCGCCTGACGACAGCGAATTCCACCGAACCGACGGACAGGCACCCGGCATTCGCCAGTGCGCTGTCCGTCTCCACCGATCAGGAATGGCAGCGGTGGGCTCTGGGGGCGATCACCACGCTCACGCGATCAGGGCGCGCCCAGGATCTTGTTGCGCTCGCCGAGCAGCTTGCCGTTGGCCAGCATCACGGCGTTGATGGCGCCGCCGTTCTGACCGCTCTTGAGCGGAGCCATGTAGACGGTAACCTTATCGCCCGGCGCCATCGAGCCCTTGGAGAAGCCCTGACGGCGCAGCAGACCGGGATTGCCACCCTCGACGCTGTATTTCAGCGGCTCGCCCTTGCCGTTGGCGACGAGAAGATAGAGCCAGGTGTGCGGGCTGGTCCACTGCCACTCCTTGACCGTGCCCTTGAGTTCGACTTCCTTGTTATGGTCGAACATCGCGTAGGAATGATGCGCCGACACCGATGCGGGGGGCACCGCCGCAAACGCAAGAGCGGCGAGCGTGAATACTTTCTTCATCGTAAAATTCCTCCACAGATTTTCATCGCACGAAGAGCCGATCGGGATCAATGAACATACGTTTCCGGATGATAATCGGTCTTGGGCGTGCAGATAAATTCCCTTGGCTCCCATAGCGGATTTTCGGAAGCCCGGTAAGTCACGGTGGAGACCAATGGCCTCGTATACGCCGTCGGATCGGTCAGCGTCACCGTTACGCGCAAGGTGGTCGCATCGATGCGGTGCAGCCGTTCGCTTATTTTCAGATCGTCGCTGTGCGGAACCCCGGTCGAGTCGATCGGCTGATCCTTGATGCCGATAATTTCCGTCACGAGATCCTGGCCTTCGTAATGTCCTCGCGCATTACCGTTCGAAAAGCTTTCCAGATCTTTTGCGTTAGGAAACGGATGTCCATCAAGCCAGATGCGACGCACCGGCGAACCGTCCCTATACATCATTACGCGACCGGGCGTTTGGATGATCAGTAACGCGTTCGTCGTGCCCGTCATATAGCGCGGCATCCCCGGGGGCAGGCAAGTCTGGATCGGATCGTCCGTGCGCGTACCCGCCGCCGCATCCGCGACGCGCTTTCGCCAGATATCGGCGTATTTATCCTTGAGCGGCGGCGGCCATGGCCCCCAACCCTCCTTGCTGGTATTGGCAGCGACGGGCGTATCGACTCGGACCCACACGCCGCTGAGATTGGGTGCTTTCGGGTCGCCATACCAGCTCAGCGGCTCGCGGGCCGACGGGGCGGGGGTCTGTGCCACACTTGCGACGCCAGGGAAAACGAGCGCGGCCGACAGCGCGAGTTTCAAAGGCCAGCTACTTTTCGCTTCAACGCGCATCGTCATCCTATCCTCGTACCGACCCGACCTGATGTTCGGCCGTCAAGCCTTGGTGCTATGATCTCGACATTGAACCGCGGCTGCGCCGTTTTCCACCCGTTTTCCACTCAAATCCAGCCGGGAGGGGTCGCAATCTCGATCCGGCCGGCGCAACCGGCATCTACGACCTCGAAAGCGCGTCGTGCGCCGCATGACCGATGACCCGAGCGCGCCGCGCCGCGCTGGACCTCATCAGCCGCAGTAAAGCTCCCGATGCTTTTGTATTCGGGCTCGACAGACGTTTCACACCATTCGGATTCGCGACATGGAGCATACCCCCGGCATCACCGTGCAAGCGAAGCCGAGAGATTTGCGTGGCAATCACAACTCCAGAAACGTCGTAACCTAGCCTCCATAGCAACCACGAAAACCACTCGGCCAAGTGCGGCGAACCAACCCGTCCGCGTGTCATGCAAGGTCTTCGTGGCCGCTCGCTTCATACCATCATCAGAACTTGACCGAAACCCGGCCGCCAAACGTCCGCGGAGGACTGGTATAGGCCGACAATAAGCCCTGGAACGCGATCGGTGCCGTCAACAACCGCGTATTCTCGATATTACGCACAAAGCCTGCGATCGACCATTGTCCACTCGCCGGCCCGAACGACAACTGGGCGTTGGTCGTCCAACTCGCGGGCTGAAGCTGCTCCGTCGCAAAGTCGAAATAGGTAAAGCGGCTGGTCTTGTATTGCGTGTCGGCGGTGAGCACGAGCTTGTAGTCGCCCAGCGGCACCGTCTGCTGCCCCGATAGGTTCACCGACCATGTCGGGGAGTTATAGGACGGCAGTCCGGAACAGTTTACGTTGAACAAGGGCAGGCGACCCGCAAATCCCGCGGAAGCCACTGTGCAATTCGTAAGTGGATAGCCTACAACATTGAACGCGAAACTGTCATTGCGCGCATGGAGATATTGAACGTCGGTACTGATCTGCGTGGTGGGCGTGATAAGCACACGACCTTCGGCCTCGATACCCTTGATCGTGGAACGACCGACGTTCTGCGTATAGCTACCGGGCCGGTTGATTTCATCAACTGTTCCATGAGACACCTGCTCGTTGCGGTACTTCCACAAGAATGCTTCAAGATTGAGCTGAACGCGATTGTTGAAGAACCGGTTCTTCGACCCGATCGTGTAAGCCGTCAGATACTCCGGCTGATACACCTGCGACACCGGTGCGTTCGCGTCGAGGACCACGGCCGTGTTGAAACCGCCGGAGCGGAAGCCGGTTTCCGTGCTCGCATACACCAACGACGTGTTGGTCAAGTCATATTCAGCTGCGCCACGCCACGTCACTTTGCCGACGCTCAACGAACTATTGAAAAAATAGTCGGTGCGCGAAATGATGGTGTTCGGCGTCGGTCCGGCGATGGTCGACGGAGCCAACTGCGTCGGGCTCTGCCCTGGGATCGCGAAGGGCAGCAGCGTGATGTACGGCACGACCGTCTCCAGCACCGCCGTCGGACACGTCGCGCCTGCGGCGCACGTCTCAGCTATCGTGACGTTGTGCGAGTTGAACTGCCTGTTGTCGTGCGTGTACCGGATCCCGCCGACTAGCCGGAACTTCGGCCCAAGATGTGCCGTCAGTCGCGCGAACGGCGCGTAGGATTGCGTATCGACGACCTCCGGCAACGCGAAGCTGCCGCTGGTGTTGCTGGTGATCGATCCCTGCCGCAGGCTCGCATCTTCGTTATAGTAAAAGAAGCCGAGCTGATAATCGAGCAGACTGATCTTACCGGCGAACCGGGTCTCTACGCTGTACTGGATGTCCTTCTGATCATCGGCGATCGGGAAGCCACCACTGGGCGTGACGTTCTGCACGTGATCGAACCGCACCGCCGGGATGATCGTCAGCGTACCGTGACCCGTATCCCACTCGATATCGGCGTTCGATCCATAGAAGCTGCTATTCTGCGAACCCAGTGGGAATGGGTCACGCGTGCGACCCGTCACGCCGCTGGCCAGCGATGTCCAGAACGCCTGGGATGCAGCCGAAGTATTACCGTCTGCACGCGAAAGACCGGTAGGCTTGACGACGCAATGGGGGGATTCTCCCGGCAAGCTGACGGTCGCTGCCGAACAGGCATAGGTATCGAGGAAAGTCAGGCCAGCGCCGATACCGCCCAGATGCTCGTAATCGAACGCAACACGCGCGGTCAGGTTCGGCGTGAGATTGGACTTGACCTGTATACGCAGTCCCTCACTCTTATCGTCCGAACTGCCGTCGCTATTATAGCCATCCCGGTCGTTCACGATCCCCGAAACGCGCACCGCACCGTTTTCACCAATCGGAATATTGACCGCACCCTCGACGGATAGCGCATTGTAATTGCCGTACTGTACTGCACCGTACCCGGACAACTCGCCGATTTTCGGCTGCGTCGGCAAGATGTTGATCGCGCCGGCCGTCGCGTTGCGACCATATAAAGTACCCTGCGGACCCTTCAATACCTCAATTCGATCCGTGTCGAAAAAGGTCGTGGAGGTGGCGGTGAAGCGGCCGATATAGACGCCGTCATAGTTGAAGGCGACCGCCGGATCGCTGGTGACCTGGACCGAGAAGTTACCGACGCCGCGAATGAACGACGTGGCGTTGGGACCGACATTGGCGATCGTCAGGGCGGGAACCAGACTGTTCAGCCGGTCCGGCTGCGTGATCCCGTTGTTCACCAGATCGGCGCCACCGACCACGTTGATCGCGATCGCCGCACGCTGCGAGCTTTCGGACTGGCGCTGTGCCGTCACGATGATGTCGCTTAGCCCGGTCGAGTCCAGCTTCTGCGCATCGGCGCTGACGTCCGACGAACTCTTGGTGCTATCGCCGGCGGGGGGTTGGGTCGCATTGCCCGGGGTCGCCGGCTGCTGCGGGGGCTGCACCTGCGACCAGGCCGTTCCTGGCAGCAAGCAAACTGCCGCGGCCGTCGTCATGAGAAACTTACGCATTTTCCTCCCCCAATATATTCTCGACGCATCGAACGTCGGGCTGTCGATCTCGTTCGTGGTCCTCGCAAAAGCCAAGCTTCTGGGCTGGAACCCCGTGCCGCGCTGGTATTGATTCCGCTTTACGAACGTTGTCCGCCTAGCCGCGAACGAACCGTCAAGGAAGCGAGACAAAATTCCGCATAGTGATATCAGATTGCTAACGGGACCAAAGCGGGCAACGCGGGTCATGCGATGGCGCGCGTTAGAAATGTTAGAAATGGAAGCCGAGCGACCCGCCGAAGGTGCGAGGGGCACCGGGAACCACGGCGAAATTGCTGCTCACCACAGCCGCCGCGTAGGTGTATTGATCGGTGAGATTGCGAACGAACAAGTTGACGTCGTAGCGTTTGTCGGGCGCGGTCCAGTTGAGCGAGAGGTCGACTAGGTCATGCCTACCCTGCCGGATGCTGCCGTCGACCGTCATCGAATAAGGCGAGTTGTAATGGTCGTTCGCGCTCAGTGAAAAGGTGCCGCGCGCGGTGTCGAACGTGTAGGTCGCACCCAGCGACGCCGATACCGGCGCTGCGAAGGGCACGTCGAAGCCCGCGAGATTGTAATTGTTGATGATCGTTGCGCCGGGAAGCAGGACGCCGGTGGCGCTCGCCTTCGGCGAGGCGAGGCTGGCGCCCGGGAAGGCGGCATAGCGAGCGTCCAGATATTCGAAGCTGCCGTTGATCGCGAAGCCCTTGAACAGGGCGGCGCTGAAATCGACGTCCACGCCGTCGACATGCTCGCTGGCGGCATTTTCGAGGATGGCGGAAGTCGTCGCGGGCGGTACCAGCGAGCGGACCTGCACGTCCTTGTAGGTGTAATGGAAATAGGCGGCGTTGATACGCAGCCGGCGATCGAACAGCTCCGACTTCACGCCGGCTTCGGTGGCGTAAAGCAGCTCGGGGCGCACCGGCGGATTGGTGAACGCATTGGCATTGAACGCGCCCGACTTGAAACCGAGATTGTGTGACGCATAGACGTGGATGTCCTCGCCCAAATCCTGCGCAAGCACGACGCGATAGGTCAGCCGGTCGAAATGCAGCCGGGTCGGAATGCCGTTGGGATAACCCGCGAAAGGCTGACCGGGATAAAGGATCGTGCTCGCCGGCAGTACGGCTACCGAATTCGGCTGTCCGGGTAGGGGAGTCGTCAGCCCCGCAAGGGTCTTGGCCTCGTCCGTGTATCGCAAGCCGATGGTCAGGCGCGTCGCATCGAGGATACGGATGGTCCCATCTCCATAGACTGACCCAGAAAGGGTACTCGGCAGGCCATTGATGCGGTTGGGAACAGTGCCGGGCGCGCAAACATTGCCGATGCAGGTATTGTACGTATCGAGTTGCAGCTTGAGATGGTCGTCATAGTAGAAAGCGCCCGCGACCCAATCGAAACGCGACGACGGCGACGCTGTCGACGTCAGCGTCAGTTCTTGACTGAAGGTTCGGTTGCGTTCGAAGAACTGGTTGTACGATGCACCCTGGCCCGCCGCCACCTGGCCCAGGATCGGCAGACCGTTCTGGAACAACACGTTGGCCTGGCTGGTCTGGTAACCGGTCAGGCTGGTCAGCGTAGCGAAACCATAGTTCTGCTCGATCCTGAGCGTTCCGATATAGATGGACGTCGGAGCGGACGCGTCGATGCGCGAAGCGATCTTGTACTTGCCAAGATAGGGCGTTCCATCCGTGCCCAACGATCCGGGATAAACCTGATAGGCGTAGCCGATGTCGCGATTATTATAGTCGTATATGAAGCTGCCCGTGATCTTCAGGTCCGACGTCGGCTTCCACTGAAGCTTGGTTTCCAGGCCGTTCTCGTTGGACTTCTGGACGTCGTGGCCGTTGAATACGTTGGTGGTCCAACCGTCCGCCTGTTTCTGGTGAAAGCCGGCGATGTTGATCGCCAGATTGTCGGTGAGTGGGGTGGATACGTACAGGTTCGCGGTGAGCGTATTGTAGTTCGCGTAGCCGATCGATCCGTCTACCCGGGTCTTGTCGCCGGGGTCGCGGGTCGTGACGGAGATCAGGCCGCCCGTCGCGTTGCGACCGTAAAGCGTTCCCTGCGGACCCTTCAGCACCTCGATCCGCTCGACATTGTTGAACGAGGTGATGCTCGCTGTCGGGTTGGCAAGGTAAAGCCCGTCGATATAGGACGCCACCTGTGCCTCGTTGAACCCGGTCGACGCCGAGCCGATGCCGCGCAAATACAGGTTGTTGCCGCCGGCTGGGGTCACCACAAGGCCGGACACGAGGCTGGGCAACTGAACCACGCTGGTCACGTTGAATGCTTTCAGCGTGTTACCGGTTACCGCTTCCACCGTCGCGGTGACCCGCTGAAGGTTTACGGTGCGGCGGGTCGCGGTGACGACGATGTCTTCCAGACTGCCAGCGGACGGCGTGGTCTGGGCTGCGTCGGCGGTTGGCTCGGATGAGGCAACCGCACCGGTTGCATCACTGGCGGTTCCGGGTGTCGCGGGCTGAACCGGCGGTGTCGCGGGTTGTGCGGTCTGCGCGACGGCTGGCGCAGCGATCACGAGCGCCGCTGCGGAGGCAAGCAGCCTCCCTTTACGATCCACCGACACCATCCCTCATCCTCCCCAAATTTTTATCTGGTACGGGCACGATTCCGCGCTCCGTCGGATTGCGATAGCCTTGGCCGACCCGGCCGAACAGGCTAAATTCGGCGGCCGAGGCGATGCCAAATATCTGCGAGTGTTACTAATGCAAGTAACTCCAGTATCTAAATCGTCCCCGTGAAAGGATCGGATGGGTGCGCCATCGTGTTCGATCATCGAGCATGTCTCGTCGCTGCCTCGCGCAGCGCGACCTGCGAAACCGGATGGTTTCTGCGACGCGTAGACTGGACCGGCCGCCGGGTTCGCGAAGAGTGGCCAGGCAATCCTTGGTCTGCCGCGCGGCTATTGACAGAAGCGGGAGAACGCCGTTGATGCCCGGCCAATTGACCGGACGAGGCTGAAACCTTGTACGGAGAATCACCGCGAGGAGAGTGACGCGTGAAAGCGTTCGACAAGTTGGGAAGATGCCTGCTGACGCTCGCCACGCTGTTGGCAGGCGGTCCTGCTATCGGCCAGGCGGTAAGCGAGCAGCAATGGCCGCCGCCAGGCGTGTCTTATTACGGCGACCGGAATGCGCCCGACATTTCGGGTCTCTGGCTCGGAACGGCCATGGCGCCGCCGGGTGGCGCGCCCGCGACCAATTCGGGCGCGACCGCCGACGGCCGCCCGCCGCTGTATCTGACGCCTTGGCCGTTGCCCTATACCCCGGCGTACAAGAAGATCGTCGCCGATCGCACCGCGGCGGCGAAGCAGGGGCGGGCGATCGGTGACATCGGCGCGCGCTGCCTGCCGTTCGGGCTTCCGGCGATGCTCACCAACAAGAATTACCCGGACGAGATCGTGCAAACACCGGGCGAGGTGACGATCTTCATGTACAACACGTTCCCGATCGTCATCTGGACCGACGGCCGTGGCCATCCCAAGGACCTCAAGCCGAGCTACAATGGCCATTCGGTCGGATATTGGGTCGGCGACACGCTGTTCGTCGACACGGTCGGCATAAACGCGAGCACGCCCATGGACGGCGCGCACGATCCCCACAGCGCCAAGCTGCACTTGAAGTGGAGCATCGAGCGGGTCGCACCGGACGTGATCCACACGCATATCACCTTCTACGACGACGAGGCGTTCACCGAACCGGTGACCACCACCAACATCTGGCAACGCAAGACCACGCGGACGTGGGAAGTGCTCGACGATGCGTCTTGCTTCGAAAACGCGAGCGCCTTTTCCGACAAGACGCCCGAGCCGGGCTTCATCAAGTTCTGACGCGCGGGCATCGTTGGAGGGCGTGGTTCAATCGCCGCCGATGATTGGCGAACGGGAGCGTGGAATGGAACAGCGGACCTTGGGCAGCGCCGGCCCGGTCGTCTCGGGGATCGGCCTCGGGTGCATGGGCATGTCGGGGATGTATGGCCCGGCTGATCGCGCGGAAAGCATCGCCACGATCCATGCCGCGCTGGATTCGGGCGTTACGTTGCTCGACACCGGCGACTTTTACGGCATGGGTCATAACGAGACGCTGCTCGGGGAGGCGCTCAGGGGTATCCCGCGCGACCGCTATCAACTCAGCGTCAAGTTCGGCAGTCTACGCGACCCATCCGGCGCATTCATCGGCAATGACAGTCGGCCGAACTCGGTCAAGAACTTCATTACCTATTCGCTTCAGAGGCTCGGCGTCGACCATCTCGACATCTATCGCCCGTCGAGGCTCGACGAGGACACGCCGATCGAGGACACGATAGGTGCCCTTTCCGAGTTGGTGCAGGCGGGCTATGTCCGCCACATCGGCCTGTCGGAGATCGGGGCGGCCACCTTGCGCCGCGCCGTGGCGGTGCACCCGATCGCCGACCTCCAGATCGAATATTCATTGGTCACCCGCGGCATCGAGCGGTCCATCCTGCCGGCCGCGCGCGAACTCGGGGTCGGCATCACCGCTTATGGCGTGCTCGCGCGTGGGCTGATCAGCGGCCACTACCGCGCGGACGTGCCTCAGGCGGGAGACATGCGGGCACGCACGCCGCGCTTTCGGAAAGACAATCTGGACGCGAACCTGTCGCTGGTCGAGGCGCTCCGCACCATCGCCGAGGCCAAAGGCATGAGCGTCACCCAGATCGCGATCGCGTGGGTATTGGCGCAAGGGGGCGATATCGTCCCGGTGGTCGGCGCGCGCCGCCGCGACCAGTTGACCGAGACGCTGAGCGGATTCGACGTGACACTTTCGCCCGACGACTTGGCCGCGATCGAGTCCGTGGCCCCCGCCGACGCGATCAAGGGCGCGCGCTACCCGGATATGGTACTGGCGCATATGGACAGCGAGCGCGGCGATACGTGACCGCGCTCGATCGTCCGCTCCTGTTCGGGATCCCGGGCCTCCGAAAAAACGGTTATGTAACGGCGTTCAGGGCCAGTCGATCGCTATGTCCGAGGCGCGCCTGCCGATTACCGGCATGACGCGTCGTTCCGACAAGATAAAGCAATTTGGAGAGAGTGTTCATGTCGACCATGCGCGCGGCCAGTGACTGGCTCTCGCAAACGCATCTGAGCAGCGCGATCGCCGACCGTTTCTGGGCGGTTCCGACGCTCCAGAGCATACACATCGTCGCGATCGGCATCGTGATGTCCTCGATCGCGCTGCTCGACCTCAGGCTTGCGGGCTTCCTCGGCCGCGAGCAGTCGATGCGCGATCTGACCCTGCGCTTCTATCCCTGGATCTGGGGCGCGCTCGCCGTGCTGGTCGTGACCGGGCTGTTGCAGATCATGGCCGAGCCCGGGCGCGAGCTGCTCAACTGGATCTTCTGGACCAAGATGGGGCTGATCGTCGGCGCGGTCCTGTTCACTGCCCCGGTGCGTCGCCTCCTCGAGGATTGCCGGTTCCGCGACCTGTCCGCAGGTAAGCGAGCGGTCGTGCGGACCTGCGCACTCCTGTCGCTCGCGATGTGGATGATGGTGCTGATCTGCGGGCGCTGGATCGCTTATGCGGGCGCACCCGCGTGACCCGCAGCTTTGGACAAGGGCGTAATCGATGAGCATACTCGACCTGTGCACCTGGCTCGAAGCGACGCCCTTCGCGACCGCGATCGGCGAGTCGGACTGGATGTTCCCGGCGATCGAGACGCTGCATGTGCTGGCGCTCACGCTGGTGATCGGCACCATCGCGATGCTGGACTTACGATTGGTCGGTGCCTCGTCGCGCAACCTCCGCGTGATGCAGCTGTCGAACGAAACCCTGCCATGGACCTGGACGGCGTTCGTCGTCGCCGCGATCACCGGCACGGCGATGTTCGCTTCGCACGCGACCAAATATTACGCGAACGTGCCTTTCCGCATCAAGATGGTGCTATTGGTGCTTGCGGGAATGAACATGGCCGTATTCCACTTTGGCGCCTGGAAGGCAGTTCACGTTTGGGATGCAGTCCTCCCCACGCCGCGCGCTGCGCGGATCGCCGGCGGATTGTCGCTGGTATTCTGGATCGGTGTGGTATTTGCGGGCCGTTGGGTTGGATTTGTAGATTAGTCTTGGATAACGGGGTCGAATTAGCGGCGTCGTTAATTGCCAACCTGCGACGACAATCAATGGCGCTTGCCGGTTCATTCGAACCGGAGCGCCAGATGCAAGGGGGGAAGATCCGCTACTCCGCCCCGCCCGCCGCATCGCCGGTGGCCCCATACGGGATGCCGATCACCCCGGAACAGGCGCGCGTAGTAGCCAACAGGATCGAAGCGGAAAAGGTGCGGCGGGGAATCGACACGGCGGCTATTGCGGTAGTCGACCCGCGGGACGCCTCGTATATTTCGAGCGACACGACAATGCGACGTTTGCCAACGAGGACATGGCAATAAGAAAGGGCCGCGCAGCGGCACGATTGCGGCGCAGTCGGGGCGAAAGCCGTAAATTAGCGACGTTTTCCCGCCACCTATTGCCGCCGCGTATCCGGGCGAAATGGAGTGGGCCGGCGCTCGTCGCACCAGCCCACCTCGCTGTCAGCGGAGACCCTATGGAAGGTAGGAGCGGTAACGCGAACCGCCCTGTTCCAGGTCGCGGCTGCCGTACAATACCCCTTCGTCGGCATCGTGCAGATCATCGGCGGGTTCGGCATAGTCCCATCCCGACTGCCGCCATTCCTGCGTGCGCGCGTCGAGATCGACCGAATTGGCCTCTTCCAGCGCCTTGACCGCCGCGGGCGTCTTGTCGTCGTCGACGTCCGCCGTCAGCAGAAAGCCCCCGCGACGGATGCCCTCCTCATATGCGTGACGATCCTCGGTAGGGACGAACACATTCTTGACCGAGGCCCATAGCCCCTTGTCCTTGTCCGTCGAATACGCGGCGTCGGTCTTGTGCGTCGTCTGGTCGTGTACGCTGACATGACCCGCGTCGACACCGGCCTGGCGAAGCCGCTCGGCACCGGCGTCGGCGTCGGCCTTGGTATCGAACAATGCTGTGATGGTACGTGACATGGGAACTTCCTTTCGTTGATCGATTAACGCTGAGTGACGACCAGCTCGGTGCGACGGTTTTCGGCGCGGCCGGCGGCGGTGGCATTGGTGTCGACCGGATCGGACGTTCCGCCGGTGGTGGTTTCGATCCTGCCCCCGTTGATACCCTTCGCGACGAGGGCGGCCTTGACGCTGTCGGCCCGCGCCTTGCCGAGCGCGACGTTCGCCGCCTCGTTACCGCGGGTGTCGGCGTAGCCGGCGATGCGGATCCGCGCCTTCGGATATTGCTTCAACGTCGCCGCGACCTGGTCGACATCCGCCTGGTCGTCAGGCCGTATGTCGCTCTTGGCGGTATCGAAATTCAATTTCTCGAACGTGAACGTCCGCGGCGTAGGCTGGCTACCGGCGAGATACCCGCCCAGTGCCGATGTGCCAGCAAGCGCGGCGACCTTGGGCGCATTCGGCGTCTCGGCGATGACGGTACTGGTATTCGTGACCGCGGTCGTCTGCGCCGCGTCGTTGTGGTTGCAGCGGCTAAGGCCCAACAGCAGCGCCAGCACGCCGAGCGCGAGCAGCAGCCACGCAAGCCAATTCGTCTTCTTCTTCTCGATATGGATATGGGTGGGCGGCGCGCCATCGGTGCGCTTGTCATTGGGATCGGCCATCAGTGATCTCCTCCTGTTGATCGCCTCGCCAACGCCTCAATCCAGATTAAGACCCGAAGGATCATGGCAACTTGCGCTTGGTTAGTCCGTTTTCGGCATGATCGCGCTTGGCGGGCCGGATGGGCACCTCGCGACGAACGCGGGTATCGGAAGAGCGCATCGCGGCGGCTGCGCGTCGGTTCCCCGTCTTGCGGAACAGGCAGTCAACCGGCATCCTTGGGCAATCGAGGAGACATATATGCGCAGCTTGGCGTTGTTGGCCGCTTTCACCCTCGCCGCGCCCGCGAGCGCGGTATCGCCTGACAGGACCGAGCGATTGCTGGCGGAGCTTGCCGATGCGCCGGGTCCGTCGGGCTACGAGGAGGCGGTACGCGCCGTCATGGTGCGCGAACTGACGCCGCTCGCCGACAAGGTGACGTATGACGGCGTCGGCTCGGTGATCGCCCAGCAAGGGACCGGCGGTCCCAAGGTCATGCTGGACGCCCATATGGACGAACTCGGCGGTATGGTCCGTCGAATAACCCCGACCGGGTTCCTTTCGATGCAGATGCTCGGCGGTTGGCTCGACCAGGCGCTGCCGGATCAGCGCTGGATCATCATCGGCCGCAAGGGCCCGGTGCACGCGGTCACGGGGATCCGCGATGTCCATGTCGTGCCGGCGGAGGAACGTACCAGGGTATTCCCGCGCGACAGTCTCTATCTCGATATCGGCGCGCGCACCGCAGCGGAGGTCGAGGCGCTCGGCATCGGCCCGGGCGATCCGGTCATACCCGACTCGCCGTTCGTGGCGCTGCCGGGGGGACGTTATCTGGGCAAGGCATGGGATGACCGCGTCGGTTGCGCCGTCGTCATCGAGGTTCTGCGGCGTCTGCGCGCGTCGGGGCACCCAAACCAGGTGATCGTCGCGGCCACGGTCCAGGAAGAGATCGGCCTGCGCGGCGCACGTACCGCCGCCGATCTCATCAGGCCCGACATCGGCATCGCCATCGAAGGCGGCATCACCGGGGACAGCCCGGGACGGAGCCCGGAGGAAACGCAGGCCGTGCTCGGCGCGGGCCCCGGCCTGTTCCTTTACGACAGCAGTACGCTTCCCAACCGCCGCTTCGTGGCCCTTGTCGGAGACGTGGCGGCCGCGAAGAGCATACCGCTTCAGCGCGATCTCGTGCAGGGCTATGGCGACGACAGCGCAGCGATCCAGGCCACCGCCGGCGGCGTGCCGACGATCAATCTGGTCGTGCCGGCGCGGTATACGCATGCGCACAACGGGATCATCGATCGGGCGGACTTCGACCGTACCGTCGATCTCGTCGTTGCACTGATCGAGCGTCTGGACGTCGGCACCGTCGCGAGGATACGCAGTTTCGCGCCGTAGCGAACGTCCTCTCGTAAAATACCGAGGTCCTCCTATTCGTCGCTGTGGATTACGAGATCGCGGAGCTCGGGCGTTCGCTGCAGGAACCGTTCAAAGCGGCGTACGCCTGAACGGTGCATTACTTCGCCGCCGCAATCGCACGGACAAGCTTCGATTGCGCACGCGGCTGCGGCCCGACGTCGCGCTCAACCCGGACGGGACGACCAGGTCGCGGGCCGCAGGATCGCGAACGGGCTTTCCAGCGTTCCCGCGAATACGACCAGCAGGAGGCCGCCGACGAGACCAAAATTCTTCACGAACTGCCAGAAATGCTCGCGCGCCACGCTGTCGTCGCCGGCGCTGAAGAAGTCCGGGTACGCCCAGAACGGATGATACAGGAACGCGGTCACGACGCAGAAGCCGGCCAGCAGCACGGCGGCGGGCCGGTCGAGGCAGCCCGTGACGATGCAGATCGGCGTCAGCCCCTCGACCAGGATCGCCAGCACCAGCAGCAGCGGCGCGCCGGGCAGGCCACCGGTCCCGGGCGATCGGCCCGCATTGGTTTGCGCCAATGAATTTTTCCAGTGCCACACCTTGTCGATCGCGCTGAACGGGAACATGGCGACGAGGCAGACCCGCGCCGCGATCCAGATTGCCTCGTTCCACGTCATGACGGGGGGTTCCAACGGAGATCGGTGTGGACGCACCAGTTACGGCCCTGCGCGCGGGCTAACAGGAGCCACGCCGATGAGCAACGACCGCTTCGACGTCATCGTGATCGGCTCGGGCCCGGGCGGCGCTTCGCTCGCGCTCAGGCTGGCGGCGACGGGCAAGCGGATCCTGATCCTCGAGCGCGGCGACTATCTGACCCGCGAGCGCGACAACTGGAACGCGCGCGCGGTGTTCGTCGACGGGAAATATCAGGTCAAGGAAACCTGGTACGACGACCGCGGCCACAGCTTCCATCCCGGCCTGCACTATATGGTCGGCGGCAACAGCAAGGTCTATGGCTCCGCACTGTTCCGCCTGCGCGAGCGCGATTTCGGCGAGATCGTCCATTCGGACGGCGTTTCCCCCGCATGGCCACTGCCGTACGACGTGTTCGAACCCTATTATGCGCAGGCCGAGGCGATCTACTACGTCCACGGGCAGCGCGGTCTCGATCCGAACGAGCCGCCGTCGAGCGGGCCCTATCCGTTCGAGCCGGTCGCGCACGAGCCACGGCTTCAGGCGCTGTCGGACGCTTTGGAGAAGATCGGCCACCACCCGTTTCCCCAGCCGCTCGGCATCCTGCTCGACGAGGTCGGAACGCGGGCGTCGCCGACGAGCGCGTGCATCCGCTGCGACGCGTTCGACGGCTTCCCTTGCCTGACCAACGGCAAGGCGGATGCGCAGATCGCCTGCATCGAACCCGCGCTGGCGCACGACAACGTCACGCTCCTCACCGGGGCCTATGCCGAACGGCTGGAGACCGACGCGTCGGGGCGCACCGTCACCGCGGTGCACGTCGTGCGCGACGGCGTGGCGGAAGTCTATGCCGCCGATATCGTCGTCGCGGCGTGCGGCGCGCTTTCCTCGGCGCTGCTGATGTTCCGCTCCGCGAGCGATCGACATCCGAACGGCCTCGCCAACGGCTCGGACCAGGTCGGCCGCAACTATATGCGCCACAACAACGCCGCCTTCATGGCGGTGTCGCGCGAGCGCAACGACACCGTGTTCCAGAAGACGCTGGCGCTGACCGATTTCTATTTCGGGGCGGACGACTGGGAATATCCGCTCGGCACCATCCTGACCAACGGCAAGTCCCACGGCGCGGCGGTGGAAGGCGAGGCGCTGCCCGCTTTCCTGCAATGGTTTCCCGACAAGCCGTTCGACGTCCTGGCGCAGCACGCGATCGATTTCTGGGTGATGAGCGAGGACCTGCCGTTGCCCGGCAACCGGATCACGCTCGGCAAGGACGGTCGCGTCACGCTCGCGGTGCGGCCGACCGGCGGCGAAGCGCACCGCCGCCTGCGGCACAAGCTGGGGGGGCTGCTGACGCAGGTCGATGCGCACCCGCAACTGCTCGAACGGTCGCTGTATCTGGGGAAGAATATTCCGGTCGGCGGCACCGCGCACCAGGCAGGCACGATGCGTTTCGGCACCGATCCGGCGACGTCCGTCCTCGATCTGCACTGCCGGGCGCATGAGGTGGATAACCTCTACGCCGTCGACGCGAGCTTCTTCCCGACGATCGGCGCGGTGAACCCGACGCTGACGATCATCGCCAACGCGCTACGCGTCGCCGATCACGTCGCCGAACGACTGCGCTGATCGTCCTGGGCGCGGGTCAGCAGGATCAGCGCAAGTCCGCCCGCCGCCATCGCGGCCCCGGCGACCGAGACCCAGGTGTAGCTGAGCCCGGCCGCGATCACCCCGCCGCCAAGCGCCGCGCCGATCGCGTTGCCTAGATTGAACGCGCCGATGTTGATCGACGAGGCGAGATTCGGCGCGTCGCTCGCCACGCTCATCACCCGCGCCTGCAGCGACGGCACGAGCGCGAAGGTCGCGACGCCCCAAGCGAAGACGGTCGCGATCGCCGGTACGGCGCTGTGCATCGTCCAGGCGAACAGGACGAGCAACGTCACGAGCGATGAGAACACCACGATCAGTGTCGGCGTCAGCGCCTTGTCGGCGAAACGTCCGCCGAGCGCGTTGCCGACGGTCAGGCCGATCCCGTAGATCACCAGCGTCGCCGTCACCATATTTTCGGAAACATGCGTCACGTGCTGCAGGATGGGGGCGATATAGGTGAAGACGGTGAACATCGCCGCCGAGCCGAGCACCGTCGCCAGGAGGGCGAGCAGCACGGCCGGCCGGCCCATCGCCTTCAGTTCGCGGCGGATGTCGGTCCGCGCATTCCCGGCGATCCGCGGCAAGGCCAGCACCAGCGCGATCATCGCGATCACGCCGAGCCCGCCGATACCCGCGAAGGCGGCGCGCCAGCCGATATGCTGCCCGATCCATGCCGCCAGCGGCACGCCGCCGATATTGGCGATCGTCAGCCCGCTGAACATCGCCGCGACCGCGCCGGCACGACGCTCGGGCGCGACGAGCGATGCGGCGACCACCGATCCGACACCGAAGAAGGAACCATGACACAGCGACGTCACGATCCGCGCCGCCATCAGCCAGCCATAGCCGGGCGCCACCGCCGCCAGGAGATTGCCGAGCGTGAACAGACCCATCAACCCGACCAGCAGAAGCTTGCGATCGAGGCGGCCCGTCGGCAGGGTCAATAGCGGCGCGCCGACCATCACGCCGAGCGCATAGCCGGTGACGAGTAGGCCCGCCGCCGGTATCGAGACGTGCAGACCGGTCGCGATCACGGGCAACAGGCCCATCGGCGCGAACTCCGTCGTGCCGATGCCGAACGCCCCGACCGCCACCGCGAATAGGGGCCAGTTGATTTTCATTCGCTCGACCCTTCAGCCGCAGGTACGCAGGTACGCAGGCACCGAAACGCCGCTTGCGCGTTATCGGGTGCGTGGGACACTCCGGCATGACCTCTCCGCGCATCGGGCATATCGCGCGGATCGCATTGAACGTGCGCGACCTGGACCGGGCGATCGCTTTCTATACCGGTGCGCTCGCGTTCGTGATCGAGGCGCGGTCGGCGAACGGTGCGCGGCTCGCGCTCGGGTCGGAATGGATCGAATTGATATTGCGTCCGGACGGGGCACCCTATCCGCAGCCGCGCGCCGCGAACGATCCCTGGTTCCAGCATTTCGCGATCGCGGTGGCCGACATGGCGGCCGCGTACGAGCGGCTCGCTCGCGTCTCGCCGGAGCCGATCACCCGGGGCGGGCCTCAGCTCTTGCCGCCGAGCACGGGATCGGTGACGGCGTACAAGTTCCGCGATCCCGATGGCCATCCGCTCGAACTCTCATATGCGCCTGCCAGCGACTGGGCCCGCTTGCCGAACCCGGGTGGCGCGGTCTTCCTCGGCATCGACCACACCGCGCTGGCGGTACGCTCGCTTGCGCCGAGCATCGCCTTCTACACCGGGCTTGGTTTCCGCCTCGGCGCGCAGTCGTTGAACGAGGGGCCGGAACAGGCACGGCTCGATGGTCTGGACGACGCCGTCGTCGACATCGTCACGCTGCTGACGCCCGAGCCGGGGCCGCACGTCGAACTCCTGCATTACCGGTCGCCCGGGGCACCGGCCGTGCGCGAATGCGCGGAGGGTGATATAGCGGCCACGCAAACCCTGCTTGCGCCGTCCGGACCGCCGGCAAGCGGACAGGGGGACGCGGCCATCCCGTGCCTGCGGGATCCCGACGGCCATTTGCTTCGCCTTACCGCCTGACATCGAAAAAGGACCGTCCAATGGCCAAGTACAAGATCGGCATCATCGGCTTCGGCAAGATCGCGCGCGATCAGCATGTCCCTGCGATCGCCGCGACGCCCGAGTTCCAGCTTGCGGCGGTGTGCAACAGCGGCGGCGGCAGCCCACCCGATGACGTGCCGTCGTTCGACGGCTATGATGCGATGCTGAAGGGCGTCGCCGATCTCGACGTCGTGTCGATCTGCACCCCGCCCGGCCCGCGTCGCTCGATCGCCGCGGCCTGTCTCGCGGCGGGCAAGCATGTGCTGCTGGAAAAGCCGCCCGCGGGAACCGTGACCGAAGTCGCGGATATCGCGCACCGCGCCGACGCCGCCGGCAAGGTCGCGTTCGCGACATACCACGCCCAGCACAACGCCGCGGTGAAGCGCGCCGCGGACATGCTGGCGGGAAAGACGCTGAAATCGCTCACGGTCACCTGGAAGGAGGATCTGCGGCGCTGGCATCCCGGACAGGACTGGATCATGGCGGCCGGCGGGTTCGGCATCTTCGATCCCGGTATCAACGCGCTGTCGATCCTGACCCGGATCCTGCCGCAGCCGGTGTTCATCAGCGCGGCGGAATTGTTCTTCCCGGCAAACCGGGGGGCACCGATCGCCGCCGATCTGACCTTCAGCACCGGTCTGGCGACCGACGGGCAGCTCGTCGGCGAACTCGACTGGCGTCAGACCGGACCGCAGACATGGTCGATCGATGTCGAGACGGCGGACGGAACCAAGCTGACCCTAGCGGACGGCGGCGCGCAGTTGCAGGTCGATGGTCAGCCGCCGTTCGTCGGGCCCGCCGACGAATATCCCGACATCTACAAGGAATTCGCCGCGCTGCTGGCCGATGGCCGGTCGAAGGTCGACGCCGCGCCGTTCCAGCTGGTCGCCGACGCCTTCATGCTGGCCAAGAGGACCGAGGTCGCCGCGTTCGACTTCTGAGCCGCATGTCGCGAACCCGCGGACGGGACAGCGGCCTCACCCTTCGATGACGTGGGGCACGAAGCGAGCGGTGTTGCCGGTGATCAACCCGTCTTCGCGGATGCCGATCCCGGCGGGTTCGCCGTCGACGATCCAGCTGCCGATGACCGGAAAACAGCCCGGTGCGGCTTCGGGCAGATGGTACAGCGCCTGGTACACATACCCCTCGTCGCCATAAGCCCCGGTGGTCGAGGCGACGACCGCGCCGGCGCGGCGGATCGAGACGTTCGCACCCTCCCTGGCCAGCATCGGCTTTGCGACCGCGTCGCCCGCGGGGATGTCGAACGATGTCTCGAGCAAGTTGGGATGGCCGGGGAAGAGCTGCCACAAGATCGCGAGAATGGCCTTGTTTGACCAGATCATCTTCCAGATCGGCTCGATCCACACCATGCCGACAAGGCTTTCGAGCAGCTGCGGCGCGAACGCCTCATTTACCAGCCATTCCCATGGATAGAGCTTGAACACCGCGTCGATCGGCTGTTCGGCATCGTCCACGAAGCATCGGCCGTCGTCGTTCCAGCCGATATTGTCGACCAGTATCGGGATCGTCGCGATGCCCGCAGCTTCCGCGGTATCGCGCAGATACGATGTCGTCACCGCGTCCTCGGCCGCATCGTCGGCGACATGCGCGAAATGCACCGCGGGGGGCAGGAGAGCGCGGATGTCGGTCCATTTGCCGACCAGCTTGTCGTGGAGGCTGGTGAACTGGTCGAGATGCGCGAACCGTTCCTCCTTCCACGACCATTGGATCACGGCCGCCTCGAGCAGCGATGTCGGTGTGTCGCAGTTGAATTCGAACAGCTTGGGTGCCCCGCCACCGTCATAACCGAGATCGAAACGGCCGAAATTCAGCGCGGGCGGTTCGGCGTCCCAGGCATCGCGGACGGCCTGATGGAATATCGGCGGAATGCAGAACCGGTCGAGCAGTGTCTGGTCGTCCAAGATCGCCTGCCCGGCCGCGAGGAACAGCCGGTAGAGTTCGACCGTCGCATCCTCGATCTGCTCGATCTGCGCGCCCGTGAAGCTGTAATAGGCGCTTTCGTTCCAATAAGGCCGTCCGGCGCTGGTGTGCCAGATCAGGCCCTCGGCTTCGACCTTCGCACGCCAGTCGGGCCTGGGCTCGATCTCGATCCGTCTCACTCGCCGGCACCGCCGCCGAACCCGCCGAACCCGCGCGCCGACGATCCGAACCCGCCGCGCGATATCGCCGCAGACCGAGTCGTCGCGCTCCCCGCGGGTGCGCGCGCATAGGCCGCTCCGGCGGCCGGCCTGAACGATCCGCCGCCGACATGCTGGCCATAATAGGGGATCACGCTGTTGCGGCCGAGATAATACCACAGGAAGGCGGTACCCATGCCCCCGCCCCCGACATGCCGCTGGCATTCGGCGTCGGGCACGCGGTTGCCCTGCCGGTCGGTGCAGATCGCGGTGTTGTCGGTGGCGGTCCACCCATTGTCCCGCTGGCCGCAGCCCGACACCAGCAACGCCGCGGCTACGCCGGTGGTGATTTTCAGATCGAGTTTCATGGTATCCCCCCCGTCACATTGGCAGCGATCGGGCGCACGGACAATCGGCTTCGATGAGTCCGATCGGTTTGACCGTCACAGCGTCTTCGCCTTCGCCTTCGCCCATTTCTCTCCGGCGTCGCCGCCCCACAACAGCCAGGCGATGAAGCCAGCGGACGGATCGTCGTTCGCGTTCCATTTGTGCGTGCCGCCGTCCTTGTCGACCGCATGGCGCGCGAAATAACTGTGCATCGACTTCACATCGTCCTCGCTGAGGTCCGCGCCCTCGGCGAGTTGCTTCGCACGCCGGACGCCGACATCGGTACCGCCGCGACCGAACTTCTCGCGTAGGCGCAGCCCGCGCCGCGCCGCGGACGCCATTCTCTGATTGGGTTTGAACATGCGATCGGCCATGACGTCCTCCTGTTGCACCGTCGCAACGGCCCCGGCCTGCCTAATGTTTCCGGGACAGCTGCTATTCCAGGTCAGGAACAGGGCAAATACCCGGGTATGCCAATGAAAGGCATGCCAATATTCGCACCGGTGCGTCATGCCATTTGCGCTGCACCGAGCCCTCACGTTCGTTGCGCCTTGCCACGATCGGACCCATATTCGGTAGCATGGCCATCCAGATCCGCACCAGCCTCGCCGAGCCCGAAACCGACGGTTCGTTCGTACCGCACCGGCCGCAGCGGCCGCAAAAGGTGGAGGGCGGCAAGGCTTTCCGGATCGTCAGCGAATACAGCCCGAGCGGCGATCAGCCGGGCGCGATCGCCGAACTGACCGCGGCGGCAGTGGACGGCGAGCGCGACCAGGTGCTGCTCGGGGTCACCGGTTCGGGCAAGACCTTCACGATGGCGAAGGTCATCGAGCAATTGCAGCGGCCCGCGCTGATCCTCGCACCCAACAAGATCCTGGCGGCGCAGCTGTACGGCGAGATGAAATCGTTCTTCCCCGACAATGCGGTCGAATATTTCGTCAGCTATTACGATTATTACCAACCCGAAGCCTATGTGCCGCGGTCGGACACGTACATCGAGAAGGAAAGCTCGGTGAACGAATCGATCGACCGGATGCGGCACTCCGCGACCCGCGCGCTGCTGGAGCGCGACGACGTCATCATCGTCGCGTCGGTGTCGTGTCTCTACGGCATCGGCTCGGTCGAGACCTATTCGGCGATGATCTTCGACCTGAAGAAGGGCCAGATCGTCGACCAGCGCGAGATCGTGCGCAAGCTGGTCGCGCTGCAATACAAGCGCAACGACGCCGCGTTCCAGCGCGGCGCGTTCCGGGTGCGCGGCGATACGCTGGAACTCTTCCCCTCGCATTACGAGGACAGCGCGTGGCGGATCGCGTTCTTCGGCGACGAGATCGAGGAGATCACCGAATTCGACCCGCTGACCGGCAAGAAGGTCGCGTCGCTGAACTCGGTCCGCGTCTATGCGAACTCGCATTACGTCACGCCCGGTCCGACGCTGAAACAGGCGGGCGAGGCGATCAAGCACGAGCTGTCCGAACGGCTGAAGGAACTGGTGATCGAGGGCAAGCTGCTGGAGGCGCAGCGACTGGAGCAGCGGACGAATTTCGACCTTGAGATGATCGCCGCGACCGGCAGCTGCAACGGGATCGAGAATTACAGCCGCTTCCTGACCGGCCGCCTGCCTGGCGAGCCGCCGCCGACCCTGTTCGAGTATCTGCCCGAGAATGCGCTGCTCTTCGTCGATGAAAGCCACGTGACGATCGGCCAGATCAACGGCATGTCCAGGGGCGATCACCGCCGCAAGATGACGCTCGCCGAATATGGCTTCCGCCTGCCCTCGGCGATCGACAACCGGCCGCTCAGGTTCAACGAATGGGATGCGATGCGCCCGCAGACGACCTATGTCTCGGCGACGCCGGGCGGCTGGGAGATGGAGCGCACCGGCGGCGTCTTCGCCGAACAGGTCATCCGCCCGACCGGACTGATCGATCCGCCCGTCGAGATCAAACCCGTCGAGGAGCAGGTGCAGGACCTGATCGTCGAATGCCGCAAGACGACCGAGGCGGGGTACCGCACGCTCGTCACGACGCTGACCAAGCGGATGGCGGAGGACCTGACCGAATATATGCACGAGGCGGGGATCAAGGTCCGCTACATGCATAGCGATGTCGAGACGCTGGAGCGGATCGAACTGATCCGCGACTTGCGGCTTGGCGTGTACGACGTGCTCATCGGCATCAACCTGCTGCGCGAGGGGCTCGACATCCCCGAATGCGGGCTGGTCGCGATCCTGGATGCGGACAAGGAGGGTTTCCTGCGCTCGGAGACGTCACTGATCCAGACGATCGGCCGTGCCGCGCGCAATGTCGACGGGCGGGTGATCCTGTATGCCGATCGCATCACCGGCAGCATGGAGCGCGCGATGAACGAGACGGCGCGTCGGCGCGAGAAGCAGGTCGCGTACAATAGCGAACACGGCATCACCCCGCAGACGATCCGCCGCAACATCGGCGACATCATCGCGCATGTCGCGAGCGGCGACCAGGTCACGATCCCGATCGACGAGGACCGTCCGCACATGGTCGGCCACAATCTGCGCGCCTATATCGAGGATCTGGAAAAGCAGATGCGCAAGGCCGCGTCCGACCTGGAATTTGAGACCGCCGGGCGCCTCCGCGACGAGATCCGCCAGCTGGAGAATGACGAACTGGGCCTACCGGTCGAACAGCAGAAGGCGCCGATCATGGGGCGGTCTAACGAGGGCAAGGCCGGGACCCGCAAGGGACGCTACGGGCGGGAGAGCAAGATGCGGATGGGGGGCTCGCGGTCGCGTTGATATTTTCTGTCTGAGAGAGTATATATAGCTGACAAGAGGGGGTGGACGATGCAGATTGACGTAGATTTCGAAGTCTTCAAGGCGCTCACCAATTTGCGCGAACAGGAGTCCGACTCGTATTTCAATTAACGACCAATGGCGTATATGCTTCGTCTGGAAGGACGGAGACGCATATGGCGTCGAAATCGCAGACTATCACTAATCCCGATTGGCTCGACAACGAGCATGCGGGGCAGATGCTGGTCGCTGAATTTCTCGAACCCGAAGAGATGAGCGTCGAGCAGCTTGCAGGAGATATCGGAGTTGCGCCGCAGCGGATTGCCGAGGTGATCGAAGGCTTGCGCCCGGTCGACGCCGAGCTTGACCTGCGCTTCGCGCGGTACTTCGGAATGTCGGAAGGCTTTTTCCTGCGCATTCAGGACCGTTACGAAATCGTCGAAGCCAAACGCGCCTTGAATGGCGCGCTCGACCGCATCGTCGCCCGCGCCGCCTAACCCGCCGCCAGATTCTCGCTGCCCGTCTCGTAATAGCGCGCCACGCGGTCGGCATAGGCCTGGTCGAACACCGGCGCGTTGTTCGCCCAGCTGGGACCGCCTTCCAGCACGCGGCGGTCGATGGTCACCACATACATGTCGCGGACCGGGTCGAAGGTCAGCAGCGAAAAGGGCAGCGGATAGAAGCTCTTGCCCATCCCCAGAAATCCCCCGAGCGACAGCACCGCATGCGTAACCCGGCCCACACCCTTGTGGACCATGAAGGCATGGACGGTACCGACCGCGTCGCCGTCGCGGCTTTCGACCTTCATCGTGCCGCTGACATTGGCCTGGACGAGCTGCTGGGTCGGGGCGGCGGTGTCGGTCATATGGTGATCTCCGTTCGATAGGGAAACATGCGTTGACCGCCGGCGGTTCCCCGCATGCTGCGGTCGGCGTGGCGCGATGCGGCTTGAGCGGGGGGACGCTGGCGCATAACGGTGCAGGCGATGCGTTTCATCCTTCCCCTCGCCACCATCTTCCTGCTGGCCGGCTGTACCGCGCCGCGCCCGGTCGCACCGCCGGGACCGGTTACCGTCGCGATGCCCGCGCTGCCGCCACCGCCGCCCAAACCCGCCGCCGTCGGGCCCGACTGGCGGGACTGGCCGCCGACGCCGGGCGTTTGGAGCTACCGCCGGGATCCGCGGGGGTCGATCGCATTGTTCGGGCCGGCGTATGGCGAAGCGGTGCTGGTGCTGCGCTGCGACCGGGCGGCGCGCATGCTATATCTGTCGCGCGCCGGCGACCATGCGGCAACGCTGACGCTTCGAACCACCAGCCTTACCCGAATGCTGAATGCCGTCCCGACCGGTAATGCGGAGGAACCGTTCATCGCGGTCGCGATCAAGCCCGGCGATCCGCTGCTCGATGCGATGGGGTTCAGCCGCGGGCATTTCGTGCTCGAACTGGCGGGCACGCCGCCACTCGTCGTTCCCGCCTGGGCCGAGATCGAGCGAGTGACGGAGGATTGCCGCGGTTGATCGGCCGTGCGTCGATTTTGCGCCCATCCCGCATTACGACACTTGCATCGCGCGCGCGTATGACTCACATTGCCGACGTCGCCAGCGATGGGGGCAATTGGCTATCAACAAGCGAAAGGAGGTGATCCGATGTCTCATGGTTCAGCAGTGAGTTCGGTTCGGTTCGTTCGGGGGGCGCGCCGCTGATCCGCCGGGCCCGGTCGGGGAGTATCCTCTCCCATCCAACGATCCAGGGTCCATAGGATAAGCGGAGCATGGTTTCCCGGGCTGGAGCTCTCCGGCCGCTGACCATGTCAGGAGGTTGTCGGGTCGCAGGGATGCGCCCGGCAACCTCTTTTCATTTCGGGGTCTTTCATTCCCGGATTGCGTGAAGGCTACCGCGTTACCCGCGTCACATGCCCCATCTTGCGCCCCGGTCTGGCCTCGCCCTTGCCGTAGAGGTGCAGATGCGCCGCGGTTTCCGTGAGCAGCGGATCGACCGCGACATCGCCGATGAGGTTCTCCATCCGGACCTCGCGCCCGGTCAGCGCGGTCGACCCGAGCGGCAGGCCGCAGATCGCGCGGATATGATTTTCGAACTGCGAACAGTCCGCGCCCTCGATCGTCCAATGCCCCGAATTATGCACCCGCGGTGCCATTTCGTTGAACACCGGGCCATCGCGCGTCGCGAAGAACTCCACCGCCAGCACGCCGACATAGCCGAGTGCCTCCGCGATCGCCTCCGTGAGCGCGGTCGCGGGCGCGGTCTGTTCGGCGATCTCTGGGGCGGGCACCCGCGACGTGCGAAGGATCGCGTCGCGGTGGACGTTGAGCGGCGGGTCGTAGCGCGCGACCCGGCCCTCCGCGTCGCGCGCGATCAGGACGGAGAACTCGTGCACGAACGGCACGAACGCCTCCAGCACCGCGCCTTGCCCGATCGCCGCCCAGGCGGCGTCCACCCCGGCGGCATCGTCGATCCGCGCCTGCCCCTTGCCGTCATAGCCGAAGCGCGTGGTCTTCAGGATCGCGGGGAAACCGGTGACCTGGAGCCCGGCGTCTAGGTCCGCGCGGCTATCCACCGCGGCCCATAACGCAGGACGCCCGCCCAATCCCTCGACGAAGCGCTTTTCCGCGATCCGTTCCTGCGCGACGCGGAGCGCACGGGGGTGCGGATGGACGGGCACGCGCTCCGCCAGCCATTCGACGGGGCCGACCGCGACATTCTCGAACTCATAGGTCACGACATCGCAGGCGGCGGCAAAGTCGGCCAGGACGATCCGGTTGTGATAATCCGCCCGCGTCAGGCTGGTCGCGGTCTGCGCCGCCACGCTCTCGCGGTCGGGAGCGAGGACGTGGGTGCGATAGCCGAGCTGCGAGGCGGCGGCCGCAAGCATCCGTCCGAGCTGCCCGCCGCCCAATATGCCGATCGTACCGCCGGGGCGAATGCGCGGGGGCTCGATCATTTCAGCGCGGATCGGTCGCGACGCCGTCGGTCTGGCTCGCGCGCCAGGTCTTCAGCCGCTCCGTCAGCGCATCGTCCGCGGTCGCCAGGATCGCAGCCGCCAATAGCCCGGCATTGATCGATCCGGCCTTGCCGATCGCCAGCGTCCCCACCGGGACGCCGCCCGGCATCTGGACGATCGACAACAGGCTATCCATGCCCTTCAGCGCCTTTGACTCGACCGGCACGCCAAGCACCGGCAGATGCGTCAGCGCGGCGACCATGCCCGGCAAATGCGCCGCACCGCCCGCGCCCGCGATCACGACCTTCAGACCCCGGCCCGCGGCGGTATGCGCATAATCGTACAACCGCTTGGGCGTACGATGCGCGGACACGACCTTCGTCTCATGCACGACACCCAGCACGTCGAGGACATGCGCGGCGTGGCGCATCGTCTCCCAATCGGATGTGGACCCCATGATGATGCCGACAACGGGCTGCGTCATGAACGGCGGTTAGCCTTGCCGCCGGGACGAGGCAATGCCCGCGGACTATCGGGATTATCGACGCCCGGTTAAGCCTGCCGCATGATCGATCACGTCGCCATCGTCGGTGCGGGCTTTTCGGGCACGCTGCACGCGATCAACCTGCTGCGCCATGACGGCCCGCGCGCGACGCTGATCGAACGCAGCGACGTAGCGGGCGAGGGGCTCGCCTACGGCGCGGCGCATCCCGATCATCTGCTGAACGTCCGTGCCGCCGGGATGAGCGCGTTTCCCGACGATGCCGATCATTTCTGCCGCTGGCTGACCGCGCGCGGGATCGCCGATGCGGACGCGACGTTCGTGCCGCGGCTGACCTACCGCGCCTATCTCGCGGATCTGCTGGCGGAGGCGCGCGCGCGGGCCGGCGACCGGTTGCAACTGGTCCGCGGTGATGTCGTCGATCTTCGGCGCGATGGCACGGGCGCGCGCCTGACGCTGGCGGACGGCCGTACGATCGATGCCGATGCCGCGGTGCTTGCGATCGGCAACCTGCCGCCGCACACCCCGCCGGGCTTCGATCCCGACCGGTTGCCGCACGGTCGGTACAGGCCCGACCCCTGGGCGGCGGATGTCGCCGAAGGGCTGCAGGGCGACGACGTCGTGCTGGTGCTTGGTACCGGGCTGACGATGGTCGATGTCGTGCTGATGCTGGACGCGCGAGGGTTCGCCGGGCGGATCGTCGCCCTGTCGCGGCGCGGACTGTTGCCGCATCGCCATGCGCCGGCACCCAACCCCGATCCGCGCCGTGACCGCCCGGGCACGACCGCGTCGGCGCTGCTGCACGACGTTCGCCAGCGCGCCGCGGCGATCGGCTGGCGCGCGGCGGTGGACGAGCTTCGCCCGTTCAATCAGGCGATGTGGCGCGCCGCGGACGGGGCGCAACGCGCGCGCTTCCTGCGCCATCTGCGCCCATGGTGGGATATCCATCGCCACCGCCTCGCCCCCGCGGTCGCGGACCGGATCGAGCACTTGCGCGCCGAGGGTCGACTGACGCTGATCGCTGGCAAGACGATAGCCGCCGTTCCGGTCGACGGCGCGGTCGCGGTGACGTGGCGACCGCGCGGGTGCGCCACGCCGGAGACGATGCGGGTCGCCAGCGTCTTCAATTGCACCGGGCCGCAGGGCGACCTGTCGCGCACCACCGATCCGCTGGTGGCGCGGCTGGTGGAGACGGGTGCGATCCGGCCCGACGCTGCGCATCTGGGCATCGATGTCGATCCGCAGGCGCGAACGATCGGCCACGACGGCTGCGCGAACGATTGGCTCTACGCGCTCGGCCCGATGACGCGCGGCGCGTTCTGGGAAATCGTCGCGGTCCCCGACCTGCGCGTGCAGACCTGGACGCTCGCGCGGCGGCTGTCGCATGCGCAGTGGGTGGGGGGCGAGGGGTTATAGCCGCCCCCCCCCCCCCGCAAAGCGGGAGTGGGAGAAGAAACTTACCGCTCCGTCGGCAACACGTAACTGAACCGATAGGCGTGCTTGCCCGGCGAAACCTCGATCTCCATCGTTCCACTGATTCCCAACAGACCATCGGTGCCCGAATCCGGCACGACGCCGACGCTCAGCGAAGCCGCGCCGCGGTTCATCGTGCCGCTGTGCTGGAGCGCGAAGCTGCCGCGACGGCCTGCGATCGTGCCCGTCACCCGCTCCATCGCGACGTAGCCCGCCGAACCGGACGTGGGGGTGCGGATCGCCAGCATCTGGCCCGCGCTGGTTCCCTCGAGATCGCCGTGAAAGGTCTTGGCGATCATCATGCTGCCAACCGCCGCATCGGGTGTGCCGACCGGCGTCAGGCTGACGTCGAATGTGCCGGTCGCGACATGCTGGCTCATGGCTCTTTTCCCTGGTTCGATCGCCGGTGTCGTCTGCGCGAGGGCGATGGTCATCAGGACCGCCTGGCGAATCATGGTACGGAAGGTGCCGCGAAGGCGGCGGCCTGACAAGCCTTCAACGGTCCTTCAGATAATAGCGATCGACCGCCGTCAGGTCGTCCGCCAGCTCGTACACGATCGGCTGCCCGGTCGGGATCTCCAGGCTCGTGATCTCGTCGTCGGCGATCCCCGACAGATGCTTGACCAGCGCACGCAGCGAATTGCCGTGGGCGGAGATCAGGACGCGCTGGCCGTTCTTCAGTGCGGGCGCGATCGTTGCGTCCCAATAGGGCAGCACGCGCGCGATGGTGTCCTTCAGGCTTTCGGTCGACGGGATCGCGATGCCGGCGTAGCGGCGGTCCTTCGACAGGTCGTATTCGCTGCCCGCCGCCAGCGGCGGGGGCGGGATGTCGAAGCTGCGGCGCCAGATATGGACCTGTTCGTCGCCATGCTTCGCCGCGGTCTCAGCCTTGTCAAGCCCGGTCAGCCCGCCATAATGCCGCTCGTTCAGCCGCCAGTCCTTCTCGACAGGCAGCCACAGCCGCCCCATCGCCTCCAGCGCGAGGTCGAGCGTCTTGATCGCGCGGGTCTGCAGCGAAGTGAAGGTCCGGTCGAAATCCAGACCCTTGGCGGCCATCAATTCGCCGGCCGCCTTCGCCTCCGCCGCGCCCTTCTCGGTCACGTCGACATCCCACCAGCCGGTAAAACGGTTTTCCAGATTCCAGGCGGACTGGCCGTGGCGGAGCAGGACGAGGGTTGGCATCGACGGGTTCCTACAGTGATAACGTCATGAAGCGGTTGTGCGGGCTGGGCGGATAGCCGCCGAAGACCGGCCCGTCCACGAACCCCGCTTGTTCATACAGCGCGTTCGCGGCAGCGAAAGAGGGGGACGTGCCCGTCTCCAGATTCAACCGGCGATAGCCGCGCGCCCGCGCCGTCTCGACGATGCGGGCCAGCATCGCGCGGCCGATACCCCGGCGCAGCTGGCCGGGCGCAGTGCGCATCGATTTCACTTCGCCTTCACCACCGCCCAAGTCCTTCAGCGCGCCCATTCCCGCAGGGTGCCATCCCGCCACGCCGTCCAGAAGGTGATGTCCGGCGTGCCGAGGCCGTTCGCATCCAGCGCGTGGCGGAATCCGGGCGGCGTGTCCGCGTGCGCGTCGATCAGATGGAGGGCGAGCATTGCCGCGACGTGCGACGCCCGCGGATCGTCCTCACGCAGTTCGATCACCGCTTGTGGGTCACAGGCTATCGATCATCCCCGCCAGCGTCTCCAGCATCGCGACGGCCAGTGTCTTCGACCGTTCGCCCGACCAGCCATGAACCGGATCGGGGTTGGGATCGTGATCCTTGAACGGCATTTCCAGCGTCATGCTGACCGCCCCGAAGCGTTCCGCCAACTGGTTGGTCGACATCGACAGGTTCGCCTTGCCGGGCTGCGATTTCGGATAGCCCTTCTCGATCTGGAAATCGGCGCTGTGGTCGGCAAGCGCGCGCCTATAGGCGTACAGCTTCTCGCCATGCGCGTCCGTCCAGGACGGAATGCCCTCATACCCGGCGATGAAGTTCGCCGGGATCGCCTCGTCGCCGTGAATGTCCATCGCGACATCGACGCCGGTCTCGTCCATGCGGGCGCGGACGCACAGGACTTCGGGGCTTCGTTCGGCGCTCGGCGAATGCCATTCGCGGTTGAGGTTCACCCCCGCGGCGTTGGTGCGCAAATGCCCCCGCGCCGTGCCGTCGGGGTTCATGTTGGGTACGATATGGACGGTCGCGTGCGCCAGCAGCGGCGCGGCCGCGGAACTGGTCAGCCAGTCGAGCGCGCCCTCCATCCACCATTCCGCCATCGATTCGCCGGGATGCTGGCGGGCATAGAGCCAGACCGGCTTCACGCCGGCGCCGATCGTCAGATAGTCGATCGAGCGGCCATCGAGGCTCTGGCCCAGTTCGCGGTGCGTGATGCCCGGCCGTGCGGCGATCCGCGCGATCAGGTCGACATGACGTTCGGTGCTGTACGGTTCGAAATAGGCAAACCAGATCAGGTCGCCCTCGACCGCGCAATCGAACGACAGCACGCCGTCGTCGTAGCGCGTGTCGATCATCCGCCAGTCGATCCGGTCGTCGCTGGCACGTGCCTTGTAGCCGGGCCAGCCGAAGGGATAGGTGGATTCGCCCGCGTTCAGGATGCGGCAGGTGATCGTGCGTCCGCCTCCACCCGCCAGGCGGAAATAGAACCATTGATAGAAATCGGATTGGCGGTCAGCGACCATCTCCAGATCGATGATGTCGCCGTCCACCTTCACGAGACGGATATTGCCGCTGTCGAACGCGGCGTTGATACAGATGCTCATTTGACCTCGATAGTGCGCCCCGACTCTCCCGGGAACCCGGCGAACATCGCGCTCGCGAGTTTGTCCGCCATCGCCGACGTTGTCGCGGCCATGGTGCTCATATCCGCTGCGCCATGGGCATGGCCTTCCCACACCGCGCTCTGGTCCGCGCGGCGCTTTATCGTCACGTCCAGCTGCGTCAGCAGGACGCGGCGCGGGCCGCTGCCGCCGACGGGGAAGCCGACCCCGCCCTCGCCACCGACGCCACCGCCGCGCCCGAAGCTGCCGCCGCCGATGCCAAGCCCGATGCTGAACGGCGCGCGGCGCGGCGGACCGACGCCGTCGGTGCTGCTGAAGCCGACGGTCGCCTCATAGGTCGGCGTCGTACCGGGCGCGGCGATCGTGAACCCCGCCGCCGCCAGTTGGCGCTGGACCGAATCCGCATAGGGGCGGAATTCCAGCCCGGCCTGGCGATCCGGGGTGCCCGGTATGACCGCTACGGTACCGCGCTCGATCGGCTGGTCGAGATGATAGCGCACGACCTCCGTCGGCGGCTGGTGCGGCGTCGTCGCGCAACCCGCGAGCGCGGTGCCCGCCACCATCATCGATCCAAGCAGACGAAGTTTCATCACGCACACCTCTAACGATCCGGTCGCCGGCTCGGCGGACCCTGCCATCCATCGCCAACGCGCATCGCGCAATCAGGGTCCTTTGGCGGGGTCGTTCGGCGGGGTCCGTTGCTTGACTTCGCAGCGGTGGCCCCTTAGGCGACCGCTCTTTCCCGAACACCGTCAAACCAGCAGAAGCGATCGACCATGAAGATCCGCAATTCCCTGAAGTCGCTGAAGGACCGGCACCGCGACAACCGCGTGATCCGCCGCCGCGGCCGGACCTATGTCATCAACAAGACGAACCGCCGGTTCAAGGCCCGCCAGGGCTGAGGCCGGCGGATTAGCGATGCTAATCCGCGTGAACGCTGAAGGCCGCCCGGCGGAGCGATCGCTGCGACCGACGACACGGGATTTACGCCGGTGTCGGGCTTGCGATTTTTGTAGATGATCGCGCCGGAAAATGTCGTCTTCGACATCGGCAACGTCCTGTTCGATTGGGACCCCCGGTTCCTGTACGAGCGTCTCATCCCGCCGGGTGAGGCGCTCGATGGGTTCCTGCGCGACGTCGTCACGCGCGCCTGGCATTTCCAGCATGACGAGGGACGGCCGTTCGCCGAGACGTCCGCGGAATTGACCGCACGCTATCCCGAACACGCCGCGCTGATCGCCGCCTGGGGGCCGCGCTTCGCCGAATCGATCCGCGGCGAAATTCCCGGCATGGTCGCACTGGTCGAGGAACTCGATGCGGCCGGCGTGCCTTTGTTCGCGATCACCAATTTCTCGGGCGAATTCTTCTCGCCGTTCCGCGCGACGCAGGCCGTCTTGTTCGACCGGTTCCGCGATATCGTCGTCTCGGGGGACGAGAAACTGGTGAAGCCGGATGCCGCGATCTACCGGCTGGCGCTCGCCCGGTTCGGGATCGCGGCGGAGGAGGCGGTGTTCATCGACGACAGCGTGGCGAACGTGATCGGCGCGCGGGACGTGGGGATGACCGCGCTGCATTTCGTGGATGCGCCGACCTTGCGGGGGCAGCTGCGGGAATTGGGATTGCCGGCCTGATCCTACGTCACCCCGGCCTTGTGCCGGGGTCCGGAGCCACGGGCGATGTCGCTTGTAATCCTGGATGAAGCGAGAAGCCCGGCATGACGGATCGCTCAATCCCGCCCCTTCAGTTCATCCCCCACGATCTGCACGACGTGCAGCACGTTGGTCGACCCGGGGGTCCGGAACGGGACGCCCGCCATCACGATCACCCGGTCGCCCGCCTTCACCAGCCCCTGGCGAAGCGCGATCCGCTTGGCCTTGGCGACCATTTCCTCGAACGATTCGACGTCGCGGGTGTGAACGTTGTGCGTGCCCCATAAGAGCCCCAGACGCCGCGCGGTCTCCATCCTGGGCGTCAATACCAGGATCGGCACCGGCGGCCGGTCGCGCGCGACGCGGCGGGCGGTCGATCCCGATGTCGTGAAGCAGATGATCGCCGCCGCGCCGACCGTCGCCGCGATCGACTTCGCCGCTTCGGACAGCGCGTCCGCGGTCGTCGCATCGGGCCGCGTGATGGTGAAGCCGATCCGTTGCGCATAGCCGGGATCCGCCTCGACCTCTTTCCCGATCGCGTTCATCATCGCGACCGCCTCGACCGGCCAGTCGCCCGCCGCGCTCTCCGCCGACAGCATGATGACGTCCGCCCCGTCATAGATCGCGGTCGCGACGTCGGACACTTCGGCACGGGTCGGGGAGGGGGATTTGATCATCGATTCGAGCATCTGGGTCGCGACCACCACCGGCCGACCCATCCGCCGCGACACCTCGACGATCCGCTTCTGCAACGGCGGCACCGCCTGGGGCGGCATCTCGACGCCCAGATCGCCGCGCGCGACCATGACGCCGTCGCAGGCCTCGACGATCTCCTCCAGCCGTTCGATCGCGGCTGGCTTCTCGATCTTCGCGAGCAACGCCGCCTTGCCGGCGATCAGCTTGCGCGCTTCCCACAGGTCCTCGGGCCGCTGCACGAAGCTGAGCGCGATCCAGTCGACGCCCTGGTCGACCGCGAACGCCAGGTCGCTGCGGTCCTTCTCGGTCAGCGCCGGCACGGGCACGACGACGTCGGGGACGTTCAGCCCCTTGTTGTTCGACAGCGGGCCGCCGACCTCGACCGTCGTCACGATCCGGGTCGCGTCGTGATCGGTCACGCGCAGCACCAGCTTGCCGTCGTCGAGCAGCAGCCGCGCGCCGGGTTCGATCGCGGCGAAGATCTCCCGGTGCGGCAATTCCACGCGTCTCGCGTCGCCGGGCGTCGGATCGCGGTCGAGCACGAAGATGCTGCCGGACACCAGTTCGACGCGGCCGCCGAGGAACGCGCCGACGCGAAGCTTGGGCCCTTGAAGATCGGCGAGGATCGTCGAGGGCCGCCCGAACTTCTTCTCCAGCGACCGGATCGCCTGGATGACCGCGATCTTGGACCGCTGGTCGCCGTGGCTCATATTCACCCGGAACGCGTCGGCCCCCGCCTGGAACAATGTCGCGATCATTTCGGGCGTGTCGCTGGCCGGACCGAGCGTGGCCAGGATCCGGACCTGCCGCGAACGGGGGCTGATGGCCTTCATCGGGCGTAACGTCCTTCGGCTGTCCATCGTCGCCTCTAGCCTCTATCGCGGCGCGATCAACCAAGGATGCGTGACGATGACATTGGAACAGATCGACGATGCGACCGCGGCGGCGGCGTTCCGCCGGCTGGTGCTGCACCTGCGCCACCGGTCGGATGCGGAGAATATCGACCTGATGGGGCTTGCGGGCTTCTGCCGCAACTGTCTGTCGGACTGGGTGGCGGAGGCGGGTGCCGTCGACAGGGACGCCGCGCGCGAGGCGGTCTACGGCATGCCCTATGCGCGGTGGAAGGCGGCGCACCAGTCCGACGCGACCCCGGAACAGCTTGCCCGAATGGCAGCGAGCGTGGCGAAGAACGCCGGTTGAGCCGTCCGGGCTAACCGCCTACACGCGCCACCCGGCCAGCGGGAAAACGGACATTTGGGGCGCTGCGAAACGCGTCGGCGAACGGGGACATATGATGGCGGAAGAACGGCAACACGGCATGGGCGGCGGCACGGTCGCCGCGGACGAACTGCGCCTCCTGATCGAGCGCGCGGAACGGCTGGAGGAGGAGAAGAAGGGAATCGCGGACGACATCAAGGACGTGATGGCGGAGGCCAAGGGCCGCGGCTACGATCCCAAGGCGATCCGCAAGATCCTGTCGATCCGCAAGAAGAAGAAGGAAGAATATCAGGAGGAAGAGGCGATCCTGGAGACGTATCTGGCCGCGTTGGGGATGATCTGAGTACCCGGGCTCGGCCCGGTGTGCCAGATCGAGCAGCGGTTCGCTTTTGCCTCTGGACGCCGGGACGGGCCGGCGGGAAAGCGCCGGGCGGACCATGAAGGATTTCGGCATGACGAAGGTGGCTTCGGCGACGACGAAGGATCCGGCGGCCAAGAACCCCGCGGCAATGCTGACCGATCTGGCGCACCGGTTGCTCGGCAAGCAGCCCGGCGAACTGGATGTCGAGGAACGCCGCGTGCTGGCGGGAATCGAGGCGGGCACCATCGTCAGTCGCGACGCGGCCGACGTCGCCGACGAACGATCGACCTTCGGCGAACGATTGTCCGACCGGGTCGCAGCGATCGGCGGGTCGTGGGGCTTCATCATCGCTTTCAGCGTCGTCCTGCTCGGGTGGATGCTGCTGAATTCGGATATCCTCACGCATTTCGGCGGGGCGTTCGATCCCTTTCCCTACATCTTTCTCAATCTGATCCTCTCCACCGTCGCCGCGATCCAGGCTCCCGTCATCATGATGAGCCAGAACCGCCAATCCGCGAAGGACCGCCTTGCCGCGAGCCTGGATTACGAGACCAATCTGCGTGCCGAACTGGACATCCTGCGCGTGCACCAAAAGCTCGATCATATCGTGCTGGACCGGCTGTCGGCACTGGAGGGGAAGATCGACCGGCTGTGCGCGGCGCTGCCCACGGGTTGAGCCGCGCCATCCCAGGGTTTAGGGCTGCTGCCGACAACATCTCGTGGGGTTACGCGTGGCAGGCCATTCCAAGTTCAAGAACATCATGCACCGCAAGGGCGCGCAGGATAAGAAGCGCTCCGGCATGTTCTCCAAGCTCAGCCGCGAAATCACGGTGGCGGCGAAGATGGGTCTGCCCGATCCCGACATGAACCCGCGGCTGCGCGCCGCGATCAACGCCGCCAAGGCGCAGTCGATGCCCAAGGACAATATCCAGCGATCGATCGACAAGGCGGTAAAGGGCGACGCGGAGAATTACGAGGAGATCCGCTACGAGGCGTTCGGCCCGGGCGGCGTGTCGCTGATCGTCGAGACGCTGACCGACAACCGCAATCGTACCGTCACCAACGTCCGCACCGCGATCGGCAAGAACGGCGGCAACCTCGGCGCGCCGGGGTCCGTCAGCCATGCGTTCGACCGGATGGGGCTCATCTCCTACCCCGCCAAGGTGGGCGATGCGGAGAAGGTCTTCGAAGCGGCGCTGGAGGCGGGGGCCGAGGACGTGGCATCGAGCGAGGACGGCCACGAGATCTGGACCGCGGTCGGCGACCTGCACGAAGTGTCGAAGGCGCTGGAGCCGGCCCTTGGCGAGGCGGAAGGTGCAAAGCTCGCCTGGCGACCGCAAACGACGGTCGAGGTGGACGAGGGTGACGCTGCGACGCTGTTCAAGTTGATCGACGTGCTCGACGACGACGACGACGTGCAGACGGTATGGGGGAATTACGAAGTGTCGGATGCGGTGATGGAGCGGTTGGGGTAGGAGGGGCTTTCTGAATGCTGATCCTCGGCCTCGACCCAGGCCTCGGCACGAGCGGCTGGGGGGTCATTCGGGCGGAGGGCAACCGGCTCTCCCATGTCGCCAACGGGCGGATGAAGACCGACAGCGCCGCGCCGCTCGCGCGAAGACTGGCGCATCTCGACACCATGCTCGCCGCGATCCTTGCCGACCACGCCCCTGCCGCCGCGGCGGTGGAGGAGGTGTTCGTCAACGCCAACCCGCAATCGACGTTGAAGCTAGGGCAGGCGCGCGGCGTCATCCTGCTCGGCGTCGCGCGCGCGGGGATCGCGCCGGGCGAATATGCCGCGCGGCTGGTCAAGAAGGCGGTGGTCGGCGTCGGCAATGCGGAGAAAGCGCAGGTCCATGCCATGGTCGCGCGGCTGTTGCCCGGCGTGAAGGTCGACGGGCCGGATGCGGCGGATGCGCTGGCGGTCGCGATTTGCCATGCGCATCATCTGGCGAGCGCGCGGCGGGTTCCGGGATAGGGCTTTCCTACGCGCATGCGTTCTGTCTATGTCCCACGCATGTCTCGTCGCCCCGATCCTGCCCCTCGCCCGATGGATCGTGCGGTTTCGTGCGGGGTGCGATTCCGACGCGGACGTGGCGTGTGGTTCGTCCACTTCCGCGGGTTCGTCGCGGCATGATCGCGCATTTGAAGGGCCGGCTCGCCGCGACGGGAATCGACCATGCGGTGATCGATGTCGGCGGCGTCGGCTATCTGGTCGGCGCGTCGGCGCGGACCTTGTCGGCGCTCGGCTCGGCGGGCGAGGCGGCGATGCTGCATACCGAGATGCTGGTGTCCGAGGACTCGATCCGGCTCGTCGGCTTCGCGCAGGCCGCCGAACGCGACTGGTTCCGCTTGCTGACGGGGGTGCAGGGCGTCGGCGCGCGCGTGGCGCTGGCGATCCTCTCCGCCTTCGATCCCGCCGATCTGTCGCGCGCGGTGGCCGCACAGGACAAGGCGATGGTCGCGCGCGCCAACGGCGTCGGCCCGAAGCTCGCCGAACGAATCGTGCGCGAATTGAAGGACAGGATCGGCGGGATCGCGCTGTCGCCCGGCGGCACCGCGCCGATCGCGCCGGTCGGCGCGGGTGCCGACGCAGTGTCCGCGCTGCTCAACCTGGGCTTCCGTCCTGCGGAGGCGAGCGCCGCGGTGGCGTCGGCGCAGGAGGAACTGGGCGCGGGCGTCGGGCTGGACGCGTTGGTGCGGCTGGCGCTGCGCAAGGCGGCGAAGTAACGTGGCGACGGCACCGCGAAGGGAAACGGACATGGTCGATATGGGCGCGCTGATCGGATCGGTGCGGCGCTTCGGTCTTGCGGGGCCGCCCTATGAAATCATCGGCATGGCGCCGCCCTCGCCGTCGGGCGAGCCGCAGATGCGGATCCACTTGCTCGAAAGCGACGAAGACGCGGATTATCCGGTCGGCGACATCCTCAACGACCCAATGGACGACTGATGTTCGCGATCGGATTCGACCTGTTGCTGCATCAGACCCGCGCGACGCATCCCAAGGGTGTCAGTCAGGCCTATGCCGATATCGGAGCGGTGCTCAATCGCTACGGTTTCATGCGCGTTCAGGGCAGTGTCTACGTCTCGCAGGGCGACAGTCTCGTCAACGTGACGTTGGCGATGAACGCGCTCAAGGCGCTTCCCTGGTTCGCGACGTGCGTCCGCGACATCCGCGCGTTCAAGGTCGAACATTGGAGCGACTTCACCGATTTCATGAAATCGTGACCGACGACCGCCTCCTCACCTCCGCGCGCCAGCCCGAGGACATCGACGCCGCGCTGCGCCCGAAATCGCTCGACGATTTCGTCGGGCAGCGCGCGGCACGGGAGAATCTGCGCGTCTTCATCCAGGCGGCGAAGGCGCGGGGCGAGGCGCTCGATCACGTGCTGTTCTTCGGTCCGCCCGGGCTCGGCAAGACGACGCTGGCACAGATCGTCGCGCGCGAGATGGGGGTGGGGTTCCGCGCCACCTCGGGGCCGGTCATCGCCAAATCGGGCGATCTCGCGGCGCTGCTGACCAATCTCGAGGATGGCGACGTGTTGTTCATCGACGAGATCCACCGGCTCCAGCCCGCGGTCGAGGAGGTGCTGTATCCGGCGATGGAGGATCGCGCGCTCGACCTGATGATCGGCGAGGGACCGTCGGCGCGGTCGGTCCGCATCGACCTGCCGCGCTTCACGCTGGTCGGGGCGACGACGCGGCAGGGGCTGCTGACGACGCCTTTGCGGGACCGCTTCGGCATTCCGGTGCGGCTGCAATTCTACACCGTCGAGGAACTGACCCGCGTCGTGACCCGCGCCGCAGGGCTGCTCGGGCTGGCGATCTCCGCAGACGGTGCGAGCGAGGTCGCCCGGCGGGCGCGGGGTACGCCGCGGATCGCCGGACGCCTGCTGCGCCGGGTACGCGATTTCGCGCATGCCGCGGGGCATGATCTGGTCGATTCGGCGGCGGCGGATTCGGCGCTCAACCGGCTGGAGGTCGACGGGCTCGGCCTCGACGCGATGGACCGGCGCTATCTGACGATGATCGCGGACATCTATCGCGGCGGGCCGGTGGGGGTCGAGACGCTCGCCGCCGGCCTCAGCGAACCGCGCGATACCGTCGAGGAAGTGATCGAGCCCTATCTGATCCAGCTCGGATTGGTAGCGCGGACCGCCCGCGGGCGCTGCCTGAACGCGGGCGGCTGGAAGCATCTGGGGCTGAACCCGCCGCCGGGGTCTCAGGACGGTCTGTTCGATGTGTAGGTCGTCCCCGGCATGGGGAGGATCTGATAGCTTTTGTTGCGTGGCACCCATGCCGTCGATCTGGTAGCCGATGGCCATGCCCGTCTCCGCCGCCGCCTCCGCTCGCGAGATTCTGACCCGCCTTCACGATGTGATGGCGGGGCGGACCGCGCCGCAGGCGAAGCTGAACGCGGTGGTCGGAATCGTCGCTGAGGCGATGAACAGCGAGGTCTGTTCGATCTATCTGCTGCGCGAGGGCGTGCTCGAACTCTATGCGACGCGCGGCCTCGACCAGGCGGCGGTGCACGTCACCAAGCTGGCTCTCGGCGAAGGGCTGGTCGGCATGATCGCGGCGGAGGTCGAGGTGCTGAACCTCGACGAGGCGGCGAGCCACCCGGATTTCGCCTACAAGCCCGAGACCGGCGAGGACCGCTATCACAGCTTTGCCGGCGTCCCGATCATCCGCCGCGAACGTGCGGTCGGCGTGCTGGCGGTCCAGCATTTCGAGACGCGCAAATATGCCGATGTCGAGATCGAGGCGCTGCAGACCGTCGCGATGGTGTTGTCCGAACTGATCGCCAATGCCGGACTGATCGATGTCGCCGGCACCGGCAGCAACCGGGTGCAGTCGACCGCTTCGGCACGGCTATCGGGCCAGAAGCTCGTCGACGGCATGGGATCCGGCTTCGCGGTGTTCCATCAGCCGCGGATCACGATCGAACATACGGTGGCCGAGGACACCGATGCCGAGCGCCACCGCGTCTATGCCGCGTTCGACAAGATGCGCGAACAGATCGACCGGATCACGCGCGAGGCCGAATTCGGCGTTGCGGGCGAGCATGACGAGGTCATCGCGACCTACAAGATGTTCGCCTATGACGAAGGCTGGACGCGGCGGATCAACGAGGCGATCGACAGCGGGCTGACCGCGGAGGCCGCGATCGAGCGCGTGCAGCAGCGCACCCGGCAACGGATGCGCCAGATCGACGATCCGCTGCTCGCCGACCGGATGCACGATCTGGAGGATCTGTCCAACCGGCTGCTTCGGATCGTGTCGGGCCAGATGGGCACCGCGGCGCAGCTGGGGTTGCGTCAGGACACGATCCTGATCGCCCGCAATCTCGGCCCCGCCGAGCTGCTGGAATATGACAAGCGCCGGTTGAAGGGTGTGATTCTGGAGGAGGGGTCGCTGACCGCGCACGTCACCATCGTCGCGCGCGCCATGGGCGTGCCGGTGCTCGGCCGGGTGCGCGATACCCGCCGGGAGATCGCGGAAGGCGACCTGCTGATGCTCGACGTGACCGAGGGTAATGTGTTCGTCCGCCCTTCCACGGCGATGGAGGAGTCGTTCGAGGGGCGTCTCGCGGTGCGGCAGAAACGGCGCGCGGCCTATGCCGCGCTTCGCGACGTGCCGCCGGTGACGAAGGACGGGCATCGCCTGACCCTGATGATCAACGCGGGGCTGCGCGACGATGTCGCGGCGCTGGACGTCATGGGTGCTGACGGGATCGGGCTGTTCCGCACCGAATTCCAGTTCCTGGTGTCCGCCACCCTGCCTCAGCGCGAACGCCAGCAGCGACTGTACAAGGAGGTGCTGGACGCGGCCGGCGATCGTACCGTGGTGTTCCGCACCGTCGATATCGGCGGCGACAAGGCGCTGCCCTATCTGAAGGAAGGCGACGCCGACGAGGAGAATCCGGCGATGGGCTGGCGCGCGCTTCGGCTCGCGCTGGAACGCGGCGGGCTGATGAAGGCGCAGGCGCGCGCGTTGCTCGAGGCGGCGGCGGGGCGGACGCTCAACGTGATGTTCCCGATGGTCAGCGAACCCTGGGAATTCGACACCGCAAAGGCGCTGTTCGAGGCGCAGCGGGAATGGATGACGAAGCGCGGCAAGCGACCGCCGGCCGCGATCCGCTACGGCGCGATGCTCGAAGTGCCGGGGCTTGCCGAGCAACTCGACATCCTGCTTCCCAGGCTGCAGTTCCTGTCGGTCGGCACCAACGACCTGACGCAGTTCCTGTTCGCGGCGGACCGCGCCAATCCCAAGCTTGCGGATCGATACGACTGGCTGTCGCCGACCATCCTTCGATTCCTCGCGCGCGTCGTCGGGCCGTGCCGCGATGCCGGCGTCGATCTGGCGGTCTGCGGCGAGATGGGCGGGCGTCCGCTGGAGGCGATGGCGCTGATCGGGCTGGGTATCGAACGACTGTCGATCACCCCCGCGGCGATCGGTCCGGTGAAGGCGATGGTCCGGTCGCTCGATCGCGGCACCTTGTCGATCCATCTGAAGGCGCTGCTGGCCGATCCCCCGCGCGACATGCGCGGCGCGCTGACGGCCTGGGCAATAGCGAACGGAGTCGAACTGGCCTGATCGGGCGACGGGCGGTCCGCGGCGCGTTGACACGCCAAGGGCGCTCTGAAAGACAAGCTGTGCGGTGCCGCCGGGACGCGCCGCTACCGGAGACGCGAATGGACGACGGCGAAGTTCGCCAGCCCGAAACGGCACAGCCGCCTGCGACGGTCGGCACTTCTCTGCGCCTCGCGCGCGAGGGGAAGGGCCTGTCGCTGGCGGATGTCGCGGCGCAGACGCGGATCCCGTTGCGTCACCTGGTCGCCATCGAGCAAGGCGATTATAGCGCGCTGCCTTCGCCGACCTATGCTGTGGGTTTCGCCAAGGGCTATGCCCGAGCGATCGGGGCCGACGAAGTGGCGGTCGCGCATGCGGTCCGCGCGGAAGTCGATCGCGCCGGCCCCCGCGTGCCCGAATATATTCCCTATGAAGCCCCCGATCCTGCGCGCGTCCCCTCGCGCGGCATCGCGATCGTCGGGCTCGGCCTGGCGCTGGCGATCCTGATCCTCGGCAGTCTCTGGTACGGTACGTCGTTGTTCAGCGGTGGCGGTACTGACTATGGTTTGCCGCTCGGAGGGCCAAAGCCCGGCACCAAGATCGTAACGCCGATCGCCGCGCCCAAGCCCACACCTGCCGCCCCGACCGGCGGCCAGGTCGTGCTGACCGCGAGCGACGATGTCTGGATGCGTGTCTACGACGCCGACAACAAGACGCTGTACCTCGGCACGATGAAGCCGGGAGAGGCCTTCACGGTGCCGGCGGCGGCGAAGGATCCGATGATCAATGTCGGCCGGCCCGACAAGCTGACGGTGACGCTCGACGGCAAGGCCGTTCCCCCGCTCGGCACCGGGGAGCACGCGATCAAGGACGTGAAGGTCGGTGGTACGGCGATCGCCGCGCGTCTCACCGGCGGTGCGACGACGCCGGCACCGGACGCGTCCTCTACGCCGCAGTCGTCGGCGCACCGTTCGAGCGATACGCACCGCGACGGCAAGGCGGGCAAATCGCACAAGGCACCGCTGACCGAGACGCAGCGGGCCAATATCGATTCCGCCGCGCACCCGCCGGCCGCGACGGGCAATATATCGGCACCGTGAGGAACGCGGACAATGGCCGACGACACGGCGGCGCTTCGACGATATGGCGACGCCGCGTTGCGATATCGGGACCAAACCGGGGGGGTGTGACCTATGCGTAGATATTCATTGGCGATCCTTGCCGCTTCGGCGACGCTGCTGCCGGGGGCGGCGACTGCGCAGGCCAGCCTGGACGGTCGCATCGGCAAGCTGGAAAGCGAGATGCACGCGGTCCAGCGCAAGGTGTTTCCCGGCGGCGCGAACCAGACCGTGCAGCCGGACATCGCCCCGCCGTTGGCAACCGGCGATCCGTCGATCGGCACGCCGGCGTCGAGCCCGATGGCCGATCTGACCGCGCGCGTCGGTTCGCTCGAACAGCAGATGGCCACCGTCACCGGCCAGGCCGAGCAGAACCAGTATAAATTGCGCCTGATGCAGGAGCAGTTCGATGCGTATAGGCGAACGACCGATGCACGGTTCGCGACGCTGGCGACGGGGGCACCGACCGGCGCGCCGGCGGCGACGGCGGGTGGCGACGACGACTCGCTGCCGACTCGCATGCCGCCTGCCAAAGCGACGCGCGGCGGCGGCAGTACCGGCGGATCGACCAGGTTCGGCGCGGCCAGGGACAGCGGACCGGCCAAGGCCGCGCGCGACCCCGAGCATGCCGATGCGGTCGCCGCGGTGGAGAAGCCGGCGACCGGCGATGCGACCGAGGACGCCTATCTCTACGGCTATCGTCTCTGGCAGGCGAAGCTGTATCCGGAAGCCGAGATCCAGCTGAAAAAGGTCGTGGCGGATTATCCCAAGAGCCGCCGCGCGAGCTATGCGCAGAACCTGCTCGGCCGGTCCTATCTCGACGAGGGCAAGCCGAGCCTCGCGTCGATGGCGTTCTACGACAATTACAAGAAGATGCCCGATGGCGAGCGGGCACCGGAAAGCCTGCTCTATCTTGGCCAGTCGCTCATGAAGCTCGATAAGCCCGCCGATGCGTGCAAGGTCTATTCCGAGCTGACCGATGTCTATGGCGGCAAGATATCGGCCGGCATGAAGGCGGACGTCGCGAAGGGACGCGCCGCCGCCAAGTGCCAATAGCGCCGGACGCGCCCGCAATCGTCCGCTTTGCCGCCGATCTGGCGCGGTTGAGCGGCGAAGGCCCCGTCCTGCTCGCGGTGTCAGGGGGGCCGGACAGCATGGCGATGCTGGCCCTTGCTATCGGTATGCGCGCCGGCGTCACGGTCGCGACCGTCGATCACGGACTCCGTGCGGATGCCGCGGCGGAGGCGGCGATGGTCGCGGCCATCTGCGCCGATCACGGCCTTGCGCATGCGACGCTTCGGCCCGCCGGATCGATCGAGGGTGCCAGCCTGCAGGCGCGCGCGCGCCAGGCCCGTTACGCGCTGCTGGCCGATCACGCGCGGTCGGTCGGCGCTGCCGCCATCGCCACCGCGCATCATGTCGACGATCAGGCGGAGACGTTGTTGATGCGCGCCGGCCGCGGGGCGGGGCTTTCGGGGATGGCGGGCATCCGGTCGCGCGTGGTGATCGAGGGCGTGCCGGTCATCCGACCGCTCCTCGACTGGCGGCGCGCCGAATTGCGCGGCGTCGTTCGCCGCGCCGGGCTGCGCTTCGTCGACGATCCCGCGAACGCCGATCCGCGCCACGACCGGACGCGCTATCGCCGGTTGCTCGAGGAGAACGAATGGCTCGACCCGCTGCGCCTCGCCCACACCGCAGGCGCATTGGCCGAGGCGGACAGCGACGTTCGGACGATGACCGACTGGCTGTGGCGGGAACGGGCGACGCCGGGCGATACCGAGGTGACGCTTGCCGTCGACGACCTGCCGCGCGAATGGCGTCGCCGTCTCGTCCGGCGCGCCGTCGCCGCGGTGCGGATCGCGGCCGGGATCGACGCGCCCGAATGGCCCGAGTCGGCGGACGTCGAATCGGTGCTGGCGATGCTAAGCGAGGGTCGTCAGACGACACGGGGCGGTGTCCTGGCGAGCGCGCGTGGACCGAATTGGCGGTTCCGTCCCGCCCCCGCGCGGCGAACGGGCTGATTTGGCGGTTGCGGTACCCTTTGTTCCATTGCCATTAACCGCTGCGCGCTTATCTTGAAGGCCGAAAGGTACATGCGCGCATGAACGAGAACGACAAGCAGCCGGGTGACGGCAATGGCGGCAATCCCTGGATGAAAAGCCTGCTGATCTGGGTCGGCGTGCTGCTCGCGCTTGCGATGTTCGTGACGCTGTTCGACGGCGGGCATACCCCGGCGGGTAGCGGCAATGCGATCGCCTATTCGGCGTTTCTCGACAAGGTCGACGAAGGCACCGTGAAGGACGTGGCGATCAGTCGCGACGTCATCAGCGGTACGCTGACGTCGGGCGAGAAGTTCAAGACGCAGGCGATGCCGCAGGGCGACGGCGCGCTGGTGCCGACACTTCGCAAGAAGAACGTCACGTTCAGCATCAAGGCCGACGAAGGCACATCGATCTGGATGGTGCTGCTGTACCAGTCGCTGCCGATCCTGCTGATGTTCGGCGTCGGCTTCTTCGTACTTCGCCAGATGCAGAAGGGTTCCGGGTCGGGCGCGATGGGCTTCGGCAAGAGCCGCGCGAAGATGTTGACGCAAAAGGAGGGTCGCGTGACCTTCGAAGACGTCGCCGGCATTGACGAAGCGCGCGAGGAACTCGAGGAGATCGTCGAGTTCCTGAAGGACCCGACCAAGTTCGCACGGCTGGGCGGCAAGATCCCCAAGGGCGCGTTGCTGGTCGGCTCGCCTGGTACCGGCAAGACGCTGCTCGCCCGCGCGATCGCCGGTGAGGCGGGTGTGCCGTTCTTCACCATATCGGGTTCGGATTTCGTCGAGATGTTCGTCGGCGTCGGCGCGAGCCGTGTGCGCGACATGTTCGAGCAGGCGAAGAAGAGCGCGCCGTGCATCGTCTTCATCGACGAAATCGACGCGGTCGGCCGTCACCGCGGCGCAGGCCTGGGCAATGGCAACGACGAACGCGAACAGACGCTCAACCAGTTGCTGGTCGAGATGGACGGGTTCGAGGCTAACGAAGGCATCATCATCATCGCCGCGACCAACCGTCCCGACGTACTCGACCCAGCGCTGTTGCGGCCGGGCCGGTTCGATCGCCAGGTGGTCGTACCGCGTCCGGATATCGAGGGCCGGGTGAAGATCCTCGAAGTGCATATGAAGAAGGTTCCGCTCGCGCCCGACGTCGATTCGCGCACCATCGCGCGCGGGACGCCGGGTTTCTCGGGTGCGGATCTGGCCAACCTCGTCAACGAAGCGGCGCTGACCGCGGCGCGCAAGGGCAAGCGCCTGGTCGCGATGGCGGAGTTCGAAGAGGCCAAGGACAAGGTCATGATGGGTGCCGAACGGCGTTCGATGGTCATGACCGACGACGAGAAGCGGATGACCGCCTATCACGAGGCGGGGCATGCGATCGTGTCGATCCACGAACTGGCGTCGGACCCGATCCACAAGGCGACGATTATCCCGCGCGGCCGTGCGCTGGGCATGGTCATGCGCCTGCCGGAACGCGACTCGTACAGCTATCACCGCGACAAGATGTATGCGAACCTGGCAGTGGCAATGGGCGGGCGCGTCGCGGAGGAAGTGATCTTCGGCTACGACAAGGTGTCGTCGGGCGCGTCGTCGGACATCCAGTATGCGACGGGTCTCGCGCGCGACATGGTCACCAAATGGGGCATGTCGGACAAGGTCGGACCCGTGGAATATGCGCAACCCGAGGGCGAGAGCTTCCTCGGCTATTCGTCGTCGCAGCCGGTCCGGATGTCGAACCAGACCGCGCAACTGATCGACGACGAGATCAAGACGATCGTCGAGGGTGGCCTGAACCGGGCCAAGCAGTTGCTGACCGATCATGTCGATCAGCTCCATCTGCTGGCGGGTGCGCTGCTCGAATATGAGACGCTGTCGGGCGACGAGATCAAGAAGCTGATCGCCGGCGACGATATCGGTCGTGTCGATCAGGGACCGACCCGGTCCGTCCCGCGGGCGGGTACGTCGATCCCGAAGACGCGTCGCCCGAGCGGCCCGTTCGGCGCGCCCACCCCGCTGGGGGCCTGACGAACCGCAAGCGCGGTTCAGCCGCGCGACAGGCGTGCGCGATTAATCGGCGGCATTCCCAATGGAGTGCCGCCGATGTCGTTCAGATCGCCCATGATTGTCGCCCTGTCCGCCATCGCCGTGCTGGCCGTCGCGACCCCGGCGATGGCGGCGATGAGCGTCGCGACCTTCCTGTCTCGCGCCGAACCGCTCCGCGCTAATCCGCTGATGGCGCTGACATCGCCCGACTATCCGGCGCTGAAGGCGGAGGCCGCGGCCGCGACGCACCAGCTGCGCGCCGAGGCGGACGCGCGGCGAGCGGCGGGCAAGAAACCCATCGCGTGCGTGCCCGATGGTCAGTCGATCGGGATCATGGAGATGCTGGGCGGCCTCGACGCCTTGTCGCCGGCGGACAAGCGACTCCCGCTCAAGGACGGCTATGCCCGCGTGCTGGCGAAGAATTATCCCTGCCGCTGACCGTCCGGTCAGTCCATCAACCCGTGGATCAACAGCAGCGCGGCGAACCCCAGGAGCACGGTGAAGCTGAACGTCAGCAGCACCACCGTCCGCCACGCCGCGGATGTCTTGCCGAGCGAATAGGCACCGCGCAGCTGGACGAACATGTGCACCGGCGGCACGACCGTCGCCGCCAGCCCGATCCACGCGCTGTCGACCCCAATCGCGCCGGCGATCGTCAGGACGATCATCAGCATCATCATGAACGCGATCGAATAGGTCACGAATATCGCGTGGTCGTACAGCGTGAACCGCCGCCGCCACAGGAACAGCAGAGCGACGAACGGCGTCGATAGCGGGATCAGCGTCCAGCTGTATTTATACGCGCTGGATTGCAGCTTGTAGATCGCCAGCGCGGGGTTCGCTGCCGCCTGACCGATCCCCTCGTCGAGCCGCGCCCAGCCGGTGTGGATCTTGCCCGCGATGCCGCGCAGTCCGCCCGCATTGTCCTTGTCCTGCATCAGCCCGATGCCGTCGATCGTCGCCTGCAGCGCTGCGATCGAGGCGTCGGCATGCGTGGTCGGCTGGCCGGCCAGTGCCAGTTGCTGGCGGACCTGGCGTTCGCGCGCGAGCTGCACCCCGGCCCGGTCCGCGGCCTGCGCGCTCGCGACCTGCGTCGTCGCCGCGGTCGCGTCGCCGGCCGCGCGGGCACCGTCCCAACCCATCCAGCTGATCGTCGCGAACAGCAGGAACACGGTGAACAGGAACAGCGCCAGCGGCGACACGAACCGGGCGCGCTCGCCCGCGATATAGCGGCGGGTCAGCGCGCCCGGATGGAGGACGAGCAGCGGCAGCGTGCGCCAGACCTTGCCCTCGAAATGGAATACGCCGTGCGCGATCTCGTGCCCGATCGCGCCGACCGACCGGTGGACCTCGGCCGACTGCCCGCAGGCGTGGCAATAGCCGCCCGTAAGCCGCGTTCCGCAGTTCAGGCATATCCCGTTGCCATGCCCGTGCCCGGCCTCGCCGGCCCGGGGTTCGATGGTACGCGCGCCAACCGCCCCGGTCATGACGTCGCCGATCGCGGATAGTTCGCCGTGCATGGGCGGCAGCGTAGCAAGGCAGTGCGATTGGCGCGAGGGGGTAGGTCGTGATAGCGTCGGCGCATGACGACCGATCCTTCCGCCCCGCCGGACGTGCTGATCGCCGCGATGGCACGCCGTGCGCGTGCCGCGTCGCGGATGCTGGCGGGCCTGTCGAGCGCGCAAAAGGCGGCGGCCTTGCGCGCCGCGGCGTCCGCGATGCGGGCGGGGACCGGCGCGATCTGCGCGGCCAATGCCGACGACATGGCGGCGGCGTCGGCGGCGGGGCTGTCGTCGGCGATGCTTGATCGCCTGCGGCTCGATGCCGAGCGATTGGCGGGGATGGCGGATGGGATCGAGGCGGTGGCAGCGTTGCCCGATCCGGTCGGCCAGGTGATCGACTCGCGCGACCGTCCCAATGGCCTGAATCTGGCACGTGTGCGGGTGCCGATCGGCGTGATCGGTATCATCTACGAAAGTCGGCCCAACGTCACCGCGGATGCGGCGGCCTTGTGCGTGATGGCGGGCAATGCGGCGATCCTGCGCGGGGGTAGCGAGGCGGTTGCCAGCAATCGCGCGATCCACGCGGCCTTCGTGCGCGGGCTGATCGAGGCGGGCGTCACCGCGGATGCGGTCCAGCTTGTGCCGATGACCGACCGTGCCGCGGTCGGAGCGATGCTGGCGGCGGAGGGTGCGATCGACCTCGTCATCCCGCGCGGCGGCAAGAGCCTGGTCGCGCGCGTCCAGGCCGAGGCGCGTGTGCCGGTGCTCGCGCATCTGGACGGGATCAACCATGTCTATGTCGACGCGTCCGCCGACGCGGCGATGGCGGAGGCGATCGTGGTGAACGCGAAGATGCGACGCACCGGCGTATGCGGCGCGATGGAGACATTGCTGATCGACCGCGATTACCCCGACACGGTGGCGCTGGTCGAGCGCCTGATGGCGGCGGGATGCGCGGTTCGGGGCGATGCGACCGTCCGCGCCAGGGTATCCGGGGTCACGCTGGCGGACGATGCGGATTGGGACACCGAATATCTCGACGCGATCGCCTCGGTCGCGGTGGTGGGTGGTGTCGAGGGGGCTATCGCCCATATCGCGCGCCACGGATCGCACCATACCGACGCGATCGTCGCGGCGGACGCGATCGTCGCCGACCGGTTCCTGGCCGCGGTCGATTCCGCGATCGTGCTGTGGAACGCCTCGACGCAATTCGCGGACGGCGGCGAGTTCGGGCTGGGCGCGGAGATCGGCATTGCGACGGGGCGGCTGCACGCCCGCGGCCCCGTCGCGCTGGAGGGACTGACGACGTATAAATGGGTCGGGCGCGGGACCGGGCAGGTGCGGGGTTGATATCGACCAGACAGAAGCATAATCTCGCGCAATGAAGAACAGATCATCCTTGTCGCTGGTCCTTGATCCGAAGCTGCTTGCATCGTTGCAAGTTGCCGCAGCGTGGCGACATCTGTCCGTCGGAGATTATGCAGTATCGGTCATCGAAACGGCAACGGCGATGGATGTCGAACTTGCTGCTTTCGTGCAGGAAGGTATCGATTCCATCGAGCGTGACGGAACCATCAGTCAGGAAGAGATGGAAGCCTGGTTCGAGGCGCGTTACCGCTCCGCTGCTGCCGAATGAGCATTGCCCATTGGAGTGTTCTGGCACGGGCCGATCTGGCCGGTGCCGATAGTTTCCACCGTGGGATCAGTCCGGACTATGCCTACCGGATCGGCCATGCGGCGATCGCCGCAGGCCGATTTCTGGCCGATCATCCCCGCGCCGGCCCCCTCTTTGGCGGCGACTCGCGTAAATGGCGGATCCGGCATACCAATTATCTTTTGATCTACCGGATCGTCGACGATGGCATCGAGGTCATGAGGATGCGGCACGCAGCCGAAAATTGGCGGACCGATCCCTGACCCGCACCGGCCTGCTCGGCGGCTCCTTCAACCCCGCGCATCGCGGCCATCGCCGGATCACGCTCGCCGCGATCGATGCGTTGGCGCTCGACGAGGCATGGTGGCTGGTATCGCCCGGCAATCCGCTGAAGCCTGCCGCAGGTATGGCACCGCTGCCGGCGCGCCTCGCCTCGGCCAGGGCGATGGCGAGGCGTGCGCAGATCCGGGCGACCGATATCGAGGCACGGCTCGGCACGCGCTACACGCTCGACACGCTCCGCGCGTTGAAACGTCGCTACCCCAGGCGGCGGTTCATATGGCTGATGGGCGCGGACAATCTGGCGCAGTTCCACCGCTGGCGCGGCTGGCGTCGGATCGCACGGACGATCCCGATTGCGGTGATCGCGCGTCCGGGGTATGACGCCGGAGTCCTCGCGGCCCCCGCGATGGCCTGGTTGCGGCGGTTTCGACAGCCCGCGAACAGTGCTGAGACCTGGACGACGTGGAGATTGCCGGCGATCGTGCTGTTGCGCTTCCACCCCGACCCGACCTCCGCGACGCGGATTCGTGCGGCCAATCCCGGCTGGATCAGCGCCTTTGTCGATCCGCCGTCCCAGGAGCTGCCTTGACCTCGTCCACCCTACGTCCCGCCGATCCCGCCGAAAGCCAGGCGATCCACGACCTCGTGCTCGCCAGCCTGGACGACGATCAGGCGGTCGAGCCGATTTCGATCCCGCTGGCGGGCAAGTCGTCGATCGCGGACCATATGGTCATCGCGAGCGGCCGCTCGACCCGCCAGGTCGCATCGATGGCGGCCAAGCTGGCCGAGCGGATCAAGGGCGAGTTCGGTCGGCATTGCCGGATCGAAGGCCTGCCGACCGCCGATTGGGTGCTGATCGATGCGGGCGACGTCATCATCCACCTGTTCCGGCCCGAGGTGCGCAGCTTCTACAATCTGGAACGGATGTGGTCGTTCGGCGACGCGCCCGCCACGCCGCAGATGGGCCAGGCCTGATCCAGCTGCACATCGTCGCGCGGGGCCGGATCGGGCGATCCCCCGAGGCGGATCTGGTCGATCGCTATATGAAGCGGATCGCATGGCCGACGAAGTTGACCGAATTACCCGAACAGGGCGGTAGATCGCCGCCGCTCGCACTCGGCACGAAGCGCGTGCTGCTCGACGAGAAGGGCGAGATGCTCGGCTCGGTCGCCTTCGCCGAGCGGCTCGGCCGGTGGCGCGACGATGGCGCGCGCGAGGCGCGGTTCGAGATCGGCGCGGCGGACGGGTTCGACGACGCCGACCGCGCGGAGGCGGACCTGTTGCTGTCGTTCGGCCGAGCGACCTGGCCGCATCTGCTCGCCCGCGCGATGCTGGCGGAGCAACTGTTCCGCGCGACCAGCATCCTTGCCAATCATCCCTATCACCGCGAGGGGTAGCGGATGCGCGGGCGGATCCTCATCCTGACGGCGGCGGGGCTGCTGACCACCGGCGGTAGCGCGCAGCAGACGGTCGCGGACGATCGCCGGCGCCTGATCCTCGCCAAGCGGCAGGCGGCCGAGGCCCAGGCGCGCGCGGCAACGCTGGAACAGGCCGCATCCGGGGAGCGCGGCGCGGCGGATCGCACGCAGGCCCAGGAGGCGGCGCTCGGCGCGCGCGTG